>NZ_CADIKF010000056.1 GCF_902859875.1 Paraburkholderia solisilvae | reverse complement strand
CTCGCGGGCCGGCACGCCCTGCGCCTCGAGTCCGGCTTCGACGTTCTGCAGCACCGTGAGCCACGGAAACAGCGCGAACGTCTGGAACACCATCGCGACGCCTTCGGCCGGCCCCGCAAGCGGCTTGCCCATATACGTGACTTCGCCGTCGGTCGGCTCGATCAGCCCGGCGATGATGCGCAACAGCGTCGACTTGCCCGAGCCCGAGCGGCCCAGCAGGCCGACGATCTCGCCTTCGCGCAGCGACAGGTTCACACCGTCGAGCACCAGTTGTTCGCCCTGTGCCTTGTTGAAACCGTGGCGGACGTCTTGCACGCACAACACCTCGTCGCCGGCGTGCCGCATGTTGCCAGTCATGCCGATATTGCCGGCATGGTCGGCATTGCCGATGTTGTCGGCCCGCGGCACGTCGCGGATCGGGTCTTTCGATAGCACTTCAGGATTCGACATGGGAACCTCCGTCAATCGAGCCGCAGTCGCGACTCGGCATAGGCATACAGCGGGCGCCACAGCGCGCGGTTGAATAGCGTGACGTACAACGACATAACGGCAATACCAAGCACGATCTTTGGAAAATCGCCGGCGGCGGTGGTCTGCGCGATATACGCACCAAGACCGTGCGCGGCGACTGTCGTATCGCCCCACTGCACGAACTCGGCGACGATGCTCGCATTCCACGCGCCACCCGATGCGGTAATCGCGCCGGTCACGTAGTACGGAAAAACACCCGGCAGCATCACCCGGCGCCACCATTGCCAGCCGCGAATGCGGAAATTCCTGGCCGCTTCGCGATAGTCGTTCGGATAGGCGCTGGCGCCCGCGATCACGTTAAACAGGATGTACCACTGCGTGCCGAGCACCAGCAGCGGCGACAGCCAGATATCCGCGTTCAGATGAAAGCGCACGATGACGATCACGAATACCGGGAACAGCAGGTTCGCGGGGAACGCGGCAAGAAACTGCGCGAGCGGCTGGATCTTTTCCGCCAGCGCGGGCCGCAGTCCGATCAGCACGCCGAGCGGCACCCAGATCAGCGATGAGATCGCGATCAGCACGATCACGCGGAACAACGTGATCGAGCCAAGCGTGAACACGTGGCCGACGTCGCCCAGCGTGACGCCGGTGCGCACATAGGCGACCACGCGAAACATCGCGTACACCGCGACGACGCACACCGCGACCGACCAGACGAGATCGCCGGCGCGCTTCGTGTCGCGGCGCGCGGCGCTCGCGCCGGCCGGGCGCAACGGCGGCATGCGCAGCGGCCAGCGCGCGGTATGGGCAAACACCGCGCCGGCCGGCACGAGCCAGCGGTGAATCAGCCGCGTGCTGCGAATCATGTCGAGCAGCCACGACTGCGGCTGCCGGCCCGCGCTTGTTGTCTCCATGCGGAACTTGTCGGCCCATGCGACGAGCGGACGGAACAGCAACTGGTCGTATGCGAGTATCACGACCGTCATCGCGAGAATGGCCCAGCCGACCGCCGCGAGGTTCTTGTACGCGATGGCCTGCGCGAGATACGCGCCGACGCCGGGCAGCACGATCGTGTTGTTGCCGACCGTAATCGCTTCGGACGCGACGACGAAGAACCAGCCGCCGGACATCGACATCATCATGTTCCAGATAAGGCCCGGCATCGAGAACGGCACTTCGAGCTTCCAGAACCGCTGCCAGCCGGTCAGATGAAAGCCGCGCGAAACTTCGGAGAGGTCGCGCGGCACCGTGCGCAGCGACTGGTAGAAGCTGAACGTCATGTTCCAGGCCTGGCTCGTGAAGATCGCGAAGATCGTCGCGAGCTCCGCGCCGAGCACGCGCCCTGGGAACAGCGCAAGAAAGAAGGTGACCGTAAAGGAGATATAGCCGAGTACCGGCACCGACTGCAGGATGTCGAGGATCGGCACCAGCACCTGTCCCGCGCGCCGGCTTTTTGCGGCGAGCGTGCCATACGTCAGCGTAAAGACAAGCGATGCGGCCATCGCCGCGAGCATGCGCAGCGTGGTGCGCAGCGCGTAGTCAGGCAGATTCGCCGGGTCGAGCGAAATGGCGTGGTCCTGCAGCGTCGACATCGGCGCGAGCGTCTGATGCAGGCCGCTTGCCGCCATCGCAATCGCGCAGAAGATCAGCGGGAAAGCGACGAAGTCCCAGCGGTTCGGCATCACGCGCGAGACCGATGCATGGACAGTCGGGTTCGATTGGAATTTGAAGTTCATCGTGCACGTCACCGGACACTGTTTTTTTCATCGGGCCAATCGGTGTTCCGCCGCATCAGGCGCGGCCGCTCACGGGCCGCCTGCAAAATGTTTTTGCGGAACAAGGAAAAGCGTTCGGGGCGCGCCGCCGCCTCGAGGCGGCGGCACAGCCGCGCGCGCGACGCGCCGCGCGCGGCATGACGGACAAGCCGCCGCTATCAGCGATCGCCGGCTTTCAGGCGCCGCCAGAACGCGATCAGCCGATGCAGCAAGCTCGGCCGCGACGCGGGCATCGCGTCGAAATGGTCGTGCGACGCGAGGATGTGGGACAGTTGAGGCAACAGAAGAGCGAAGTTCATGAGGCTTCTCCAGGCGTCCATTGGACGCGACATGCCGAAGCACGCTAGCGGAGGGACGTCACCTCACTTCGCTGAGGTGGACGTCTACCGGATCGCTTCGGCCAGACACAAACGGAAAGTGAATGGGCGTATCGGGTAACTGTCACTATCGGGCATTTCGATATCCTTACTGTTGAAAACAGGATGATGGCCGGATCAGGCGCGGCATCGCAATGGCAAGCGATGCGCGCATGAAGCGGATGCGAATACGCAGCGCCGCGAACGCGAATTCGCAACGCCAGTCATCCGGACGCGCGGATGCGGCGGCGGCCGGATCGACTCACGAGGTGCACGGGATATTGCTTAGACGCGCACCGCCTGCCTGACGGCAGAACGGCGGCTGGAAGGGAAGCGCGGACGTCCTGTCGTTCAGACAGAGAAACTGTACGGAGATCGACTACTGCTGGAGTCCAATGACGGCCCCTTTTGTGAAGACTCGCGGATTTTAATCAGCGACGCATTATCGAGTCAACCTCATTCGCAAATCAGTGTCTGCCACGCCACTCAACTTTTCAAAGCTTTCGATTGCGCAGCGCCGCCGCGCTTGTGCAGCGGCCCTTAAGGCCTCTTAGGGCGTGTTCTTAAGGCCCGTCCGCAGCGTGGCGGCCGGCAAACACATTAACGAATTTTTTGCTTGCGGCATTCCGGAAACCGTGAATAAAATCCGCCCGTCTCAACGAAAGGAGTCCCTCGGTGGACACTTGCTCCCATTGTGGAAGTCCGATGCCGGCTAAAGCTGGCAATATCACTGCGAGCTAGCCGCAACAGGTCATACCTTAGCCGCTGGCCCGCGTTTCGGGGTTAGCGCGCTTCTCACGGACCGACCATGCCGGTCCGCGTTCCGCCCGCTCACTTTGTCTGGCGGTTTGCACATGAGGCATGCGCAAACTGTCGCGTCTCGATACGTCGCCTGTGCATCGCGCGCAAGCAGGACAGAGGTGTTTATGCTGGTTCGTCCCATCCTCACGCGCTGCGCGAATGCGCTGCGCTCCGCCCACCCGCCGGATACGGCTGCACATACGGCCGTGAAAACGACTGGCGTGCCGCGGCCGCACGCGCGAGCGAAACCGCGCGGGCCGGCGATGCAGCCGCCAAAGGTCGCGCGTATGGCCGACATGGCGATGCCATTGGCCTGTTCGGCCATTCTGGTTTTTTCGGCCTTTAGCACCGCGCAAGCGATCGCGCAAACGAACGACCAAGGTCCGATAACGCAAGCGGCGCCCGACTCCGGCCAGGCATCATCCCAGGCGCCGGCCGGACTGTGGAATCGCGCGACGCTATTCGGCGATATCGGCGGCCTGCGTCCGTGGCTCGACCGCTACGGCGTGACATTCGGCCTGCAGGAAACCAGCGAGTATCTGAACAACCTGTCCGGCGGCACCGCACGCGGCGGTGCGTACGGCGGGCTCACCGAGTTCAGCGTCGGTGTCGATACGCAAAAGGCGTTCGGTCTCGCGGGCGGCACGTTCAACGTGTCCGGTTTGCAGATCCACGGCACCAGTCTGAGCACACGCAATCTGCAAACGTTGCAGTTCGCGAGCGGGATCGAGGCCGACGCGACGACGCGGCTATGGGAACTCTGGTATCAGCAAGCGCTGGCGGGCGGTCGTGTCGATATCAAGGTCGGCGAGCAAAGCGTCGATCAGGAATTCATGACGAGCGAGTACGCAAGCACCTTCATGAACGCGACGTTCGGCTGGTCCGCGCTGCCGTCGACCGATTTGCCGGCAGGCGGCCCGTCGTACCCGCTCGCGTCGCCGGGCGTGCGCATACGGGCGACACCGTCGCCCGCGGTCACGGTGCTCGCGGGCGTATTCGGCGGCAATCCGGCCGGCAATGGCAGCGGCGACCCGCAGCAGCTCAACGCACACGGCACGAACTTCAGCCTGCGCGACGGCGCGCTTTTTATCGGCGAGTTGCAGTACGCATTCAATCCGCCGCCGGCGAATCCGGACGACGCGCAAAGCGCGGGCTTGCCCGGTACCTGGAAGCTCGGCTTCTGGTACGACACGCAGTCGTTCGACGATCAGGGGCTGGCGAGCAACGGCGTGTCGCTGGCGAGCCCCGCGAGCAGCGGCACGCCGCAAAGTCACCACGGCAACTGGAGCGTCTATGCGATCGCCGATCAGATGGTCTGGCGAGAAGGCGGCGGCGGTCCGCGATCGGTCGGCGTGTTCGTCCAACTGATGGGCGCGCCGGGCGACCGCAATCTGATCGACGTCGGCGCGAACGCCGGGGTGACGCTCAAGGCGCCATTCAGCGGACGCGACAACGATGTCGCGGGCCTCGCGGTTGGCTATGCGCGTATCGGTTCGCATGCGCGCGATCTCGCCAGCGCGACCGCGCAAACCACACCGGGCTTTCCGTCGCGCAGTGCGGAGACGGTAATCGAAGCGACTTACCAGTATCAGATCGCGCCATGGTGGCAATTGCAGGGCGATGCGCAGTATTTCTTCCGGCCATCGGGCGGCATACCCGATCCGGAGAATCCGGCTCAACGCATCGGCAACGAGTTTGTGATCGGCGTGAAAACGACGGTGACGTTCTAGTTTCCGTCTACCCCGTCAGCTTGCGCGCATGAGATTGAACCTGCTCAAAGAAACCGCTTCGCGACCGGTGTGGTAATCGGCTGCGACACGGCTTGGCGTCTACTTCGACAACACTGTCACGCATGGCCTATGCATGCCGCGTAAAACGCGGGACGTCCTGCTTAAGTTCTCGTTTAACAGGATTGACCAGGACAACGAAAGTTGCAACTATCGGGCGGCCATTCCTTGACGAGGGGAACGTTCGATGCGACCGCAACACACGCTGTTCTGTCCATGCTGTTCCGATCCTTCTCAACGCGGCTTCACGCGCCGGCAATTCCTGACCGCGGCGGCCGCGCTCGCCGCCGCGCCGGGATTCGCGAACGCGCAAACCGCCCCGTCGATTGCTTACGATTCAATTGCCGATCCGCTCAGGCTGCCGGAGAACGTCTACTTCGGCGAATGTTCGGGTGTCGCGGTCAATTCGCATGGTCACGTGTTCGTACTGTCGCGCGGCAATTCCATTGGGCCCGCGTATGGCGCAGCGGCCGCGCAACTGCTCGAATTCGCACCGAACGGCAAGTTCGTGCGCGAGATCGGCCACAACCTGTATGCGTGGTCGTTTGCGCATACGGTCAAGATCGACCGGCACGACAATATCTGGGTGACCGACAAGGGCTCGGATATGGTGATCAAGTTCACCCCTGAAGGGCGCGTCGCGATGGTGTTCGGACGCAAGCAGGAAGCGTCCGATGAAGATACCGCGCCGCTCAAGCATCCGAATCCGCCGCTGCCTTCGGAACCGGGGCGGTTCCGCCAGGTGACGGATGTTGCATGGGACACGTCCGATAACACGTACATCAGCGACGGCTATATCAACTCACGCGTCGCGAAGGTGGACCGCAACGGCAACTGGTTGAAGTCATGGGGCGATCGCGGCGCCGGGCCGGGCCAGTTTCATACGCCGCACAGCATCGCGGTCGACGCGAACAACCGCATCTATGTCGCGGACCGCAGCAACCGGCGCATCCAGGTGTTTGACACCGATGGCAACTTTTTGCGTCAAATCACGATTGATGTGCCGGTGCCGTCCGGTGCGCGCCCCGCGATCGGTAATATCCCAGGCGAAGCGGAAATTGCGGCCGGCACGTTTGCACCCGGGTCGCCCTGGGCCATCTGCATTTCTCCCGGCCCGAACCAGGTGCTCTACAGCGCCGACGCGTTTCCGGGACGTATCTACAAACTGACGCTCGACGGCCAGTTGCTCGGCGTGCTCGGCGAGTCAGGCAAACAGCTGAAACAGTTCGGCTGGATTCACGAGATGGCGTGTCCGTCGGAGAACGTGCTTTATGTCGCGGAGCTGCTGAACTGGCGCGTGCAGAAGCTCGCGCTGCATGCGTGAACGCATGGGCGCGCGAACAGGTGATCCGATGGTCGCGTCGGTGCCGCGCGCAATGGCGCTCATCGATGAATGAAATGTGACAACCGGCGCTTTACAGAAGACCGTGTCTATTGAGCGCCCGGTTGTCCCGGCGTGTGAGCCGGCGAGTTGATTCTGCTGGATTCGCGAACCAGCTGTTCGGTCATCGCCGCCGCAACGGGGTTCGAACCGCCGCGCGATGCGGTATCCGACACGTCGTGCATCGATACGGACTTCGACATATCGGGAGGCGGCAGCGAAGGATCGAGCTGGGCAGACTGCCTGACGAGCGCTTCCGTCATCGCCGCCGCGACCGGATTCGAACCGGCGCTCGAACGTCCGTCGTCACCCGTGCGGTCGCCACGCGCAGATCGACTGGTGTTCGTGCTGACTGGCTTCGGATTATTCGCGACGTCGACGGTACGGACCGGTTGCGGACGCACCGTCACGGTTTTCTGCTCTTTAGCCGCACTCGCCGCAGCCGCCGCGGCGGGAGCCTGCGCGAGCACATTGGGCACCGCAACCGGCCGCGGCGGCGCGGCATCGATACTGCCGGTGCTGGTTGCGGACGGCAGCGTGGATGAACCCGGCATGTCGCTCGCCACCGTTCCCGCGGCAACCTGCGGATCGCTACCCTTGCCTGTATAAAGCGGCGCCATCATTTTTACCGAGCCATCCGATGCGGCGTCACTTTTTCCTGCTGAATGGTCGCCTTGCGGGGACATGATGTAAAAAACAAACCCTAAGTCCGCCACGACCAGCGCTGCGATGAGCGTCTTTCCTACTTTCGTCATATCTGAACCTGTGGCCACAGCCATTGCCATCGATTCATTCATGATAGCCGACGTGTCCGCCCATCAAGCGCGAAATGCGGCTCGAAAAAAAACGGCAAGGGATGCCGACGATTCAGAAAACGAATGAAGGGAGCAAACGCCGCGGCGCGCTCAGGACGCCGTGCGCATCGCGCGATATTCGCGTCGCACGATATCCATCAGCTCTGCGACCGAGGTGCTCGCGGCTTCGCGTTGATAGGTCACGCGGCCGCGTTGCATCAGCATCACGCGGTCGGCAATATCGAGCGTCTGCGCATAGTTGTGCATGATCATGATGATCGACAGATCGCCCTTCGCTTTCAGGCGCAAGATCAGATCGATGATCAAGCCGGCCTCGCGCGCACCCATCGCCGCGAGCGGTTCGTCGAGCAGCAGGATTTTCGCATTCGAATGCACCGCGCGCGCCACCGCGATCGCCTGTCTTTGACCACCCGACAATTGCTCGACCGGCAGATCGACCGACGGCACATGCACGCCGATCTCGTCGAGCACCTGCGCCGCGCGCGTGCGCATTGCACGGTTGTTCAGAAACGGGAACGGACGGCGAATGATTTCCCGGTTCAGGAACATGTTGTGATAGATGCTCAGCGAATTCGCGAGTGCGAGGTCCTGATACACGCACTCGACGCCCAGCGCGCGTGCGTGATCGACCGAGCGGAGCATCGTTTCGACGCCGTCGATAAACAGCTTGCCGCTCGTCTGCTGATGAAACCCGGTGAGAATCTTGATCAGCGTCGACTTGCCCGCGCCGTTATCGCCGAGAATGCCGAGAATCTCGCCCTTCCTCAGCGTGAGCGACACGCCATCGAGCGCGGTCACCGCGCCGAAGCGTTTGACGATATCGTCGCCGCGCAGCGCGAGCGTTTCCACCGGCACGTCGGACATCACGACTCTCCTTTGCGTGCCAGCCGCGCGATATGAATATTGAAGATCATCGCGGCGAGAATCGCGGCGCCGAGAATCATATTGAACGTGAACGCGTTGATGCCGATCAGCGTGAACCCGTCGCTCAGAATGCCCAGCACAGCGGCGCCGATCAACCCGCCGATGATCGTGCCCGAGCCGCCGGCAAGCGGTGTGCCGCCGATCACGCCCGCGGCGACCGCGAGAAACATGATCTGATTGCCGCCCGCTTGCGGATCGATCGACGCAATGCGAAAGCCTTCGAGAATGCCGGTCAGGCCCGCGAGCACTGCGGCAAGAATGAAGTTGCCGAGCTTCAGACGCTTGATGCGAATCCCCGCCTCGCTCGCGCCCAGCGGATTCGCGCCCGACGCGACGGTATGCAGGCCCCAACGCGTATGCCGCAGCACCACATGCATGATGAGCGCGAGCGCCACTGCCCAGATGATTTCGCTGTAGCCCCACCCGCCCATGAATTCCGCGAAGAGCGTGTTCTCAGGCGCCGGAACCGGCGTGCCCTGCGAAATGGTCAACGTGAAGCCGTTGACGAAGAACAGCGTGCCGAGCGTCGTGACAAAGGACGGAATGCGCAGATACACCGTCACGGCGCCGTTGATAAAACCGACCACGCCCGCCGCCGCGAGTCCGGCCAGAATCGCGAGGCCGATCGGAAAACCCGCTTCGAGCGCGAAATGCATGATGAACGGCGCAAACGCAAACACCATCCCGGCGGAGAGATCGATCTCGCCGCCGATCATCAGCATGATTTCGCCGAACGCGATAATCGCGGCCGGCGCGATGAATTGCGACAGATTCTGCAGACTCGCGCTCGTCAGCAGAAAGTCGTGGTTGGCGATCTCGAAGTATGCACACAGAATGAGCGCCACGAGCAGAATGCGCAGTTCGCTCGAACGCACGAACGACCACGACTGCCGCCGTGGCCGCTCGCGAGACTTTTGCTGATCCGTCACAGAAGACGTCACCCTTTGATCGCTCCGGTGCGCGGCACGATTTGCGGCTTCGTGCTCTTGCCTTCATAACGCGTCGACGTCGTGAGGTACGGGTCGACCGATCCCTTGGTGACGAACTTCAGGCCGGAGTTGATATTGGCCGGCCCGACGAGTCCGCCGGACGCGAGGAAGACAAACGCCTCGACCACGGTATAGAAGCCTTGCACGTAAGGCTGCTGATCGATCGTGAAATCGAGGAAGCCGTCGTGAATCAGTTGCACCGTGCGCGGCAGCAGGTCGAAGCCGCCGCCGTGCACACCCTTGGCCGGCAGGCTGTTCTCCTTCATCACTTCGGCCACGCCCTGCGTGCTGCCGGCGTCGACCGCGAACATGCCTTTGAGATCCTGGTGGCCGAGGTAGAACGACTTGATCTTCGACAGTTCTTCGTTGACCGTCGCACCGGTGGCGATCGTCTGCACATCGATCTTTTTGCCGGACTTCTTGATCGCCGCCGCCGCGCCATCGAGCCGCGGCTGAATATTCAGCTGACCCGGCGTGGCGATAAAGAGCGCGACCAGACCGCTGTCGATCAGGCTCGCAATGCGCTCGCCCATCTGATAGCCGGACAGGTACAGGTCCTGGCCGATATACGCGAGGCGCGGATTGCTCGAACCCTGCGGCGCATCCGCGTTATACGCAAACACGGGAATACCGGCGTCGAGCGCCGCCTGAATCGGCTTTTCGAATGCTTTCGGATCGACGATCGGCACCGCGATCGCGTCGGCCTTGCCGGCCACCGCGGCGTTCACCGCGTTCACCATTTCACCGATATCGGCGTTGGCGGAACCGGTCCACTGATAGTCCATGCCGAGCAAAGCGGTGGAATCCTGAATGCCGTATTGCGTCGGCACGAAGAACGGGTTCGTCGTGACGTGGTTCACGAATACGATTTTCCAGCGCTTGTGATTCGGAAACGGCGCCCCTTCCGCGGCCTGGGCCGGCGTGATTGCGCCGCCTAGCAGCGCCAGCGCGGCGCCGAGCCCCGCGCCTTGCAATAATCCACGGCGCATTTCCTGCACGTCTTCCCCATCGCGTTCCGGCTTATCGGCCATGTCATCCTCCAGTCTCTTCGTTATTGAATTGCTGTGTATGACGGCGCAGGCCAGGAAAGAGCCGGAGCCGAATATCAATACGCCTTACAAACCACGTGCATGCGTGTGCTCCTGGACAACTGCGGAAGATGCTATATCACCGACTTTGGTCGATTAATCAATGTATACCCTAAAGTAGTCCGACTATTGGGACTCCACCGTGCGGCAACGCAGAATGCGGCGCGGCGGCAATCATTCCAGCGAGGTTGGGCAGCCACCGCCGCCCGACCTGGGTGAGTCCGGCTGACCCCTCGCCGACGGCGCATGGTTGTGTGCGCGCGCACTATCGCGAGGTTCAACTGCCCCGATAGATATCGCACGACAACCCGACGACACAACGGCCGCCGTCTCTGCCTCGCCCGCTTCCACTCGATCCACCCGGCTGGGTTCCAGTCGCATCGTAGTCGTAGCGGTTCATCGAAGGCTCGGTCATTGCCGGCGGCGACGCGCTCGTACTTTGCGACATTTGCGGATCGGCATTGGGCGGCGACTGCGATGTCTGCGAAGAGGCAACACCCGGCATAACGGAGAGCGTGGCGACCACCAACACTGGAGCAAAAGAAACTTTCATTTTGTTCACCTGCATTCGAAATGCAATCCACCCGAACCCAATAAGGAATTCGAAGCAAATCGCGTGAGTGGAAAGAACAGATACCGAAAGCCGTTCGTATCGACTTTAGCTACCGCTGGCCGATTGCAGGAAAAGAGCCCGTCACGGCGAGGCTCGAAAGGCGCTCCGCAGGCGGCGGAGCGCGAAAGCGCGATGAAAGACGGCGCGTGCGTGATGACTGAGCCGATTGCAATTATTGACGCACGTGCCAGACGCCGATATTGAAGTCTTATTGGGAAGCCGGTTTGTTCTTTTTCTCAAGTTATAGGCGCGGCCGCTTTGAAAATCCAGCGGCCTGTCAACTAACCGCCCTATTCGCGGTAATCGTTTAGCGTGCGAAGCACGGGCACCAGGTTGGCGCACGCAGACGGCTTTGCGAAGCCGGTCTGCGCACACCCCTTAGCTGCCGAATGAACGCCTGCTGCACCGCTTCATGCGACCTGCTTACCGGACGCCGCGAAAACGGTGGCGAGCCCGACAAGAATCGCCGCCATTCCCGCGATGCCTGGCCACGACAGCGCATGCCCGAGAAACATATAGTCCATCCCGGCGGTGACGACCGGCACCAGATAGAACAGGCTCGTGATATTGACGAGGTTGCCATGCCGGATCAGCCTGTACAACAGCAGTTGCGCGACAACTGAAATGCCCAGCGCGAGCCACAGAAGCGGCAACAGATAAGCGGCGCGCCATTCGAACGTGAAGGGTTCGAACGGCGCGCACGCGACGCACATCAGCAGTGCGATGCCGTATTGCAGCGGCAGCACATCGGCCGGCGCCTGCTGTATCCGCTTCTGCAGGATTGCGCCGAACGTGATGCAAAGCAGTGCGCCGACCGCGAATGCGGTACCGGCTGTCATCACGCCGGCGCCGGCTATGCTTCCATATAACACCAGCACCAGCCCGCACAACGCGGCCGTGAGGCCGAGTGCACGACGCAGCGAAAAACGCCGCTCGAGCATGAGCAGCGTGAGGATCGGCTGCACGCCGAGCACGACGCCCATCACGCCCGGATTGACGCCATGCGCGAGCGCCATGAAATAGCTGATCGAATAGCCGCCGACCATCAGCACACCTGCAACGCCAGCCTGAACGCGTGTGCCGCGCGCCGGCAACCACTGCCGCCGCCATGCGCCGATGCCCAGCATGACCAGCGACGCAAGCGCGAAGCGCATCACGAGAAACGCCAGCGCCGATGCATGAGCCAGCCCCGCTGACGTGAAGATTGCGCCGCTACTCCAGAGCAATACGAAAAGCGTCGTCGAGCCGTACGCGGCCCAGCTCGTTCTGGATAAAGACATGATGTTGATAACCTGTCGAAAAAAGCGAACAGGTTTCCGCGCGGATGCAAACGCATCCGTGACAATCAAAATCATTGAATGAAACGCGGAAACCGCCGGGTGGACCGAATCAGTCCTGGACGAATGCGACCGGCGGCGGAGGGCACGCAGCCGACACCGCCCCCCCGGTCATCACGACCGGGGGCGCCATCGGCGGAGCAAGCTGGATAAGCAGCGCGCGCGTGCGACCGGCAGCCTGCAAGGCTGCGGTGGTTTCGATCGACGTGCGCGTGGCCTGGAACATGGTTGAATGAGCGGATTCGATTAAGCCGGATCAACTATAACGGGGACATTGGACGGCACTTTGACATGGTGCTTTAGCGGCGTCAATCACGCGTCAACATGAAATGAAATTCGCGGTATCGGCGTGCCAGCCATACCGTCACTGCAACGGCGCGCGCGGCGTTTTGCATTTCGTGTTTTACGCTTCAGGCGCTTCGGCAAGAATCTGCCGGATCGCATCTTCGAACGCTTCGGCGGGCTGTCCGCCGCTCACGAGATAACGCTGGTTGAAGATGATCGCCGGCACCGAGTGAATGCCCAAAGCCGCGGTTTCGCGTTCGTCTGCTCGAACCTCGTCCGCATAGTCATTACCTTGCAGCACCTGGCGGGCTTCGTGCGCATCCAGTCCGACGGATTGCGCGGCTTCGATCAATACGTCGTGAGCACTGACGTCCTCGCCTTCGCCGTGATACGCGCGCATCAACGCCATCTCGAGCGGCAATTGCTGGCCCTTCGCGCCGGCCCATTGCAGCAGGCGGTGCGCATCGAAGGTGTTATAGACAAACTTGCGTTCGCCGAACGCAAAGCCGACGCTCGCACCGCGCTCGCGGATCAACGCCTGCGTCTGTGCGATCTGCCCGGGTGTGCGCCCATACTTTTTCCCGAGGTAATCGACAATCGCCTCGCCTTGCGGGCCCATTTGCGGATTCAGTTCGAATGGATGCATCACCCATTCGGCATCCACTTCGTCGCCAAGACGGGACAGCGCAAGTTGCAGCGATGCAAGGCCGACCGCGCACCATGGGCATGCGATATCGGAGATAAAGTCGATTCTTAGCGGGGTCATTGTGGTCCTGAACTGAATGAATAGGCGCCTGTTTTGCGAGCGAGCAGCGCGCCGGCCTTCGGCACAACGCATACACGACCGACATTCAGATTAACGCGAATTGATGAGGTTTGTCACATAGGCACGGTTTGGACTCACCGGTCGTGCTCTGCTTTTTTGGCTACGGCGATGGTATTGCTCGCAGGTCAAGCGTTCGTTCCGCGATGCATGTTGATCGCGAGTGACAAGCATGCACCGGTCGTTGCCGGTCCATGTCAGTCGCTTTCTTTGCTGTCCTTTGGTCTGCCGGAATCGCCGCATCGACATCGAATGTCGCGATTCGCACGAGAACGGATAAACGTCCCCCACGCATTTCGCGACGCGTCCATGCATACACACAATGCATGAACGTCAGGATTCGGCGACACTTGATCTCATTCGTTTGCCAGCGCGGCGCGCACCATTGTCTGCCGAAATCGCCGCGCGCGGCCCGGTCGCTCATACGACCCATGACGCCCGCGCATCGCTCTTAACGCCAGGCACCGCATCGCACCGCGCGAGCGGCAGTCCGGCACACATGGCACGGGCATAGCAGGCAAACACCATCGATCAACTCCAAGGAGAAATGTAATGGGACTCTCATGGCAACAAGGCCCGCTGTCGGCCGGCGCGATCGGCCGTTTTCTGCTTCCGGACCCATTGCCCAAGCGCCTGCTCTATGCCGAGCCGCTGCGCCGGCGCATGCGGGTGCACTTCGGTGGACAGTGGATTGCCGATAGCGAGAACGTCGTCCTGCTTTTCGAACCGGCCCGTTATCCGGTCGCCTACTTCCCGCAAACCGATATTGCTGCCGGTGTGCTGGAACGCCTCGAGCATACAACCCGCCATCAGGATCTCGGCGCGACCGGCTGGTTCGCGGTGCGCGCAGGCGAGCATGTCGCGCAACGCGGCGCGTGGCAGCATACCGACCTGCCCGCGCACGCGAACGAACTGAAAGATCGCATCGCGTTTGCGTGGCGAGCGATGGATGCATTCTATGAGGAAGACGAACGGATTGTCGGCCACGCGGCGGACCCGTATCACCGCATCGATATTCGTCAGACGTCGCGCCGCCTGGTGGTGCGTCATCGCGATCGTGTGATCGCCGAGACCACGCGGCCGCTCGCGCTTTACGAGTCCGGCTTCGCGCCGCGCTGGTACGTGCCGCGCACGGACGTCGACGCTGCCGCCCTCACGCCCGTCGAACACCGGACCTTCTGTCCGTACAAAGGCATCTGCCATTACTACGATATCGATGACGCGCGGCTTGCCGCGTGGAGCTATCCGGAGACCTATCCCGAAGTCAGTCGCGTCGCGAACTTCGTGTCGTTCGAGCCGGATATCGTCGCGGTCCATCTCGATGACAGGCCGTTGCATCTCGAACCCGGGCAGACGGTCATTCCGCATGGCGTCGATCGTGAACTCACGGTTCATGAAGCGCAGGACCGTAACCGGCCGTGAGCGGCCGTGAGCGGCCTTCGGCAGTAACGAGCCGCGCCGGCGACGGCACGCGGCGCGACATCGACAGTGCAGACGCGCAGTTGAGGAGAGACGAAGCATGGCTCGACTACTATCGGTGAATGTCGGCTTGCCGCGCGACATCGAGTGGCGCGGTCGCACCGTGTACACCGCGATCTGGAAACGTCCGGTGCGCGGCCGCTGCTGGGCCGGCCGCCTGAATCTCGCGGGTGACGGCCAGGGCGATCTCGGCGGCCACGGCGGCGAACAGCGCGCGGTGTTTGTCTATCAGATCGAATCGTATCGGCACTGGCAGGCGCAACTGAAGCGCGACGACTTCGAGCACGGACACTTCGGCGAAAACTTCACGATCGAAGGTTTGCCCGATTCCGACGTCTGCATCGGCGACCGCTATCGAATCGGCGACGCGGTATTCGAAGTGACGCAGCCGCGGGTGACCTGCTATCGCGTCGGCATCCGGACCAACGAACCGCGCATGCCCGCGCTGCTCACGTCGAGCGGGCGGCCGGGGTTCTATCTTCGCGTGCTCCAGGAAGGCGACGTCGGCGCCGGCGATGAAATCGTCAAGGTCGGCGAGGCCGAGGAGCGAATGAGCGTCGCCGAAATCAACGCGCTTCTGTATTCCTCGCATCATCCGCGCGACCGGCTGGAATGTGCGCTGCGCATCGGCGCGCTGTCGCCCGGATGGCGCTGGTCTTTCGAAGCGTTGCTGCGCGACGAGGCCAGCGGTGCGACGAGCGGCAACGCGGGACTCGCGCCCTCAGTCGCCGCACACCCGGTTGCGCCGGGCTTCCGCTCGCTCAGGATCGCAGCGCTCGATCGGGAGTCCGCAGACGTGTTGTCGTTGACGCTCGAAAGCGCCGACGGCGAGCCGTTGCCGATGGCGCTGCCCGGTCAGTATGTGGCGCTGCGTTTGCCTCGCGCTGACGGCGGATCGCCGTTCTTTCGCAGCTACTCGCTCTCCGGTGCGCTGTCGACGGAGCGTTACCGGATCAGCGTCAAGCTCGAACCGGACGGCGCGGCGGGCACCTGGCTGCACAAGCGGATTCGGGTCGGCGATACGCTCGATGTGAGCGCACCACGCGGCAGCTTCGTGCTGCAACCGGGTCATGCGCCGGTGGTGCTGGTAAGTGCGGGGATCGGCGCTACGCCTGTGCTGGCGATGCTGCACGCGCTGTCGGCGGCGCGCTCGGCGCGCAACATCTGGTGGCTCCATGGCGCGCGCGACAGGGCGCACCATGCGTTCGCCGACGAAGCACGGCGTCTCATGCTCGCGCTGGCGCACGGCCGCAGCTGTGTCTGTTACAGCAAGCCGGGCGCGAACGATCGCAGCGGCGCGGATTTCGACGCGGTGGGCCGTTTGTCGCGCGCGGTCCTCGATCAAGCCGGCGTACCTCGCGATGCGGATTTCTATCTATGCGGACCCAACCGCTTCATGGCGGAGATGAAAGAGACGCTCGCCGCATTCGGCGTCGCAGCCGGACGGATTCACGCGGAAATTTTCAACGGCGGCGAATCGATGACGCCAGGCATCGCCAATGTCGCGGCGCGCGCACCGCATCCGCCGGCAGACGACGCAAAGACGGGCCCGCTGGTCTCGTTCGCGCGCAGCGGCATTAGCGCGCATTGGAATGCGGCGGTCTATCCGAGCATTCTCGAACTCGCCGAAGCGTGCGATGTGCCGGTTCGCTGGTCGTGCCGCACGGGCGTCTGCCACAACTGCGAAAGCGGGCTGGTGTCGGGGCAGGTCGCGTACGGACCGGAACCGCTCGATCAACCGGCTGAAGGAAACCTGCTGGTGTGCTGCTCGCAGCCAGCCGGCGATATCGTCATCGATCTGTAGCGCGGGTTTTCTGCGTATCAGAAACCGTCAGCGAACAACTTCCCTGCGGCCATAGGATGAAAAAGCCCCGCCCATCGCCCGATGGTGCGGGTTCATCCATTACGGCCGCGCCGCGGCCGTGCCCGACACAGGGAGTCCTATCATGCCGCTCTACCCGAAGCTGCCGGCTCGCGTGAAGCCCAGCGAGCTGACGATGATCAACCCGGTCTGGATCGACATCGAGAACGATCCGCAGGAATTCGTCCCGCACCGGAGCGTGACGTTTCTGTGGGTCATGCGCGATGACGGCCACATCATCATTGGCGTCGAGGAACCGTGGAAGTACCCGGAGGCGTTCGACCCGAGCGTGAAGAAGATGCTCGACGAGATGAAAGCGCACTACGAAGCCGAGGCAAAATACTATGCGGAAGTCGGCAGCATTCGCGACGGCAGCGGCGGCCACCCGACGCTGGCAGCCTGGTTCTCGCAAACGGGCCAGGCATCGGGTCACGCAGGCTTCGCGTACATTGGCGGCGAGCTCAGATACGTAGGCGATCACTGGGTGCTGACCAATCAGTCCGGACGCTTCGGCCGCGGCGACGAACTGAAGTCGGGTGAAGTCACCGAGGAAGACGTGCGCAAGGCGATGGATGATGCAGCCGAGCGCATTCGCCAGAAGACGGGCCTCGTCGCCACCGTTGAGGTGGTGAAGAAGGGGTAGGGCCCGCGCAGGTCGCAGTAGCGCGTCAAGCAGCTGACGCCCATATTGCTTCACGCGCTGCATGTTCACGTGAGACGCTTGTCCGGCGTTCTCAGGCGAAGCTCTTTGTCGCGTCAATGCTTACGGCTTCGCACGAAAAAGACATGAATTCGAAAAGCCGGACAGCGTCTGTTTCGCGCGCAACATGTTGCAATTTCCATACATCCGGCGACGGTCCGCGCGGGTGAATCTGGCCCGCGCATGCCGGCTGCTTCGCGCCGAAAAACCGGCTGCGGCACCGTTCAAGGTCGCGCAGCGTGGCTGGGGCCGCCTCATTGACATCGTGTGCTGGCGCACATGCACAGCGCGCCATCCGTGATTTTCCCCTACAGCAGCTTACGCGCAACCGTTAAAATCCTGCATTTAGCTCTCGGCCTCGTTTGTTCGCATGGGCTCCGCCCGTCGAACGGAATGCTTCTGCCAGCCTGCCTCCGCCGCTGCGATTGCCTGTTGCGCGCGATGGACCCGAACACGGCCATCGTGTCCGCACTGGGGCGTATCGAGCGAGCCGTTCAGGCGATGACACGGAATCTCCGAATAGTGAAACCGATTTACCGCTATACCGCCGACACTTCTCTCGCCTCCAGCAGCGAACAGAAAGCCGTCGCGACCACGTCCGACCTGCCGCGGCGTGATTCATTCAGGCTCTTCACCCGGCGTGTTGCGCTCGCGACCGGATTCGCGGTCGCGTTGTGTGCGCTGTCTCCGCGTTCCGCGCTAGCCGCACAGGATTGCCACGCCGAAGTCCCGGCCGCTCAACTGTCGGGCTCGGGCGAGTATCGCTTCCTCGGCCTTCACCTCTACGATGCCCAATTGTGGAGCACGCATCTGCCGGTCAATTACGATGCGCGCTTCGCGCTGCAACTGACGTACGCGACCTCCGCCACGCGAGAGCGCCTCACGACGCTCGGCCTGAATGAAATGAAGCGTCTCGCGCCGACGCCCTTACCGGACGCACTCGTTGCGCGCTGGCGCGACGACATGCTGCGCGCTTTCGTCGATGTCGAGCCTGGGGACTGGCTATGCGGCGTGTTTTTGCCCGGAACGGGCGTGCGTTTCTATGCAAACGGTGAAGCGACCGCGACGATCGCGGACCTCGACTTTGCACGAGCGTTCTTCGGCATCTGGTTCGATCCGGAAACGCGCGCGAAGACGCTTAGATCGAAGCTGCTCGGTGGCGGCTGACCGGATGCTGGCTCGCTCGGGGTGACTTCGGGAAGGAACGGGATGGGACGGGTGACGGGGCCTCGGCCCGCCCGACCGGGTGTCATGCGCACCGTCATGCGGCAATGACGGAAGCAAAAGACTGGCGGCGCCCGTGCGGCATCGTGCAGATGGCCAACCGTAAGTGCGCGTGAGCGCCCACGATGCACGCCGATTCCGACACAACATACGACGATAAAGCTGGCGGCGCCTAACCCGCGCTTTATTAGCGCATTACTTGCGCATTAAGCGCGTGAACCGCTCGCCAACCGCGAGCCGGCAAACGGGTCCTGACTCCAGTCGACGGCCGGGCGGCGTTGCGTAGCCGGCTTCTTTGCCGCAGCCGCGACCGCGAAATGCTCCAACGTTTGTCCGGCGCTCGTGGCCTGCACGAGCCACTGCGGCATCGCGCCTTTGCCGTCCCACGTGTCGCCAAACGCGTTGCGATAGCGGACCAACTTCTGCCCCATGCGGTCTTCCGCGAGTGCGGCCGCAACGTCGGCCATCTTGATACCCACTTTCGCCATGCGGCGACGCAGATAAGCGATCATGCTTTCGCGCTTACGTTCGTCCATTTTGCAAACCCTCCAGAATCTTTGTGAATTCCGCATGTTGCGCCATCATGGAGCGGCGCTCGCTGCGATGGACAAAGTATCCGCACCGGACAGGCCGGCGTCGAGTTGCAAACATTGAAAACACTATTGCTTCCGCCATACCAGTCACGACCCTGCGCGCGATGAATGTCAAAGCCGCGACACACCGCGGCTTTACGTTAATGAATATGAAAGTTCCCGCCTATGCCGATGCTTACCGGCGGCCCGTAGTAGTAGCCCGGTGCGTAGTAGGCAGGCGCGGGGCCGTAGCCGTAGCCGTACGGCTGGGCGACCACGCAGCCGCACAGGCCGCTGATCAGTGCGAGGGAGAGGAGTAGTCGTGTCATCGGCTTGTCCCGCCAACTGGAAGAGGTGATTCAAGTCTAGTGCTCGGGCTGCACTGCCAGGTTTCGTATGCATTTACACGTGTTACCTGTTGTGACTGTTGAAACGATTCAGCCCAAGCCGTGCCCCATACGGCCGAGGCGGCGGCATCACGCTACTCGAGGCCGTCCGCGTATTACGCCCGTTATCGCATCGCATTCGACAGTGCTCATCCCGGACAGACAGGCAAAACCCTGTCTGCTCGCGCCTCAAGTTTCGTCGCCCGACTGCCGTAAAAACGATGTGCATATCCAGAACAACATCGTGAAGAGACCCAATCGTGTTCACATCCCACCGGCGGACGCACCGTCAAGCGTGGTTCGTTGCGGCACTGACCGCCTTGGCCGCATGGACCTTCTCCCAGACTTCCGCTGCCGACGACAACGCGCCCACGTACGACATCCTGATCTCCGCTGAGCGTGCATCCGGGCTGGTCTCCAACGATCAAAAAGCCGCATATGAAAAGATGCTCGGCGCATACAGCGCGGCACAGCAGCAGCGGCCCGATGATGTGACGCTGGCACTCGCGCGCTGCAATTTCATCCAGCGATTCACATGGTCGGAAGATCTCGCATGGATCGACGATGCGTCGCACGATCTCGACGCGTGTCGGGCTCAGTTGGAAAAGCAGTTCCCGTCGAACGCCGAAGCCTTGCTCTTCAACCTCGACCATCGATACGGCAAGGACGCGACAAGCTACGGCGAGCCGCTCGTCGCGCAATCGGCGGGTTGGACAAGCGCGCAGCGGGCCCGGCTGCATGCGGCGCTCTCGCGTGCGTATGCGCTGCAAAAGAACGACACACGCGCTGGCGAAGAAGCCGTGCTCGCCATCCATCTCGACCCCGCAAGCGACCGGCTGGTCGACGCGGTGCGCTATCTCGCGAAGAAGGGGAAAACACCGGAAGCGACCGCATTGCTCGCGGCGTCGCCGCTACCCAAGAACGCGTGGCAAGAGGTCGCGCGAATCAACATCGCGGTCGATGCGCTATCGCCCGCCGCCGCACGCGCCGAATTGCGTCGGGCGGAGCAGGCCAATCTGAAGATCGCCGCTTATACGCGCGCCCGCGTGCTGCAGCGCATGGGAGACTCGCTCGCCGCGCAAGCAGCTCTGTCGACCGACAAAACGCCGCTCAACAGCCAGAGCCCGGCGCTGCGGCAGTTGCGTCTCGACGTGGCGCTCGATGCGCGCGATGCAAAGGCCGCGGCCGACGTCATCGCCGACCAGTATTCGCGCACACACAACTCGATGCAACTGACCTCGGCCTATGCGCATCTGCTGTTTCTCAGTCCGCGTATGGCGCTGCGGCCCGATCTGCTACCCGTCGCGATCGGCTTTCTTCTCTATGCAGGTCTGATCGTGGGTTCGCCGGGCATGCTGATGTTCGTCGTGCATTACCGCGGTGTGGTGCGCGCGCGCAAAGGCAAACCGTCGACGCCGCTCTTCGCGCAGATCGGGCTCAGGCACGCGTGGTATGCACTCGGGTTGTTCACCGCGGTGCTCACGCTCGTCATGGCGTTTCGTTCCGGCACGGCCGTCCTCGAGCCCACGGTCGATCGGGTCGGGCAAACCGGCTGGGAACGCCGTTTCCTGATCACCTACCTTTGGAGCCTGTTCTTTTCCGCCGTCGGACTCGTGTGGGTCGCGAAGCGCATCACATGGCGCGGCTGGTGGGGACGTGGCCCGTGGAAGCGGGCCTGGCTGCTGCCGCCAGCCGCGATGCTGGGCGTCGGTATCCTGCGGCTGGCGGCGTTGATGCATGCGAACGCGTCACCGCACGTGGGCGTGTCGCTGGTGGATTCGCTCGAACACGGCGCGAAATCGATCGGCGGGCTGCCGCTTGCGATCGCGATTTTCTGCCTGATCGTGCCGGTGCTCGAAGAGCTTGTGTTTCGCGGTTGCCTGCTCGGCGGCCTATCGCGGCATCTGAGCTTCGGCTGGTCCAACCTGATCCAGGCCGGCATCTTCGCGTCCATGCATCACGACAACAGCAAGTTCGTCTATCTGTTCTTTCTGGCGCTGGTGGCGGGATGGCTGGTCAGGAAAACCAGAGGGCTCGCGATGCCCATATTGCTGCATGCGCTCAATAACGCGCTTTTCATCGCGATCTGATTTTAAGGGCCGCCGGATTGCGAGCGCGTGCGTCTTTTAGCCGAGCGGCTTCACCCCGATCAACCATCCGTGTAGAAAGAACGCGAACACGAACCACGCGATGGCGCCGGCCACTATCGCCATCACGTCGCGCGACAGCGTGCCGTCGGGATAGACAATCTGCTGGGCACGATCGCGCCGTCGCGCGGCCGCGTAATCGACGATCGCCCAGACGAGGAACGCGCCGAACAGCACCACGGCGTTCAACGTTCCGTTGGCGACCAGATGCGCGAACGCCCATAGCGCGACACCGATCACCATCGGATGCTTGAGCAGAGACTTGAAGTGATTGCCCCGCATATGCGCGGCCGGAAACAGGATAAATGCCAGCAGCGTGAAAAGCGCCGCGAGATGCGGCGCCCATACCGGCGGCGACCAGAGCACGACGGGCTCGCGCCGCGCCATCGCGTATCCCCAGATAATCAGCACCAGCCCGATGACGGACACGATCGAATACGTGCCCTTCCAGCGTTTTTCGCCGATGCGTGCGATACGGGCCTCGCGCCAGTCTTCCGCGAAGATCCGGATTGAATGCAAGCCGAGGAATATCACTAACCCCAAGATCAACACCATCATGGCAGGCCCCTTGCGTCAGTTGTCGATAAACCGACGCGATTGTCTCGCATGACGCCGGTTGTGCCAATACGGTCGTTGACTTCAGGTTCGTGGCTGATTGCGCAATGGTCCCATCGAATGACAGAGCAAGAGTCGGCGTGCTTCGCGCCGGCCGCGCAACTACAGTGTGCGGACACGGCAAGCGTTCAATAAGTGCCTCCATTGAAGCCTTCCGGATCGCCTCAACCCATGCGGATCGAGATCATGCCACTGTTTCTAAGCCATCTAACGTCACCGCTCGGCGAGATTCTGCTCGTCACCGACACGCGGCACAACATCCGCGCGCTCGATTTCGCCGATCATCGCGCGCGTCAGCGTCGCGGCCTGCGCGAGCATGACGTCAGCGTCGAATTGACTGAAGCCCCCGCGCCTGCCTCGATCGCCGACGCGATAAGCCGATATTTCGCGGGCGACCTGAATGCGCTCGATCATCTGCCGACGGCGGCCGCCGGTTCCGAACTGCAACGCCGGGTCTGGGCCGCGCTGCGCGCTATTCCGGCCGGCACCACGACCACGTACGGCAAGCTCGCGAGGGAACTGGGCCTTGACGATCCGCGTGCGGCGATCGACATCGGCGCGGCCAACGGTGCGAATCCGATTGCGATCGTTGTGCCGTGTCATCGTGTGATCGCCAGCAACGGCGAGCTCAAGGGTTATGCATGGGGACTGCATAGAAAGCGCTGGCTGCTCGAACATGAGCATGCGATGCCGCCGCAGTCCGGCGATGCGCGTACTGCGACGCTTCCGGGGTTCTGATTTCCTTGCGCCAAGGCGCGGCACGACTGTCAGCTCGCACGGTGTCGCGCCACTCAATGCGGCGCATCGCTTGCCAGCCGAAACACCCGCACCGCATCTTCCAGCCCACGCGCCTGTTCGCGCATGCTCGCCGCCGCGGCTGCGGCCTCTTCGACCAGCGCGACGTTTTGCTGGGTCATTTGATCCATCTGCCCGATCGCACGATTGACTTCGCTGATGCCGGTACTTTGCTCCTGGCTCGCGCGGGTGATCTCACTCATCAACGTCACCACGTTGGCCACCGCCGTGACGATTTCATTCATGTTCCGGCCGGCTTCGTCGACAAGTGCGCCGCCCGCGTCGACATTGCCGACCGAGTCCGCGATCAGCGCCTTGATCTCCTTCGCGGCGGTCGCGCTGCGTTGCGCGAGGCTGCGCACTTCGGCCGCCACGACCGCGAAGCCGCGCCCTTGCTCACCGGCGCGCGCGGCTTCGACGGCCGCATTCAACGCAAGGATATTGGTCTGAAACGCGATGCCGTCGATCACCCCGATGATGTCGACAATTCTTTGCGAACTGCTGCGGATCAGCGACATCGTCGCAACGACATTGTCGACCACGGTGCCGCCCTTGACCGCGAGATTCGAAGCCGATGCGACGTGATCGTTCGCACTCGCCGCGTGTTCTGCGTTGCCGCGCACGATCGACGTCAATTGATCCATCGCCGATGCCGTCTGCTCGAGCGAGCCCGCCTGCGCTTCGGTGCGCGCGGACAGGTCCGCGTTGCCCGCCGCGATTTCGCGCGCACCCAGCGCGATCGTATCGGACGCACGCCGCACGTTGCCGACCACCGACGCCAGCCCGACGCTGATGCCGTTGATCGCCTGCATCAATTGCCCGAGGTCATCGCGACGGCTCACCGGCACCTGCGCGGTCAGATCGCCGGCAGCCAGCTTCTCCGCGGCGGCCTTCGCTTCGCGCAGCGGAATGCCGAGGCTGCGCCGCGTCATCATCCATACCAGCGCGCTGACCAGCAGCGCACCTGGCAGCCCGAGGACGATCATTTCCGATTGCTGCAATGACGTGGGCGCGCTTGCCACACTTGCCGCGCTTGCCCGATCGGCGAACATCATCGACTGCAGAAGCCATCCATAGCCCGGCAGAATCACCGCCGCGGCGGCGAAGGCCAGCAGCGCGAGCTTGGTGCCGATCGACAACGTCCATACGTCGCTGACATCGAGGCCGACGTACAACGCGCCGATAATCTTGCCCGCGCTATCGCGAATCGGCTCATAGTGCGTCATGTATTGCTTGCCGAACAGCGTCGCGTAACCCGTATACGGCTGTCCGCCGCGCAACAGGCGATACGCGGGATGCGAGCGGTCGAGCAGCGTGCCCACCGCCCGCTCGCCGTTCTGCTGCTTCACCGACGTGGCGACGCGCACGAAGTCTTCGCCCCTTGCGACGAACAATGTGCCTGTCGAACGCGTCTGCGACGTAAAGCGATCGACTTCGCCGTAATTGCCGTTCAGCGGCGTGTTGCCGTTCAGCAGCCTCGGGGTCATGGTGCCGCGCATATCGACACTGTTCGATTCGTCGCGCGTAAACGGAGCGGGGAAGTATCCGGCGAGCGTGCGCGCGTGACGGCCCACCTGGACTTTAAGCGGCAACAGAGGGTTCATGGCGTGGGGTGGAGGACTGTTGTTGTTTGGGTAGTCAGCCAAATTTATTCAGACTCCTTCGCGCCACGCATTTAACAGAAGAATTCATCAATTGGCAATTGTGGTTTAAATCTACATTCGACATGCCAAATGATTGCTTTAAAAGCGTGCTGCCCAGCCGGTCGGCCTGATGCAAAGCACATCGGGATCGATCG
Source organism: Paraburkholderia solisilvae (assembly GCF_902859875.1). GTDB lineage: Bacteria > Pseudomonadota > Gammaproteobacteria > Burkholderiales > Burkholderiaceae > Paraburkholderia > Paraburkholderia solisilvae. The sequence goes on along the minus strand of NZ_CADIKF010000056.1, from coordinate 22,739 downwards.
GCAATGCGCCGGCGCGACTCAAGTAAAATAGCGCTCCGCCCTTCCCCCTCACCGGCTCACCGCATGCACACACCGATCGACTCCTCTTCCGGCGTCAACGACGCGCCCGATTCCGACGTCATCCATGAAGACCGCCTCTGGCACGACAATGGATGGACGTGCCGCGTCATCAAGAACGAAGACGACGAAGGCTGGGCCGTCGCGATGACGAAGGACGGCGAAGCGGAACCCGCGCTGGTCGGTCCATGGACGATGGGTCGGGACAAGAAAAACCCGAAACCGCTCGACGTCTCCGCATTCAATACGCTGGTGAAAACGGCTTCGGAAGTGCTGCGTCGTCACGAGCAGCAGTTGCATGCGCAACTTCACAAGCAGGTGTGGATCGACACGGCCAACGACCGCATCAGCGTGACGCTCGATATCGTCCCTGACGAAGACGACCCACATGCGGTGCTCGCGGCCGAAAACGCGGCCGGCGACTCGCTTGCCAAGGTGCGCGTTGCGCCGACATTCAAGCTGTCGGTCCGCAGCGCATCGGACTGGATCGAAAGCGGCTACGCCAAGCCGCGGTAAGGGCGTCGCTCACGCGCTTGAGCCGCGAAAGCGATCGCATCTGAAGATCGAGAGATCCACGCTGCTGGCGCCTTGCGTAACCCGCTGCGCCAACGCCTCGCCAATCGCGCTCGCGAATTTGAAGCCGTGCCCCGAGAAGCCCGTTGCGAACTGAACGTTCGGATGGGCAGGCAGCCGGTCGATGATGAAATCCGAGTCGGGCGTCATGTCGTATTCACAGACCCTGCCCGTTCGCAGATTGCCCACTGCCGGAAGATACCGTTGCAAGAAGCGCCGCAAGTCGGATAGATCGTCTGGCTCGTCGCCGAATGCGGCAGGGTTCGCATCGACAGCGACCGGCTGACCTCCATCATGGCGACCGATCTTGAAACCGCCGCCGTCGAGATCGGGAAATCCATAGAACTGGCCGACCTCCGATTCCATGATGAAGCCCGGAAAGACGTCGGGCGCAAACGCGTTGGCCGGCGATTCAAACCACGCGAAGGTCTTGCGCACGCGGGCGACCGGAACGTCCAGCCCCAAACCGGCGAGCAAAGAACGCGTCCATTTGCCTGCGCATACGATCAGATCACGGCCCGCAAACCGCTCCCCGTTGTCGGTCACGACGCTGACGCTGTGATCGCCGTGCAATTCGACGCGTGTGACTGACGTATTCGTGCGCAGCGTTGCGCCATGCGCAATCGCAAGCTTCCGATAGCCGCTAATGGCGCGTTCGCAATACAGCACGCCCGCATCGGGCTCGTAGCTGATGACATGCCCGGCGGAAAGCTGCCACGCCGGCCACCGTTTGCTGGCCTCGGGACCGTTTAGCGTTTCCAGCCGCAAACCGTGCTGGGCCGCGCTACGCTGTACTTCCTGCAGAAAGGGATCGCCAGCCAACCCGATGTTGGTGACACCGGTGCCCGCGAAAACGTTCATGCCTGTGTCCCGCTCCAGTTGCAGCCAAAGCTGCTGGGCCCGCATGGCAAGCGGCACATAGCCCGCGCCCTCGCCATACGCATGACGGATGAGACGCGTACTGCCGTGATGCGCACCGATATCGTGAGGCGGATCACCGGCGTCGAGCAGCAGCACCTTCCTGCCCGCCTGGCTCAGATAGTAACCGGCCGCCATACCCATCGAACCTGCGCCGATAATCAGCGTGTCGAAAGCGCGAACGTTCAGATTTTCCATATCGCCCTCGTGGTGCGGAGCATCCCGTCTTGCCAGCATGCGCGTACGCACATGGCCGCGGTTGTGCGCTTTTCAGACCCGTCGCTCAATATGCCACTACAATCCAGAGCACTTCAATCCGAAAAGCGTCATTGCACCATGAAACATCTCCTTGCATCGACACTCGCGGCGCTCATCGCAGCGGTAAGCACGGCGGCGATGGCTCAGACGTCCGCCAACGACGCAACGGCCGGGCAACACTGCGACATTGCGTATGTGACGGGTGTCGGCGGGTCGCCGGAGACCGTTCGGGAGTATCTGTCCACCCCCTCCCGAGACCAATATCGTTTCCTGAAAGACAACGAGATTCAGTGCCAGGTTTCCGATGAAGGTCGCGCGTCCGGCTGTACCGGCATTACCAGCCTTCGGCATGAAAAGGTCAGCGTGTACGACGACAGCGACCGCACGACCACGACCGTGGTCGCGCGCGTGGAGCTCGACCATGGAACCTATCCGGTGATGATCGTGGTGCCCAAACAGGACGTGCAGTGCGAGCAGTGAACGCCCGCACGTGAATCAGCGGATCAGCCGCGGCAATACCACCTTCTCGAAACGCTCATAGGCCTTGCCGCCCTGCTCGACCTTGCCGCGCATCACCGCGCCTTCGTAGGCCTCGATCAGGATCGCCGCCAGTTCGTCAACCTTTTGCTTGCGATCGAGCTCATTGCGCTCCTGCGCCTCGCGCAGGCACGCGGCCAACGACTTTTCCCAGCGGGCCATCAGCGCGGCAAGCTTTGTGCGCGTGTCCTCACTGCCGTTCGACAGTTCCAGCGACAGATTGCCAATCAGACACCCCAGAGCAAAGTCATGCTTGCGGTGATCGTCCGTCAACGCCCGGAAGAACTTCGCGATACGCGCAAGCGGCTTGATCCGCGCGTCGTGCAGGATCGGACCGTGACGGTCTTCGATGGACTGCCAGTAGTCTTCGAGGATTTCGGCCGCAAACACCTCTTTGCTGTCGAAGTAGTTATAGAACGACCCCTTCGGCACGCCGGCCGCGGCCGTGATGTCCTGCACGCCGGCACCATTGAAGCCGCGGTCGTGCACGACGTCACGCCCGACCGACAGCAGTCGCGAACGCACTTCGGGATTGGCTGGGCGCGGCATCTTCGTTTATCTCGCTCTGAATTCAACGATAACAAGATATCCGGTCATCTATTTATTGTCAAATGACCGGTCCCTCTGCCCCCTACCCGCGTATAGGTCAGGCAAACCGATTGCGTTTGACTTTAGATTTCATATGCAATCTAATAGGATGTCGGTCACCTTCTAAACGCAGATGACGTCGTTGCGGATCCGCTCTCTTCCCGACTCCTTACCCAGTGAAAGGAACACACCATGTCCAGGACCATCCTGATTACCGGCGCCAGCAGTGGCTTCGGCCGCGATACAGCGGAGACGCTTGCCGGTGCGGGGCACCGTGTATTTGCCACCATGCGCGATATCGCAGGACGTAACCGGCTTCCCGCGGAAGACTTGCGTGCAAAGCGCATCGAAGTCATCGAGCTGGACGTGACCAGCGATACATCCGTTGAGCACGGCGTGGCGTCGGTGCTTGAGCAGGCGGGACGGCTCGACGTGCTGGTCAACAATGCGGGGCTCGGTTCGGCCGGCATCTCCGAGTCTTTTACGGCGGACCAGCTGCGCGCGCTCTTCGACGTGAACGTATTCGGCATGCAACGGACCCTGCGTGCTGCATTGCCGGCCTTCCGGCGCCAGGGTGAAGGGTTGGTGGTCAATATCGGCTCATTCATGGGCCGCGTGACGTTTCCGTTTTTTGGTCATTACGGCGCGTCGAAATTCGCTGTCGAAGCATTGACGGACAGTTACCGTTACGAGCTATCGCAGCTGGGCGTCGACGTGGTCCTGGTGCAGCCGGGCAGCTATCCGACCAACATGTTCGCAAGCGCCCAGTTGCCCGAGGACGTCGCGCGAGCGAATGGCTATGGCGAGATCGCCGCGATCCCCGGCAAGATGGTGGAGAGATTGATGGACCTGTTTCGAAGCGAAAATGCGCCCAACCCGCATGACGTGGCTGAGGCGATTGTCCGGATCGTGGAGCAGCCGGCCGGCACGCGCGCCGCACGCGTGGTGGTGGGCGATCCGTTCGGCGCTGACGTACTCAATGAGCAGGCCGCAACGGTTCAGACGCATTTGATGGAAGGGCTCGGGTTGGCGCAACTCGCCGCTGTGCGAAAGGCTGAGGCCAACGCCTGATTGGCACTGGAGGTGCGGTCACGTTCGTGAGCCAGCCGGCAACCGAAAAGTTGTATGGAGGTACGCGTCTCGCGGCCAACGCGGACGCGAACGACACTCACCGGCGTCGTTCGCGTCGTTGACTTCAGCGCAACGACTGGAAGCTCGCGCGCACCTCATCGGTGAAGGCTTGCGGCTGTTCCCACGCCGCAAAGTGGCCGCCCTTCGGGAGGCGGTTGTAGTGGATCAGTTTCGGATACGCCTGCTCCGTCCAGCTGCGCGGTGCGGCGTAAATCTCATCCGGAAACACACTGACCGCCACCGGAATTGCGACATGCTTCGGCGCGAAGAAGTTGAGCTTGTTTTCCCAGTACAGCCGCGCCGACGACACGCCCGTATTGGTCAGCCAGTACAGCGTGATGTTGTCGAGGATGTCGTCGCGCGTCAGGCCCTCTGACCCGCCCGCGAACACGCGCGCGATCAGCGCCTGGCTCGCCGCATCGTGGTCGATCATCCATGCGGCAAGGCCGATCGGCGAATCTTCGATGCCGTACAGCGTCTGCGGGCGGTTTGCCATTTCCTGCGCATAGCCGAGGCCGTGCTTGTAGAAATAGTCGAGCTGGTCGAACGCATGCCGTTCTTCGGGTGACAGATTCGCCGGCGGCGGATTGCCGTACTTCAGCGCGTCCGCAATGTTGTCCGGCACGGTGGCCGGCATATTGGTGTGAATCGCCAGCAGTCCCGGCGGCGTAAGCAGCGCCATCTGCTCGGTGACCGCATTGCCCCAGTCGCCGCCTTGCGCCACATACCGCTTGTAGCCGAGGCGCTGCATCAGCACGACCCACGCGCGCGCAATGCGCTGCGGATCCCAGCCGGTGGCGGTCGGCTTGCCCGAAAAACCATAGCCGGGCAGCGACGGAATCACGACATCAAACGCATCCGCTGCAGTGCCGCCATGCGCCGTCGGGTTGGTCAGTGGATCGATGATCTTCAGCTGCTCGATGATCGAGCCGGGCCAGCCATGCGTGACGATGATCGGCAACGCGTTGTCATGCTTCGAGCGGACATGGATGAAATGGATGTCGAGTCCGTCGATTTCCGTTACGAACTGCGGCAACGCGTTCAGTCTCGCTTCGACCTTGCGCCAGTTGTATTCGGTGCTCCAGTAACGCGCGAGGTTCTGCATGGTCGCGAGTTGCACGCCTTGTGACGCGTCCGTGACCGTTTCTCGTTCGGGCCAGCGGGTTGCCTTGACGCGCCGGCGCAATTCGGTCAGTTGCGACTCGGGCACGTGCACGCGAAGTCGGCGAATCGCGGCTTTGTCACCGCCGGTTGACTGGGTAACTTCAGTAATCGATTGCGGGGTCTCTGCAAAAGCGAGTTTGCTTAACGCGCCGGCTGCAACCGCCGCCGCGGCTACACCGATGAAACGACGGCGTGACGGCACATCGAGAGGGGTATCGTTAGACATATTCGGCTCCTGTTAGTGGTCTTTAACTGCGAATGCTAGTTCGCAGTACGTGACACCGATTGTCTGTACGCTCATATTTGGCGTAAACACCGACAGAAGCACAACAGTTGTGAGCTGCAAGAATAACGCTGCTCGCGCGGGCATCTTTCAGGCAGAAGCACCGCCTCAGGACTCACCAGCGCACATCGTCCCGTCGACGATTCAGTTTATCGACATGTGTTTTTCATGAAACAGCCAGGAGCAGGCATGGCCTCCCCTGGCTGCAAAGACTTGCACGCGATTGCATCAAGCCGCCTCCGCGCCGATTTCAAGCGGCGTTGGCGACGCGTACCAGCTTGCGATTAAGGAACTCGCCGATACCCAACTCCGACATTTCACGCCCGAATCCGGAGTTTTTGACGCCGCCAAAAGGCAAGCCCGGCGAGTCTGCGAAGCACGAGTTGATGTACACCATGCCGACATCGAGACGGGACGCGACCTGTTTCGCGTGCTCGATATCGGTGTCGAAGATAAAGGCGCCGAGGCCATACTTGCTGTCGTTGGCCAGCTTGATCGCCTCCTCCTCGCTGTTCACCACATAGAACGACAGCACCGGCCCGAACGCCTCCTGATGGTAAAAAGGATTGTTCCGGTCGATGTCCGTGATGATCGTCGGTTCGAGATAGAAGCCTGAGCGGTCGACGCGCTTGCCGCCATGGACAATGGTTGCCCCGCCGGCCTTAGCCTCGTCGATCTGCTTGAGCAGCACGTCCAGTGCGCGTTCGCTGGATACCGGGCCGAGCACGGTCGCCTCATCGTGCGGGTCGCCCACCTTCAGCGCCGCGAATCGCGCCTTCAGCGCGGCCAGCATCTTCTCGCCGCGCTCCTTGCCCACCACGATCACGCGCTTGACGTTGACGCAGCCCTGTCCCGAATTGAATGTGCGGCCCATCACGGTTTGCTCGATCGCGAGATCGAGCGATGCGCCTTCGAGAATCAGCGCCGGGTCGCTGCCGCCGAGCTCGAGAATCACCTTCTTGAGATTGCGGCCCGCGCGTTCGGCGACGGACGTGCCTGCCCGTTCGCTGCCGGTAAGCGCCACGCCGCGCACGCGGAAGTCTTCGATCAGCTTGCCGACCTGCTCGACGCTGCAAAAGAGATTGGTATAAACACCTTCCGGCGCGCCCGCCTCCTCGAACAGGCGTGCAAACGCGAGTGCGCATTGCGGTACATTTTCCGCATGCTTCATCATCACCACGTTGCCCGCGATGATTTGCGGTGCGGCGACACGGGCCAGTTGGTAGTACGGAAAGTTCCACGGCTCGATGGCGAGAAGGACGCCAACCGGCTCAGCAACGAGGGTGGCGCCCGGCTCGCCGGGCAACGGCTGGGGTGCGAGAAATTGCTCCGCGTTCTTCGCGTAGTAGTCGAGAATCTCAGCGACGAGATCGACTTCCGCGTAACTCTGCCAAACGACCTTACCCATTTCCAGCGTCGGGTAGGTCGCGTATTCATCGCGCTTCTCACGCAGGATCTGCGCAGCGCGCGCGACGATACGCGCCCGCTCGGCTACCGATCTGTATTTCCAATCCTCGCGATAGCGCGTGTCCGCGGTCGTCAACGCGGCGAATATCTGTTCATCCGATTGCAGCGGAAATTCTTTGACTACCTTGCCGGTAGCTGGATTGATAGTGCTAAAGCTCATGATCTGCTCCTTGAAGCAACTGAACTGCTCCGTGTTCACGATAGTTTCGCGATCGATCGAAATCGATTTCGATCAAATATAGAGGCGAATTTACGAAAGTGCAAGGTGCATATTCGAGAAGCTTTCCGAAACCGTTTTTTTACAGGATCGGGCTCGACGCCGTGCGCTCGGGCGTTATATCGGAGAAGCCCCGGTCCCCGCGAAGTTGAGCGGGTGACCCAGGCACTTGCAACGTGTCACTTGTTGCTGCCGGGTAGCAGAGAGTGTTGCCGTTGGTATGGGCAAATTTGCCGGTTCTAAACCAGCCACCCATGGAGAAGCGCTCCGATGTCGCCTTGGGGTTGTGCAAATAGCCCGCCATCACGTTATAGCCGCGCACCTGCAATTCACCTCGTTGCCCATCGGGCAGTACCGCCCCGCTTTCCGGATCGACGATGCGAAACACAATGCCTTGCGAGATCAACGCGCTACCCGGCACACTGCGCGGGTGGCGGCCTTGATTCATGTCGTGCATTTCTGCCATCGCGAAACATTCGGGCGTGCCGTACATGACGGTCAGGCGCAGTTGCAACGCATCCCACGCGTGTGCGATCACACGCTTTGCGAGCCGCACCCCCTCGGGAAATCCACCGCGGCGCCAGGTTGCCAGCGAATGATTTCGCTCATTCAGCACCTCGTCGATCAACACGTCCGGACCGAACAGATGCGTCACACGATATCGCTCGATGGCTGCTGCGAAGGCATTCGCGTTAAAGGCCGGCAACAGCACGCAAGCAGCGCCCGATGCGAGCGCCGCAATTGGCGGCATAAAACCCAGCACGTCATCCAGCGCAAGCGCACATAGCATCACGTCCGTAGCACGGATGTCGTGAGCGCGTCCGAGATTGCGCGCGTGCGTGGCTATACCGCCCGCTGTGTGGACGGCGAGCTTTGGCTCATCGGTTGTGCCAGATGTCGCGAACGTGCAGAGCAAATCGGTATCGCAACCTTCCCAACGCATATACGGTTTGAGCGCATTCCATTCGAAGCCGTCGAATCGCGTCACTTCGACGATGTGCTGCAGGGTGATGGTCGCGGCCTTGATTTCTCTGGCTGCGCCGACGTGATCGAAGTCGGGAGATTTCTTTGGCACCACAAGTACGCGCGCTTTCGCGGTCTTCACGATATGCAGCGCTTCTGGCAGCTTGAATCGCACACTGACGGGAACCATCACTGCCCCCAACTGCGCCGCCGCGAAGAACAGTTGCAGCCATACAGTACTGGCAGGCAGCCATACTGCGATGATGTCGCCGCGTCCGACTCCTAGGTTGCGCATTAAAGCGGCCGCGCGTCGAGATGCAGTCCGGAGTTCGCCGCGGGTCAAGGTTTGCGTGCCGAGATGCAGGGCGGCACGATCGGCACCGCCCGCTTCAAGCAGATCGAAAACCACGGCGGCCTCCGGTCACGGCGAATACCCCTCGCGCGATAATCGCAGATGACGCCGTCTTGGCATCCGCGATGGCGTAATCGGTGGCGTCGCTATCGCCTGAGGTCATGTCGCCTTCGTCTGCGAGGTAAATGCTTCTGCCGCGTTCATTCGTCATTCAGGACATCGGGCGAAAGAGCTGGAACATTTCGCCGATCTGCACGTAGTCGGCTCGATAGCCGGCGCGCATGACCGGTTGCGCCGCTAGTATGTCGAACCGTCCATCTTTCAGGTACGCCTTATGGATATGCACGCCGACCACTTGCCCCAACACGAGCCAGTTGTCCGTCGGGCTTCCGTTCAGGTCGCGCAGATGTTCGATTTGCAGCAGCTTGCATTCGAGCGCCGCCGGAGAATCACCAACACGTGGCACTGACACATTGCGCCCTGCGATAGGCGTCAAACCCGCCAGCGCGAACTCGTCGACATCGGGCGCGACCGGCGCTGACGTACGGTTCATCTGTCCGGCAAGCGCACGCGTCGTCAGATTCCACACGAATTCACGTGTCTCTTCGATATTGCGGAGACTGTCTTTACGGCCTTCGCTGCAAAAACCGATGATCGACGGCGACGCGGCGAATGCGCCGAAAAAGCTATAGGGCGCGAGGTTTAGCTGTCCGTTCGACGCACGCGTCGATACCCAGCCGATCAGGCGCGGTGCGACGATCGCCTTGAACGGGTCGTGCGGTAAGCCGTGCCCTCGGGCGGGGTCGTAAAAGATTGCATGAGAATCGTCGGGGCCTGGTTCGATGTTCATGAGCGTTTCCAATGCTTCAATCTGTGTGGTGCGAAAACCCGACGTCGTTGCGTTGGCAACCAGTCGCTGTCGCGTGATGCCCAGGCCATGTGCGGCGTGGACTCGACTGCTCCGGCGAATTCCGTTTACGATCTCACTCGACATTGATTTGCCGAAAACGTTTTCGTTGAAACGATAACAGCATGGCCCGTCGAGTTCAAGTTCCGGTGAGATTTGTTGCGAATTCTGTGATGGCACTTTATTCTGGTCTTTTAACGATTGTTGGACAATTCGCGCAGAGACAGTCGGCGTAAAATCGAACAATCAATCGCCGCGGATTAGGCTCGATTATCATTGAATATCGAAATCGTTTTCGATCATTTATTCGGCGTTGACCGCATCAAGCTTAAAGCCCTCGTCGAGCCACCCCGTGACGCCACCCATCATGACCTTCACCGGCCGTCCCAGCTCGGACAGCCGTATCGCACCGCGCGCCGCGCCATTGCAATGCGGCCCCGCACAATACGTGACAAAGAGCGTATCGCGTGGGTAATCGACGAGCTTGGACGCGACGATCTTTCCATGCGGAAGATTGATCGCGCCCGGCACATGGCCCCTCGCAAACAGCGTCGAACTGCGAACATCGAGCAGCACGAATCCGGGCGTACCGCTGGCGAGCGCACTCGCCACATCCGAACAATCGGTTTCAAATTGCAATGACGCGTGAAAGTGCGCCCGTGCGGTGGCGCTGTCGGCGGCGGGAATGGCGGTGACGGCGTTGATCACGTTGATGGTAGACATGAGCGAAGTATCGGTAAGTGTTGGAAGAGTGACGGCCTGGCCCGTGGATCCGATTCAGGAGACCTCATTCTGGAATTGAGCGGCGCACCGGATAAGTGGCGTAATGGACAATCTCCGGTAACATCGCGCCATGGACAAACATCTCGTCGTCGCGTTGGCCTACGACCGGCTCTGTACTTTCGAATTCGGCTGCGTGACTGAACTGTTCGCGCTCGAGCGTCCGGAACTCGGTGTCGACTGGTATCGATTCGCGGTATGCGCGAGCGAGCGAGGCCCGCTTCGCGCAGCAGGCGGCGTGACGGTTTCGGCGCCGTATACGCTGACGCTGCTCGATCGCGCGAACACGATTGTCGTGCCCGGATGGCGCGATGCGGACGAATTGCCGCCTGAGCCGTTGCTAAAGAAAATTCGTGCGGCCTATGCTCGTGGCGTGCGACTCTGTTCGATCTGCTCTGGCGTGTTCGTGCTGGCAGCGGCCGGTGTGCTCGACGGCAAGACCGTCACGACTCATTGGCGCTATGCGACAAAGCTGCAGCAGCGCTATCCGCAAGTGCATGTGCAGTCTGACGCGCTGTATGTCGACGAAGGACAAATCATCACGTCGGCGGGATCGGCAGCCGGACTGGACATGCTGCTTCACCTCGTGCGGCGCGATTATGGTGGCGCGATCGCCAACCGGGTCGCGCAGCGACTGGTGGTGCCGCCGCATCGCGAAGGCGGTCAGGCGCAATTTGTGCCGCGTCCGATGCCGCAGGATGAGGGCGGACGTCTGGCGAAGTTGATGGAGTGGGTACGCCGGCATCCCGCTTTACCGCACACACTGCGCTCGCTCGCCGAGCATGCGGCGATGAGTCCACGCACGTTGCAACGGCAATTTCATGATGCTACGGGTATGGCACCGTATGAGTGGCTTGTGCGTGAACGCGTCGCCGCCGCGCGTGAATTGCTTGAAGGAAAAACGTCCTTGCCGATTGCCCGTGTCGCCGAGCTGGCGGGGTTCGGCTCAGAGGAATCGATGCGCAGGCACTTTCGGCGCATTGCGCTTACGAGTCCGGCTGCGTATCGGGAGAAGTTCGGGTATGGGTCAAGGATGATCAACGACCCACCGCATTCATAGCCAGAACAACATCAAGCGCGCCACCCACCATCTGTCGCACGACCGGCTCAACCTTGCCGGCCCGTTCCGGCATATAGCCGAATGGCGCGTCCTCGCTCATATACGTGGACTGGCACATCTCCAGTTGCACCGCATGCACTCCATCTTGCGGCGCACCAAAGTGCCGCGTAATAAATCCGCCTTTAAAGCGCCCATTCGCGATCCACGTGAACGGACCTGAGCCCGCCGCACGCGTCACCGCCTCCAGCACCGACGTATCCGCCGCGCGACCATCCTGCGTGCCGATATTCAAATCCGGCAGCTTGCCCTCAAAGAGACGCGGCAACACACTCGCAATCGAATGCGCTTCCCATAGCAGCACATTTGCATGCGCGGCACGCAAGCGCTGCAGTTCCACCCGCAATGCATCGTGGTACGGCTGCCAATACGTCGCGACGCGCTTTTCGCGTTCCGCGATATCCGGCGCTCGTCCTTCACGATAAAGCGGCTCGCCCCGAAACGTCTCCATCGGACACAACGATGTAGTGGTCTGCCCAGGATAAAGGCTTTCGTCATTCGAAGGACGGTTCAAGTCGATCACATACCGCGACACGCGCGCCCCAATCATCGTCGCACCCAGCGCTTTACCAAACGCATAAAGCCGATCCAGGTGCCAGTCCGTATCCGCGACGGTTAGCGCGATATCCGTGTACTGGTCCCGCATCGCATCGGGAATGTGCGTGCCGAGATGGGGAATCGAAATCAGCAGCGGCGCGGTGCCGCGCTCAAGAAAAAAGAGTTCACTCATGAGGTCGCCTTTGTTCAGTTAAGTGCGCGCATTCACGCGTCACTGAGAAGGTGAGCCAACGCGTTGCGATAGTCCGCATACAACCGCGTTTCATCGCGATGGCGGCGCTGATGGACGACTCGCTCGCCGCCAACGTAGACATCGCGCACCGGCGTCTCGCCATGCTCGCAAAACACGATTGAAGAGAGCCACGTATCTGGCGTCTGCTCCGCGAGATTCGGATGCAGCGGGTCCAGCACGATCCAGTCCGCGCGCGCACCGGCGACGAGTTCGCCGACCGCCCGCCCCGTCGCCCGCGCACCGCCTGCGAGCGCGCCATGAAATAGCCGGTCTGCGACGTATGCTGTTTGCCGCGACGCGAGCACATTACGTTGGCGTCTCACGAGCCGCTGCCCGTACTCAAGCAATCTGAGTTCCGCGCGCCAATCGATGCCGATATGGCTGTCCGAGCCGATACCGAATGCGCCGCCTGCTTCCAGATAATCATGCGCCGGGAAAAGGCCATCGCCAAGATTCGCTTCGGTGGTGAGGCAGAGGCCGGCCACCGCACCGCGCTTCGCTAAGGCAATCGTCTCATCCGCGTCCATATGCGTCGCGTGAACGAGACACCAGCGCGCATCGACATCGAAGCGATCGAGCAGCCATTGCACGGGCCGTGCGCCTTCCGTCGCTAAACAGGCTTCGACCTCCGCAATCTGCTCCGCGATATGAATATGCACGGGCGCACCAGCCGTTACGGCGTCAAGCCCGTCAAGCAACGCGCGCAACGACGCTTGCGAAACCGCGCGCAACGAATGCGGTGCAACACCATAGCGTAACGCGCCATGCTCAGGTCGTGCTTGCCGCACTGTATCGAGGAGCGCGAGTAATTGCTCGGGCGTGTTGATGAAGCGCCGCTGATCGTCACGCGGCGGATGCGCGCCGAACCCGCTGTATTGATACAAAACCGGCAGCATGGTCATGCCGATGCCGGTCTCGCTCGCCGCATCGACGACACGCTGCGCCAGTTCCGCCGGGTTCGCGTAACGCTGTCCATCAGCCGCATGATGCACGTAGTGAAACTCGCAGACCGATGTGTAGCCCGCTTTGAGCATCTCGACATAGAGCCAGCGCGCAATTGCGCCAAGCGCTTCGGGCGTGATGCGCGCCGCAAAGCGGTACATCAGGTCGCGCCAGCTCCAGAAACTGTCGGTCGGGTTTGCGCGATATTCGGTGAGGCCCGCCATCGCACGCTGAAACGCGTGCGAATGCAGATTCGGCATGCCCGGCACGATCGGTCCCGATGCCCTTTCGATATCGGCAGGAACATCGCGAAAGTTCGCCGCAACGTGGGTCAGCGCGCCCTGCTCGTCCCATTCGAGCAACACGTCGCGGCACCATCCTCCCGGCAGCAACGCGTGCCCGGCAAACATCGCGCGAGTGGATCGATTCATAAACTCATACTCCGCTTGCCCTATGCATCAAACCAACCAAAGTTGTGCGTGCATCGACCGAAGTCGATCATGCGCGCGACAACACCGCTTGCAAGAAGGTCCGCGTGCGCGGCTGAGATGGCGCAGAGAAGATTGTCGACGGCGGACCTGCCTCGACTATTTCCCCTCCGTCCATCACCACCACGACATCCGCCACTTCCCTTGCAAACCCCATTTCGTGCGTGACGACCAGCATCGTCATCCCTTCCGACGCCAGCAGTTTCATCACCTGCAGCACTTCGCCGACGAGTTCCGGATCGAGCGCGGATGTCGGTTCGTCGAAGAGCATCACGCGCGGCTGCATGGCGAGTGCGCGCGCGATCGCGACACGTTGCTTCTGGCCACCCGACAGGCTCGCGGGCATCGCGTGCGCCTTATGTTCGAGGCCGACCTTTTTCAGCAAGGCGAGCGCTGCCGCGTCGGCGTCCGCTTTCGACGCGCCGCGCAACATGCGGGGGCCGACCGTGATGTTGTGCAGCACCGACAAATGCGGAAACAGATTGAACGATTGGAACACCATACCGACTTCGGTGCGCAATGCGTTCAGCGCGCGTTCCTTGAGCATCGCGCCATGGTCGACGATGCGATGTCCGCAGATATCGACGGTGCCGCTCTCAGCTTGCTCGAGTCCGTTGCAGCAGCGCAGAAACGTGCTTTTGCCTGAACCGCTCGGGCCGATCACGACGACCACTTGCTGCGGCCGGATATCGAAGTCGATGCCGTTCAATACGCGATGCGTACCGAACGACTTTTCAAGTCCGCGAATGCGGACAATAGGTTCGAGCGTCTCGTTCATTGCACCATTCCCCCTGCGCGCAAGCGGCGCTCGACGCGATGAAGCAGGTAGTTGGTTGTTTGCGTCAGCACGAGATAAACGAGCGCGATAACCAGATACACCTCCAGCGAGCGATACGACACGCTGATGATCTTCTGGCCTTCGTGCATCAGGTCGTCGATGGTCAGCAACGACACCAGCGCGGAGTTCTTGATCAGCGCGATAAACTCGTTGCCGAGCGGCGGAATCATGCGCACGACCGCTTGCGGCAGGATGATCGCGCGCATCGCCTGCCCCGCCGACATGCCGATCGAGCGCGCCGCTTCCATCTGCCCGCGATCGACGGACTGGATCGCGCCGCGCACGATCTCGGACACATAAGCGGCCGAATAAAGCCCGAGCCCTAACATGCCGCACACGAAAGCCGGCAGCAGGATGTTGAACTGCGGCAAGCCGAAGAACAGCAGAAACAGTTGCACCAGCAACGGTGTGCCGCGAAAGAATACGAGGTACGCGGTGCAGAAGCCGTAGATCAGGCGGCGCTGCGGCGTGAGCCGGCCGATGCCGATCAGCAGGCCCAGCATGCAGCTCAACACCAGCGCGGCGGCCGTCACTTCGACGGTGACCAGCGCGCCGTGCGCGATGTCGGCCCAACCTGCGAACGCCGGCGTGAAGTCAAGTTGCATAGATTAGGTCCGCAAGGTTACTTCGCGGTCGTGCCGAACCACTTCTGCACGATCGCGGCGTACGTGCCGTCCGCCTTGATCTTCGCAAGCGCAGCGTTCATCTGGTCACGCAGTTGTCCCTCGTCCTTGCGTACCGCAATGCCATACTCTTCCGTGGTCAGCTCCTTGTCGAGCACACGAAAGCCCGGACGTGACCGCGCGAACTGATAGGCAGCGGGTTTTCCGGTTACGGCTGCATCGGCACGGCCGATACCGACGAGATCGAACATCTCCTGATTCTTTTCGACTTCGACGCGCTGCACTTGCGGATAGTTATCGCGCAGGAAGTTCACCGACTTCGTGCCGACCTGCACCGTGACCTTCTTGCCGTTCAGGTCAGCGGGCGTCTTGATCGGCGAATCGGCTTTCACAAGCACCGAAAGGCCGCCGGCGAAGTACGGTTGCGTGAAATCGACCACCTGGCTGCGCTCCGGCGTGATGTAGATGCCCGAGATCGCCGCATCGAAGCGATGCGCAATCAGCCCCGGAATCAGGCCTTTGAAATCGATGTCGGTCCATTGCACCTGTTTGCCCATCGCTTTGGCTAGCGCATTCATCAGGTCGATGTCGAAGCCGGTGCGCTGACCCTTGTCGGTGAACTCCATCGGCGGGAATGTCGCATCGGTCGCCACGTTCAGCACTTGCGCGTCTTGCGCGGCGGCCGTGCCCGGCGCAATGACGGAAACCATCGCGATGCTCAGGCACGCGGCCGAAAGGACTTTTTGCAGTTTCGTCATGAGTGGTTCCTCTTCCCCAGGTAGTGTGTGTTCAGGCGGCGTTGCGTTGGAATGATTCGGCTTGCAGCCGGGCGGAAATGGCTTGTGCGGTGCGTACGGTCCAATCGGCGAGTTGCTGCTCGCGACCCGCGGCGCGGGAGGACGGCGCCATCAACGTGATCGACGCGCTTGCGCCGGCGCCGCGCGCGGCGCGACGGAAGATCGGCACGCTCACGCCCCATACGCCAGGGTCGACTTCGCTGTCGCTGACTGCATAGCCGCGTGAGCGGATGCGGTCCAATTCCGCTTCTAGCGCGATGCGGCCTTGCGGGTCGCCGGTGAATTGACGGTCAAGCGTTTCGGTGCGCGTTTTGTCGGGCATGAAGGCCAATAGGGACTTCGCGGATGCGCCGGCTTTTAGCGGCACTGCGCGACCCTTTTCGAACGAGCAGCGCAACGAGTGCGTGCTGTCGACCATTTCAAGGCAGATCACCTGGTCGTTGACTGCGACGACAAGGCCGACGCTTTCTTGCGTCGTGCGTGACAGTTGAGTCATACCGTCGCGGCTGGATTCCACCAGCAACGAGTTGATGTCGAATCCGACGGCGAGCTGCAGGCTGATCGGACCGGGGGCGTAGTAGCCGGCGTCTTCCGTGACGAAGCCCCAGCGCTTCAGGAGCGCGACCTGGCGGTAGAGCGTGCTTTGAGCGAGGCCGGTGACTGCGAGCATGTCTTTGACGGACATGGCTTTGCCGTGGCCGGCTAGCGCGGTGAGCACGAGCAGCAGGCGTTCGGCTCCGGTGACGGTCGCGTCTCGGTTCACGGTGCGGGTGGAAGACTGTTTCGATGTGGGGAGAATGCCATGAGATTCCCGGCAGACAAAAATGGGATTCTCACCAGGCGGGAATGAAGTGATGGGGTTTACCCTCGAAATGGGGATCGGGGCAACGCTCTGGCGGGTCAACGCCGAGTCGGGCCGCTAGTAAAGCGACCGTGTGCTCATTGGGGCACCCGCAAATTTCCTTAGCGTCGCCGGAAAATGCAGCGATCAGTTCGGCTGCGCGACCAACATGACACGCCAATACTGCCCGGGCGCATCGTAGTCGCATGCGACGAGCTCGATCGACCAATCGCGCCGATCCAGCAAGTGATCATTCGAGCAGTTCGAGTAAGAAAATACGAGCTTCCCGCCGGGTTGGAGATACCGGGCTGCTTCGTCGAGAAAGCGTCGGCTCAGATCTCCGTTAGCACTCGCGAGCGCCAGTTCGTCAGTCGGCACCATTGGCTTGTGGACGAAAGGCTGGTTGAAGACGATGACGTCAAAGCGACGATCTTCGAATGCGGCAAACAGGTCAGAGCGGACAAACTCGGCGTCGATGCTGTTGCGCGCCGCATTGCGCCGCGCCGCCCTTACCGCGACCTCATCGATGTCCGAACCGGTCGCTTGCCAGCCCTGTCGTGCGGCATGGAGCGTGAGCGCGCCGGAGCCGCATCCGAGTTCGAGAAGCGAGCCGGTCGGGTCGTTCAACCCGCCCGCGGACCAGTTCCTGCAAAAGAACTCTGTCGAGCTACCCGGACGGGGTGGATAGACGCCTCGCGGGACCGTCAGTTCGAGACCCGCAAGGGTGAACGTTCCACCGCTGCCTATCGCGTCGAGCGTCTTTTGATAGCCGGCCGCGAATACCGCCGGATGCGGCTTCTTTGTGATAGCCGTCTCTAGCAAGGTGGTGAGCGGTGAGCGGTCGAGCATGGTTTATCCGATGCGGTTTGATCAATGGAACCTGGAATGGGGCAGTCGCGATCGGGATGTCGACCGAGGCTGTCCCGCTGACAATGGCTCATTGCGCGGCCGATCGCACATGACGACGACGGCGACGCAGGCGTCAGGAGACTGCGCAAATGGAGCGCCGTTCTGACGGGCTGAGCGTGGGTACACAGTACGTAATAGCGGAAGCGGCGATTCAGGCGAACAGGAAGAAATTGTCCGATATGCGAAGAATGCGACGGGATTGAGGTGGGACTCTTCGCCGCTGCCCTTGAGGGGCCAGGCGGTGCTGCACGTGACGATTTTTATCGGCCGCGCTATCTTCCGGCGTTTAGCTTGTCGCCGCGCTTCACGAGTTGAACGGTGGCGGTCTAGAACCAGTCAAGCTGGGCCAACGCCTCGTCGCCTAAAGGCCGTGTACGCGGATCTTGCATCGTTAGATCAGTCAGCCAGTCGTGCCATTCTTCGTCACTAATGTAGTGTCGCGTCTCTTCGCGGGATTTTCTGACAAATGCACGTTGCCGATCAGGCGTCAGGCTACGCCAGAAGCGAACCCAAATGTGATCGAACCAATACTCTTCTTCACCTTGGATCAAATGCAGGAATGGACCGTGTTCGTACATTGCGACCCAAGGGGGAGTCGGATTAAAGTGCTCTTCGGTAATCGAGCGTATCAGCTCCACATTGTTCGTCAGCACCTTCACGGATACGCCCCTGAAGCGGGACATGGTGCGAATCAGTGTATACGTTGGTGAACCCGCCGTTTCGTCCTTGAAACCTAGCCAGTGCTTTTCTACCCCTGTCGATCGCACAAGATTTAGAAATCGAGGAAACTGCGTCGACTCGACGTCAACGACGATTCCGAACGCGTTGATACCGATGCCGCTATCGAAAACCGCATCGGGATAAGCTGGCAGAGAAGCCTCTGCCAGATTCGGCGGCCCATCGGCAAACAGCTCCTGTAACTGAGCAAGCGAGTAACCGAACGTTTGCTCAAGCGACCTGATTCCTTCTCGCTCCATCCGTTTCGCCTTAATTTGATTTAGCTTCCCGGTTACCGGAAACATCTTTCTTGCCCCCGCTTCCATTGCTCAGGAATCTGGTCAACGATTTGCGACACATCGGAAGGACCGATAGCGCCGAGCACGATGCCGGTGGTCACCCAGTAGTGACTGGGCCTAGCCGCAGTTCGACACCGACGGTCAAACGCGGCGGTCCCCGTCCCGTCACACTAATCTAGGGATAAGCATCACAGCCCAATGAATTGTTACTAAGGCCGCCAGGAGCAAAAGCCACGCACACCATGTGCGAGGGGACCTGCTAAAGGTGAAGGCCGCGAATCCAAAAACTACACTTGGCCCAAAAAAGACCAGGAAAAATACAACGCCATTCCAAAGATCGATTGGACACTCCCCTATCTCCCTGCAGCCATGGGCGACACAGTGTCGAGGGAAGCGACGGCATATTTGAGCATCGAATGCGGCCGTGCACCACAGGCTTACCATTCCAAGTATCGCAAACGTGATGGCGGCGCCCACCCGTCTCATTTGATTTCCCAAAATAAGATCTGCTTTGATTTCCCAAGGTCCGACCATCCAAACGTGTATTCGGAAAGAAACGAACTACCGCCAAGCATGCGGCTTATCGTTGCGACGGCATCGAACGGACCACTAATGGTCAAACGAGAGCCGTTCCATAGATCAATGTGGCCGCCGCTTGCGTTCTCCGCACTTTCTCCGTCACGTGTCCAGTAACGGGAAAATTGGATGATTCCGGTTCGCCCTTTGACCTTGGACTCCCAATCTGCACCAGTGATGTCTTGGGCCTTCGGGAGACCGGCTAACGGTTGTAATTGCAACCATTCCCCTAGCTCGTCCGCTCGCGTCGCGGTTACTTTTCCGCCGAGTATGATCCGGCCAATACTCGGTTGCCCCGATAGCGGGCGTATCAGCTTCGAGGAGAAGGACTTCATTTCGATTCCGACACGGTGGAAAGTGACGCTCATGCGAATTGCACACTGGTTTTTATACGCCGGGTTGTCGTATGGGCTGCCCGATGGGTATGCGTCCCATAGCTCCTGAAACGTCACTGCCTCTAGCGGAACCTCCTTGATCGATCCAGGCGTCGGATTCGTTCTAACAATTGTTCTTTTGTTCGGCATCTTTCAAGCTCCCGCCTGCTTCGCGAGGGCTTCATCGCCCCAATAGATGGTGTAGTCGTCGGCTACCATCGTAGAGATCCGAGATAGCAACACCGGTCTTTCCAGCCGCCCGCCTTCCGTGCGGCCGTCTGACATCTCGATGAAATAGGGGTAACCATCTGTCGCGCCGCGTCCGGTTGCTAGCACCTGCTCGTCGTAACGAGGGACGTCATCGCTCAAGTAGTTGCCCGACGCCGCCTGGTCGACCGGCTCAGTCTGCCCGGGTTTGCCATCCAACTGCGCGGAACCCTCATCTATGAAGGTCCAGAGAGTCGCATAACGAGCGATGATTCGGGGCTGCTCTTCACAGCCGCATGCGACAAAGTCTCCGCTTACTGCCTGCATCAGGCCGCCTAGCACCGTATTGTAGGTCCGCATATTTTTCGGAGATCCCCGAACCTCCTACGATTGTTCCCATCGTCTCGCACTTCGCGCACCACGCGTTGTGTCCGATGTACGCGACATGACGTGGCCTGCCTTCGTCATCCGCAACCGTATCTCCGTATGGAGGTACCACTACATGACTATTGCCGCCGCTCGTCAGCGGATCTCCATCCACCACAGCATGAAAGATGCGTGTCATTTCCGATGTCCCGTTTTATTACGCATGGTCGGAGAACCGCGTCGCGTCGTGCGCACACCGATGGTTTCAATGGGGCTTCGCTCGCTCTTCTGATCCTGTTCCGACATGTCCGATTCCTGGTTAAGTAGAGGAAACTCGCATGCCAACTCAGCCGGTCATGCGACGGATAACGATAGTCCGTCTGGACCGCAATCCTGATGGTTTTCGATGAGGTTACGCAATGAGTAAACTCTTAAATTTAGGATATCAATTCGATCTGCATACCTCTCCGGCTAGGGAATTCCGATGACATGGCCGACAACCGCGATCATCGGCCTGGAGAGCCGACAGACCCAAGCGTCCCGCGATGGCGGGGTCGATTGCGTCGCCTTTGATCCACGCCCAATCTTCGGTGGGAAGGTCGTCATCCAGGCCAAACGCTACAAGAACACAGTCGGAGTGAGCGCGGTTCGTGATCTGTTTGGGACGATGCAAAACGAAGGCGCATCCAAAGGCATTCTGGTCACCACTAGCGGATATGGAAAGGCGGCGTTCGAATTCGCCAACGGCAAGCCGATAGAACTGCTCGCCGGCAGTAACCTGCTGTTTCTATCGCAAGAGCATGCGGGTGTTGAAGCAAAGATCGTCATGCCAGACGATTGGAAGGACGCTAGTCCTGGTGAATAGCCTCGGCGCTTGGTGGCGGGAATGGCCGCTACCAGGTGGCGCGCTGGCGCTACATGTTTTTGTCCGCGAACTGCCTCGGAAAGCGTGACGAAAGAATGACGGTTAGAATTCGCATACTTGCCGCCAAAGCTGTGGGGGTTTCCGTAACTGCGAACCTCGGGCAGCATTTTGCATTGACAAGCCGTTGCTTTCAAAACTCAACCACGCCATGCCGAAGAACCGCCCGCATCCGAGCGATCCCAAGCGTCCAGCGCAAGCTCGAGTCGCA
This sequence comes from Paraburkholderia solisilvae, assembly GCF_902859875.1. Lineage (GTDB taxonomy): Bacteria > Pseudomonadota > Gammaproteobacteria > Burkholderiales > Burkholderiaceae > Paraburkholderia > Paraburkholderia solisilvae. Next base: position 1,527 of record NZ_CADIKF010000056.1, on the reverse strand, counting down.
ACGCCCAGGGCCGAGCCCGCCGACCAGCCAGTCGACCCAAAGCTTGCACGCGGCACCGGCCTTGCCGATCTAGGAAAGTTGCGCGACGCGCTCAAGAACGACGCACAACGCCGCGAGCGCCAGGTAGCCCAAGCCAAAGAAGCCAAACGCGCAGCCGACGCGGACGCCGACCTCTTCCGTCGCGAACTAGGCGAGATAACCCCGCTTGGTGCAAAACCGCGAGCAACCGTGCCTCGCACTCCGCCGGCCCCGCTCCCGCTTCAAACGCGTCTCGACGAAGCAGCGGTACTCAACGAAGCCATCTCCGACGAATTCGACCCAGAGATGCTTCTCGACACCGACGAATCACTGTTCTACCACCGGCCCGGCATCAACCAGGAAGTTGTCCGCAAACTGCGCCGCGGCGCCTGGATCGTCCAGGCCCAACTCGACCTCCACGGCATGCGCCGCGAAGAAGCCCGCGAAGCGTTAGCAGAATTCATCCGCGAATCAAGCAAGCGCGGCTTACGTTGCCTGAGAGTGATCCACGGCAAAGGCCTCGGGTCAGTGGGAAAAGAACCCGTGCTAAAAGGCAAAGTGCGCGCATGGCTCGTACAGAAAGAAGAAGTGATAGCCTTCTGCCAGGCCAGACCTCACGACGGCGGTGCGGGCGCAGTCCTGGTTCTGCTACAACCCAGCGCAGCACCCACGCCACAACCCAAACCCTAAAACCCCGCTCTCAAAGCAAAAATGCACCCGCGACTCACCTTGGCTCTGTCCGTAATGGAGGCCATCGCAATCCTCGCGTACGCGATCTCCGGCTTCATCGAAGCCCGAGCCCGCCGGCTGGATCCTATTGGAACGTTTCTGGTAGCGATGGCGACCGCATTCGGCGGCGGCACAGTGCGCGACATTTTGCTGGAGCGGCGCCCGTTCTATTGGGTCGAGCACCAACCGTACGTCATAGCGCTTTTCGTCGTGTCTTTCTTCGCGCCCATGCTTTTAAAAGCCGCCTCGGGCCTTTTCTCTGAACGCGTGTTGCTAGTAGCCGACGCAATCGGCCTGGGCCTCTTCAGCGTCTCCGGCACGTCGCTAGCGCTCGACGCCCAACTCCCGTGGTTCACAGCCGCCATGATGGGCGTAACAACGGGTGTTTTCGGCGGCGTGATCCGCGACGTCCTCTGCAACGAAGTCCCGCTCATACTAAGAGACTCCCGCCCCTACGCGACCTGCGCTTTCGCCGGCTGCCTGCTCTACGTCTTTCTACACTACATCGACTTCGACACCATCTACAGCGTGCTATTCGCTACGCTGTTCATCCTGCTAGCGCGGCTCATCACCTTCAAATTCAACATCCGCCTGCCGCACTAAGGCATCCCGCAGCACCCCAAACGACAAACAGCAAATCACAAAAACCAAAGCCACAAAAAAGAATGGTGACCTTGCCCTCGTTTGACGAATCCCATAGCTGGGGGGAATTATGCGGCTTCGCCTCTTTGAGCTGCGAACCAGTTCTTTTCGAACGTCATGGGGCTGACGTAATCGAGC
>NZ_CADIKF010000055.1 GCF_902859875.1 Paraburkholderia solisilvae | reverse complement strand
CGGCGTGCCCGCCGGCGCCGCGATGTTCTGCAGCGGCGGGGCGAGCGCGGCCGAACCGCCTGCGTCGTTCGACAGCGTCGTCGTGGTCGTGTCGTCCTGCATCATCTGGTCCTCGGACTTCTTGTTGAGCACGATGATGCTGATGCGCCGGTTCTCCGGATCGAGCGGGTCGGCCTTGTTCAGGTTCTGCGTCGACGCGAGGCCGATCACGCGCAGCACCTTCGACTCGTCCATCCCGCCTGCAATCAGTTCGCGCCGCGATGCGCTCGCGCGGTCCGCGGACAGTTCCCAGTTGCTGTAGCCCTTTTCACCGCCCGCGTACGGCACCGCATCGGTGTGGCCCTGCACGACGAGACGGTTCGGCACGTCGTTCAGCGTCTTGCCGATCTCGCGCAGGATGTCGCGCATATACGGCTCGACCTCGTCCTTCGCGGTCGCGAACATCGGGCGTTTCTGCGAATCGACGATTTCGATGCGCAGACCCTGCAGCGTCGAGTCGATGCGGATCTGCTGCTTGAACTGGCGCAGCACCGGGTTCGCCTGGATCGCGGCCATCAGCTTCACCTGCAGGTCGTGCAGGCGCACCTGTTCGCGCCGCTCGAGCTGGCCTTGCAACTGCGCAGCCGCTTCATCGTCGTTGTGCGTCACCGAATGCGTGCCGTTGCGCGTCGTGCCTTCGGTCTGGCGCATCACGCCCTGACGGTCGGTCGACACGTCGCGGCCGCCCGCGCGCAACACGCTCGAATCGGTCGAGCTGCGATCGCCGCCCGACAGCGAGATGCGCAGCGGCTGGTTGAAGTAGTCGGCGATGCCCTTCAGTTGCACGGTGCTCGCCGAGCTGAGCAGCCACATCAACAGGAAAAACGCCATCATGGCGGTCATGAAGTCCGCATACGCGAGCTTCCATGCGCCGCCATGATGGCCCTTCTTGTTCGGCGCCGAGCGTTTGACGACGATCGCGCGATCCTTATCCTTGCTCATTCGGCTGCTCCGCCTGCCCTGCCTGTAGATCTGCTTGCCTTGACCTGCCGGATCGCGGCCGCCTGCTTGCGACGGCTTGCGCGGCTCCCGCGTTATTTCGCCTGCCTGTTTCGCCTGCTTACTTCGCCTTCACGCGGCGCACGTGCTCTTCGAGCTCCGAGAACGACGGACGCTCGGTCGAGAACAGCACCTTGCGGCCGAACTCGACGGCAATCGCCGGCGCGTAGCCGTTCAGGCTCGCGAGAATCGTCACCTTGATGCACTGGAACATCTTGGTCGACTCGGTCACGCGCTGTTCCGCGACGCTCGCGAGCGGCCCGATCAGCCCGTACGAAAGCAGAATGCCGAGGAACGTGCCGACCAGCGCCTGCGCGATCATCTGGCCGAGAATTGCGGGCGGCTTGTCGGCGGACGCCATCGTGTGGACCACGCCCATCACCGCCGCGACGATACCGAAAGCCGGCATCGCATCGCCGATCTTCGCGAGCGCATGGCTCGGCGCTTCGCCTTCCGCGTGATGCGTTTCGATCTCTTCGTCCATCAGGCTTTCGATCTCGAACGCGTTCATGTTGCCGCCGACCATCAGCCGCAGATAGTCGGTCAGGAATTCGACGATGTGCCGGTCCGCGAGAATCTTGGGGTACTGCGTGAAGATCGGGCTCTTCTCCGGATCGTCGATGTCGGCTTCGAGCGTCAGCGTGCCTTCCTTGCGCGCCTTCGCGAGCAGGACGTAGAGCAGCGCCATCAGCTCCATGTACACGTCCTTGTTGTACTTCGATCCTTTGAAGAGCGTCGGAATCACGCGCATCGTCGCTTTGATCGTCTTCATCCCGTTGCCGAGAATGAACGCCCCGACGCCGGCTCCGACGATCATGAGCACCTCGACCGGCTGCAGCAGCGCTGCCAGATGGCCGCCCTCGAGCATGTAGCCGCCGAAGACGGACAGCAGCGTCACGAGTGTTCCCAGGAAAATCAGCACCGCGGAGCCCCCAAAATAGGCGACGGAGATCGTCGTTAATTGGGTTTACGGCAGGGCAACGAAAAACCTTTGACGGAAAAACGCCCTGCCGCCCCCGTGTAAACGTTGGGGCGGCGGCACTTTGCGGGCCCCCGCGGCGGGTGATCCGGCGGCGGCTGGGTGGGCATCGCGGGCGGTCGCTGCCGGGGCGCGCCGCGCCTCGCCGGGTCGGCCTGAATGCGCCGGTCCGGATGGGCTGGACCAGAGGAGCCGGTCGGGATGCGCCAGTCCGGATGGGCCGGTCGGGACGGGCCGGCGCCGATCGGCCAGCCCAAACTGGCCAGCCCGGAGCGGCCAACCCACCAGGCCAGCCCAAACCGGCCACCCGAATTTGCCGCCCTGCCGGGCCGACCCGAACGGGCCAATCCAAATGGGCGCCCCCACCGGGCCCGCTCAAACCGCCGCGCGCGTCCGTTCGTCGGCGGCCTTGCGGGTCTTGCCCGCCCGCGAAGGCGGCTGGCACAGCCCGCACACGAATCCGGCGCGCGGATCGTGCGCATGTGCGACGAAATGCCCACCGCAGCGCGTGCACGGCGTGAGCTGCAGCATCCCGGAATCGAAAAAGCGCACGAGCGTCCAGGCACGCGTGAGGCTCAGCACCGGCTCCTCGCCGTGCATCTGCACGTGTTCGCGGTACAGCCGGTAGCCCTTGACGATCGACTGGATCGTCTCGCAGCCGCCGCGCGCGGACATAAACCGGTAAATGTTGTAGAAGAGCGACGAGTGAATGTTCGGCTGCCACGTCATGAACCAGTCGGTCGAGAACGGCAGCATGCCCTTCGGCGGCGACTCGCCCTTCAGTTCCTTGTACAGCTTGATCAGCCGGTCGCGCGACAGGCTGGTTTCCGCCTCGAGCAGCTGCAGGCGCGCACCGAGTTCGATCAGCTCGATCGCGAGCGTGATTTCGCGCACCTCGTGCACGACGCTCTTAGTGGCCATGAGCGATGCGCTCCGTCTGGCGGCGGGCGGCCGGTTGAACCCGATACGGCCCGCGGCGTGTGCCTGCCTGCGACGCAGCGCGCATCAGCCGATCTGCTCGACGGGCTGCCCCGCCATCAGGATCGCGGAGTGCGCCTGGCTGACGGAAGTCGGCTTGCCCTTGTCGGCGAGCGAAGAAAGAATCGTGTGGTCGTCGAACCGGAACCGGCATAGCAGCTGGTTCGATGCGCAAAGCTTGACCGTCTGCGCAAGTGTCAGATTCACGAGCACGTTGGCGAGCTGCTCCGAGATTCCCATGCGGAACATGCCCATCGGCTTGTCCTCGCGCAGCAGTCGTTGCGCGAGCAGCAGATACGACAGGTTCACTTCCTTGATCTCATTGAGCATGTCACTACTAGCGACGGTAGCGCTCATGATTTCCCCCGAATTTGATGCCTGATTGAAGCCCGATTGGTCTTGACTGGTCTTGTCTGGCCGGCACGAAATCGTTTGCCTGTCGACGTCCACTTTCTTCCAAGGGACACGATCGGCAGTGTGATGACCGTGCCAAGATTGTCGCCTTAGCGGATTCGCACGAAAAGCGGACAACCGCCCCGCCTTCGCGACGGAATCGTCCATTAATTCTGTAGGAATTTTTCCTACAAAACGGGGCGAGAGACTTCGGGGATTTTTTAACCGGGCGAATGCGCCGGTCGGGGGAATAAAGAGCCGAAATTATAGGGCGATTTCATCCTGCCGCAACAAAGAACCTGTAACGGCCGACGCGGCGCTTGCCACGAGGCGGCCCCCTCGCCGATCATGTCGGGCGGTCGCACAACGTTGCTGCGCAAGGCTCGCGGGTCGCGCGAGGCAATTGCAACCGCCGGTGTTTCCCGCTGTAACAACATTAAGCGTTTGAAAAATAGGTCGAATTATCGTGCTGGATACCGATAATGGACCTTAAGGGATAACCCGATCCGGCCCGCTTCGGCTTCAGGCCGCCCTCGGGCGAGCGCACCCCACATTTCAGTCCGGGAACGCGCCGCCCGTCCGTCCGACCGGCATTCGCCTTTCGCTGCGCCTCTCGCGCCGTCGTGCGAAATAGCCTCTGAACAGGAGTCATACAATGCGAATCGCACAAATCGCACCGCTTTACGAAGCCGTCCCTCCGAAGCTCTACGGCGGCACGGAGCGGGTCGTGTCCTATCTTACCGAGGCGCTGGTCGACCTCGGCCACGACGTCACGCTGTTCGCGAGCGGCGATTCGGTGACTTCCGCGAAGCTCGAAGCCGCGTGGCCGCGCGCGCTGCGTCTGGATCCGACGGTGCGCGATACGATGGCGCCGCACATGCTGCTGCTCGAGCGCGTGCGTCGCGTGGCGCACGAGTTCGATGTGCTGCATTTTCACCTCGACTATTTGCCGTTTCCGCTCTTCACGCAGCTCGATACGCCGTTCGTCACGACACTGCACGGCCGGCTGGACTTGCCCGAGCTGCAACCGATGTTCGACACGTTCGCCGACGCACCGGTCATTTCGATTTCCGATTCGCAGCGCCAGCCGCTGCCGCAGGCGAACTGGCTGAACACCATCTATCACGGCCTGCCGGCGCAGCTGCTCACGCCGCGGACCGACCGCAAGCCCGAATATCTGGCGTTCCTCGGCCGCATCTGCCCGGAAAAGCGCGTCGACACGGCAATCCGTATCGCCGCACAAAGCGGGCTGCCGCTGAAGATCGCCGCGAAGGTCGACAAGGTCGACATGGATTACTTCAAGACGGAAATCGAGCCGCTGCTGTCGCAGGCGCATGTCGAATTCATCGGCGAGATCAACGAGGCGCAGAAGCCCGAGTTCCTGTCCGGCGCGAAGGCGCTGCTGTTCCCGATCGACTGGAGCGAGCCGTTTGGCCTCGTGATGATCGAGTCGATGGCGTGCGGCACGCCGGTGATCGCGTTCAACCGCGGTTCGGTGCCGGAGGTGATCGACCACGGGCTGACCGGCTATATCGTCGAAGACGTGCAGGGCGCGGTGGCGGCGCTGCAGCGAATCGACGAGCTGTCGCGCGAACAGATCCGCGCGCAGTTCGACAAGCGCTTCAGCGCGAAGACGATGGCGCAGAACTATGTCGACGGCTATATGACGCTGGTCGAGGCGGCGCGCCGCCCGATTCTGCGCCGCGTCGCGGCTGCCGGCTGAAATTGGCGCGGCGGCGCTGCGCAACCGGCGCCGCCGTCGCATATTGCACGGCTCGCCAATGTTTCGGGCCGGACGGTCGCCGCATGCAGTCCCGGTGAATATCCTGATGTAAAACGTTTGCGCACCACGTTCTGTAGCGAAACAGTCGATAAGTCGTAAAAAAGCCGCCTGGAAAAGGCGGCTTTTTATTGCCGGCTGCGCGAACCGGTTTCCGACCGCAGTACCGTTTTTGGCAGATCGTTTGCCGGGCGCTTTCGTATCAGCTTTCAGAACGCATTAGCTGCGCTCGAAGAATTCCGAATTCACTCCGACACGCGTCGGATTTCAGCGGATACGGGATAACAATTGCGTAACCGGCTATGGATGGGTCTGTGAACGGTTACGCAATACCCACGCACCGGGATTACGCCTCGCCGATCAGGAACCGCTCGCGGCTCTTGCCGGCAATCCATTTCGGCGGCTTACCGCGGCCGCTCCACGTATTGCCGGATTTCGGATCCCGGTATTTCGCCGGCAGCGGCGCCTTCTTCGGCGGGCGCCCGCGCCGCGCCGCCGCGGCAAAGCCGAGGTCTTGCGGCGTCAGACCATACTCGGCAATCTGACGTTGAATCTCGGCAATCACATTGCCCACTTCCACGCGGCGGGCTTCCTCCGCCTGCGCTTGCAGCTTGGAGATCTGAACCTTCAGATCAGCATATTGCGACATTTCGGCCTCCCTTTTTTTCCAACCCCGTCGGTTCGGAGATTAGCGTCGTTTAATAAAGTCCGCAACGGACCTAAATCATTTTACGCGAAAACTTCTGATAATTTTATCGAAAGAAACGGTTAAATGCCCTGCAAATTTTACGAAGAATATGGGGGGCACGAGTGCGGAATTAACAAAAGTTGACATCCCGATTGGAAATGCGTCTGTTCGAATCCACTCCAATCGCGATATATCCGGGTATTTACGGGTTCCGTTAGGCGGGTGCGCCAAAACACTTGTCTGCGGTTCATCCGGGTTTGCATTTGCCTGAAGCATCGGTGGCGGACCGGTGTGAGACGGCGGCGAAGATTAAACAGGCGGCACAGATGTAAGGCGGGTTTACGGCGCAACGGATGGGCTGCGCGTGCCGTGCGCGCGTCGGCCTCGCCAGGCCGCGCGCCGGGCGAGGCCGCGGCGCGGCGCGGCGTTCATGCATGCGTCGGGCGGCAAAGAACCGCTTGCACTCCGTAACAACCTGTCTCAGTACGCAACGGGCGCAGCGCGTAGATTGAACTCGTGCGGCCTCGTGGCCGCGTTCGCAACGATGTTGCACAGGACTGGAGTAAGCGTCGAAGCGCTATTCCCGTCGACTCGCCGCAAGGAGGAACATATGAAGCGCATTGTCACTCATCTGCTCGTCGCAGCCGGTCTCGCGGCCGGTGCTGTCGGGGTTGCGCAGGCACATAGCAGCCTCAGCATCGGGTTGTCGCTCGGCGCGCCCGCTTATGTGCAGCCGGCGCCCGTCTACGCGGCTCCGCGCCCGGTCTATTACCCGCGCGATGACCACGGCTGGGACCAGCGCGGCTGGAACCGGGGTGATGATCATCGCTGGGAGTATCGCGATCAGAATCATCGCAGCGGGGATTATGGCCGCACGTGGGGCCATTGGCGTGACTGACGCGGGGCGCCGTGAGGCGGCCGTATAAGGCGGTCGCTAAAGGCGGCAGGTTGGGGCCGCAATTTGAGGCCGCAACCTGAGACCTCAACTTGAGGCTGCGACCTGAGGCGGCCACCTCAGGCAGCCACCTCAGGCGGCCACCTCAGGCGGCCACATGCTCGCCTTGCTTGAACCACCGCCTGAACGCCGGCTCGCCGTCCTGAGCTTGATCATCGTGACCCAGCCATGATCGGCTGGGCCGACCAGCAACGCACTGCGGGCGCAACGGAATGCGCCGCCTTCCGGTCATGAAGGCATCACTTCGTCGGGCAGTTCGAAGAGCTTGCGCAGATGGTGAGCAACGCCCGCCTCGAAGTTATTGCCGATGCGCGGCACGGCCGGCAGCCGCGCGATCAGATCCGGATTCGCGTTGTTCATCATGAACGGGTGGCCCGCGGTTTCCAGCAGATCGATATCGTTCATGTTGTCGCCGAACGCGACGCAGCGCGCCGCATCGATACCGAGGCGATTCAGCACGACCTGCAACGCACGCCCTTTCGACACATTCGGCGCCATCACCTCGAGGCAGTCCGGCATCGAATACGTCACGTAAAGCGACGCGCCGAATTCGCGTTCGAGATTGACCGACACTGCGGCAAGATCGTCGGGCTCGCCGATATAGAGCACCTTCGCGACGCCATCGCCATCGTGCGAATTCAGATTGACGACCTCATAGACGAAGCCCGAGTCCTGGTGATAGCGCAGCAGATGCGGCGCGGCGCGATCGATAAACCATTCACGGTCCGCGAACAGATTCGCGATCACACGGCCATGCGCACCGGTGATGGCCGGCTGCACGAGGCGCTGCACGGTGGCCGGCAAAAGATTCTGCGCGTGAATCATCGTGCCGTCGGGCGCATGGATGCGTGCGCCGTTCGACGTGACCAGATACGGCCGGATGCCAAGCACATCGCAAATGCCGGCGACATCGCAGTAATGCCGCCCGGTCGCGATCACGAAGTGCAGACCTTGTGCTTCGAGATTGCGCACGGTCGCGACCGTGAACGGATCGACCTGGTGATCGGCGTTGAGCAGGGTGCCGTCGAGATCCGTGGCGATGACGTTATACATAGTGTGGGCAGCGAACGACTTCGGAGTTCATCTTGACTTCGGAGTTCGTATTTTATCGCCGGCCGCCGCCGCTTCACGCTCCCGACGGGAAAACCTTGGCGGCTTGCTGCTGCGCGAGCTGCAACGCGCCGTGCGCCGAGTCGGCCAGCGGCGCGCGCAGACGCGCTTGCAAATGAGCGGGCACGAACTCGCGCAACGGCACCGAGAGCCCGCCGCACAGCGCAACGGGCAACGCGCCGCCCGGGTCCAGCGCGCTCGCCATCTGTTCGATCTGCTCGCCGGCCTGCGCGAGCAGGCGCGCCGCGACCGGATGAGCGCGATGCGCGAGCACCACCGGCGCGAGGCTCGCGTACGCGGTCTGATTGGCATTGCACAGCCACACGACGAGACTGTCGCGGTCCTGCGCGCCGACCTTCTCGAGCAGCGCGCGCGCCAGTTCGTCGAGCGGCGCGCGGCCGTCGAGCGCGCGCTGCGCGTGGACGATGATGCGCAGCCCCAACCAGGCGCCGCCCGCTTCGTCCGCAGTCGGATAGCCGTAGCCGCCGGCAATCCGGCACGTGCCGTCATGATCCAGCGCGGCCGCGATGCTGCCGGTGCCGATCGCGACCACGACGCCCGGTGCGCCGCCATGCGCGCCGAGCAGCGTCGTGTAAGCGTCGCTTTCGACGGCGAGGCCCGCGACCGCCGGCGCCCGCTCGCGAAACGCGGCGAGCCAGTCACGATTATTGACGCCGGCCAGCCCGCAGCCGACCACGCAGCGCGACCAGTCGAGCGTCAGCCCGGCGCGCGCGAATGCATCGGCACTGGCCGTTTCAATCGACTGCCATGCACGTTCGACGCCAAGCGCGAGGCCCGATGGGCCGCTCGTCGCGATCGCGAGTTCACGGCCTTGTGCATCGCCGAGCACGACGCGCGTGCCCGTGCCCCCACCATCGACGCCAATCAGATAGAAGTGCGTATCCATCGGATAAAGATTGATTGAGAGTAATGCCGCAGTTTGCCCGTGCTATGCCCGTGCTGTCTGCTTCGCCGGTGCATCGGATGGGCGGGCGCCGCGATCGTGCAAGCAGTCACATGGTGGATCGGCCAGTTGGCCGGCTTGCGCAGCGGGCTCGATCCGCTATGCTTGCAAAGCCTTTCCCACCCCACCTCACACGATTTCCGCAGGAGCGAACACCGTGACGCAGCGATGCACCTGGGCAACAAGCGAAGCACTCGCACACTATCACGACAAAGAGTGGGGTGTCCCCTCCCGCGACGATCGCCACCTGTTCGAGATGCTGGTGCTCGAAGGCGCGCAGGCCGGCTTGTCGTGGTCGACCATCCTGAACAAGCGCGAAGGGTATCGCCGCGCGTTCGCCGGCTTCGATGTGGATGCGGTCGCCCGCTTCACGCCGAAACAGATCGACGCGCTGATGCTCGATGCGTCGATCGTACGCAATCGCAGCAAGCTGGAATCGGTTGTCGCGAACGCGCGCGCGGTCCAGCAGATTCGCGACGAACACGGGTCGCTGTCGAACTTCGTCTGGTCGTTTGTCGACCAGACGCCGATCCAGAACAGCTGGACTTCGTACCAGCACGCGCCGGCGTCAACCGAAGTCTCCGACGCGCTCAGCAAGGGCCTGAAGGCTTACGGCTGCAAATTCGTCGGCACGACGATCTGTTATGCGTTCATGCAGGCGATCGGCATGGTCAACGACCATCAGGGCGACTGCGAATTTCATGCGAAATGCGCGGCGCTCGGCAAGAAGGGACGTAACCGGAAGGCGAGCCGCTGACGAACGCGCGGCTCAACACGCCACGCAACCCGAGCCGCGCCATGCAACCCGCGCGGCGCAACCGCGACGCACATGGACCGCGCCGGCACACATGGCGCAAGTACGCGCTACACGCAAAAAAGCGGGTGAACCTGAAAAGTTCATCCCGCTTCCTGGACTGAGCTGAAACTGTGCCCCGCGCGCCCGACGTTCAGGTCTTATCGCGTGGACGTGCCGCCACTGTTTAGTGGAGCTTCTTCGGCAGCATCTGGCTGCGCAGGCGCTTGTGCAGGCGCTTCACCGCAGCAGCCTTCTTGCGCTTGCGCACGGCCGTCGGCTTTTCGTACGACTGACGCTCACGCAGTTCGGCGATCAGGCCGTTCTTCTCGATGGCACGACGAAAGCGGCGAATCGCCACTTCGAACGGCTCGTTTTCCTTCAAAAAAATGGTCGTCATGAGTTTCCTAACTCGATCATTGATACGTTTTAACAGCGTGAACGTTCACTGCCGGATGCCTGCGGGCAGCCTGATTTGCACTGATCACGCGCCGGCGCTCCGGTGATGCCCCGCTCGACTCACGTCCGGCGACTCACGTCCGGCTCATCGCCTTTCAAAGCCGGCACTACGGGACAAACAGCTTACGAAGCGGCCCGGAGGCCGGAAAAGAGAGGCGGAAATTCACCGCAGACGCCGGCTTGCGCTGACCCCGCCTGATCAACCCGACCAGACCGGCTTGCCGCGCCGCGCTTGACTGTCGCCGGACCGCACGCGCCTCTGACATCATGCGCAGCCGCCCATAAGCGATCTCAATCCAATCCGCGATTATATCAGGAAGATCGGCTCGAGACCAATCATTTTTCCGCTTTTCCTCGCTCCAACGGCGACTTGCAGCACGCGGCCGACGCACGGTAAACCGAGCCGGCTCGCCGCCGTCCTGTCCATTGCTTACCGCCCGTTACACCCGCCCACGCGGCCACGTCCAACCCGTTGAGGATCGCAACACATTCGCAAAAATCCAGCCTCATCGGCCGCGGCAACGGCAGGTTGGCCGCCGTCATCTGAAAGCCTCGATGCGCGCCGTCGACCGCACGGGGCCTCCCGTCAATCAATCTAACCATTTGAATCAGAAAGATTTTTCTGAAATTTCCGAAGCACCCGCATGACGTGCGCTCCGGGCAAATCCGCGCAGTCCCGTTTTCTCCCTCAAGTTTTTTTTCTCAACGCCGTCAACCTTCACTGAGGCGGCCAGCAATGAACGAGTGCTTCCGCCGATCTCAACGTTGCCTTGATTCAAGACTAAACGCCTCTACGGAGAACCTCATGCTCAGCCTTCTTACAAACAACCCTTCACTGACCGCTCAGCAGAACCTGAACGCGTCAGGCAATGCACTCAACACGGCGATCACGCGCCTGTCGTCCGGCAAGCGCATCAACAGCCCGTCGGATGACCCGGCAGGTCTGGCGATTACGACGTCGATGCAAACGCAGATCAACGGCCTGAACCAGGGCGTGAAAAACGCGAACGCGGCCGTGTCCGTGGTTTCGACGGCAACGACCGGCCTCCAGGTTATCACCAACGCTCTGCAGTCGATCCAGACGCTGGCCTTCGAAGCAGTAGGCGGCACGGAGTCGCCCCAAAACCAGCAGGCACTGCAAAAGACGGTTGCGCAAGAGATCCAGGAAATCAACCAGACTGCTCAAGGCACGTCGTACAACGGCATCACGCTGCTGACCGGCACGAACGGCATCCTGAACATCCAGATCGGCGCGACGCTCGGCGACACGGTCAGCCTCGACCTGAGCCAGGGCGTCTCGGCAGCATCGCTCGGCGGCGGCTTCGTCCAGGCAGGCAACACGCTCAGCACGATCTCGGGCCTGAACCTGAACGCGAACGGCACGGAGTACACGGGCGCGGCAGGCACGCACGGCGCGATCACGTCGATCAGCATCAACTCGAACGGCACGGGCGGCTTCACGTTCACCGACCAGAACGGCATCGCTCTTTCGTCGGCTGCTACCGCAGCGCTGTTCTCGACGACGACGACGAACGGCTTCGGCGCACTGTCCGTGAACAGCAGCGGCGCGCTGTCGACGACGACTGAAATCAACACGATCTCGGCCGCTGTCGCCGCCGGTAGCGGCGCGGCCCAAGGCACGGTCTTCGGCACGATTTCGGGTATCAGCATCGATCCGAACACCGGTCTGAACGCGAGCGCGAACACGCCGGGCGCGATTACGTCGGTGACCGTCGAAGCGAACGGCAGTGGCGGCCTCGAGTACTTCGACCAGAACAACCAGCAAATCCAGGCGAGCGCAGTCTCGGGCCTGTTCAACGTGACGTCCAACGCAAGCAACGTAGCCACGGCCATCGGCTTCGCCGCGGCGCCGACCAGCACGATCGGTTCGACCTCGACGGGCGCTCAGCCGGCCAACTCGAGCCTCGCGAACGTGAACACGCTGAACCAGCCGACCTCGGTTGCGGACATCGACATCAGCACGACGACCGGCGCGAACAACGCAATCAACGTGATCAACAACGCGTTGGCGGCGATCAGCAACCTTCAGGCATCGTTCGGCGCTGCACAAACGCACTTCAACGATGTCGCGCAGTCGCAGCAGGAAGAGTCGACCGACGCAACGACCGCACAGGGCCAAATCGCGGACGCAGACTTCGCTGCAGAAACGGCGAACCTGAGCTCGGCGCAAGTGCTGCAAAAGGCCGGTATCTCGGTGCTGGCGCAAGCGAACAGCCTGCAACAAAACGTGCTGACGCTTCTGCAGAATCTGTAATGCAGTAACCGCGGACGATCCGGCAGTCACGCAACACGGCTCGTCCGCGCGCAACGGTGGCAAAACGGGGCTATGCCCCGTTTTGCGCTCACCGTCGCAAGCGGCGTATGGCAAGCCGTCAAGCAATTGCCGCAAAAATACGGTAAAACACACGGTCGTATTGCAGGCACCACCACCATGCCTGTGCCGAATTGTCGTAATTTACGTGGCCGGACAGGCCGCATGGAGCCTCTCAGATGTCGTCGACCTCATCCTTAACGCCTCTTCAACAGCAGGCAGCCTCCAATGCTGCCGCGCAGGCAGCGCTTCAGGAAGCTGCCCAGTCACTGATTTCCGCTTCGACCGGCACGCCGCTCGACACGTCCTCGATCATCAGCGCACTGGTGAACGACAAGGTCTCCGGCCAGGGCACCGCGATCAAGACAAAGCAAGGCATCGACACGACGCAATTCACCGCGCTCGGGACGCTGTCCTCCGCGCTGTCGGGGTTGCAATCCTCGCTCAAGCCATTCCTGAGCGGCGCCGCACTGTCGTCGCTCACCGCCACGGCAAGCGCGTCCGGCATCACGGCGACAACCGGCACCGGCGCCACGGCAGCCACCTACCAGGTCACCACGTCGCAGATCGCCACCGCGCAAACCATCACGTCCGGCGCCTTCAGCTCGGCCGATGCAAACGCGATGGGAACCGGCACGCTGACCATTTCGCTCGGCACCGGCACGCCGTTCACCGTCAACATCGATTCGTCGAATGACAGCCTCAGCGATATCGCAACGGCGATCAACCAGGCTGCAGGCAATACCGGCATCAAGGCGCAAGTCATCAAAGGCGCGAATGGCGGCGAGGCGCTCAGCTTGCAGTCGACGTCGCCTGGCGCGGCCAACACGATCAGCGTGTCGGTTGGGAGCGGGGCGACCGGCCAGCTCGCGAACCTGGGGGTAACGTCCACCCCGGGTACCGACTTGACCGCGTCCGGCCAGCCGAACACGGCAGGCTCCCCGCCGGGTTCCCTCTCGACGATTACGTCGACTTCCGGCGGTTGGACGCAGTCGCAGGCCGCGGGCGATGCGCTATTGACCATCAACGGCACGGTCGTGACGAACTCGACCAACACGATCAGCAATGCGGTTACCGGCTTGACGCTGACGCTCTCCGCGGCAGCCACCCAGACCGACAATCAGTCGCAAACGATCACGGTCTCGCCGGACAACGATTCGGTCGACACCGATCTGTCCTCATTCGTCTCCGCATACAACGCGGTGATCGAAGAGATGAATTCGCTCGCCGCGCCAATGGTCAACCAGAATGTGCCAGGCAGCGGCGGCGCTCTGCTCGGCGACGAAATGATCAACCAGCTTGGCGCGGCCCTCGGCAACATCGTCGGCAGCCAGGTGTCGAGCGGCGGCTTGAAGGACACGCTCGCGTCGCTCGGCATCACGTTCCAGGCGAATACAAACGGTCAGCCGTTCGCGGAACTGCAAATCGACGCCAACCCGGACAATCCGTCGCTTGACGATGCGGTCGCAACGAATCCGGCCGCCCTCGCCAACCTGTTCAACAGCACGAACGGCATTGCGGACAAACTCAACTCGCTCGTCACGACCTATACGGATCCGCAAAAGGGTCTGATCACGAGCCGCACGCAGGCGCTGACCGATGACCTCGCGAATCTCGCCAAGCAGCAGGACGACCTGCAGGACTACACGAATCAGCTGACATCGATGTACCAGGATCAGTTCACCTCGCTCAATACGCTGATGTCGACCGCGAACACGAACTCGAACTACCTCGACGCACTGTTCGGTAGCGGCAACAACCCGGGCGCGCTGTCACAAGGCAGCGGCGGCTGACCCCCGCATCGTCGGCACACACTCCGTTCAATAACCGGGAATTCGCAACGCCATGGACCAGAATCAGCTGCTCGAGCGAGTCGTCGACTTCACTCGCATGATCGAAGAGGCCGCGGCGATCGCCGACTGGCCGCGCGTCGCGCGGCTCATGGAGCGGCGCTCGCCTCTGCTTGAATCGCTGACCTTGCCGACCTCGCCCGCCGCGCTGCAGGCGCTGCGCCAGGTGCGGGCATCGATCGACACGTTGCGCGCGCGGGCACAGACGGCACGCACCGAACTCGAAGTGGAGTTCGGCGCCTCGTTCAAAAACGTGCAGGCCGCCAACGCCTACGTCAACGTCGGCATGCTTTGACCCGACATCAATAAGAAAAACGCGCCGGTTGCCACGGCGTGCTCGTTCGACTCAGGCCCGCCCAAGCGGGCCTTTTTTCTTCGCGCGTCCGCCCGGTGCGCTGGTGCGCTGCCCGGGCGATCCGGGTGGTTCGCACCGCCCGCCCCGCGCCCGCAACGCGCCGAAAAGCGGGGAAATCCAGCGTCTGCTTGCCGGATCGTGCATCGACTCAGGTCTCTAGACTGTTCATGGGGCACTGTGCCTCGATGTCCGATGCCAGGAAAGGAACCATGACGCTCGACGCCACTCTGCAGCAGGCCGTGCAACATCATCAGGCCGGTGCTTTCGCGGAAGCCGAACAACTGTACCGTGTGATCCTGCAGGCGCAGCCGGATCACGCGGACGCGAATCATCAGCTCGGCATGCTGGCTGTGCAACTCGAACAGCACGCGATGGGGTTGCCCTTCCTGAAGGCCGCGCTCGACGCCAGCCCGCAGCGCGAGGACATCCGGCGCGACTATATTCGCGCACTCGAACTGGCAGGCCAACCCGACGAGGCCGCGCGCGTGCGCGACGCCGGACCCCGGCACGGCACGGTGGCAAACGCCGGTGTGCGCGGGCTGGCCGAAGATTTCATCGACACGATCACCCGACTGATCTCGCAAGGCGACCACGCGAACGCTGAAGCTGTCGGCCGCCAGATGACGCAGATGCTGCCCGAGCACGGCTTCGGCTGGAAAACGCTCGCGCACAGCGCATTGTCGCGCGGCGACCTGGACGGCGCGCGGGTCCCGCTGCAGCACGCGGCCCGGCTGTCGCCGGAAGACACGTCGTTGCACGGCCACCTGAACGCCGCCAACGCGATGCACGACGCGCGCGCACTGGACAGCGCCGGCGACTATGCGGGCGCGGAGCCGTTGTACCGCGTCGTCGTCGCCAGCTATCCGCACTATCCTGACGCGCTGCACAAGCTCGCCGTCGTGCTGCTACGCCTGCGCCAGCCGGAGGGCGCCATTCCGCTGCTGCAGACCGCGATAGGCGTCAACCCGCATCAGCCGCAGTACTGGCTGAACTACGTCGACGCGCTGCTGCAAGCCGGTCAGACGCGGGCCGCGTGGATCGCACTCGAAATGGGTCAGCAGCGCGGCATGAGCGGCCCCGCCGTCGACGCCCTGATTCAGTTGATGAGTTCGCTCCCGGAAGGCGTGACGGTCAGGCAGAGTCCGTTGACCGAGCCGTCGCAAGCCGCCGCCGATAAAGCGGCGCTGACGCCGGTGCAAGCGGCGTCCGGCGCGCCGGCGGCGCCCGCACGCGCGACGCATGCCGCTGCCGCCGGCGAGCCTCGCCCGTCGCAGAAGGAATGCGACAAGGCGGTCGCTCATTTCAACCAGGGGCGCCTCGAGCAGGCGGCGGCCGCCGGCCGCTCGCTCACCGAACGATTCCCATCCCTGCCGCTTGGCTGGAAGATACTCGGCTGCGGCTGCTACCGCCTCGGGCAATATGACGAAGCATTTGGCGCGCTGCGTACCGCGAACCAGCTCGCGCCGCTCGACGTCGAGGTACTGCAAGCCTGGACCAGCATTCTGCTCGGAAAGGGCATGCATGCGGAGGCCGAATCATCCTGTCAGGCGATGCTGAACATCGAGCCGAACAACGAGCATGGACATCGCATCATGGGCATCGTCCTGCTCGCGCAACGCCGCCTGAAAGAAGCGGAGCAGCATACGCGCCAGTCGCTCGCCGCCAACGACGACGCATCCGGCACGCACGTCACGCTCGGCGCGATCCTGCTGCATCAGGGACGGCAAAACGATGCCGCGGCGGCCTTCCGCCGGGCGCTGGAAGTGAATCCGGACCACCATGTCGCGTTCGAAAATCTCAACTTTTGCCTGACGCACAGCGAGGAGATCGGACCCGACGAACTCTTTGCCGAGCACGTGCGCTACGCCGAGCAATACGAAAAGCCGCTGAAGAAAAAGTGGCTGCCGCACCGCAACCGCAAGGACACGGACCGGCCGCTGCATATCGGTTTTATTTCGGGGGACTTCCGCGCGCATGCGGTGATGAGCTTCCTCGAGCCGATGCTCGAGCATCTCGCGAAGGACAAGACGCTGATCTTGCATGCGTATTCGAATACGACCGGCGAAGACCACGTGACCGCGCGGCTGCGGCCTTACTTCGCGCACTGGCATTACATCTTCGGCGCCGCCGACGACGTCACGGCCAGGGAGATTCGCGCCGACGGCATCGACATTCTGGTGGACCTCGCGGGCCATACCGCGCACAACCGCCTGCTCGCGATGGCGCGCAAGCCGGCGCCGGTGCAGGCGACCTGGATCGGCTATCCGGGCACGACTGGCCTCAGCTCCATCGACTATTTCCTCGCTGATCGTTTCTGGGTGCCGTCCGACGCATTCCGCGACCGTTTCACGGAAAAAATCGTCTACTTGCCCGCTGTCGCGCCGTTCCAGCGCGAAGCGCTGTCGCCGCCGGTCAACGGCCTGCCCGCGCTGCGCAACGGCTACGTGACGTTCGGCAGCTTCAACCGCATCGAGAAGTTGCGGCGCGATGTGATCGAACTGTGGGCGCAGGTGCTGCACGCGGTGCCGGGCTCGCGCATGGTGCTCGCGTCGATGCCGAAAGACAGCGTGCCCGACGAGTTGATCGAGTGGTTCGCCGGTGCGGGTATCCCGCGCGAGCGGCTCGAGTTCAAGCCCCGCTCGTCGGTCGCCGTGTATCTGCAGCAGCACTACCACGTGGATATCTGCCTCGACACGTTCCCATTCACCGGCCTCACGACAACCATGCAGGCGTTGTGGATGGGCGTGCCGACGCTGACGCTGCCGGGCCGAACCGTGCCGGGCCGCAGCGGCGTGACGGCGCTCTCGCATGTCGGGCTGCAGTCGTTTATCGCCGACGATCGGGACGACTACGTGCGCAAGGCGGCCGCTCACGCGAGCGACGTGCCGGCGCTCGCGGCGCTGCGCGCCGGCATGCGCGCGCGCTGCGAACAATCGCCGATGTTCAAGCCGGAGCTGATCGCGGCAAGCTTCACGAAGGCGCTGCGCGTGATGTGGCGCCGCTGGTGTGAAGGCAAGCCGGCGGAATCGTTCGATGTCGCGCAGCTGGAGGACGCAAGCCTGGC
The DNA here is from genome assembly GCF_902859875.1 of Paraburkholderia solisilvae. Taxonomy (GTDB): domain Bacteria; phylum Pseudomonadota; class Gammaproteobacteria; order Burkholderiales; family Burkholderiaceae; genus Paraburkholderia; species Paraburkholderia solisilvae. Next base: position 31,637 of record NZ_CADIKF010000055.1, on the reverse strand, counting down.
GCCGCACGCGGACGATCGCGAAACCGCCGACGTGGCCGCGCGATAAGCGGGCGCACGTCAGGCGGCTTGCCTTCGATCACGCTGTCACGCTTGCGCGGCGGAGTCGCGCAGAGACTGGAAGACAGGATTTTCGACGCCCGCGCCGATCAGCCGGTTCGCTGCTTCGATCGCGCGGCGCTCGAGTTCATTGTGACGCGCGTTCACTTGCAATTTGCCGAGCGCGTCGAGGCTCGACTCGTGATAGCGGATCATCTCGATGCCCACGCCGCGGTCGAAATACCGATGCTCGCTGTTCAGATGCACGGTGTAATTCACGTTCGACGGCGCGGCGCTATACGGAATGCGGTCCATCACGATCGCAAGCCACATCGATATCTGATCGACGTGCTGTGACATGCCGTTGCGCATCAGCGGCTCGTTGTGCGCGAGCAGCCACTGCGCCCAGTGCCGCCATGACTGGTCGACTATCTGCGCGAGCCCTTTCGGAATGCCGTAAAAACCGCCGTTGCAATAGCCGGCAAAGGTCGGCTCGAGCGCGGCATCGACGGTGCCCATCGGCGGCAGGTCGCGCATGCCGGCGGCGCGCGCGATCTCCTCGAGCACCGGCAATGGCGGATGCGCGAGATCGGTCACTTTGCCGACCAGCGCATGTTCGTCGAGGTTCGGGCGCGGGTCCGCGAGCGCGATCATATCGGTGTCGAGCAGCACGACATGGTCGAAATCGAACGGGTGCAGGTTCGCGAGCTGCGCGATCTTGTTGCAATGGCGGCCGTCGCCGAAGCGCTCGATATCGTGCAGCGTGCAGCCGAGCTCGCGAAACAGCGCGCGTGTCGATGCGTCGACTTCCGGCGTGAACTGCACATTGATGTCCGATGCCTGCTCGCAACCGTGCTCGATCAGCGAGCGCGCGAGGTGATAGCCCTCATACGCAAAGCGCGGCTGCGTGTCGACGACGAACGAGTAGAGGGTGGCGCCGCGCGATGCAAAACGGGGACGCGCGGTCGGTTGCGCAGCGGGGGCGTGGGGAGCGTAGGGGGCGGCGGCTTTGGCGATTGCGGCCGCAACGATCGGTGAACCGACCGGTGATTGCGGGGAAGCGGCGCGGGTTGCCGCATTCTCTGCTGCCGCCTTCTTTGCCGCCGCTGCGGCCATCGCCGCCGCGACGATTGGAGAACCAACCGGCGATTGCGGAACCGCGGCGCCGTTTGCCGCGGTGTCTTTCGCTGCCGCCGCGGCCATCGCAGCCGCGACGATTGGCGAGCCAACGAGCGATTGCGGTGCGGCGGCGCCGTTTGCCGCAGTGTCCTTCGCTGCCGCTGCGGCCATCGCCGCAGCAACGATTGGCGAACCGACAAGCGATTGCGGTGCGGCGGCACCATTTGCTGCAGTGTCCTTCGCTGCCGCTGCAGCCATCGCCGCCGCAACGATCGGCGATCCGACAAGCGATTGCGGTGCGGCGGCGCCGTTCGCCGCGGCATCCTTCGCCGCGCCCGCAACAGCCGGTGACCCCACCCCCGCCTGCGCAGATACCGGCCCATTAGCAAGCTGCTGCTGCAATTCGGCAATGCGTTTATCACGGTCCGCCATCACCAGTTTCGACGCCTCGAGCGTCGCCCGCAGCAGCGTCGTATCGTGATGCACGCGCAGCAACGGCTCGACATCCGCCAGGAATTGCTGCCCGCGTTCCAGCGCGCTTTGCAGCGCCGCGTCTTCCTCGCCCGCGCGGCAAACCGTTTCCAACGCCGCGAACAGCGCCTTCACCGCGCTCGGCGCGGCACGCACGCCCGTCAGGTCAGCGGTCGAAAAACGCGGATGCGGCAATTCCTGTTCGAGGAACGCATGCGCGAAGTCGCCGGCGCACGCCGCATCGACCGGCAACTGCAACCGGTTCGCGAGCTTCGCCAGTTCGCCGGCCGGATCGAGCACCATGCTGGCGTAATCGAAGAATGCGCGCACCGAGCCGTGCGTATCGCGCAGCGCGGCGACCATATACGCAAGCCACAACGGATAAGCCTGTTCCTCGGTCATGTGGTCGCGCTTCGCGAGCGCACGCGCGACGCTGATCGGATCGCGCACCGCGACAGCGTAGACGACCGGCACGCCAACCTCTTTGAACACCAGCTGCCAGAACGGCAGCAAGCGCGTGAGCCGCGGATCCCTCAAGGCGAACGTGCGGCCGGCGCACTTCGCACGCAGCACATTGACCCCGCGCGCGCGCAACGCATCGAGCAGCGCCGGCGCAAGACCGGCGAGTTCGATCTCGCCGACCGTGTGCCAATGCGCACCACCCGCCGACAGCAGTTCCTGATTGATCTGCGCAACATCGGCGTCTTCGAACAGGCCTTTATCGTTGAGAGCGGCCGCCGGCGGCAACGGATGGTCGCCGGGTTCGGCGCCGAGCGCCTTCATCGCGCGCGTCATCGCGCTCGTGCCGCTACGGTGCATGCCCAGCACCACGACGAGTTTCCCCGACGCCGGCCGCGCGGCGTTCATGCTGTTGTTCATTCGTCTTCCTGACATGGGACTATCGCCCGTTTTGCTGTTACATCGCGGCGCGCGCCGCCCGCGGCATCATGCCGTTTTGAGCGGCCTCGTTCTGCCAGCTCTGCTGCAGAACGGACAGAACCTGAAACGCGGCGGTAGCCGGATCGCACTGGGTGGTTTCGACGCGCACCTCCGGGTGTTCGGGCGGCTCGTACGGCGAGTCGATCGCGGTGAAGTGCTTCAGTTCGCCGCGCCGCGCCCGCTTGTACAAGCCCTTCGGATCGCGCGCCTCCGCCACTTCGAGCGGCGTGTCGACGAAAATCTCGATGAAATGGCCGGGCTGCATCAGTTCGCGCGCCATGCGCCGTTCCGCGCGGAACGGCGAGATCAGCGACACGAGCACGATCAGGCCGGCATCGGCCATCAGCCTCGCGACCTCGGCGACACGGCGGACATTTTCGGCACGATCGGCGTCGGTGAAACCGAGGTCGCGGTTCAGGCCGTGCCGGACGTTATCGCCATCGAGCAAATACGTCGGCTTGCCGAGCGCGTGCAACTGCTTTTCAACGAGATTCGCGATGGTGGACTTGCCGGCTCCGGACAGGCCGGTGAACCACAACACGCACGGCTGAGTGCCGAGCAGCGCCGCGCGCGCGGCCCCGGTCACTTCCAGCTGCTGCCAGCGGACGTCATTCAGCCGCGTCGACACGGCAACGCGCGGGATGTCGTCGTCCGACTCCTGAGCCATCGAAACACCCTCCGTTCTGTTCCGTCCGCGATCCGCCGGATGCCATGCCGGTCCGGTCCACCCACGCGGCGCCCGGACCCTGGACAGAATGTCGCGATTATGCGTGACAGTTTTACGCGCCGAAGCACCGAATAACGCCCGAAATTCGCCCTAGTTTGCGATAGCCAGGCATGCTGGATTTCAGGGACGGCAATACGCGATGCAGTTTAACTCCACGCGAAGTCGCGTACATGTTAGGCGTCGCGTTTCGGGAGCGTGATTCGCGACGTCCGCGTCGCACCGCAATATGCTTACTGTACCTTCCGCACCGGCGCAAACTTTCGTCCCTGTAACTGAGGATAGTGTGCGGTGCGGCGCAGCGCCGCTGCTGTATCGCGACATTCTCGAAAAAACGATGCGGGTGGCCGGAATGATGTGGGCCGTCCGCCTTTGCGTTGAGTGACGAACGACCGCGTGTCCGGTTCTTCACGCCGGATGGCCGAAGATGGAAAGGGCTGTGCCTTCGGCTACACCCGTGCGTCAGCCTGCTGGGCGCGCTCACCCATCAAGCTCTTCAGCAAACCCTCCGCTTCCGCTTTCCTGCTGACGCGCTCCCGTTTCCAGTCAGCCGCGCTCTTCTTCCATGCTTTGCTCATTGCGGTGTGTTCGACCTTCCGCTGCCGTTCGTACTCGACGCGCTTCGCCTCTCGCGCCGCCTGGCTTTCCTCTTCGCGCGGCGCCGTGATAACCAGACAGCGACGCGCGCAGTCCAGCGAAATGGTGACCGGCTGCCCGGCTTTGAAAAAGCCCGCATCGCCCAGCCAGCGGTCGACCGAGTCCCACGGCATGTATGGCTGGGCCGGCTGGGGATGCGCCGGGTGGAATGTGGAGTGGCCTTCCGGGGCGTCACTCAATACCGTCTTGAGCGTCTTGAAGCGTTCCGATTTGGACAAGCGTTTTTTATTATTGGCGGCGGCCATGGTCAACTCCCTTTTAGTTGATTGTGGTTAGCGGGCCGCGGGGCTATTACACCCGCGGCCCGCGCCTCGTTCAGCACGGTCGCTGTGACCACTGTGTACCACTGTGTATCGGAAACATACAGCGCCGGCAGGGCATGGGGACGAGCGCCGCCTATTTTATGAGGAAAGCTATCTAGATGTCATTTTGGGATGAAGGCCATCACCTCTCAAAAAAGGGCTGCGCCAAACAATCCGATTATCAGGAAACGAGGCCTTCACTCCCTTCACGCACGCCCTTCACGCCCCGCGCAACTTCTTCCCCTGCTCCCGGATCCGCTCCAGTGTCGCGCCCGGCGTGCTCGCTTCCTTCGGCATCCGGATTTCGATCAACGCGGGCCGCTGCGCCGCCACGGCGCGCTCGAACGCCGGCATGAATGCTTCGGTCCGCGTGACGGTCTCGCCGTGCGCACCGAATGATTGCGCGAACACCGCGAAATCCGGATTCGTCAAACCCGTGCCATGCACGCGGTTCGGATAGTGCCGCTCCTGATGCATCCGTATCGTGCCGTAATGGCCGTTGTTCACGACGATGAAAATCACCGGCAGGTCGTACTGCATCGCAGTTGCGAGTTCGTGGCTCGACATCATGAAGCAGCCGTCGCCCGCAAACGCGACGACCATTCGTTGCGGATACATCGATTTCGCGGCAATCGCCGCCGGCACGCCATAACCCATTGCGCCGCTGGTCGGCGCGAGCTGCGAGTGAAAATGCCGGTACGCGAAATGACGATGCAACCACGTTGCGTAATTGCCGGCGCCATTCGTGATGATCGCGTCGTCCGGCAGGCGTGCACGCAACTGTTGAACGATCTCGCCGAGCTGCACGTCGCCCGGAATCGGCCGCGGCTTGCGCCATTCCAGATACGCGACGTGCGCGTCTTGCGCGGCGCCGCGCCACGCGGGCTCTGCAGCCGGACGCAGCACGGCAAGCGCGGATGCGATCTCCGGCATGCCCGACACGATCGGCAGGTCCGCCGCATACACGCGGCCCAGCTCTTCCGCGCCTTGATGGATATGCACCAGCGTTTGCTTCGTGTTCGGAATGTCGAGCAACGTGTAGCCGTTCGTCGTCGCTTCGCCCAGTCGCGGTCCGAGTGCTATCAGCACGTCGGCGTCGCGAATGCGTTGCGCGAGAGCCGGGTTGATGCCGAGGCCGACATCGCCCGCGTAGTTCGGATGCTCGTTGTCGAAGGTATCCTGAAAGCGGAACGCGAGGGCAATGGGCAGCTGCCAGGTCTCGATGAAGCGTCGCAAATCCGCGCACGCTTCGGGCGTCCAGCCGCTGCCGCCCGCGATCACCATCGGCCGCTGCGCGCCGTCCAGCAGCGACTTCAAGCGCTCGATCTGCGCCGGCGACGGCGCCGCCGCCACGCGCTGATACGCCGGCGCGCCCGGCGCCATCGCGCATGCATCGCTCAGCACATCTTCCGGCAACGCCAGCACCACCGGCCCCGGCCGCCCCGAGGTCGCCGTATGAAAGGCATGGCTCATGTATTCGGGAATGCGGCGCGCGTCGTCGATCTGCGCGACCCACTTCGCCATCTGCCCGAACATGCGCCGGTAGTCGATTTCCTGGAAAGCCTCACGGTCGAGATGTTCGCGCGCGCATTGGCCGATCAGCAAAATCATCGGCGTCGAATCCTGAAACGCGGTGTGCACGCCGATCGACGCGTGCGTCGCGCCCGGTCCGCGCGTGACGATTGCAACGCCGGGCCGCCCGGTCAGCTTGCCGACCGCTTCCGCCATATTCGCGGCTGCGGCTTCGTGTCGGCAGACGATGGTCTGAATGCGTTCGGTCTCGTCGTGAAGCGAATCGAGCACGGCCAGAAAACTTTCACCGGGTACGCAGAATACGCGTTCGACACCATGCGTCAGCAACGCATCGACGATGAGCCGTGCGCCGGTTGTCGCGTCGCTTGTCGCGCTGGTTGCCTGATGTGTTGCCTGATGTGTTGCCTGATTGATTGCCTGATCGGTTGCGGACGGGTTCGACTGGGACATTGCCACAATACCTCCAGTAGGTCCAATGAGTCGGCTTGTTGGAGCCGCGCGAGAAGCGGCGATTAAAACCGCATTAAAGCCGCGAGAGAAGCCGAAAGACAGAATGCTAGTGAAGCGCGAAGCGCCCGGCTAGCTTACGCCGATCGAGGCGGCGATGTCACGGCGGCGCGGGCGTAAAAGCCGGTTACCATGAGCGCTTTCCACTCTCACGACACTCGCGCGCGGAGCCTTCGACCATGTCGAGACAGCACATCATCTTCTGGGGCGCCACCGGACAGGCCAAGGTGCTGCGCGAACTGACGCGCGACGATTTCGATCTGCAAGCCGTCTTCGACAATAGCCCCGATGTGCCGCCGCCGTTCGTCGATGTGCCGTTGCTGCGTAAATGGGAAGGCTTCACCGGATGGCGAGCGGCGAGACAAAGCGGCGCGCCGCTGCACTTTCTGGTGGCAATTGGCGGCGACCGCGGCAAGGCGCGGCTCGAGCTGCATCGTATGCTGGAGCAGGCCGGATTGATTCCCGCTGTGGCGCTTCACCGTACGGCGTTCGTTGCGCACAACGCGAAGATCGGCGACGGCAGCCAGATTCTCGCGAACGCAGCGGTGTGTGTCGAGGCCGAACTCGGCAAGAGCTGCATCGTCAATACATCCGCGAGTGTGGACCACGAATGCCGTCTCGGCGACGGCGTGCATATCGCGCCCGGCGCACGGCTGGCCGGAGCAGTCGAGGTCGGGCCGTGCAGCATGATCGGCACCGGCGCTGTGGTTCTGCCGCGCGTGAAGATCGGCAGCCACTGCGTGGTCGGCGCGGGTGCGATCGTTACGCGTGATTTGCCGGATGGCGCGGTGGCTTATGGCGCGCCAGCCAAGGTGAAACGCGTCGTCGAATAACGGCTGACGGCGCGGCGCGGCGGGTGCGCAGTGGCGCGGCGGGCGGTGGGTCGGCCGCGCTTCGACGCGGTCAAGGGCCAGGACGTCTCAAGTGCGTCAAGCGCTGAAGCGCGTCAAGCTTCTCGAGCGCGTTAAGCGCTGAAGCACCTCAAGCCTCTCGAGCGCGTTAAGCGCTCGCCTCAAGCACTGAAGCACCTGGAGCATCTGAAGCCCCTGAGAAGCACCTCACGCACCTGAAGCCCCACAAGCGGCCCCAACCGCCGAAGCCTCCTCAAGCGCCGTACAGCCGCAGCATCACCGCCACCACGCGTTCCACTTCCGCTTGCCCCATATCGTGATAGCTGGGCAAATTCACCGCACGGCGATGCAGCCCATGCGCCACCGGCGCGTCGACCCCCTGCTGCAACCCATTAAGCTCCAGCGTGCTCAGCGGCCAGAAAAACACCCGCCCGTCGATGCTCTCTTCCTTGAACGCCTGCAGCAACGCTTCCCGATCGAACTTCACGTCTTCGCGAAACACCGCGGTCGGCATCCAGTAGCCGTTGACCGTGCCCGGATGTTCGACATTGAGGTCGATACGCGAAGCAAGCGGCGCGAGCGCCGCACGATACATCTCGAAGATACGGCGCTTCTGCGCGGTCAATTCGTCGATACGCTCCAGTTGCGCGCACCCGATCGCGGCCTGCAGGTTCGACATCTTGTACTTGAAGCCGATCTCCGAAGGCCAGAACTGCCGCGTTTCGCCACGCGCGCGGCCGTGATTGCTGAGCGTCAGCACACGCTCGTACAGCGCCTTGTCGCTCGTGACGAACATGCCGCCTTCGCCGGTGGTCAGCGTCTTGGTGCCATGAAACGAAAACGTGCCGAACCGTCCCATCGCCCCCGCACGCCGGCCGCCATGCGCCGAGCCGAGCGCTTCCGCCGCGTCTTCGATCACGGCGACGCCGTGCCGCTTGCCGATTTCGAGCAGCGCGGGCATATCGCAGACGCTCCCGTACAAATGCGTCGCGACAATCGCCTTCGTGCGCGGCGTGATCGCCGCTTCGACGCGCTTCGGGTCGAGGCACCACGTATCGGGCAGGATATCGACCAGCACCGGCTGCGCGCCGAGATGCACGATCGGCGCGGCCGTCGCGATCCAGTTGATATCGGCAAGAATCACTTCATCGCCGGGCCCGACGCCGAGCGCGGCCAGCCCCATATGCGTCGCCCCGGTGCAGCTCGATGTCGCGATCGCATAGGGCACGTCGAGATAGTCGGCAAAACCGCGTTCGAAGCGGTCGATATAGGCGTAGCACTGTTCGCCCCAGCCGTTCGCGGCGGCGTCCGTCGCATAGCGCACTTCGAGTTCGGTAATCGACGGCTTCGTATAGTAAATGCGGGACACGCGGTTTTCTCCGGCTAACGACCTACCTGGTATACGGTTCAAACGGGTGCAGGCTTGAGCGGTTTCAGCCGGCCCAACCGCTTCAGCATTCGACGATATTCACGGCAAGCCCGCCGCGCGAGGTTTCCTTGTACTTCGTCTTCATGTCGGCGCCGGTTTCGCGCATCGTCTTGATGACCGAATCGAGCGACACATAGTGGCTGCCGTCGCCGCGCAGCGCCATGCGCGCGGCGTTGACGGCCTTTACGGACGCCATCGCGTTGCGTTCGATGCATGGAATCTGCACCATCCCGCCGACCGGGTCGCAGGTAAGGCCGAGATTGTGTTCCATGCCGATTTCAGCCGCATTCTCGACTTGCTGCGGGGTGCCGCCGGTCACCGCGGCAAGCGCGCCCGCCGCCATCGAGCACGCGACGCCGACTTCGCCCTGGCAGCCCACTTCGGCGCCCGAAATGGACGCGTTCAGCTTGTACAGAATGCCGATCGCCGCAGCCGTCATCAGGAAGTCGATCACGCCCTGCGCGTCCGCGCCGGGCACAAAGCGCGTGTAGTAATGCAGCACGGCCGGAATGATGCCCGCGGCGCCATTGGTCGGCGCGGTGACGACCCGGGCGCCGGCCGCATTTTCTTCGTTCACCGCGATCGCATACAGGTTGATCCAGTCGATCATCGACAGCGGGTCGCGCAGCGCACGCTCCGGGTTGCCCGATAGCGCACGATACAGTTGCGGCGCGCGGCGCTTCACCTGAAACGGCCCCGGCAGATTGCCATCCGCCTCCGGGTTGCCGATGCCGCAGCCGCGTGCGACGCACGACTGCATCACGTCCCAGATCTTCAGCAAGCCCGTGCGAATTTCGTCTTCGGTCCGCCACGTCTTCTCGTTGTCCCACATCACCTGCGCGACCGACATGCCGGTCGCCGCGCAGATCTCGAGCAGCTCGTTGCCGGTGCGAAACGTATGCGGCAGCTGTTCGGCCGCGGCCAGCACCTTCGTGTTCGGCGCGCCGGCCGTCACGACAAACCCGCCGCCGACCGACAGATACGTGGCCTCGCGCAACGGCGCGCCGGCCGCGTCGAACGCATGCAGCTTCAGGCCGTTCGGATGCTCGGCAAGCGATTGACGGTAAAACGCAATGTGGTCTTTCGGCACGAACGGCACATCATGCTTGCCGAGCAGCGCAAGCGTGCGCGTCGTGCGAATCTGGTCGAGGCGTTGCTGGACCGTATCGGGGTTGACGGTGTCCGGCGCATCGCCGAGCAGACCGAGCATCACACCGCGATCGGTGCCGTGCCCTTTGCCGGTCGCGCCGAGCGAGCCGTACAACTCGACCTTGAGCGACGCGGTCGCGTCGAGCAGGCCGTCGCGCTCGAGTCCTTGCGCGAACATCAGCGCGGCACGCATCGGCCCGACCGTATGCGAACTGGACGGACCAATGCCGATTTTAAAGAGGTCGAACACGCTGACTGCCATCACGCCTCCTGCGAAGTTCCGCTAGTTTACCGCGCGGGCAGCGGCAGACATACGGCCAGCCATGCGGGCGGCGTCGCGGCGAGGCCGAGCGCCACCGGCAAGTAACGGCCATTGAGCCGCGCGGCCAGATGAAACAGTTCCGCCGCGTTCTTCGGGTCCCATTTGCCGGTGAAGCCCGGCAAACCGGCCTCGCGGCGCTTGCTGTCGAACGGCACGCTCGAATGCGCGAATTCTTCATGCGTCTTCGCACCGGTCGCATACGGCGTCAGCCAGTCGAGCGCCGCGGCCAGCGACGCGCCGTTTTGCGCCTTCTCCGGCAGCCAGTTGCGATTGTGGCGGCGCGCGGCCAGCGCGGCGGTCACAAGCGGCTGCAGGTCGTAAGTCACGTAATGCAGCGCGTCACGTTCGGCGAAATCGACGGTCGAGCCGTCCGGCGCGATGTTGTCGCCGATATGTTCGACATACAGCCGCTGCGCGGCCTCGATCATCTTGCGGTTATCGAGCGTGAACGCGGCCATCGCAATCAGCTTGATGCGATGGCTTTGCCAATTGTTGCGAAACGTGCCGGTAAGCGGCCGCGGTTGCGCGTCGATCTGCGCGATATAGCCGTTCGCGAACTTCGTCAGAAATGCGACCGCCGCGTTGCGCGTCTTCACCGGCAACGCGCTCGCGGTCATGTCGTACGCGAGAATCAGCGCTTCGAAGCGCGTTTCGTCGATCGGGTTGAAGCTCGGCTGATAGGTGGTCACCCATGCATACAGCACGCGGTCGACGTACTTCAGGTAGCGCTCGTCGCCGGTCGCCCGCCATGCGAGCGCCGCGTCGCGCATCAGGTCGAGATCTTCCTCCGCCGCCACGCTCTGATCGTAAATGCCTTCGTGCGGCAGCGTGCCTTCGGTATGCAGCTTCGCAACGGCGCGCGGCGCGTCGTTCAGATGGGCCTGCACGTTCGCGAGCAGCGCTTTCGCGGCCGGCATCGAATTCGTGCGCTCGCTCGATTGCAGCGCCGGCGCCGCGCAAAGGTTCATTGCCGCGTGCGCCTGCCCAGGTTGCAGAAAGCCGGACCCGTAGGCCACCAGTAACGTCGCGAATGGCAATCCGGCAAAGTGATACCGCGGTGTACGCGCAGCGCGCTGTGTCGTCGCTCGCACCTTTCGCAGCATGCAAAACTCCTCTATCGGGCTGATCTGGTGTGAGATGTTAGCCGGTCTTCGGGGCGAACGGGGCGAACGATGGTTACCAATTGTCGATGGCGGATGCGCGCTCGGGCGGCGCCGGCCGTTCCGGCGTCTGTCGCGCGCCGGTGCGGGCTGCTGCAAGGGGCGCCGGCCGCGGCGGCACTTTCCCCCAGTTCACTTGATAGCATCGGCGCACAACGTCTTATTGATCAAATTGAGCCCCGATCAGCCGTCAATTTGCCGGCTCGGCCGCGTGCGGTCTCGGCGATACTGTGATCCAGTGCAGATAAACCGGTCTTTTCGGGCGGACCGTTCGATGACGCGTCCAGTCTGCCGCGAATCGACGTTTGGGACGGACGATGAAACTATACGTAAATCAATCGCGCAACCGGGCAACGCTGAAAGAAGACATTTACGCGGGGACGATTTTTCTCGAAACGCAATTGCGCACCGCCCAGAAGCTCTGTGGCTTCGCGAGGGAGCGGATTGCCGAAGCGTTCGGCGCGGACGCCGACCCTCGCCAGGTCCATCTGACGATGCCGGTCGAGACTTTCGTCTCGACGGTGTCGAAGCTGAAGAGCGGCTTTACGAACAGCGTGGAAACGAAAGAGCTGATTCGGGAATTTGTCGTCGAACTGGGCGAAGACCCGGCGCATTACCTGTTCGACGTGCCGCGGCTGCGCGTCGTGCCGCATTACGACTATCTGCACGCCGGCGTCAGCTATGCCTACAAGCCGCACCGCGATACGTGGTACGGCGGTGTCGCGTGCCAGGTCAACACATGGATGCCGGTCTACGCGATCACGCCCGACCAGACGATGATGATCAACGCCGCGTACTTCGACGCGCCGGTCAGGAATTCATCAGCCGATTGGCAGTTGAAGGAGTGGATCAGCACGGAGCGCTGGCTTGCCTCCACCAATGTCAAGGAAGAAACGCGTCCGCACCCGGTGCCGCTCGAAGAGATCGATGCGACTCACGAGACGCGTATCGCGCCGAACGCGGGCGAAATGCTGATCTTCTCCGGCTCGCATCTGCATGGCACGGTGCCGAACCGCAGCGGCCAGACACGTTTTAGCATCGACTTCCGACTGATGCATATCGCCGATCTCGCCGCCGGACGCGGCGCGATCAACGTCGATAGCGGCTGCGCGGACCCGCAGGCGGGCTTCAAGGATTATCTGCACGCCGATACGTTCAAATCGTTTCAAGGAGTAGAGGCATGACCCGCCGCCGACTGACCGAAGCCGAACAGGCGTTCCTCGCCAAACGCACCGACGTGCTGGGGCGCGTCGATGCGAGCTATGTGGCGAGCGCGCCGTTCCTGTTCGCGGACCGGGTCACCGTGACGACCGCGCTGTCACGCATGGAACTGTTCAAAAAGGTGCTCGACATTCCGGGCGCTATTGTCGAATGCGGCGTCTACAAGGCGAATTCGCTGATGCTGTATATGCATCTGTCGACGATTCTCGAACCGTATGCGATCAACCGCTCGATTATCGGCTTCGATACCTTCGAAGGCTTCACCGGCATCGATGCCGAACGCGATCCGAACGATATCAACACGTCGATGTTCTCGGACACCGATATGTCGCTGATCGAATCGATGATCGAGGCAAACGACCTGGTGCGTCCGGTGAACCGCATTCCGCGTTGCGAGCTGGTGAAGGGCGATATTGTGAAGACCGTGCCCGAATTCGTGAAGACGCGCCCCGACCTCGTGGTCGCAATGCTGATTCTCGACACCGACCTGTACGCATCGACGAAAGTTGCGCTCGAAACGTTCCTGCCGTACATGCCGAAGGGCGCGGTTGTCGTGCTCGACGAAGTCGCGTATCGCAACTTCCCGGGCGAAACGAGCGCGCTGCGCGAAGTGCTGGATCTGAACAAGGTCGAGTTGAAGCGCTTGCCGTTCGACTCGTGCACCGGCTACTTCCACGTCTGATCCAGCCGCACTCCGGCCGCATATCACGCAGGCACTCATGACCGCCCATCTCTTTCAGATTCTCCCGAGCGGCGAAGCGCCCCACAGCGCCGACGCCGCTTTCAGCAGTTTGGGCCATGCCGACGGCGCGCGGCCGGTGCTGCAGGACTTTGCGGCGATCAAGCAGTTCTTCGCGACGCATCCGCTGGAAGAGTCGGACCTCTACGGCTTTTTTCCGGCGGATTTCCAGCACAAGACCGGGCTCACCGGCGATGCTGTCAAAGCGTTTATCCGCGACAACGCGGGGCACGACGCGTACACGTTTTCGTCGCGCGTGCCGCTCGAAACCTGCTATCTGAACGTATTCGATCAGGCGGAGCAGACGCTGCCGGGGTTTATCGACGCCGCATCGGTATGGCTCAAGTCGCTGCCGCTCGATCTCGATCTCGGCACGCTGCCGATGGATGCGCGTTCAACGGTGTATGGCCATCATATCGTTGCGAAGCCGTCGTTCTGGCAGACGTGGTTCGCAATTGCCGACCAGCTGTCGCAACAGATCGAAGACGAAAACGCGCCGCTGCGCAAGCAGCTGGACGCGTTGCGTACGGCAGGCGGCGAAGCGGACGCGAAGCGCATGCTGTTTGAGCGGATCGCTTCGCTCGTGCTGGAACTGTGTCCTGACGTCGACGTTTGCGCCTGCGCGGCGCCGCTGACGCAGCAGATATCGGCAACGGAAAGCACCTATCACCACCAGCTCTCGCTGTTGCGCGAGTGCAAGGCCGGCTACGGCAAGACGCTCGACCGGCAGTATCTGAACAACTTTCTGCAGTTGCGCAATGCGGTGCTGAATGACAGTACCGGCACATTGCCGGCCCGTGCGGCGGCGGCGAATGCGGCCACGGCTGCGGCCTCGCTTGCTGCAACGCATGCGCCGGCGAGCGTGGCAGGCGCGCCGGCGATCAGCACCGAAACCGCCGCAGCCGCCCTCACCCCAGCCGGCGACTTGCTGTACGTCTGTTTCACGCACGTGCCGTTGCAGTTCGAATTTCCGTCGTTTGTTTCGACGTTGTATATGGGCGCCGCGCAAGGGCCCGGCAAAGTCAATCTGCGCGACCTTGCGCCGGAATGGGAGCCGCATCATCCGATCCTCGGCGCGGTGGCGGGCAGCTTTGCGCTGAAGAACTACATCGTGAAGCATGAACTCGAGTTGCGGCATGTCGGCATTTGCCAGTACCGCAAATTTGTATCGAACCGGCGTTTCAGCCACACGCCCGCCTCGAACTACCCGGTCATGGACACGGTCGCGCGGGAAGCGATCGACGTGCAAATGCTGACCGACCTGATGGCGCCAGGCGATCGCGATTTCGTGCTCGGCCGTCTCGGCGTCGTGGAAGGCGGCTACTTCACGCAGTACAAGAACGCGCACGTCGCGGAAGATTTCCTGCGCTTCACGGCGGCGGCTGTCGAACTCGGCGTGCTGAGCCGCGACGATGTGATGCCGTTCTTCGCGCAGAGCGCGTTTATGCCCGGCGGCATCGAGGCCGGCGTGTTCCCGGCCGGCTACTGGGTCCAGACGATCGGCGCGATCGAGCGCGTCGTACGCGCGTGCATCGCGCAGTTCCCGCTCAGACGCTATGGTTATCAATCGAGGGCATGGGCGTTTTGCGCGGAGCGTCTGGGCAGCTTCCTGCTGCTGCGCCATCTGATCGCGACTTACGGTCTGGACTGGGAGAAGCGGACAAGCGGCTACCTCAATCTGGTCACCGAGACCGAGCAGGCCATTTATCAACCTGGGCGGTAGTTCGCCGCGCCGCCCGTTCGCCGACTCCGATGCCCGCAACGCTCACCGCCCTGCCCATTCCCGGCGCGTTCGTCGCGCAGAGCACGCCGCATCAGGATGCGCGCGGCAGTTTTATGCGCCTGTTCTGCGCGAACGAATTCGGTGACGCGCACGGCGACCGGCCGATCGTGCAGATCAACGAGTCGCATACGGTGATGGCCGGCGCCGTTCGGGGTCTGCATTTCCAGCATGGCGATGCGGCCGACGCGAAATGGGTGCGCTGCCTGCAGGGTCACGTGTGGGATGTGATCGTCGATCTTCGACGCGATTCCTCGACCTTTCTGCAGTGGCATGCGGTGGAACTGTCGGCGGAAAATCGCTGCGCGGTGTTCATACCGGAAGGATGCGCGCACGGGTTTCAGACGCTCGCGGCCGACAGCCGGCTGCTTTATCTGCACACCGCGTTTCACAACCCCGCCGCGGAGCGCGGCGTTGCGTTCGACGACCCGACGCTCGCGATTCCATGGCCGCGCGAAGTGACGATGACGTCGGAACGGGATCGCTCGTTGCCGGGGGTCAAGGCGCTGTTTGGCTGAGGTTCGTTTGGCTTTGGCCTGGCACTGCGGTGCGGTGCGGTGCGGTGCGGTGCGGTGCGGTGCGCTCAGTCTGAGCGTCCGGAGACCCGTCGGGCAGTTCCCATCAGGTGAAGATGTCGCTAAGGCTTGCGCGTGCTGCGCGGCCGAGCGCCGCGCAGCACGCGATCCGCTCGCGCGCCACGCTCTACACCCCACGCTCTACAAATAGCGTATCGCCGGAATCGCGACAGCGAAACGCGCGTCGCGCCCCAGCGCATGCGACTGCTGCGCGACCACTTCACCCGCGATATTCCACGGCAGAATCAGCACGACATCGGGCTTCGCCGATGCGAGTTGCGCCGGCGACACAATCGGAATATGACTGCCCGGCATGTACTTGCCCTGCTTCGACGGCGCCGCGTCGCACACATACGGCAGCAGGTCCGGCTTCACGCCCGCGTAGTTGAGCAGCGTGTTGCCCTTCGCGGCGGCGCCATAAGCGGCCACCGCCAGCCCCTTCTCCTTGCACTCGATCAGGAACTTCAGCAGTCCGTTCTTCGCTTCGTCGACGCGCGTCTGGAACCCCTCATACGTCTCGCGCCGCGTGATACCGCGCGCTTCCTCCAGCGCGCGAATGCGTGCGACGGACGCGTCGTCGGCGCGCGCATCGTCCGCGTGGCAGCCGTACACGCGCAGGCTGCCGCCGTGCGTCGTCAGTTGCTCGACGTGACGCACGCGCAAACCCGCCGCACGGAAGATATGCTCGACCGCGTGCAGCGAGAAATACGAAAAATGCTCGTGATAAACGGTGTCGAACTGCACTTCGTCGAGCAGCCGCACCAGGTGCGGAAATTCGAGCGTAATCGTGCCGCCCGGCTTGAGCACCTTCTTCAGGCCCGCGGTGAAGTCGTTCACATCGGGCACGTGCGCATAGACGTTGTTGCCGGCAATCAGGTCGGCCAGCTTGCCTTCGGCGGCCAATGCGCTGCCCAGCGCCTCGCCGAAAAACTCGCGCCGCACCGGAATGCCCAGTTCTTCCGCTTTGGCCGCGGTGCTCGCGGTCGGCTCGATGCCGAGGCACGGAATGCCGGCTTGCACGAAGTTGCGCAGCAGGTAGCCGTCGTTGGACGCCACCTCAATGACGAACGACTCGCGGTTCAATCCCAGCTGTTCGGTGATGGAAGCCGCATACTGCCGCGCGTGCGCGAGCCACTGCTCCGACACCGACGAGAAATACGCGTAGTTCGCGTCGAACAGCGTCTCGCGGGCCGCACAGTCTTCCGTTTGCACGAGCCAGCAATGGCCGCACACAAACAGCTTGAGCGGATAGTAGCGCTCGGCGCGGCCGAGGTCGTCGTCGGTCAGATACGCGTTCGACGGCGGCGCGAAGCCGAGGTCGACAAACGGTATCGTCAGCGGTTCACCACAGTGGCGGCAGTTCACAGTCTCTGTCCTTTGGACTTTAGGCTTTCAGGCGAACGACGATGAGTTCGCCATACGCGTTGCGCTCGCACCGATAATCGCCTCATAGCGCGCGATCTGCTCCAGCGTGAGCTCGCGCGCATGTGCGCCGTCGCGGCGCGCGCGATGCCATTGCGCGATCCATTGCAACGCGTCGTCGAGCTTCAGGCCGGTGCGCCAGCCGAGATCGCGTTGCGCGTGACTTGCGTCGAGCAGCAACAAACCGGCTTCGTGCGGCGCGTCGACGTCTTCGTCGACGATAAAGCCCGCGTTACCGCCGTACGCGCGCGCAAGCGCGGTCGCGATCTGATCGACCGAACGCATGTCGTCCGGGTCCGGTCCGAAATTCCACGCGTTCGAGTAGCGCGGCGCGTCGTCAATCAGTCGTTCCGCGAGCCGCAGATAACCGGCCAACGGTTCGAGCACGTGCTGCCACGGCCGCACCGAGCGCGGCCGGCGCACGCGCGCCGGTACGCCTTGCTCGAACGCGCGCAGCAGGTCCGGTATCAACCGGTCGACGGCCCAATCGCCGCCGCCGATCACGTTGCCGGCTCGCGCGGTCGCTATGCCGACGCTGCGGCCGCCGGCCGTTGCCGGCTGCGCAAAAAACGACTGCCGATAAGCGGACGTCACCAGCTCCGAACACGCTTTGCTATTGCTATATGGGTCGCGTCCGCCGAGGCGATCGCTCTCCACGTATCCACGTTCGGTCTCGAGATTTTCGTAGCACTTGTCGGTCGTCACATTGACGACCGCGCGCACGCTTTCCACAGCGCGCACCGCATCGAGCATGTGCACGGTGCCCATCACATTGGTCGCGTAAGTGCCGGCGGGATCGGTATACGAAGGCCGCACAAGCGATTGGGCGGCCAGATGAAACACCACCTCGGCGTGTGCGGTACGCATCGCATCGAGCAGCGCAGCCTGATCGCGCACATCGCCGACGATGTGGTGCATGCCGCGCGCGACATCGGCTTCGACAAACAATGACGGTTGCGTCGGCGCGTCCAGCGCGAACCCCGTCACCTCGGCGCCCAGACTTTGCAGCCACAGACACAGCCAACTACCCTTGAAGCCCGTATGGCCGGTCACGAACACCCGGCGACCGGCCCAGAACACCGACGCTTGCGTCACCATGTCTTCCACGGTGCGTTGCCGCTCGCCCAGATCGCGTCGAGTTGCAGTTTGTCGCGCAGCGTGTCCATCGGCTGCCAGAAGCCCTGGTGACGATACGTCTGCAATTCGCCTTCCGACGCGAGCCGCTCCATCGGCGCGCTTTCCCACGGCATCAGATCGTCGTCGATATAGTTCAGCACGCGCGGCGACGCGACAAAAAAGCCGCCGTTGATCCACGCGTTGCTGTCCTGCGGTTTTTCCGTGAAGCCGATCACCGCGCGCTCGTCTTCCGCGAACTGCAGCACGCCGTAGCGGCCGGGCGGCTGAACGCCGGTCACGGTCGCGAGACGGCCGTGGCTCTTATGGAAGTCGATCAGCGCGCCCACGTTCACGTTGCCGACGCCATCGCCATAGGTGAAGCAGAACGCCTGTTCGTCCTTCAGCAGATGCGACGCGCGCCGCAAGCGGCCGCCGGTCATCGTTTTCTCGCCGGTGTCGAGCAGCGTGACGCGCCACGGTTCCGCGTACCGCTGATGCACTTCCATCGAGTTCGACGACAGATCGAACGTCACGTCGGACGAGTGCAGAAAGTAGTTTGCGAAGTATTCCTTGATGACGTAGCCCTTGTACCCGCAGCAGATGATGAAGTCGTTCATCCCGTAGGACGAGTAGATCTTCATGATGTGCCACAGGATCGGGCGATCGCCGACTGTCACCATCGGCTTCGGCCGTGTTTGAGTTTCTTCCGACAGGCGTGAGCCGAGTCCGCCGGCGAGAATGACGACTTTCATCTTGGTTGTTTCGTCCTGGGTCGGTGCGCCGCTGCGATGCCGCGCGCGATGGCGCGCGGCATCGCGGCCGGCGTCAACGTACGCGTTTCAGGTAGCCTTCCGGCGCAACGGAAATCAGCAGCTTGTGGTCGACGCTGAAGTCGATCTCGAACTCGGGATGCTTGTTGACGAACTCGCGCACCGCCGTTTTCGGGTTGTTGCCGATGTCCCATGGACGGTCCGGAAAGCTGCCCGCCGGCATGTCCTCGATCACCGTGTCGAACGCGACGCAGTAGCTGCCGGGCGTGACCAGCGGCGCATAGGCTTCGAGCTCCGCCATCACGTGGTCGTGCGTATGGTTCGAATCGAGGCACACGAGCACGTTCCTGTAGCCTTGCGCAGCCTCGTGCACTTGCGCGATCACGTCCGGCGCGATCGACGAGCCTTCAATCATGTCGATGCGGTTCGCGAGCGGATGCGCTTCGATCGCCGCGCGGTTGTGCGCGCGGATGTCGATATCGACGGCCAGCACGCGGCGCTTCGGCTTCGACGGATCGAGCATCTGCCTGCTTTCGATCGCATCGGTGTAGTCGAGCAGCGCGAGCATCGACGCGCTCAGCATCAGCGAGCCGCCGTGCGCAATGCCCATCTCGATGACCAGATCGGGCCGCACGTTCCAGATCAGTTCCTGCATCGCCACGATGTCCTGCGGATACTGGATGATCGGGCGGCCGAGCCACGCGAAGTTATAGGAGTAGCGGTGCTCGGCGCTCGTGAGCAGGAAGGCCAGGCCGGCCTCGAGCAACGCAGGGTCGCGGCCGTTGGCGGCGACACGCTGCTGAACCTCGAGCTGAAAGTCGCTCATGATCGGTATCCGTGGGAGGGCGAAAATCGTTGCGGAAAGACTGACTGTGAAGTCTACGGGGACGGCTGTCCGCGCATTTTGGGGAACAACGGGCGAAATTTGGGTTAATTCGCCGGCCCTGCATCCATCGGTTTGCGATTCGGCGGTTTCGTTTTTCCAATGCCAATGTCCGCGCGGGTTGCAAGACGCAGCACGCACCGATTATCGCATCAAATGATGCGATAATCGGTGCATACCCTGACGGAGGTTCCCATGCGCACGACCATCACGCTTGATGACGACTTGCTCGCCAAGGCTCAAGCCTATACGGGCCTGGACGAGAAGACGGCGCTCATCCGCGAAGCGTTGAAGGCTTTGATCCAGCGTGAAGCCGCGAAACGACTCGCGAATCTCGGCGGCAGCCAACCGGGTATCAAAGGGGCGCCGCGTCGCCGGCAGGACGTCGAATGATTCTCGTCGACACGTCGGTCTGGATCGACCACATCAACGCTTCCGATCCCATGCTGGTTAGCCTGCTTGGCGAGGAGCGTGTGCTGGCTCATCCCTATGTGATAGGTGAGATTTCGCTCGGCAGTTTGCGTAATCGTGACGTCGTGCTTGGCGCGTTGCTCGATCTGCCGCGCGCGCCCGTAGCAACGCCGGAGGAGACGTTTTATCTGATCGAGCGCGAGAATTTATTCAATCGCGGAATCGGATATGTCGACACGTCGCTGCTGGCGTCGGCGCGCCTGCAACCCGGCATCACCCTCTGGACGCGCGACAAGCGATTGAAGAAAGTCGCCGAGGAACTCAACCTCGGCGCAAGGCTCGCGCACTAGATAACGAACAAGCGCGCGCTGCCTGACACATCACTCGTAGTCCGCGATCGGCACGCACGAGCAGAACAGATTGCGGTCGCCATACACGTTATCGGCACGGCCGACCGGCGGCCAGTACTTCTTCGCGACCAGCGACGGCAGCGGATACGCCGCCGTTTCCCGCGAATACGCGTGCTTCCAGTCGTCCGCCACCACAGCCGCCGCGGTATGCGGCGCATGCTTCAGCGGATTGTCCTCGCGATCGGCGCGGCCTTCTTCCACTGCGCGGATCTCGTCGCGAATCGCGATCATCGCGTCGATAAAGCGGTCGAGTTCTTCCTTCGACTCCGACTCGGTCGGCTCGACCATCAGCGTGCCCGGCACCGGGAAGCTCATCGTCGGCGCGTGGAAGCCGTAGTCCATCAGGCGCTTCGCGACGTCGTCGACCGAAATGCCGCTTGCGTCCTTGATCGGCCGCACATCGAGAATGCACTCGTGCGCGACCAGTCCGCCCGGACCCGCGTATAGCACCGGGTAGTGCGGCGCGAGCTTCTTCGCCACATAGTTCGCGTTCAGAATCGCGGTTTCGCTCGCAGCGGTGAGGTTCTTCGCGCCCATCATCGCGATATACATCCACGAAATCGGCAGGATCGACGCGGAGCCGTACGGCGCGGCGCACACTGCGCCGATGCCATGCGGGTCGCGCTCATAGCCAGTCGACGTCTGGTTCGGCAGGAACTGCGCGAGGTGCGCGCCGACCGCGACCGGGCCGACGCCCGGGCCGCCGCCTCCGTGCGGAATGCAGAACGTCTTGTGCAGGTTCAGATGCGAGACATCGCCGCCGAACTGACCCGGCGCGGACAGACCGACCATCGCATTCATGTTCGCGCCGTCCACATACACCTGGCCGCCGTGCGCATGCACGATCTCGCAGATGTCGCGTACGTTCTGCTCGAACACGCCGTGCGTCGACGGGTACGTGATCATGATCGCCGCGAGCTTTTCCGCGTGCTGCGCGGCCTTTTTCTTCAGGTCTTCGATATCGACGTTGCCTTGCGTATCGCACGCGACCACCACGACCTGCATGCCCGCCATCTGCGCGGACGCCGGGTTCGTGCCATGCGCGGACGCCGGAATCAGACACACGTTGCGATGACCTTCACCGCGCGACGCGTGGTACGCGTGAATAATCAGCAAGCCCGCGTATTCGCCCTGCGAACCCGCGTTCGGCTGCAGCGAAACCGCCGCATAACCGGTCGCGGCGACCAGCATCTGCTCGAGCTGATCGATCATTTCGCGGTAGCCGACCGTCTGCTCGGCCGGCGCGAACGGGTGAATCTGGCCGAATTCGGGCCACGTGACCGGCAGCATCTCCGACGTCGCATTGAGCTTCATCGTGCACGAGCCGAGCGGGATCATCGAGCGGTCGAGTGCGAGGTCCTTGTCGGACAGGCTGCGCAAATAGCGCAGCATTTCCGTTTCCGAATGATGGCGGTTGAATACGTGGTGCGTGAGGTACGTGCTCGTGCGTTCGAGCGACGCCGGGAACGTGTTTGCGGCGCCCAGTTGCGCGTCGAGCGTATCGACGGCCGGCACATCGTTGACGAAGGCCGCTTGCGCGAATGCGGCGAGCAGATCGGCGAGGTCCGCGCGGCTCGTCGTTTCGTCGAGCGAGACGCCGACGCGCGTGTCGCTCACATGCCGCAAGTTGATGCGCTTCGCCGTTGCCGCATCGTGCAGCGCCTGCGTGCGCGCGCCGGTTTCGAACGTCAGCGTATCGAAGAACGTATCGTTGACGAGCGTATAGCCGAGCTGTTTCGCGCCGGCCGCGAGCAGCGCGGCCATCCGGTTCACGCGCAGCGCGATCGCTTTCAGGCCTCGCGGGCCGTGATAGACCGCATACATGCTGGCCATAATCGCCAGCAGCGCCTGCGCGGTACACACATTCGACGTCGCCTTTTCACGGCGGATATGTTGCTCGCGCGTTTGCAGCGCGAGACGCAGCGCCGGATTGCCTTGCGCATCGACGGTCACGCCGACCAGACGCCCCGGCATCTGCCGCTTGAATTCGTCGCGCACCGCGAGATACGCGGCATGCGGGCCGCCGAAGCCGACCGGCACGCCGAAGCGCTGCGAGTTGCCGACTGCCACGTCCGCGCCCCATTCGGCGGGCGGCGTCAGCACGGTCAAGGCGAGCAGATCGGCGGTGGCGATCACATGGCCGCCGGCCGCGTGCACCGCGTCGGCGAGCGCGCGGTAATCGCGCACGTCGCCGTTCGCGCCCGGATACTGCAGCAGCACACCGAATGCATTCGCCTTTGCGGCGTCCGCCGCGGGACCGACCTTCACCTCGATGCCGACCGGCTTCGCACGCGTTTTCACCACTTCGATGGTTTGCGGCAGCACGTCATCGGCCACATAGAACACATTCGACTGCGATTTGCCGACGCGCTGCAATAGCGTCATCGCTTCGGCCGCGGCGGTCGCTTCGTCGAGCAGCGACGCGTTCGACATATCGAGGCCGGTCAGGTCGACAATCATCTGCTGGTAGTTCAGCAGCGCTTCGAGACGGCCTTGCGAGATTTCCGGCTGATACGGCGTGTACGCGGTGTACCACGCCGGGTTTTCGAGCACATTGCGCAGGATGACGGCCGGCGTGTGCGCGTTGTAGTAGCCCTGCCCGATATACGAGCGGAACACCTGGTTCTTGTCCGCGAGCTCGCGCAATGCGGCGAGCGCCTCCGCTTCGCTTTTCGGTTCCGCGAACGGGCCGAGCGGCAAGTCGTCGGCCCGGCGGATCGCCTTCGGAATCACCGCATCGATTAACGCGGCGCGCGATGCGAAGCCAAGCGCTTCGAGCATCGCCTGCTGATCGGCGGCATCGGGGCCGATATGCCGTTCGGCGAAGGCATCATGCACTTCGAGCGCGGCGAGCGAGAGAGGGGTGCGGTTCATCAGACGGTCCGGGTGTTCGAGCTTCATTGATGGTTCCTGCTGGCGCGGCATGCCGGGTTGCGTACCTCGTGCGTTATTTTTTCCGGCAGCCGCGCCGGTTGTTAAAAGTTACTCGCCGATCGATTTGCCGTAAGCGGCGGCGTCGATCAGCCGGTCTTGCCCCGCGCCGGCGGTCGGCTTGATCTTGAAGAGCCAGTTTTCATACGGCGCGCTGTTCACCGAATCCGGCGCATCGACCACGCTCTGGTTCATTTCGATGATCTCGCCCGAAACCGGCGCGTAGATATCGGAAGCGGCCTTGACCGATTCGATGACGGCGACCGTGTCGCCGGCCGAAACCGTCTTGCCGAGTTGCTGCACTTCGAAGAAGACGATGTCGCCGAGCGCTTCCTGCGCGTGGTCGGTGATGCCGATTGTCAGCGTGCCGTCCGCTTCAGTGCGGACCCATTCGTGCGATTCGGTGTATTTCAGATCGGCCGGGATGCTCATCGGATGCTCCTATGCGGTTGAACGCGCGGTTGAATGCGCAATATGCTGCGAATGGTAAGAAAGGGTGGACGCACGCGACGCGCTCCATAACTCTTCGATCACCGGACCAGGGCTCAACCGACAAGCACTTTGCCGTTGCGTACGAACGGCAGTTTTACCACGCTTGCGGGAAATGCTTTGTCACGGATGTGCACATGCACGACATCACCGGGTTGCACGCCTGTTGGGACGCGCGCGAAGGCAATCGATTCCTGCATCGTCGGGGAGAATGTGCCGCTTGTGATCTCGCCCGCGCCGTGCGGCGTATCGACTTTCTGATGCGCACGCAGCACGCCCGCGGCCTTGCCGTTTTCCTTCTGCAGAATCAGGCCGACGAACGCCTGCTGCGCGCCCTTCGCTTCGAGCGCGGCGCGGCCGACGAAGTCGCGCGGCGCGGCGAGGTCGACGGTCCACGCG
This sequence comes from Paraburkholderia solisilvae, assembly GCF_902859875.1. GTDB lineage: Bacteria > Pseudomonadota > Gammaproteobacteria > Burkholderiales > Burkholderiaceae > Paraburkholderia > Paraburkholderia solisilvae. The sequence goes on along the minus strand of NZ_CADIKF010000055.1, from coordinate 7,292 downwards.
AGGCCGGCGTCGAGCGGCGACACCGCGTCGTCCATATCCTGGCCGTACAGGTTCATGCCGGCTTCGAGGCGCAGCGTATCGCGCGCGCCAAGACCGGCCGGGCGTACGCCCTGTGCCTGCAACGCTTTCCACAGCGCGTCGGCATGCGCGGCCAGCGCGATGATCTCGAAGCCGTCTTCGCCGGTATAGCCGGTGCGCGCAACGGTCAGATCGCCGAACGGCGTGCCGGCAACGTACGCGGCGTTGAACGGCTTCAGCGCTTCGGTCGCGGCGCGCGCGGCCGGCACGGTCTGCCAGACTTTTTCGCGGGCCTGCGGGCCTTGCACCGCGACAATCGCGAGATCGCGGCGCGGCGTAACGGTCACGCCGAAGCCGCCTTCCTCGTTGAGCTTCTTGAACCACGCGATGTCTTTATCCGCGGTCGCCGCGTTCACGACAATACGGAACGCCTCTTCGTCGAAGTAATAGACGATCAGATCGTCGATCACGCCGCCCTGCGGATTCAGCAGACACGAGTAAAGCGCCTTGCCCGGCGTCTTCAGCTTGCCGACGTTGTTCGCGAGCGCGTGTTCGAGGAAAGCGCGAATGCGCTGGCCGTGGAAATCGACGGCGCACATATGCGACACGTCGAACATGCCCGCGTCGGTGCGCACCGCGCGGTGCTCTTCGATCTGCGAGCCGTAGTTGACAGGCATATCCCAGCCGCCGAAGTCGACCATGCGCGCATTGAGCGCACGATGCGTGGCGTTGAGCGGAGTGCGTTTGAGTTCGGTCATCGGGGCCTCGGCCTGCTCAGGGTGTTCGACGGATTCGGAAGCCATGCGATGCGGACTCGCAGCCCAATGAACCAAAGCGGCTGACGAGTGATGCTCACATGACCCCTCTGTCCTCGATACCTGAGAGATTGCGCCGGTGTTGCCACGGTCAGCGCGCGCCCCTTCGGTGGGCAGCCTGCGTGCGCTGCACGCTACTGCCGCTCTCCAGAGTTCGAAAAACCGGTGCCCGATGGCTGGGTGGGTTTCTCGACGCGGTCGGTCCTTTTGCCTGAGAGTTTGCGGGTGTGCCCCTTCGGCGGCGCGGCGTTGTGTTGCTCAATGCCCTTGATGCTTAGGTGCATTGCAACGAAGCCAGCGCGCTCTCCCGACGCGTGCGGCGAATGTACGCGACGGTCTGAGGCTTGTCAATTGCAGGTTGCGACGCCCGGGCAGGCAAGCGCCAGGCGGGTGTCGCGGTGCGGCGCGGGTCAAAAATCGCGGGGCCTGGCGAGGCTCCGCGATGCTTCAGTGTGCGGCGCAGCGAAATCAGCGATTGATCGCGATCGACTCCGTATCCAGCTCGTCGTTCAGCGTGCGCTGTTCGTCGCCGGACAAGCCGCCGCCGCGCTGTGCGGCCATCTGATTCGCCTGCTGACGGATCGCATCGAGACGGTGATGCAGCGCGTCGCCTTCGCGCGGCGGATAGTAGCCGCGGTTCACGCGCTCGTCGATATGACGGCTCATGTCGTCGAGCCGGCCTTCGACCTGTGCGTAGCGATGTACCGCAATTTCATGCGGGTTCGGAGCCGCGGGGGGCGCGACGGCCTGCGGCGATTCGACCACACAGGCCGCCAGCGACGAAACCAGCACACAGCAGCCGAGCGCACGAACGATACGTTGCATGAAAGGCTCTCCTTATCGAGGGTTGTTCGTTCTATTCGATAACGGATAGCAACGGTCGATCCGACACGCGCGATGACACATCACCGCACGTTTATGTAACGGGTTGTGCGCGGCGGGTTCGAAGAGGTGGAGCGCGCGTGGCGCGCACCTGCCCTTTTCGAAGGCGCGTTGGCGGCGAAGCGAAACCGGATTGTCAGCTAGCGCGTTTGAACGGTAGCCGCACGCCTTCCCGTTCGCTGCGGTCGGCGAGTTCGATCACCGTCATCACATCGACTGCATCTTGCGCGCTCACCGGGAACGGCGCGCCGTCCTTGATCGATGCCGCCAATGCGCGATAGAAATCGACATAAGCGCCATCGCGTGTCGGCCATTCACGCTCGGCCTCCTGTTCACCTTCGAGCACCCGCAGCGTTCCCGTTTCGTTACTGCCGCCGAAACCGGCATTGCCGGGACGCAAGCCCGCTTTCAACTGGTCTTCCTGTGTGTCGAGACCGTATTTCACATAGCTGCCGCGCGTGCCGTGAATCGTGAAGCGCGGTGCGGCAATCGCGGTCAATGCGCTCGCGTGCAGCACGACTTCATGCGCCGCATAGCCCAGCTGCAGATGCACATAGTCCGGCGCGCTCGCGTGGTCGCGATGCGCTTTCACCGTTGCGTAGACAGTCTCTGGCGTGCCGAACAACGCCAGCGACTGGTCGATCAGATGCGGCCCGAGATCGAACAGCAGACCGCCGCCGCGCGTCGCATCCTCGCGCCAGCGTTGACGGATACCCGGCCGAAAGCGGTCGAAGTGCGATTCGAACTGCGTGACGCGGCCGAGCTCGCCGCTTTCGAGCAATGCGCGCACGGTCATGAAATCGCCGTCCCAGCGGCGGTTGTGAAATGGCGCGAACACAAGCTTGCGGCGCTGCGCGAGGTCGGCGAGCGTGCGCGCATCGGTAGCACGCAATGTGACCGGCTTGTCGACCACTACATGCTTGCCCGCTTCGAGCGTGCGCTTTGCGAGTTCGAAGTGCGTGTCGTTCGGCGTTGCAATCACCACGCATTCGACGTCGGCACGCGCGAGCAGCGCATCGAGGTCGGCCACGATTGCGGCTTGCGGATAGTCCGCGCGCGCCTTATCGGGCTGGCCCGTTGTGATCGCGGCCACGGCCGCGCGGCCGCAATGCGCGATGACCGGCGCATGAAACGTCGCGCCGGCAAAGCCGTAGCCCATTAGTCCAATGTTCAGCGGTGCGCTCATGCCTGCTCTTTGCTCCTGCAAAACGGCGCGCGGCGATGGCTGCACGCAACGCCTCGATTGTGGCATGGGTGCAAGCGCAAATCGTGAGATCGGCATCCGGAAAAAATTCGCACGCCCGAGCAGCGATCGTTGCTCGCCGCTATCATCGGAACAAACGCAGATCCCCGAACAAATCGACGAGGGAGGAGACACGGATGGACAACAAGGCCATCGCGAATGGCGCAGCTGCCGCCACGACGCGCATGCATTTCCGCTGGACCGTGCTGGTCTGGCTGCTGATTGGCGGCGTGATCAACTATCTGGACCGCGCGAATCTGGCGATTGCCGCGCCCGGCATGATTCACGAACTCGGGCTCACGCGCACGCAGATCGGCCTGCTCGGCACCGTGTTCTCGTGGACCTATGCGGTGATGCAACTGCCCGCAGGCTGGATCATCGACCGCTTCGGCGCAAAGAAGGCCTACGCGATCGGCATGATCTGGTGGAGCGTCGCGACGTGGCTGACCGGCGTGGTCGGCTCGATCGGCGCGCTGCTCGCGATGCGCATGCTGCTCGCGATGGGCGAGGCGCCGTGCTGGCCGACTGGCGCGAAGATCACCGCCGCGTGGTTTCCCGGCAAGGAGCGCGGCTTCGCCACCGGTATCTGGGATTCGTCATCGAAATGGGGACCGGCGATCGCGCCCGCGTTGCTCGTGTCGCTGATGATCGCGTTCGGCTGGCGCTCGCTGTTCCACGTGACGGGTGCGATCGGCATCGTGTTCGCGGTGCTGTTTCTGCTGCTGTATCGCAACCCGAATGAGAGCAAGCGGCTCTCGCGCGAAGAGTTCGCGTATATCGAAGCGGGCGGCGGCGGCCACGAGCGTTCGCTTGCGACATCTACGATCAAATGGCGCGAACTCTTTACGCATCGCAGCGTGTGGGGAATGGTCTTCGGTTATTTCTGCGCGATCTGGCTGTGGAATCTGTTCCTCGTGTTTCTGCCGCTCTATCTGATCGATCGCTTCCATATTTCGCTCACGCAGCTCGGCGTGTACGCGAGTATTCCGTGGATCGGCGGCGCGGTCGGCGAGATTGCCGCCGGGTGGATGGTCCGCGCGATGGTCGATCGCGGCATCGCGACATCGATGGTCGCGAAGCGGATGGTGATTGCTTTCTGCTCGGTTGCCGCCGCGCTGTGCGCGATTGCGCTGCCGTTCGTGCAGTCGATCGGCGCGACCATCACCCTGATGACGCTCGGTCTCGCATTCATCTCGGCGACGATCGGCAATGCATGGGCGCTCGCGGCGGATATCGCGCCGCCGTCGCTGGTCGCGTCGGTGAGTTCGGTGCAGAACTTCGGCGGTTATTTCGGCGGCGCGTTTTCGCCGGTGGTGGCCGGGTTTATCGTCGATCGCACCGGGTCGTATTCGCTCGCGTTCATTATCGGCGGTGTGATTGCGGGATGCGCCGCGCTGTTTTACTGGTTTATGGCGCGGCGGCGTGTCGATGAAGATGGGGCTGCGCGCGACGCGAGTGGAGTGAAACGGGCGGACGTGCTGCGTTAGATGGCGTGGGGGCGATCGTGATTCGACACGCCTTTCCTCGCGCGCGACGGCCCTTATCGCCCGATGCATCCGTCACCGTTCTGTCACGGTCATCCGTGTTAACATCGCGGGTCCCTTGCGGGCGGCAACGCAGGTAAAGACACCCGCACCGACGATGCGCTGCGCGTTTCGCGCGCCATCCCAACCCGCCGCTCGCTTTAGCACGTATCGCGGGCCGGGCTCAGCGCCGCCGCCCGCCCTTCATTGCCGAACCCACTGACGATGTCCGCAGGCCTTAACTCCGCGCAAAGCGAAGCGGTGCGCTATCTCGACGGTCCCTGTCTCGTGCTTGCCGGCGCGGGCAGCGGCAAGACGCGCGTCATTACGCAGAAAATTGCGCATCTGATCGAAGCGAAAGGCTTCGAGCCGCGCCATATCGCAGCCGTCACGTTCACCAACAAGGCCGCCGCGGAAATGCGCGAGCGCGTCGGCAAACTGCTCGAAGGCAAGACGCTCACCACGCCCGGCAAGGAAGGACGCAAGGTGCCGGTCAATCAGCTGACCGTGTGCACGTTCCACTCGCTGGGCGTGCAGATTCTGCGTCAGGAAGCGGAGCACGTCGGGCTCAAGCCGCAGTTCTCGATCATGGATGCGGACGACTGCTTCGGCATGATCCAGGAGCAGGTCGGGTCGACCGACAAAGGCTTTATCCGCAAGATGCAGTCGATCATCTCGCTGTGGAAGAACGGCCTCGTGATGCCCGACGAAGCAATGGCGATCGCATCGAACGAAGATGAACACCAGGCGGCGATTGTCTATCGCAACTACGTCGCGACGCTGCACGCGTATCAGGCGGTGGATTTCGACGACCTGATCCGCCTGCCGGCCGAACTGTTCGCGCAGAACGAAGCGGTGCGCGACCGCTGGCAGAACCGGCTGCGCTATCTGCTGATCGACGAGTACCAGGACACCAACGCGTGCCAGTACGCGTTGCTGAAACTGCTTGCCGGACCGCGCGCCGCATTTACCGCGGTCGGCGATGATGACCAGGCAATCTACGGCTGGCGCGGCGCGACGCTCGAAAATCTCGCGCAGCTCGGCAAGGATTTCCCGAAGCTGCATCTGATCAAGCTCGAACAGAACTACCGGTCGACGGTGCGCATTCTGACCGCCGCGAACAATGTGATCGCGAATAACCCGAAGCTGTTCGAGAAGAAGCTGTGGTCCGAGCACGGGATGGGCGATTCGATCACCGTCACGCCGTGCAACGACGAGGAGCACGAGGCCGAGTCGGTTGTGTTCCGGCTGTCCGCGCACAAGTTCGAGCGGCGCACGCAGTTTCGCGATTACGCGATTCTGTATCGCGGCAATTTTCAGGCGCGCATTTTCGAGCAGGTGCTGCGGCGCGAGCGAATTCCATATGTGCTGTCGGGCGGGCAATCGTTCTTTGATCGCGCGGAGATCAAGGATCTTTGCGCTTACTTGCGGCTGATCGCGAACGCCGATGACGATCCCGCATTTATTCGCGCGATCACCACGCCGCGGCGCGGCGTCGGCAATACCACGCTCGAGGCGCTTGGCGCGTTCGCGGGGCAAGCGAAGGTATCGCTGTTCGAAGCGGTGTATATGGGCGGCATCGAAGCGCGGCTGTCCGAGCGGCAGGTCGAGCCGTTGCGCATGTTCTGCGATTTTATCCAGCGACTGACCGAGCGCGCGGATAAAGATCCGGCGAGCACCGTGCTGGACGACATGATGGACGCGATCCATTACGAGGCGTACCTGTACGACGCATTCGACGAACGGCAGGCGCAGACGAAATGGCAGAACGTGCTGGAGTTTCTCGAGTGGTTGAAGCGCAAGGGCACGAAGCCGGAGCCTGAGATTACCGACGACGGCGAGGCGACCGGCTTCGACAACGCGGACGGTCTCGCGGACACCGGCAAGAACCTGCTCGGGCTGATCCAGACGGTTGCGCTGATGTCGATGCTCGAGGGCAAGGATGAAGACCCGGACGCGGTGCGGCTGTCGACGGTGCATGCGTCGAAGGGGCTCGAGTATCCGCATGTGTTTCTGGTGGGCGTCGAAGAAGGAATCATGCCGCACCGCGGCGGCGCCGACGACGATGGCCCGGTCGACGATGCGCGCATCGAGGAGGAGCGGCGGCTGATGTATGTCGCGATTACGCGCGCGCAACGCAGTTTGCATTTGAACTGGTGCAAGAAGCGCAAGCGGGCGCGGGAAACGATTGTGTGCGAGGCGTCGCGGTTTATTCCGGAGATGGGGCTGGATGAAGCGCCACCACCGACTGAGGATGAAGCGCCGATGTCGCCGAAGGACAGGCTGGCGAGTTTGAAGGCGTTGTTGCAGAAGGGGTGAAGAGGGTTGTTGGGCTTGTCCTGCGTTGCGCTTTTCGCTTCGTGCTTTACCTTTACCCTTGCGCTTCACTTCAACGAAAAATCCCTGTGAGGCTTTTAGTGGCCTTCACAGGGATTTTTGTTTTGCGCTTTCGCGTTTGGCGCGTTCGTTTTGCGGCTCTCGCGCTTTGTGGCTTATTTGACGGCGCTGACCATGTAGTCGACGGCCGCTTTGACATCGGCGTCGGACGCGTTCGAACCGCCCTTCGGCGGCATCGCGCCTTTGCCGTGCAACGCGTAGTTGTAGACGGTGTCGATTGGGTCTTTGAGGCGCGGCGCCCAGGCTTCCTTGTCGCCGAACTTCGGCGCGTTCAGCACGCCGGCGGCATGGCAGGCCTGGCAAACCTGCTGATACAGCGCCTTGCCGGCCTGCGACGCATCCGCGCTTTGCGCGCCGCCGCCGGCTGCGGGGGCGGCTTGCGGCACGCTTGCGAGTGCGGCGACCGCGGCGGCG
>NZ_CADIKF010000054.1 GCF_902859875.1 Paraburkholderia solisilvae | reverse complement strand
CGCCGGCCGCCGGCATCACCAGCGCGTCGCCTGGACTCGCGGGGTGCGGCGCCGGCGCGGACTCGCCGTCTTCGCGCTCGACCACCGACAGATTTTCCGGCAGCACGCCCGACACATACACGTCTTCGGTGATGAATTGCGCGAGCGGCCCGGACTGACCGACCGGCGTCAGGTTGATGGTCGGAATGCGCTTGCGCGGATAGACGCCGCAGCGCGCGGTGCCGCCGCAATCGATCACCACCGCGGCCATTTCCGATTCGAGCGGCGGCGCGCGAAACCCGTCGACGACGGTCGCGCCAGTCAGTTCGGCCAGCCGTATCGCGAGTTCCGGAATCTTGCCGCCGGTCACCGCGACGATCTTGCTGCGCTCCGGCGTCGGCTGAATATAGAGCGGGCCGCCCCAGCCGTTCGGCCCACGCTCGACCTTGACGGTCCGATAAGCTCTCGTGTCCATTGCGTTTGTCCCCTTTCGTCTATCGATGCGCGGCGCGCGGTCACAGCTTGATGTTTTCGCGGTGCGCGATAAGCCGCGTGATCGCCTCGGTGAGCACGCCCTTGAGCAGGTTCACGACAAGGCCCACGATCAGATAGAACAAAGCGAGCTTGGGAATCGAAAAAGGCAGCGCTTGCGTTTCCGCGAGCTTCGTGAGCCCCGCGGCCACGCCGAGCCAGACGAACAGTTCACCCGGATTGCAGTGTGGAAAGAGCCCGGTGATCGGATGACACAGCGACACGGCCGAGTCGTAGAACGCGGGCTTGTGCCGCTCTTCGAGAAACACGCCGAACGTGTACGCCATCGGGTTGGTCAGGAAGAACATCGCGAGCAACGGCAACAGCGTATAGCGGGTGATCACGTTCTTCGAGAAAAAGCGCGCGAGCCCTTGCACGCGATGCTCGCCGATCAGCGCGATCAGCGTATAGACCGCGGTGAGCAGCACGATCAGCGTCGGCAGGATACCGGTGACGAAGCCGATAAACACCTTGCCGCCCGCATTGAACACGCCGATAAATGCTTCGGCAAAATGCGTAAGCCAGTCGAGAACGATCACGGCGACTCTCCCAGTGAGTCCAACACATGCACAGAAAGCTCCGTCGAAAAACGGCTAAAAGCTAAACGGCTGCGGACGGAACCGGACGATAAGGCGGCGGACTTTGCGGTTGTGCGGTGCGCTGCGCGCGTTCGAGCGCATCCGCGGCGGCGATCACGATGCTGCGGCGCAGGCCCGCACCCGAGAGCCGCATGCTGAATTCTTCGATGGAAAGGCCGGAAAACCCGGGGTGCGAACGAAACCGGCTAAAGACAGTCGCACCGGACATGCTGAGAAATTCGCGCACACGCAGCGCATCGTCGAGCACGACGATGGCAATGGCGCCGCGCCCGAAGCGGACCTTGCATGCGCCGACGCCGAGAAAGCCGTTGTCCCAGCGGCGCGCCGCCTGGCGCAACGCATCGCCGTAGCGGCGCATCTGAAACCACGATGCGACCACTTGCAATGCCCAGAACACGGCCAAAGCGAGCAACGCTCCACGCACATAGTCCATTGTCGTCTCCTGTATGCAGCGAGTCGGCCGGCGTAAGCGTGCAGCGCCTGCGCCGATTCCGTGCTGACGGAGCCTTCAGCGCGCAGCCCGCTTGCGGCAGACCTCGCGTGGCCCGATGTCGTTGCATCGAGCGGGCTCTCTATGCATGTGTCTCGCGCTTCCGGCGCACGTTATTCTGATGCGACCGGAATGCCAGCGCGTGTGCCGTGAAAACCGCGCGGCGCACGCATGAACATCATGCTCTCCTAATAATACAATTGTTCAATGCCGGCCGAATTGGGGAAAACGCGAGTCGGCCTGCCGGCGAGTGTGCCGACCGGTTGCATTGTCACTCTAATTGCGTGTCGCGTGCAGCCTTTTCGTCGGATGCGTGTTTATCGCGTTGTGCGGGTTGCCCCTCGCGTTGCCGCCTTTACAGCGGGCCTTCATGTGCTTTCCCAGCTGCGTTCGCACTCGCGATGTTCTGTGCGACGATCGCGGCAACGTCATCGCGCGCTTCGACTTGCGGCAGATGGCCGACCTGCGCAAAACGATGCACCGCGACACGCCCCGGCAGGCCGTCCGCGTGCCGTGCCGGCAGGATACGATCCTGCAGACCCCAGACCACGCGCACCGGTATGCGCAGCGCGGCCAGCGCGCCACGCAGATCGAGGCTTTGCGCGCCGTCCGGAAAGAATGTATCGGCGAGCGCGGCGAGGCGCGCGCGTACGCCGGCATCGGCCAGTTGCTGCCCGGCGGTCGTGATGAATCCGTCGTCCAGTTGCGCCGGGTCCGCGAACAGCTCCTTCAGCCATGCGGCCAGGCTCGCGCGCCGCGACGCTTGCGTGATGCCGCGCAGAAACGCCGCATTGCTATCGGGACCGAGGCCGGCGGGCGCGATCAGCGTCAGCGAAGCCACCCTCGTTTGTGCGAGCGGACCCGCGGACGCGGTCGCAAGGGCAAGCGCAATTGCGCCGCCAAACGAATGGCCGACCAGATGACCATGCGTGGCTCCTTCCGCGGCAAGCGTTTCGTCGACGGCCGCGACGATCTCGTCGAGCGTGCCCGCATGCTGCGCGGACGATTTGCCGTGCGCCGGCAGATCGAGCGCGAGCACGCCGAGCGTCGGCGGCGCAATGCGGTTCAACGCGTGGCAGAACGGACGCCAGCTATTGAGCTCAGCCGCAAAACCGTGCAGCAGCACGAGCGGACCTGTTGTGCCTTCGCGCAGCCAGACACGATGCAAAGGCGCGGCGGATGAGCGGGTGACGCGCGGCCTCGACGCACGATCCGGCTCGGTCGAGCCGCGCGCGTCAGGCGTCGTATGCGGTGCAGCAGATGCGGATTCGCGCAGCACATCGCTTGCACCGATCCGGCCGTGCGGGCCCGAGCCGGTCAGGTCCCGCAGACGCATGCCGCGCTCACGCGCGAGGCGCCGCGCGGCGGGCGTCGCGCGCAGGGCGCCGACACCCGCCAGATCCGCGACCGCTTCACCGTCCGTATAGATCCACGCGACCGGCGTGCCGACCGGCATCGACTCGCCGATCACGCCGCTGATATGGCGGATCACGCCGCTTGCCGGCGCGTCGACTTCCATGGTCGCCTTGCTCGTCTCGATCTCGAAGATCACCGTGCCCGCGCGCACCGTATCGCCTTCGTGCACATGCCACGCGGCGATCATGCCTTCGGTCATGTCCATATCGACGCGCGGCAGGATCACTTCGGTCGGCATCTCACGCTCTCCCGCCGACGCAGCGCCGCGCAGCCGCGACAATATCGCCGACTTGCGGCACCGCGGCCTTCTCGAGTTCCGGGTTGTACGGCAGCGGACAATCGGCGCCACCCAACCGAATCACCGGCGCATCGAGATAATCGAACGCATCGCTCTCGCAGACGATCGACGCGATCTCCGCGCCGATGCCGAGCTGCTGCACGCCTTCATACACGCAGATAAGACGCGAGGTCTTCTTTACGCTGCCGATCAGCGCGTCGCGATCGATCGGCCGCACGCTGCGCAGGTCGATCACCTCCGCGTCGATGCCCTCTTCTTCGAGCAATGCGGCCGCCTCCAGCGAACGGATCGACATCACCGAGGTCGCGACGATCGTCACGTCGCGCCCCGCGCGCCGCACCGCCGCCTTGCCGATCGGCTCCGTGTAATAGCCCTCGGGCACCGGGCCTTTGCTCTTGTAGAGCAGCTTGTGCTCGAAGATCATCACCGGGTCCGGGTCGTCGAGCGCGGCGAGCAACAGCCCTTTCGCGTCGTGCGGCGTACTCGGCTGAAGCACTTTCAACCCCGGCACATGCGCGAACCAGGCTTCGAGGCTCTGGCTGTGCTGCGCCGCCGCGCCGGTGCCGGAGCCGGCCGGAAAGCGCATCACGAGCGGCACCGACACCGCGCCGCCCAGCATGAAGCGCAGCTTCGCCGCCTGATTGACGATCTGCTCCATCGCGAGCGTTGCGAAGTCGGAGAACTGGAATTCGTAGATCGGCCGCGAGCCGGTCAGCGCCGCGCCGACCGCGATGCCCGCGCCGCCGAGTTCGGAAATCGGCGTATCCATCACGCGCTCCGCGCCGAAGCGCTGCGCGAGGTCGCCCGTCACCTGAAACGCGCCGCCATACACGCCGATATCCTCGCCCATCACGAATACGCGTTCATCGCGTGCGAGCGCGATCGCGATGCCTTCCTGGATGGCCTGCGCGTAGGTCAGCTCACGCACGTTCGCGTTCATCGCGCGCTCCCGCCGTCGCCGGCGCATCACTGGGCGGATCGCTCGCGCCGCACGATCCGGCTTGCTCCGTGTAGACATCGCGCGTCAGTTCCGCAAGCGACGGCGCCGGGCTGTTTTGCGCAAACGCGAGACCCTCTTCGATCTGCGCTTCGACATCCGCGCGCAGCGCTTGTGCTTGCGCCGCATCGAGCAAACCGTAGCGCAGCAGGTCCTGTTCGAAGCGCACGATCGGGTCGCGCGCGCTCCACGCGTCGATTTCCTCGCGCGTGCGGTAACGGTTGCGATCGCTCTTCGAATGACCGCGCAGCCGGTAGGTCTCGCACTCGATCAGGCTCGGCCCCGCGCCGCCGCGCGCCCGCGCGACCGCCTGTTCGCTCGCGTCGAGCACGTCGGCAAAGCAGTTGCCGTCCACCGTTACGCCAGGCATGCCGTACGCGGCCGCGCGCTGCGCGATATGCGGCACCGCGGTCGAGCGTTCGACCGACATCGACATGCCGTACCGGTTGTTCTCGCACACAAAAATGACCGGCAGCGTCCAGATCGACGCGAAGTTCAGCGACTCGTGGAACGCGCCCTCGTTATTGGCGCCGTCGCCGAAAAAGCACATCACGACCGCGTCGCGTTGCTGCTTGCGGATCGACAGCGCCGCGCCGACCGCGATCGGCAAGCCGCCGCCAACGATACCGTTCGCGCCGAGATTGCCGCGCGCGACGTCGGCGATATGCATCGAGCCGCCGCGGCCGCGGCAATAGCCGGTCTCCTTGCCGAAGAATTCCGCGAACATCCGTTTCGGGTCCGCGCCCTTGCCGATGCAGTGGCCGTGGCCGCGATGCGTCGACGTGATGTAGTCGGCATCGGTGAGCGGCAGCGTCGCGCCAATCGCGCTCGCCTCCTGCCCGATCGACAGATGCATCGTGCCGTGAATCAGCCCGCGCATATAGGCCTGTTCCGCGCTTTCCTCGAAGCGGCGCACGAGAACCATCTTGCGCAACGCGTCGCGCAAGCGCGCGGCGTCGTGGCGGCGATAGACGGCGGGCACGGAACCGGGCAGTTCCGTCGCGGGCTCGGCGAGTGGCGGCATGACAGTCTCCTGCGCGTGCGGCGTGCGTGTGGGGTGCGCGCGGGTGCGTTCAGCGTGCGGGCGGGGTGCGTTCAGGCCGCAGCCGCAGCCGTTGCAACCGCGGCCGCGCCCAGCACCATCTCATCCTGGCGGCGCCGCAACGCGACAATGGCCGACGCGCCATCGACCGCGCAATTGCGGTACGTCAGCAGTTCGCCGCGCCGGATCGGCTGCGTGACCGAACCGTGTTCGATCAGGCCGCACGGCACCGCCTGTTGCGCGCGCGCATCGGCGACCGTCATCGCCCACGCGCGGTACGTGTATTCGCCGATCGCATCGAGCCGCTCGCCCGGCCGCAGGTCTTTCTTCGCAACCGCGCACACTTCGACGACCGGCGCCGGCAGCGGCTCCATATCGGCGCGCCGGTACAGCACCGCACGCGCGCAGGTGAGCGGCACTTCGAGGCTTGTCAGGTGATACGGCCGATAGAACGTGTAGTACGGACCCTTGCCGAGCTTCAGGTCTTCCATGCGCTCGCGTAGCCGCGGATGCGCGAGCTCCGCGACGACGAACACACCGGGCGCGACGCGCTGGCCGATCGTGTAATCGACCACGCCCTTGCGCGACAGGATGCCGCCGTCGGCCTTCGGGCACAGCACGTTGTGCAGAACCTCGAGCGTCGCGCAGGGGCCGTGCATGCCGGGCACGTCCGGCACGAGCCCGGTCGCGTTGCCGATCGCGGCCATTTCGACCGCGGTCTTCGAGCCGTCGACGAATTCGACGAGCATCCGCGGGTTCATGTGGCGACGTTGCGCTTCGGCCATGTAGGCATCCGGTGTCGCGTCGATATTGAGCGGATTGTTCTTGCCCTTGCCGGCCGCGACCACCGGATAACCGAGCGCGCTGACGAACTGGATCAACTCGATCGTCGCGCTCGGTTCGTCGCCCGCGCCGAGCGAATAGACGACGCCAAGGCGCTGCGCCTCGCGCCGCAGATAGGCGCCGATCGTCACGTCCGCTTCGACGTTCATCATCACCAGATGCTTGCCGTGCTCCATCGCGGCAAGGCCGATCTGCGCGCCGACCGCGGGCTTGCCGGTCGCGTCGATCACCACGTCGATCAGGCCGCTCGTGCAGACGAGCTGCGCGTCCTGGGTAATCGCGATATCGCCCGCTTCGATCGCCTGCGCAAGCGCGCCGGCCGTTTCGACCACGCGATAGCCGGTATCCGCGCCGTTCGCGACGCGCACCGCCGCGCATGCGGCGTCCACGCGCAGATCGGCGATCGCGCCGATCGCGAGGCCGTGCATCTGGCGCACCTGCGTGACGATGTCGGTGCCCATTTCACCGCTGCCGATCAGCCCGATGCGAATCGGACGGCCGGTGGCGGCGCGCTGTTCGAGATCGGCGGCGAGGCCGCTGGGGGTGATGTTGTGCATGAACCTGTCTCCCGTCCCGTGCCGCACTACGCCGGGTTGGCGCACCAGCGCTTACCGGCTGTGCGGCGAAAAACGCTTCCGCCGAATCGGCCCTATCGGCGCATCAGCACTTTTGTATTTCATACTAGCAGTATGTTCACGCAATGGACAAGGCCGCGCATGCGGAAAATCGCGTGTGCGCGCTCGGGACTAACCCCTGGATACATGACGCGAAAAACGCGCGCCGCCGCACGCGCGGCAAGCGGCGCGTGCGGGCGCACGGTGCACTGCAAAAAGGGATCTGGAGCGAAGGAGAGAACAGCGAACTTCACGCGCACCGTCACACGATGCGCCGATGCGCCGCACGGCGGGCCGCGCTGAATTTCAGAGAGCGCGCCGCACCGCCGCCACGCGTTACCCGCCGACGACGAGCTTGAGCACGTCTTTCGCGGTGTATTCGTCGGTGATCAGCACGGTCGGCTTGAGCAGTTTCAATGCGCCCGCGAGCGCATGCACCTTGTTTGCGCCGCCGGCCGCCAGCACCCGCACCGGCACTTTCTTGATGATGTCGAGCGGCACCGACATCACACGTTCGTTGATCGGGTGATCGACCAGCTTGCCGTGCGCGTCGAAGAAATTGAACAGCATGTCGCCGACCGCGCCCGCTTTCAGCACCGACGCACGCTCCGCATTCGTGATGAACTTCAATTGATGCGAAGTCTGATCCGCGCCCGTGCCCGCGGCGCCGAGCAGCACCGCATCGAGCGATTTCGCGAGCTCGAAAATATCGGCGAGGCCGCAGCGATCGATCAGCGTCTGCCGCGTCGTCGCGCTGTCGACCAGCAGCGGCGCGGTCATCAGATAGCACTCCGCCTGGAACAGCGACGCGAGCCGCCACGCGAATTCAGCCGGATTGAACTTGCGCGCCTTGATGATGCCGCCGAGCAGCGACACGACGGACAGCCGGTCGACCGCGCGTTCTTCGATAAAGCCGAGCGAACTGACGAGCGTACGACCCCAGCCGACACCGATGCGCATATCCGCGCGCGCGAGCGACGACACATACGCGCCGGTGGCCGCCGCAATCGGCAAGGTTGCATCGGCGCCGCGCGCCGACAGCGGCACCACGATCGCCTCGCCAATATTGAAGCGGCGCTCGAGCAAACGTTCCGCCTCCACGCATTCGGCAAGCCGGTCGCCGATGGTGATCTTCACCTCATTGCGCTCGCGCGCGGCAGCGAGCAGCCGCACGACCGTCACGCGTCCGACCCCAAGCTTCTGCGCGATTTCGTTCTGCGTCATTTCCTCGACGTAGTACATCCACGCGGCGCGCAAACGCAGACGTTGCGTCGGATTCTGCTCATCGGTTTCGACGCTCGCAGCGGAAATATTCGCCTTCGGCAAGCCTGGCTCCTATCATTAAAAAGTTCAGCATTGACGCTGAACAGTTGTGCTATCTTAACTTCAAATGTTTCACTATTGAGGCTTCGTGATTGCTGCATGAGTGGCCTGCATCAGCAGACTTCATGAACGAGGTTTCATCACGCGGGTTCAGCGCCCGGGTTCCATCACCCGCGTGTCATCATCGAGACAGACCCATGGAGACGAAATCGCTGTTGCCGCAGCAGCTCTCCCGAGACATCAGTCAGCTCGGCATCGCGCTGAAGGATTGCGCACGGCAATTGCGCTACGCGGCGCGCAACGTGCCGGGTCCGGTGCGCGGCGAAGGGCCGGGCCTGCCTCGCGCCGCGCGTGCCGCACCCGCGCGGCTCGCCTCGCCGCTCGCGTCGCTCTCGCCGTTGTCGCTCGAATCGGTCGCGCATCTCGCCGACGATCTCCTCGAAAGCGCCGAATCGTTTGCCGGCCATGCGGTGCCGCCGCTGCAGGATCACTGGAAGTCGCCGGTGCCGCTCGCGTCGCTCACCGTTTATCTCGGCGCATCGGGCAGCGACACGAAAGCGCAGCGCAAATTCTCGATGTCGTACTACGCGGCCGCGAAGCGGATGATCATGCAATGCGGCGCCACCGACGTGCTGATTTTCGAACATCGCGTAAGCCACGCGCTCGATCACGCGCGCGCCGCGCTCGCCACCACGCGCGAACGTTCGATCCAGGCGTCGTTTGCCGGCGGCACGGCGGCGGCGAGCGCGCTCGCGCGGCCGTGCGCGCAACTCGCGGCGTCGCTGATCGACCTGCAGCCGATCCGCAGCACGCGCTTCGATACGTTGCCCGACGTCAGCGCGCCGTGGTGGCTCGTCACCGAGCCGAACGCGTATGTCTTCCTGATGCTGACGCTCGCATCGCTCTGCAAGGAAACCTGTCCGAACGGCATCGTCAGCGAGCCCGATGCGGTGCTGCGCTTTTTCGCCGACGTGATCGGCGCGCGCGAAACGGCGCTGCGCACCGCGTTGAAAGAGCGTGACCGGGTCGGCGCACTGGCGGACGAAATCGGCCATGTCGTTTCGCATCTTTGCTGACGGGTTGATTCTTCGTTGATTCGTTGATTGGCCGATCGCTGAACGCGGGCCAGCCCGCCCGCCAAGGAGCCGCGCATGTTACAGGCGCCGCGCAACAGCCACGTGCAACCGCCCCGCACGTGGGAGCACATGCAGAAACTGACGTTGTGCCGCCCGTTGCTGCAGCAATGCTGCGACGAGTACGGTGCGCGTCACGGCATCCGCATCGAGATCGACAGCCGCCATTTCACCGCGGCTTTTTTCGCGTGGGTCGACGCACTCGCGCATAACGACGATTATCGCCGGCGCAATCCGCGCGACTTTTTCCAGTTCGCGTACGGCGTGCTATTGCGCGATCTGCTGCATGAGAAGGCGGTGCGCATCGTCGACGATCCGCTCGCCCATCGCGTCGAAAACCCCGGTGGCGAGCCGCCGTCGTCCGACGATATCGCGCACTGGTGGCCGGCCGGTTATATGCTCACCTACTTTTGCGTCGGCATGCTCAAACGCACCGTGCGCGAAGAATGCGGCATCACGCTCGAGCCGTCCGACGCGCTGTCGCAGCCCGCGGTGTGGCAGTCGTTTCGCGAGAACCTCGTCGAGGAGCCGGCGCTTGCGATCGCCTACTTCGACAAGTTTATGGGCATCGAGCCGAACTGGCGCGAACCGGGCTTCGTCGTGAATCGTCCCGGGTCCGCGCGGCCGTTGAAAAGCGTGCGGCCCGTGTGAGCACGGCTACGCTCGCGTAAGCAGAAAACGCACGCGGCGCGCCGCAACCATGTCCGTCGCGATGTACCTGCCAGGATTCTCCGCGAGACGCCCACACGCCCACACGCTCACGCCAGCGCCGCCTTCAATCGCGCGCCCGCCAGCGGCAGATCGCGGATTCGCGCGCCGGTCGCATCGGCAATCGCATTCGCGAGCACGGCGGCGGCCGGCCCCTGCGCCGCTTCGCCGACACCGAGAAACGGCATCCCGGGCCGGTCGATCAGATGCACGTCCACGCGCTTGGGCACCGACGAAAAACGCATGATCGGATACGTGCTCCAGTCATAGCTCGTGATATGCCGCGTATCGAACGCGGTCGCTTCGTAGAGCGTCCAGCTGGTGGTCTGCAGGATGCCGCCTTCGATCTGATTGCGTACGCCGTCCGGATTGACGATCTGCCCGCAATCGATCGCGGCGACCACGCGCTCGATGTCGACGCGACCCGTATCGCGGTCGACCGCAATCTCGATGGCGACCGCACAATACGCCATCAGGTTCTTGTACTTCGCAAACGCAAAGCCGACGCCGCGCGAGGTGCCGCCGGCGCCCGCGCGTAGCGGCGGCGTCGCGTGCGGCACACGTTGCAGCACACGTTTTTGCCAGCCGAAGCGTTGCGCCGCGAGCTGGATCACATCGCGGGCGCGCGGATCGTCGAGATGCTTCAACCGGAATTCGACCGGATCGGCTTGCGCGGCGAGCGCGAGTTCGTCCATCAGACTCTCGATCGCGAAGATGTTCATATGCGCACCGAGCGAGCGCATCGCGGACACGCGAATCGGCATGTCCGGCAGGAAGTGATGCTGAACATACAGGTTCGGCAGGCGATACAGCGGAATGCTGTTGCGATCGCCGCCGCCTTCGGGCATTGGAATCGGCTGCGGCGGCGCCGGCGTGAACGGCTGCGCGAGCAGTTGCGCCGGCAACAGGCGGCCCGCGTTGTCGATCCGGTTGTTGTGCGTGTTGCTCCAGAGTTCGTAGCGCCAGTCGACGATCGTGCCGTTCGCATCGAGCGACGCGGTGGCATGCGTGATCATCGCCGGGCCGAACGGTTCCCACAGGTGTTCCTGCTCGCGCATCAGTTGCACGCGTATCGTGCGGCCAGGCAGTGCGCGCGCAATCAGCGCGGCGTCGGCGGCGACATCGTCCGAGCTGTTGTGCCCGTAGCAGCCGGAGCCTTCGACGTGAATGCAGCGCACGTTGTCCTTCGGCAGCGACAGCATCTCGGCGATGCCCTCGCGCAGCGGAAACACGCCTTGCGTGTGCGACCACACGGTCAGCGAGCCGTTGTCCCAACGCGCGAGCGCGCACGACGGGCCGATCGAGCCGTGCGTCATATACGGCTTGCTGTAGCGCGCATCGAGCGTGCGCACCGCGGGCGCCGCGCTGCCGCGCTGATCGGCCACGCCGATCTCCCGCGCGGGCAGTTTCATCAGCGTCTCGTGGATGGTCGCCGGGTCCGGCAGCGGCGGACCCGCTTGCCAATGCGCAGCGTCCATCAACTCGCGCATCGCGACGATCGCGCGCCATTCGTCATCGGCCACCACCGCGAGATAGCTGCCGTCGTGCACGACCTTCACGACGCCGGGCAAGCTTTCGATGCGCGCGGTATCGACCGATGCGAGCGTCGCGCCGTACGCGGGCGGCCGCACGACGCGCGCGTGCAGCATGCCCGGCGGCCGCATATCCTGGATATAGCTGGCGCCGCCCGTTACCTTGCCCGGAATATCGACGCGTCGCAGCGTGCGGCCGACCACCTGAAACTGCGCAGGCGGCTTGAGCAGCACGCCGGGTCGCGCGGCCTGATGCAAGTTGGCGCCGCGCACCGCGTCGCCATACGACAGACGCCGGCCGTCCGGCGCAACGATCTCGCCGTCTTGCGTCGTAAGCGTCGCCGCGTCGACCCGCAGTTGCGCCGCCGCGCTTTGCAGCAGCAGCGCGCGCACCTGCGCGGCTGCGTTGAAGATCGCGGTACCGCTATCGGCGACCGAATGGCTGCCTGCGGTGTAACCTTCGTTCGGCGTTTCGCCGGTGTCGGCGGTAATCAGCGTGATCGCGTGCGGCTCGATGTCGAGCTGTTCGGCCGCGAGCTGCAAAAACGCGGTGCGAATGCCGGTGCCAAGCTCGGCCTTGCCGGTGCAGACGGTCACCTTGCCCGCGGGATCGACCCGAATCCACGCGTCGAGCTGCGGCGATATTTTCAGGCTGCCCGGCAGGTTCGGCGCGGTCGCGGTGAACGTGCCGGCTTCGGTTGTCGTGCTTGCCGGGCTCTGCGCGAACGCGGCGCGCGGCCGCGGCAGCAGCGTGAAGCTGACGAGAAGCGCGCCGGCGCTCAGGAAGCGGCGGCGGCTCGCATCGGGCAGGGTGTCGCGAGGTATGTCGCGATGTGTGTCGCGGGCGGCGGCAGGTGTCGCGTGGCCTGATGCACCACGTGTCGCATCAAGTCTCGCATCATGTGCCGTATCGGCTTCCTGCCGCAGATCCGCTTCATGCGCCGCATAGACTTCCTGCCGCCCATCCGCTTCATGCGATTCGCGCGCCGCATCCGTCATAGGCGGCCCGCGCCCTTCATCGTCTTTCATGATTGCGCCTCCGCCGCGCGCTGCCCGCTCGCCGGCTGGGCCGCCTGCCGGATTGCCGCGACAATCCGCATATGCGTGCCGCAGCGGCACAGATTCGGCTGCAGGTGTTCACGAATCTGCTCGTCTGTCGGCGCGTTCTCGCGTTCGAGCAGCGCCTGCGCGCGCATGATCATCCCCGCGATGCAATAGCCGCACTGCGCGGCCTGCTGATCGATAAACGCGCGCTGCAGCGGCCCCGGATGCTCGACGCTGCCGAGGCTCTCGATGGTGCGCACCGCGCGCCCATCGCATGCGGCAACCGGCAGCAGACACGAAAACACCGGCTCGTCGCCGACGATCACCGTGCATGCGCCGCACTGTCCGAGACCGCAGCCGAACTTCGCGCCGTTCAGCTGCAACTGGTTGCGCAGCACATAAAGCAGCGGCGTCGATGGATCGACGTCCATTTCGTGGCTCATGTTGTTGACGGTCAGCGTGATCATGGCCCAGCAGTCTCCTTGCGGATGCGCGCGACGGCCGCCGCGTCGAGCCGCGGCCACGGCCCGCTCGCGCTGAAGCGCGCCCGTGTGTAGTTGGCGAGATCGGCGATCTGCGCATCGGTGAAGCTTTGCGCGAACGGCGGCATGTAATGCGCGGCGTCGCTGCGATGCCAGTCGATGCCGTCGAGTATCATCCGCACCGCGTTGCGCGGGCTGTCCGCGTTCACCGCGGTGCCTTGCGCGAGCGATGGGCGCTCGCCCTGCGTGGTCATCGGCGCGACGGTGCTATGGCACGACGCGCAGGCCGCATTGAACAGCGTCGCGCCGTTCGCGAGCGACGCCGGCGCCGCGAGCTGATCGAGATCGACCGGCTGCCGATAAGCGGTTGTTGCGCCAGCCGGCGCCTGCAGCGACATCACGTAGGTCGCGATCGCGTCGACGTCCTCTTGCGGTGCGTTCGCCAAAGACCGCGTGACCGGCAGCATCGGGCCGGCCGCCGCACCATGTTCGCTCGCGAAACCGGTGCGCAGATAAGCGACGAGCTGCGCCTGCGTCCACGGTGTCGGCGCCTGCGCGAGCTTCGTCAGCGCGGGCGCGTCCCAGCCTTCGAGCGTGCCGCCGGCAAACGGCTCATCGCGCCTTTCCGCGCCGAGCTTCGTGAGCGGCGTATGACATGCGCCGCAATGCGCAAGGCCGTCGACCAGATAGCGGCCGAGCTGCCATTGCACCGCGTAAGCGCTATCGGCATTCGCAGCGGTTGCGGCAGTGGCCGTGTTTGCCGCGGTTGTGCCATCGTCAGGTGCGGCTGTGGCACTGGCCGACGTGCTGGCCGATGTGGCGACCGATGCGGTGGCCGCAGCATCGGCCGATTCGTCAGCCGGCCCTTCAGCCGGCACCCACGGCGGCGCCGCAGCGGCGCGCTCGGGCCCGCGCTTCAGATACAGCATGTTCCAGCCCGCGACGAGCGGCCGGAAATTCAGCGGGAAGGTCAACCGGTTCGGCGGCGTGTTCGCGTGCACCGGCGCACGCGACATGAGGAACGCATAGAGGTCGGCAATATCCGCATCGCTCATGCGCGTGAAGTGCGGATACGGGAACGCCGGATACAGCAGATGCCCGTCGCGCGACACGCCTTTGCGCATCGCGCGCGCAAACGCCTCGAGCGACCAGTCGCCGATGCCCGTTTGCGGGTCCGGCGTGATGTTGGTTGCGTAGATCGTGCCGAACGGCGTGTTGAGCGGATAGCCGCCCGCGTAAGGTTTGCCGTGCACGGACGTGTGACAGACGATGCAGTCGCCGAGCGCGGCAAGACGCGCACCCCGCGCGATCTGCGCCGCATCTGCTGCATGCGCCGGCGGCGCGCTCACCGGATTGATCGTGGGCTCCCATGCCCGCGACAGCCCGGCAGCCACAGCCAGCACAACGGCAACAAAGACGACCTTCCCTTTCATCGGGCCTCCAGCGGCAGCGTGATGCGCGATGATGACGGCTCATGCTTTCAGCGAGCCTCCATCGCCTCATCGCCGCGCGCATTGACCCGTATGATGCGTCGGCCAGATAAAAGTTGCTCGCGCTCACGCGGGCAAACGCCGTCATCGATTCGTGTTCGACGGGATATCGGACAGGTTGCCGGAGAAGCCGACCTGCCTTTGGGCGAAACCGGATCGCCGCTCACCCGACCCTTGTCGAGACCCGCGAGTGTGATGGCGAGCGTGATGCCGCGGCCGGTCCTGCCATTCTTCGGTGACCCGGCGACGGTTCCGTTACAGCGGTGCGCGTCGGCTGTCGCGCCGACTACGCCTGATTACAGCGCGACAACACCGGATGCCGGGCGCGCCGGCTGGGCAATCGAAAGCGACTCGTTAGCACGCAGACGAACGGGATCGCGAGACGGCGAAGCAACGCGTCGCGCCCATTCAAATTTGGAGAATCCGCACTCACTATTCATGCCTGCCGGGAAAAACAGTGGCGCACAAAACGCACGAAGAAACGCGCGATATCGTTCAACGCCGTTGCGCCGGAGCGAACCTGCCCGCGCACATTCGAATCGCTCTGTTGCGCCGGCGCGTTTGTCCATACGGTTGTGCTCGTCGAATCGCGGCAACCGGCAACGAACGCGCGCCGCACTCCTGCTGTTATGTGCGCAAAGACCACGAGCACAATTTTTTATCGCTGCAAGATGCAAACTTTATCGTTGCAAGATACAAACCCAGACGGTAACGTCGTAGTTCGATCGAAGCGCGGTTAGGTAACCTGACATTCGACACTGCGTAGCGCAGGCAGCGTCGATCGCCGCAAATCTGCTGAAGCCTTCCCACAGGGAACCCGGTTCCCCGCACCCTGGAGTGAGCTGAGTGAATCGGTCGCCCGGCCTGTTAGGCGCCCTTGGAAACAGATCCCATGAAGTATTGTGGGACGACGGCGAACGCGTCCTGTCGAGAGCGTGGCAGGTCCACCCCGACGGCGGCCGCGAGTCGTTTCTGACCGTGCGGCCCGTGGCGGCGCAGCCCGCGCCGCGCACGCTGAGCCGCCTCGAACACGAATTCGCGTTAGCGGAAAAACTGGCCGGCGCGCCGATCGCGCGACCGCTGGCGCTGACCCAGGAAGACGGGCAACTCGTGCTCGTACTCGAAGACCGCGGCGACGCGCCGATCGCGCGAGAACCCGTGCCGATGGCGCTCGGTCATTTTCTGCGCGTCGCGCCCAACATGGCGAGTGCATTGGGCAAGCTGCATGCGGCCGGTGTGATTCATAAAGACGTCACACCGGCCAATGTTCTGCTGAATCCGGCAGACGACAGCATCCGTCTGACCGGCCTCGGCATCGCTTCATTTTTGCCGCGAGAACGCCAGGCGCTGTGGCCGCCGGAATCGATCGCCGGCACGCTGGCCTACATGGCCCCCGAGCAGACCGGACGCATGAACCGCTCGGTGGATTCGCGCAGCGACCTCTATTCGCTCGGCGTCACGCTCTACCAGTTGCTCACCGGTGTATTGCCGTTCAGCGCCGATGACCCGATGGATTGGGTGCACTGTCATATCGCGCGCAAGGCGGCGCCGCCCGCCGAGCGCGTCCCGA
Source organism: Paraburkholderia solisilvae (assembly GCF_902859875.1). GTDB lineage: Bacteria > Pseudomonadota > Gammaproteobacteria > Burkholderiales > Burkholderiaceae > Paraburkholderia > Paraburkholderia solisilvae. Next base: position 35,939 of record NZ_CADIKF010000054.1, on the reverse strand, counting down.
GCCTGCCGGCCGTGCTGTCGGACCTCGTGATGAAGCTGTTGGCCAAGGCCGCGGAGGATCGCTACCAGACGGCCGCCGCACTCGAGCTCGACCTGCGGCGCTGTCTCGCGCAGTGGGAAGCGCACGGCGAGATCGCGCCGTTCACGCTCGGTGAACACGATACGCCCGACCGGCTGATGATTCCCGAAAAACTTTACGGCCGCGCGCGCGAAATCGACACGCTGCTCGCCGCGTTCGATCGCGTGGTGGCAGGCGGCCGCACTGAACTGGTGCTGGTGGCGGGCTATTCCGGCATCGGCAAATCGTCGGTGGTCAATGAACTGCAGAAGGTGCTCGTGCCGCCGCGCAGCCTCTTTGCCACCGGGAAGTTCGATCAATACAAGCGCGACATTCCGTACTGGACCCTCGCGCAGGCGTTTCGTGGCCTGCTCACGCCGTTTCTCGGCAAGCGCGACGCCGAGCTGAAGGACCTGCGCGAACGGCTGCGCGACGCGTTGGGTTCGAACGGGCTGCTGATGACCAACCTCGTGCCCGGACTGAAACTGATCATCGGCGAGCAGCCGCCGATTACCGATCTGCCGGCGCACGATGCGCAACGCCGCTTTCAACTGGTGCTGCGCCGCTTTATCGGCGTGTTCGCCCGCCCCGAGCATCCGCTGCTGCTGTTTCTGGACGACCTGCAATGGCTCGATTCGGGCACGCTCGATGTGCTCGAAAGCCTGCTGCTCGATCCGGATCTGCGCCATCTGCTGCTGATCGGCGCGTACCGCGACAACGAAGTCGACCGCAACCATCCGCTGATGCGCAAGCTCGCCGCGGTGCGCCGCGCGCAAGCCGCCGTGCAGCAGATCACGCTGCGGCCGCTGTCAGGCGACGATCTGCAAAGACTGGTGGCCGATACGCTGCGCTGCGCGCCGGAGGAGGCCGAACAGCTCGCGCGCCTCGTCCACGAGAAAACCGGTGGCAACCCGTTCTTCGCGCTGCAGTTTCTGACCGCGCTCGCCGACGAAGGGTTGCTCAGCTTCGACCATGCGTGCGCCACCTGGGTGTCGCACATCGAATGCATACGCGCAAAGGGCTATACCGACAACGTCGTGCATCTGATGACAAGCAAACTCGCGCGGCTGCCCGAACACACGCAGGCCGCGTTGCAGGATCTCGCGAGCATTGGACATATGGCCGAGGCCGAGACGCTTGCGTTGATCTTCGAGAAGTCGCACGCGCAAGTCCATGCGGACCTGTGGGAGGCCGTCTGTCAGGAACTGATTTTCCACCAGGACGGCATGTACCGATTCGTTCACGACCGCGTGCAGGAGGCGGCCTATTCGTTGATCCCGAAACGGCTGCGCGCCCAGACGCATTTGCGCATCGGCCGCCTGCTGGCCGCGCGCACGCCGCCGGAAAAACTCGACGAGGCCGCGTTCGAAATCGTCAACCAGCTCAATCGCGGCGCCGCGTTGATGACCGAACCGGCCGAGCTCGAACGCCTCGCCGAGTTGAATCTGATTGCCGGCAGGCGCGCCAAAGCCTCCGCCGCGTATGGCTCGGCGCTCGAGTATCTGAAGGCGGGCGCGGAACGGCTCGCGGACGATGGCTGGCAAACCCGGCACGCGCTGGCGTTCTCGCTCGCGTTCGAGCGCGCGGAGTGCGAGTTCCTGCACGGCGATCTGGCCGCCGCGCAAGCGCGCGTGAGCACACTCATTCCGCTTGCGCGCGACACCACCGAACTCGCGACGCTCGCATGCCTCGGTATGGACGTGTGTCTGACGCTCGACCGGATCGACGAGGCCGTCGCCGTCGGCCTCGATTATTTGCGGCGGCTCGGCATCGTCTGGTCGCCGCATCCGTCAGATGAAGAAACGCACATCGAATACGCGCGCATTGCTTCGCTGCTCGGCGAGCGCACCATCGAGGAACTGATCGACCAGCCGTTGATCACCGACCCGACCTCGCTCGCGACGATTCGCGTGCTCGACAATCTTTCTCCAGCCGCGCTCTTCAGCGACGCGAATCTGCTTTCGATGGTGCTGTGCCGGGCCGTCAACCTCGGGCTCGAATACGGCAATTGCGGCACGTCCCCGGCCATTTTCGTCACGTTCGGCATGATCGCCGGGCCGCATTTCGGCGACTACGAGACCGGCTTCCGGTTTGCCCGTCTCGGCTACGAGCTGGTTGAACAGCGCTCGTTGACCCAGTTGCAGGCACGGGTCTATGTGAACTTCGGCAATATCGTGATGCCGTGGACCCAGCATGTCCGCGCCGGCAGGGAACTGCTGCGCCGTGCGTTTGACATCGCCACCAGAAGCGGCGACCTGACCTTCGCCGGCTACAGTTGCAACCATCTGAACACGAGCCTGCTCGCGGCCGGCGATCCGCTCGAGGACGCGCATCGCGAAGCCGAGCACGGGCTCGCGTTTGCAAAGAAGGCGCGGTTCGGGATCGTGGTCGACATCATCTCCACGCAGGTTGCGTTGATCCGCACGCTGCGCGGCCTCACGCTCCGCTTCGGTTTTCTCGACGACGAGCACGGCAGCGAGACGCAGTTCGAGCAGCGCCTGTCGAGCGACCCTGCATTGGCTATCGCGGAGTGCTGGTACTGGATTCGCAAATTGCAGGGGCGTTATCTGGCTGGCGACTATGCCGCCGCGGTCGAGGCGTCGCTCAAGGCCAGCAAGCTGCTGTGGACGTCGCCCTCGTTCTTTGAAACGGCGGAATACCACTTCTATAGCGCGCTTGCGCATGCGGCGCTGTGCGACGCGGCCGCGCCGAACGTGCGGCAGGAGTACGTGGCGGCGGTCGACGCGCACCATCGCCAGCTCGAAGTCTGGACGACGCACTGTCCGCAAAACTTCGGCAACCGCGCCGCGTTGGTCGGCGCGGAACTCGCACGGATCCACGGCCGCGGCACGGATGCCGAAGATCTGTATGAACGGGCGATCCGCTCGGCGCGCGAAAACGGATTCGTTCACAACGAGGCAATCGCTTATGAAACGGCGTCGCGCTTTTACGCGGCGCGCGGGCTCGTGGAATTCGCGAACCTGTATCTGAAGAATGCGCGCTACGCGTATCTGTGTTGGGGCGCGCAAGGAAAAGTGCGGCAACTCGACGACTTCCATCCGCAGCTCGCCGCGCCCGATCAACGCACAGGCGCGACGGGCACGATCGAGACGCCGGTCGAACATCTGGATCTCGCCACCGTGCTCAAGGTATCGCAGGCGGTATCGAGCGAGATCGTCCTCGACACGCTGATCCATACCATCATGCGCAGCGCGCTCGCCCATGCCGGCGCCGAGCGCGGTCTGCTGATCATGCCGTCGGATGCCGCGCCCAACATCGTGGCGGAAGCGACCACGAGCGGCGACGCGCTGTGCGTGAGTGTCGCGACCCAGGCGTTGCGCGCGGACCTGCTGCCGGAATCGCTCGTCCACTATGCGATGCGCACCGAGGATAGCGTCATCCTGAACGACGCAAGCGGCCGGCACGACTTCTCGACCGATCCGTATATCCAGCGTGGACACGCGCGTTCGATTGCCTGCATGCCGCTCGTCAACCAGGCCAAACTGATCGCGCTGCTGTACCTCGAGAACACACTCGCCCCCGATGTTTTCACCGCGAGCCGTATCGCGGTGCTGAAGCTGCTCGCATCACAAGCGGCGATCTCGCTCGAAAACTCGCGCCTGTATCGCGACCTCGCCGAGCGTGAAGCGCGCATCCGGCGGCTCGTCGATGCGAACATCATCGGCGTCTTTATCTGGGACTTCGACGGGCGCATCCATGAAGCGAATGACGCGTTCCTGCAGCTCATCGGTTACGAGCGCGCCGATCTCGCCGCGGGCCGGCTGCGCTGGACCGATCTGACGCCGCCCAGTGCGCGCGCGAACGACGCACGCGCGCTCGCCGAGATCAGTTCGCTAGGTTTTGTACCGGCCTACGAAAAGGAATTCGTGCGCGCCGACGGCGTCCGTGTGGCCGTGCTGGTGGGCGCCGCGACGTTCGGCGATGCGCTCGACCAGGGCGTCGCGTTCGTCGTCGATCTGACCGAACGCAAACGCGCGGAATCGGACGCACGCGAAAGCGAGCGACGCTATCGCGAGATCGAGATGGAGCTCGCTCACGCGAACCGCGTATCGACGATGGGGCAGCTCACCGCGTCGATCACGCATGAGATCCGGCAACCGATCGCGGCATCGGTGACCAACGCGCACGCAGCGCTGCGCTGGCTCGATGCGCACACGCCGGATCTCGACGAGGTCCGGCAGGCGCTCGCGCGCATCGTCAACGACGGCACGCGCGCGAACGACGTGATCGGACGCATTCGCGCGCTGGTGAAAAAGGCGCCCACGCGCAGGGAGCGCGTCTTCGTCAACGACGCGATTCGCGAGGTGATCGGACTGGCCCGCGCCGAAGCGACCCGGCACCGCGTATCCATCGAGGCTCAGCTCGACGATACGCTGCCGGTCATTCATGGAGACCGCGTGCAGTTGCAACAGGTGATGCTGAACCTGATGATCAACGCAGTCGAAGCGATGAGCTGCATGAGCAACGGCCCGCGCGAACTGCTGATCACGACGCGCACCACTCATGGGCCGGCGGGCGAACAGGCCGCGCGCATCGCGGTATGGGATACCGGCCCGGGCGTGGATGGCGAGGATATCGAACAGCTTTTCGAGCCTTTCTATACGACTAAAGCCGGCGGAATGGGCATGGGTCTGTCGATCTGCCGCTCGATCGTCGAAGCGCATGGCGGCACGCTGCAGGTTTTCGCGAACTCGCCGCGCGGCGCGACATTCGAATTCGAACTGCCTCGCGCCGACGCCGGCGCGTTGCCCGAGAACGACCGGGAGCGGCCAGAGTCGTGACGGCCTGCGCTTTCCGCGTGCGTTGAAGTCAGCCGGCGACGGCGGCCATCTCGCGAGCCGGGGCGTGCTTCAGGCCGAGTCCGCTTTCGGCATGCCGCGTACGACGAGTTCCATGAAACCGGTAGCGGCATCGGGTTCCCGCGAGAACGCATGCTGCGGCAGCAACGCCAGCAACAACTCCGCGGTCGTGCGTACTGTGCAGCCGTGTGCGACATGGCCGCCGAACACCTGACCGTTTGCGTCGGCGATAGACATATGCAGGTGCGCGCCGTCCGGCGACACGGAACCGGCGAGGGTCAGGATTTCGAGGTCGCCGTGAAGCTCGGCGGGAACGGCCGCGCCGGCAAACCGCAAGCTTGCGACGCTCAGGCTGCCGATGCCCTGGATCACGAATGCGGCGCGCAGCGCGCGCTGATGGAGCGCGTCCTCCACGGCGGCGCGCAGATCGTCGCCGGGGACGAGGCGTAGCGGATGAACCTGCATGATCGACAAGACTACGTCTCCTCGCGATTGGCGCGCAACGGAAAGATCAGCAGCGCGGCCGCGAGACCGAGCGCGCCGCCGATCAGCGTCTCCCACAAGCGCGCAAAGAGATACGACACCGAGTGCACGCCGTTCGCGGCAAGCGTGACGATCAGGATAAACGCGAACGCGCCGCACGCGACATCATAGCGATCCGGCAGCCCCATTGCATAGACGATCATCGCGAGCGCCGCGAACGACCAGACGACGAGCGGCGCGTGCTCGGCAAGCGGCAGGCACGCGAGGCCGAGCGGCACGCCGATCAGCGTGCCGATGATGCGCCGGCGCACGCGCTGCGCAGTGCCGCTCGTCGAGCCGGCCACGACGTACGTGCACGCGGTGATCGCCCACACCGATTCCTCGAGCTCGAATATCTGGTTCAACGCGACCACGACCGCCGACCCGGCCGCCGCCTGCAGGCCCATCACCAGTTCGGGCGGCCAGCGCCGCGCGAAGCCCGGCGGCATCGCGGGGACCGTCGAGAGCGCCGCCAGCGAAACCGGCCGTTCGGCCGGCCCGCTCAACAGGCGCGGCACGATCGAGCCGAGCGCGGCAATCAGCACGGCCACGCCGATCGCCTGCAAATCGGCAGGGACCAGATTCGTGCCGTACGCATAAAGCTGGCCGAGATAGATCTGCGAACCGATGCCGGCGCCGAGCATGCCGAACCGCTTCAGATAACCGACGCAGAACGCGCCGCTGACCAGCGTCATTTCCGGGCCCACGCGGCCGACGCCGGAGAGAAGCGGCAGCAGCGCGACAAAGGACGCCGCGCCGACGCCCGCCGCGATGCACAGCAACGCAAGGTCGCGGCTCGAGTCGGCGCGCGTGGTGCTCGCTTCGGACACGCTCGCCCACAGCGCGAAGCTCGCGGCGAGCGTCGCGAGCACCGCGCCCTGATGCACGTCGCGGGTGACGTCGTGCAACGCGCCGAGCGCGGCGGCCAGCCCGTACGCCGTGACGAGGCGCAGCCCCTTCAGACGACGGTGCGCGCCCGGGTCGAGCCGTTCGAGCCACGCGACGAACGTTGTCCACGGTTGCACAAACCGGCGTGCCGGCGGCGCGCTAAAGGCCACATGGTCCGCTTCTGCACCTCCGCCCGCATCCACGCTGGCGTCTGCGTCGCCGTGCGCGGCCCGCGCGCGCCCGGCCGGGCGCGGCGGCATTGCATCGACCTGCTTCGGATCGTCCATGACGTCGACACTGCCGGTAATCGACACAGTGTCTTTATAGACGCTTTACGCGGGTCGCGGCAATCAGCGGAAGCACCGCACGAACGCGCGGCGGAAAACCGCTTAGCGCGGTGGCGGCCCGCCCGCCTGCACCGCAAACGCAGCAGGACTGAGCTCGATATGCAGAATGACGAGCCAGCGCTTCGGGCAGTCCGCGGCGATCTGCAGCGCGCGTTCCTTGCCCTCCTTGATCGTCACGAACTTCCGCTTGCGTGCGAACGCGAATGCGCGGCGCGCATCGGCCTGCAGCCACAATGTCAGCAGGCCGCACGTGATGCAGCTGAAGAGCCACACCGTCTGATGCGGCAGCGTCGCATCCACCTTCTGCGCGACAAACTCGAACACGGTCGTCAACACCTGGTTGACCGCAAACGCGATCGCAATCACCTTGCACATGCCGCGCAGCATCATCAGGCGCTGCGGCACCATCAACAGCGGAGCGGCGCGCGGGCTTCCGTTGCTGCGGTTCATGCGGCACGCGGGAAAGTGGGGCACGGCAGTTCGAGGCGGCGCGACCAGTTCGCGAGCGTGCGCGCGGCCACCGGCGGCTTGCTGAGAATCGCGCTGTCGTAGTCGCGTTCCGGAAAACGCAGCACGTCGATCATGCGAAAGCCCTGGCTGCGATAGAAGTCGAGCAGATGCACGGCCGGATACGGCGTGTCGAGCGCGAGCTGCGCATAGCCGCGCGTCGCGGCCCAATGCTCGGCAAACGCGATCAGCGACTTGCCGATGCCGCGGCTTTGCCAGGCCGGCTCGACGCCGAACTGACGCAGCGTCGCGACGTTTTCGACGCGATAGTGCTCGCAGGGCGATTCGGTATCGCGCGCATAGAGCGTCATCGTGCCGACCACGTCGCCGCCGCAGACCGCGACGAAACAGTCGCCGGCCTTCGCGCGCTTACGCGTCGCCGACGGCGTCTGCGCGACGCACAGGCAGTTCAGGCCCATCATGCCGAGCCGCGCGAACGCGCGGTGCAGCACCGCGGTCAGTTGCTCGTACGAGTCGCGCGCCGGGTCGAAGCGCCGCAGCACGACGCTGCCGGCGCCGCTGCCGCGCTGAACGGTGGCGACGCGGGCAGTCTTGCCATCCGGCTCTGCCGCCCGCGTGCCGGCCGCGATGTGTTGCTTGTGCATGGATACCTCCAGACTTCGAGCGCTACCCGAAGTCCCAGAACTGTTTGAGTCGTGAATCGGTTTCCTGCCGGCCTCGCAGAACGCGTACGACACGCCGCGCCTTGTCAGTGCGTCGCGCCCGTCAACTCCGCGCGCAAATCCTGCAACGCGTTGCGTGCCTGCAGGAGCCGCTCGACCAGTTGCGCCGATGCGCGTGCAATCGGCATGCGCGTCTCGTCGGTCAGCGGGTGATCGAACGCGAGCATCGCCTTGATGGCGGCCGGGTTCGGCGCGGAAAACAGCAGCCGCAGCAGCGGCACGAGGTTCGCGAAGAGCCGCCGCGCGTCGTCTTCGCGCCCGCCGCGATGCAGTTCGCGCACTTCGACGAGCAGGTCCGCGCACACATGCGCGCTCGCGAGAATGCCGCCCGCGCCGCCTGCGTCGAGGCAATCGACGAACGCGTCATCGGTGCCGCACAGCACGTTGACCGGCAGATCGTGCAGCGCGTCGAAATGGTCTTTCACGCATTCCTTGATCGCGACGATATTGTCGAATTCGAGCAGCCGCTCGACCGTGTCCGGCGCAATCCTGACGCCGGTGCGATGCGGCACGTCGTACAGCACGACCGGCCGCGCGGTGGCGCAGGCAATCTGTTCGAAATGCCATTGCACGCCCGCCTGATCCGGACACAGATACGCGGGCGCCGACACCAGAAAGCCGGCGCAATTCCAGCGCTCGTAGCGCCTGATCTCGCGCACCACGTCGCGCGTATCGAAACCGCCCGCGCCGACCAGCACCGGCAGGCGGTCGCCGGCCACATCGAGCAGCGCCTGCAGCACCGTGATGCGCTCGCTTTCGGAGAGCAGCGCCGCCTCGCCGGTCGTGCCGAGCGCGACGAAACCGCTGATCTCCGTATGCAGGTAGTAATCGGCGAGACGCTGCAAGCCTTCGACATCGACCTCGCCGTTGCGAAACGGCGTGACGATCGGCAGCCAGATACCGGAGTACATCAGTGCGCCTCTTTGGACGAGCCGGTGCGCGCGAGCGAACCGATCAGCGCGTGCGGCACCGAGGCGATCAACGTATGCAAGGTGAAATCGAGGTCTTCGGGGGCGATCGAGAACAGCACGCGCACGCCGTCACGGACGACTTCCGTGCTGACGACATAGACACCGAGTGGCGAGTGCAGCAGCGATTTGAGTTGTGCGCGCGCTTCGTCTTCTGACTGACGGAGCAAGGTCACCGGCAGGAGCACGCGCGACAGCGGGAAAGGAATGACGTTGTTGTTGCGGACGACGTTGGAGTGGGACCGGACAGCGCCGCGTACGGAATCGGGGACTTCGGACGGTTGAGAGAGAGCCATGGTGGGCGGACAATCCCGCAGGTGTGGTGAAGACAGATACGAGATTAGTCCCGCGGGTATAAAGGCGGTGCAAAAAAACGGCGGCCACGCGAAAAAATGCGGTGACAAACTGCGACACCGCCGCGCGGCCGCCTGCAATCCAGGCGCCTGCAAGCGCCTGGCCTACGCCTCTCAGCACCGTTTCAACTTGATGACACGCGAAATCTGGCCGACGGTAAAGCTGCTGTTGCGCGCATAGGGCGCGCATTCGAGCGGCGCCGTCAACGATTCCGCGGGCTCGTACTGGCCGACATAGCGGAAGCGGTCGGTTTCCGAGCGGATAAAGACCGGAATGGCGTGCGCCTGCTTCGCGAGCGTGCGGCCCGCGGCGCGCGCGGCCGCGCCGCTGTTGCAAAGAACCACGTCGGGCGCCTGCGGGTTCAGGTCCATGCGCAGACACGCGGCCACCACCTTGCCGCGTCGGGTCGGCAGAAAGGCCTGCTTGCTGCCGCCACACACCGTGTGAATATATTCGCGAGAATATTCCTTGCCGATTTCGAATTCGTCCATAAAGGCCTCCAGAGAACCGCTCGAAGCGAGCACGCTTCAGCGGAGGCCAAGACGATAGCGAAATACCCCTAAAACACGCGTCAATTCAATCGGGGGCAGAATAAAGGATCCGTATCTTTTAGTTGCGTCGTCTACTTCATCGCTGTGTCCGCCCGTGGCGCGCGACGGCGCAACGGCAAACACGCGCGCGCCGTTACTCCTGCTCGCACGCGCGCGCCAGCGCCCGATCCATCGCGACCGCGTACAACGAATCCAATGCATGGCTGGCAACATATTCTTGCGTTGCGCGCGCCAATTGCGCGCCGCAATCCGGCTGCGCGCGAAGCGTCTTCGTATCGGCGAGCACCTTGATAAAGCCTTGCTGCAGGCGGTCCAGTTCCGGACGAATGTCCTTCTTCAGATCGACGCGCTTGTCGTCGGGCGCGCGGCCATCGCGATGCCATTGCGCGAGTAACCCGTATTGCACGAGTTTATTGGCTTCGATCTGATCGGCGAAGAAGTGCGTGGCGAGTTGCGGCGGCACGCCGAGCGCGCGCGCTTCCTCGGAAGCGGCCTTGATGACCTCCGCCTCGCGCGGCAGGTCTTCCACCGGCTTGCGCGTGTCCCACTTCGACAACGCAACCTGCCGCGCGATATGCAAGCGCGCGACCGTCATATCGAGCAGCGGAAGAAATGCCTGGCTGTCGGCCGGCGCGCTGTGCGAAGGCGGCGCGGCGAACAGCAGAGCGGCGACGGCAAGCGGGCTGACCATAAAGCGTGATTTGTCGAAACTGAACTTCAGCATCAATCGGTTCCTTTTTGCAGGTGAGCGCAGGCGCTGCGACAAGCGCACCTGCAGAGGCGACGCGGGCTGCGCCCGGAGCCTCGATAACGCCTGACGCGCCCGTTATATTCCTGACCGGTCGAATTTTCGTTCAACCTGCACGCCGCGTTCCGCGCGGCGTGCAGGTTGAACGCGCGGGTCGATGCTACGTTCGGCGCGCGGTCATCACAATTGGAAGCGCGACTAGAAACGGTAGTCGAGCGTCACCGTCGCCGCCTGCGCGGACGCATGGCTCGTCGCGATCCATGCATCGTAACCGACCGATACCGTCAGCGCCTTGGTCGGCCGCATGCCGACGCTCACGCCCGTGGTCAACTGATCGCGCGGCAGCGTGGTGCCCGGCGCGGCGAACAGCGTGCCGTCCTGCGCGCCGACCGTTACCGTGCGTCCGGTGCCGAGCATTTCGCGTGCATAGCCGACGCGCAGCTCGACATTCACCGGCCTCAACGGGCTACCGAAGTCCTTGTCGAAGGTGATTTGCGCATAGGGTTGCAGGCTGCGCACATTGTCGGTGCCGACGGTCAGGTCCTGCCCGTTCGCACCGCTTTCGCCGAAGCCGTTCGCATGCAGATACGAAAAGCGCAGGCCGATGCGCGGCGTGACCGTCACGCTGCCGATGGCGAGCGGCAGCGCGGCTTGTGCCGCCGCGGTCGCTTCCTGCCCGATATGATCGCCCTCGGCGGTGCCGGCGGCGCCGAACGGGCGCTTTTGCGACAGGAAATCCAGCCCCGCGCCGACGGTTGCGGAGAGATCGACCGGCCCGAGCGCGCGTGCGCCGTAAAACGCCGCGCGCAGCGTATCGGTGGTGCCTGAATCGCCGGTGCTGTCTTCGCTGATATCGCTGTGGTTATAGCTGCCGGAGAAGCCGACTGTGTATGCACCGACCTGATGATCGACGCCCGCGATAAAGCCGTAGTTGCGCGCCTCGAAACCCGGCTGGCCGTTCGCGCCGTGCACGTTCGTCTGCGAACCGGTCGCGTTCACCCACACCGACGCACGCGAGGACGCGCCGTCGGCAAACGGCACGCGCTCGAGCAACGCGGCGTTCGCCATCTGCGCGGACAACGCGAGCGACGTGCCGAGCGCCGTATAGATGCTCGTGTCGGTCGGCGCGATGATGGTCGTGCCTGTGCCTGCGCCTGGCGGGTCTCCTCCCGGCAGTTGCTGCGCGAGCCCGCTCAGCACGAGATCGACTTCGTTCGCGTCGTATTCGACCGACTGCTGCAGCGGGCCGAGATTCGCACCGGATGCGACCGTGCTCGACACGTTCGAAAAACGGCCGTTCACCCCGCCGCCCGCTGTGACGATCGCATAGCGGTTCGCCTGATAGGTGCCCGGGTCGTACAGGATCTTCAGGCCGCCGTTCAATGCCGCGCTGCCGCCCACGCGCAATTGCGAGGCCGAGGTCGGATTCACCTCGATTTCGAGCGATGCGCCGCTTGCCTGCGTGTAATTGCCGCCGACGGTCAGCGTGCCGATCGAGCCGCCCGGCATCACGATGCCGTTGTTCATCACGTTGCCGCCGATCGAACCATGGCCGCGCAGCGTGCCCGGTGCATCGACGATCACATCGCCGCCGAGTTGCGCCCCCGGGTTGTTCGCATCGCCGATCGCGAGCGCGCCCGACATGACTTCGGTGACGCCGGTAAACAGATGGCTGTCGCCGTTCAGCACCACGCTGCCGATGCCCTGCTGCTCGATGCGCCCGGCGCCGGAAATGTCGCCCGCGTATGTGATCGCATCGGGCCGGTTGAACACGAGCAAACCATTGTTGACCGTATTGCCGACCAGATCGCCCGCCGCCGTGCCCTGGCCGATCGTCAGCGTGCCGCCCGACGACACCACCGGGTCGATCAGGGATCCGAACAGATTCTGCGAGCCGCCGCTCAACACCTGCGTGCCGCTCACCGTCGCGCCGCTCGACACGGTCTGCAAGCCGCCGCTCGACACGATCGAGCCGTTCGCGGTGCCGCCGGACTGTACGTCCTGCGTGCCGCCGGAGGCGACCACCGTGCCGGACGTGACGCCGCCCGCGCCGACCGTCTGCGTGCCGCCGGACGCGACCATCGTGCCCGACGTGACGCCGCCGGAGCTGACCGTCTGCGAACCGCCCGATGCGACCGCGGTGTTCGACGTGACCCCGCCGGCGCTGACCGTCTGCGAGCCGCCGGATGCGACCGCGGTGCCCGACGTGACACCGCCGGCGCTGACCGTCTGCGAACCGCCGGAACTCACCACCGTGCCGCTCGCCGTGCCGCCGCTCGCCACCGTCTGCTGGCCGCCGCTGCGGACCGATGTACCGGTTGTCGTGCCACCCGCCGACACGTTCTCCGTGCCGCCGCTTTGCACCACCGTGCCGCTCGCGCTGCCGCCGGAGGTCACGATCGACGTGCCGCCGCTCGACACCGTCGTGCCGCTTGCGGCCCCGCCCGACATCACCACGCTCGAGCCGCCATTGCCGACCGACGTGCTGTTCGTGACCCCGCCCGACGAGACAACCTGCGCGCCGCCGCTGCTGACCTGCGTGCCGCTCGTGCTGCCGCCCGCCGACACGGTCTGCGTGCCGCCGCTGTCCACCAGCGTGCCGCTCGTGAAGCCGCCCGACGAGACGACCTGCTGGCCGCCGCCGCTCACATGCGTGTTGTCCGCCGTGCCGCCGGCGACGCTCTGCGTGCCGCCGGACGTGACTTGCGTGCCGCGCGTGGTGCCGCCCGACGACACCACCTCGTGGCCGCCGCTGCCGACTTCCGTGCCGCTTGTCACACCGCCCGAGCTGACCAGCACGCTGCCGCCCGAGGACACCGTCGTGCCCGACGCTTTGCCGAGCACCGTCTGCGAACCGTTGGACGTCACGGTCGTACCGACCGCGGTGCCGCCGGACGACACGAACTCGGAGCCGCCCGACGTGACGAAGGTGCCGCTCGCGAGACCGCCGGAAGACACCGTTTCGAGGCCGCCGCTGCCGACCGATGTGTTGAATGCGGAGGTGCCGGGCAGGATCGTCAACTGGCCGCCGTCTTCGGCGATCACGTTCTGCGCATTGCCGTCGAGGATCGAGAACGGCCCGTTCGCATTCGAGCCGATCAGCGTCGCCGACGTGTTCGTAATCAGCGCGGCGCCGGCCTGTTGAATCACGCTGATCGCCTCGGCGCCGGACGACACGGTGAGCGTGCCGCCGCTCGACACCGTCGTATCGAACGCTTCGCCGCCCGTCAGCACGGTCTGCGAACCGCCGTTGCTGATCGACGTCATCGACGTCGTGCCGCCCGCCGAGACGATCTCGAGACCGCCGCTGCCGGCAGTCGTCTGTTTGGCGACATCGCCGGCCAGCACGGACAACTGTCCGCCGTTTTCGACAACCACGTTCTGCGCGGTGCCGTTCGAGATGCTGAACGGGGTGCTCGTACTGCCGCTCACATAATTGCCGCTCACCGTGGCCGACGTATTGGTGATGAGCGCCGCCCCGGCGTCCTGGGTGATATTGATTGCCGTGCCGCCGCCGGACACGATGAGCTGGCCGTTATTCATGACCGTCGCCACATTCGCGGTGCCGCCCGACGAAACAAGCAGTTGCCCGCCGTTGCTGACCGTCGTGCTGTCCGCCTCGCCGCCCGCTTGCACGAGCGCACTGCCGCGCGTGCCGACCTGCGTGCCGCTCGCGGTCGTGCCGTTGAGCACGGTGAGCGAGCCGCCGGCTTCGATGAACACGTTTTGCGCGACGCCGCCGGAAATTGAAAACGAATGGGTCGTGCCGTTCGCGGTATTCGTGCCGTTCACGGTTGCCGAGGTATTCGTAATCAACGCCCCGCCGGCCAGTTGCGTGACGTTGGTCGCGGTGCCGCCCGACGATACCGCCAGCGTGCCGCCGTTGCTGAGCGTCGTCGAATTGGCCGAGCCGCCGGCCATCACGACCGCCGAGCCCTGATTGAGGATCAGCGTACTGGTCGCGGAATTGCCGGTCAGCACGGTGAGCGTGCCGCCGTTTTCGAGCACGACCTTGTTCGCCACACCGCCCGAGATCGAAAACGCGCCGTTGACGTTCGTGCCGCTTACCGTCGCCGAGGTATCCGCGGTGAACGCCGCGCCGCTCGACTGCACGAGCCCGGTCGCGCTGCCGCCGGCGGACACCGTGATCGCGCCGCCGGAGAGCACCGTCGTGCTGGTCGCCGTGCCGCCTGACGACACCGTTTGCCGGCCGCCGTTGCTGACGTTCGCGCTGGTCGTGGCGCCCCCTGCCAGCACGTTTTGCGTGCCGCCGCTGCGAACGCTCGCCGACGTATCGGTGCCCTGCACGTTTTCGATGCCGCCCGCCGACAGCGTGGTCGACGTCGCCGTGCCGCCGGCCTGTACCGCCAGCGTGCCGCCGCTCACAATCGCACCGGCCGCCGAGCCGCCATTGGCGACGCTCGCGGAGCCGCCGTTGCCGATGGTCGTCGCACTCGCGACGCCGCCCGACGACACGAGCAACTGGCCGTTCGCGCCGACCGTGCCCGACGTATCGGTGCCCGCGAGATTTTCGATGCCGCCCGCGCTGACCGCGGTGCGTGTCGCGTTGCCGCCTGCGGAGACGGTCAGCGTGCCGCCGTTCACGTTCGCGCTTACCGTGGCCGCGCCGCTGCTAACGACGCTTTGCCCGCCGTTGAGCACAGTCGTTGCGCTCGCCGTGCCGCCCGCGAGGATAGTTTGCGACCCGCCGTTGCTGAGCGTGGCCGAGATGTCCGTGCCGGCCACCGAGTCGACGCCGCCCGACAGCACCGTCGTGCGTGTCGCGCTGCCGCCGGCGGACACGTTGATTTTGCCGCCGGCGCTGACCGTCGTGCCGCTCGCGACGCCGCCCGCCGACACGTCGACCGTGCCGAGGCTGCCGATCGCCGTGCCATTCGCCATGCCGCCGCTATCGACAAACTGTGTCGATGCGTCGCTGACTTTCGTGCCGGTTGCAATGCCGCCGGACGACACGGTCTCGGACGATCCGCCCAACAGGGTCGTGCCGCTCGCCGCGCCGCCCGCCGAGATCACGTCGGCTCCGCCGCTGACCGTCGCGCTGCGCGCCACACCGCCGGACGACACCACCAGCAGGCCGCCCTCGGCGCCCGTGGCTTGCGCGATGCCGCCCGCGAACACGGTCTGCGTGCCGCCGAGGTCGACGACGGTGCCACTCGCGACGCCGCCCGACGACACGTTCTGCGCGCCGCCGAGCGCCACGCTATCGTTGACAGTCGTGCCGAACACGCTCTCGGTGCCGCCGATTATCGTGTTGCTCTCGGTGTCGCCCGCGGCGACCGTGGTCTGCGCGTGCACGCCGGGCGCGAACCACGGCTGCACCGTCACGGCGGCGAGCAGCATGCCCAGCAGACGCGAGCAGCGCCGGTAGCGCCGGCCGAAGGCACGCACGGCGTGCACGCGGCGCCACGTGAATCGTTTCATGGTGTTCCCCGAATTCTTACCGCTCTTCTTGTGCTTCTTCTTGCTTGTTCGGCTTGCCGATGCGGTCCGCTCCTGCCGGCTATTGCCTGTTCGTATTGCCGGCTCGCGGATCGTCTCTGTATGTCGTCTTTTTGCGCCGCGCCTTTAATCTTTTTTTGCGCGTCGGCTGTTTTACGCCAGTTTCTTTCGGCGCTATTACGCCGTCTCGATCACACCGCCGCTTCCGGCTGTGCACCGAATGCCGGAATGCGCCGGATCGTGCTGATCACCTGCTCCGCGGTAATCAGCCGCGTGCATTCGAATTGCCGCGGCGTATTCGCATGACGCGGACACCACAGAAAATCGTGGTGATCGAACTGCACGCGCACGTCGTTCCAGCAGCTATTGCACGTGTGGTAGTTGATCACGCGATACGGCGTATCGAACTCGTTGGTCGGATGCGTAAAGCCGCTGATCATCACGACCGGCGTGCGCATTGTCCATGCGAGCCACGACAGGCCGCTGCTCAAGCCGACGAAAAAGGCCGCGTGCTTGAGCCAGCGCGCGCGCTCCGCGAGCGGCCGCTCGCCGGTGAAGTCCTCGGAGCCGTACGGTATGTGATTCCACACGACGCCGCTGCCGTGCGTCGCCTTCTGGTCGATGCAGATTACGCGGTAACCGGCCTGCTTCAGAAACTGTACGATTTCACGCCAGCCGCTCGGGTTGTTCCAGTACTTGCATTGCGTCGTGCTTTGCGCGGCGATGCACACGTATGGCTCCGGAATCGGCCGGCTGCTGTCGGGCAGCACGATCTCGGGGCGCTCTTCCCGCGGATCGACGCCAAGGATGTACGCGGCCGTCCGATGCAGGCCGACGAGGCGAAAGTCGCAAGGCTGGCGCACGTTCGCGTCGTCGGTGAAGAACAGGCCGATGTTGTAGGTCGCGTAGAAATCGTTCGCGTCGACCGCGTCGGGCGTCGCCAATGTGATCGACGGGTACGCGTGCGTGAAGAGCGGAATCAGCGGTTCGGCCATCACGCAGGTGAGCTTGCAACGGTGCTGCCGCTCGAACTTCGCGACATACGGGAACCAGCCGAGCGTATCGCCGAGCGTGCCGACCGGCAGATGCACGAGCACGTTGCGCCCGCTCAGGTCCAGACGATGGCGGAACACTTCCTTGCCTTGCGACCAGACTTCGATCTCGAACGGCACATAGTATTTCTTGCTGCTCGCAACGACGCCGGCGGAGATCTGCGTTTCGAACAGCGGGTTCGCGGTGGCCGTGTCGCGCAGCAGCACGCGCCAATCGCCGTCGCCTTGCGGCAGCATCACGCGGCAGCCGTCGTTGAAGTCGAAGCGGATGCCGGCGGGGCCCTCCTGCGTCGGCACGGACGGCGGGCTTTGAACGGCCTGACCGTTCTGGCCGCTGCCGGACGACGCGGCGGGACTTGTCGGGTTCGTGTCGGCGGTGTTCGTCGGGCTTGCGGCGGCGGCATGCGTGACGTTCGCGTCGGCGGTGGCCGTCACGCTCGCGTCCGTCTCATTCGCGAGGCTTGCGGCGGCGGTGCTCGCCGGACTCGTACCGGTGGTGCTTGCCGCGCTCGCATCGGCGGCGCCGGTCAGGCTCGCATCGGCGGCGCCTGTCACGCTCATGACGGCGGCGCCCGGCGCGGAACCGGCCGCTGAACCGGCTGGAGCCTTCGTCACGGACGCTCGAGCCGCAGCGTCGCCGCCCACGGCCTGCGTTGTGGCGCCGGCGGACCCCACCGCCGCGCGCGCCTGCGTACCTGCTTGGGACATAATCGATCCGAAAGGTGAACGACCGGGATGTGCCTTGTAGTTGTTAGCGGCAAGTGCCTGCTTTTCTGGTCGTCGTAAAACGAAAAAGCCGCTTATTTTACGAAAAAGCCGCGTATTTAACCATTGGCCGACCTCACCCGCAATACGGGCGCACCGGTGCGCGTGCCGTTCCTGTGTGCATGGCGGCCTGACAGTGGAGAACGTCGATGAGCGTCAGCATCGTTCAACTGGGCTCGGCACGCGCAGCCGATGAAGGTTTGCGTATCGGCACCGTGCGCCGGCCGCCGCGTGGCGTACCGAAAAGCGAGTTCGGCACGCGCAATTACTACGACGTGTGGCTGCCGATTCTGTCGCCAACGCCCGAGCTCGTCAGCGACGCGCTGGCGGCTGAAACCGAGCGGGCATGGAATGCGTTCGCGCGAAAATTCCGCGCGCAGATGAATCGCGGCGACGCATCGAAAGTGCTCGACACCCTCGCGGCACTATCGACGACGACCGACTTCTCGGTCGGCTGCTATTGCGATAACGAAAACCGCTGCCATCGCAGCATCCTGCGTCAGTTGCTGACGGATCGCGGCGCATCGGTCCGGTAAGGCGGGGCGCTAATCGCGTCCAAGCCGCGACAGCAACGGTTCCCTGACATACGTGTCAAGCACCTGCCCCGCCGGAACCGGCTTGCCGAACAGGTGCCCCTGCATCACGGTCGCCCCCAGTTCGCGCAGCGCATTGGCCTGCGCGCGCGTCTCGACGCCCTCGATCACGCACGCAAGCCCCAGGTTCTCGCACAGCTCGACGATGCTCTTCACAATCGCGCGCGCAGTCGGCTCGCGCTCGATGCCCGCGACAAAGCTGCCGTCCACCTTCACCTTGTCGATCGGCAAGCGGTGCACGCTGTTGAGGCTCGAAAAGCCGGTGCCGAAGTCATCGAGCGAAATACGCGCGCCCAGTTTTTTCAGCGATTCGAGCGCGATGCGCGCCTGTCCGAAATCCTGGATCAGCGCGGTCTCGGTAATCTCGAAGTCGATCCTGTGCGGCGCGACGCCGCTCGCGAGCGTCGTGCGGATCACGCGGTGCAGCGCGCCCGGCACGTTCAGGTCGCGCGCCGACAGATTGAACGAAATGCGCACCGCTTCGGGCCAGCTGCGCGCCGCGTCGAGCGCCTTGCGCAGCAGCACTTCGGTAAGCGCGTGAATCAGGTCGCAGCGTTCGGCCACCGGAATGAACATCGACGGCGCCACCACGCCGAGCACCGGGCTCGTCCAGCGCGCCAACGCCTCGAACGCCATGATCTCGTGCAGCCCGGTATCGAAGATCGGCTGGAAATGCAGTGTGATTTCGCGTTCGAAATCCGCACTGCGCAAGCATGCCTCGACCTTGCTCAGATGGCGGATCTGCGTTTCGTGTTCGGGCGAGAAAATCACCGTGCCGCCGCGCCGGTGCGCCTGCGCGAAATGCAGCGCGTAGTACGCGCGTTCGACGAGCTGCGTGGTCGTTTCGCCCGCCTCCGGAAAATTCGCGAAACCAATCGACGCCGACAATCGCGCGGCGCCTTCCGGCAGCACATACGAACGCTCGATCGCGGCGCACAACGTATCGCCGAGATCCAGCAACTGGCGGTAAGCGGTTGCGCCGACCACCGTCAGCCCGAACTCGTCGCCGCCGATGCGCGCCACACTCACCTGCGGCGTGACTTGCGCGGCGAAACGCCGGCCGGTTTCCTCGAGCACGCGATCGCCGAACGCGTGACCGTAGAGATCGTTGATGCGCTTGAAGCCGTCGAGATCGATCACGCCGATCGCGAGGCTGCCCGGCGCGCGCGCCTGGCCTTGCAGCGGCATCAGCTGGTGGTCGAGGTCGGCGAAGAAGCGCCGGCGGTTCGGCAGATTCGTCAGCCCGTCGAGATTCGCGAGGCGAAAATTCTCGTCGCTCAGGCGCTGCGTTTCCGCATGCTGCGCGCGCAACTGCACCTGCGACTCGACGAGACTCGTGAAGTCCCGGTAGTAAAACAGCAGAACCAGCACCATCACGACTGCGACGAGGAACACATTCACGGCCATCGCAATGAACACCGGATTGTGCGTCGACGCGAAAAAGAACGTGAACGGCACGATCACAATGCCGGCGAGCAGCAGCGCGGCGAGGCGCATATGCATCAGGCAAAAAATGCAGCCGATTACCGTCATCGCCAGATAGAACGCGATGTGGCTGCGCGTGTAGGCGTCACCGTAACGGTACAGCGACATCGCCCACGCGGTGAACGCGACGCCGACCGCGGCAACCATCCAGACCGTCGTGCGCAGGCGTCGCGCGATCTCGTCGTCGGACAGCGTGCGCCGCCGCAGGCGCAGCCACAGCGCAAGACGCGCGGTGCAAAAGAGGCACAGCAGCAACGGCGCATAAACCGCCAGGTAGACCGGCGCGATGCGCCAGTGCGTGAACGCCACCGTCACCGTGTCGACGATCAGCACCGTATAAAGCAATGGAACCTGCTGCCGGAATGCGCGAAACTGCGACCGCCTCAGTTCGACCCGAGCCGCCGGCGCAATACGCGAACCCGACAATCTCTTGATAAAAGACATGCTCGTTCCGGATGCGTTACCGCCCAAGGTAGCGCGGGGGATCGTGTGCAACCCGACGTTTCACGCCTGCGAGGTCGCTTCGCCTGCGAACGAGCGCCGGAATCGCACCACACGTCGAAGCAATAGATCATTAGTTTCTTCGATGCGAGCAAAATTCCCGCCAGCTGCCGGTCATGATTTTCCGGGTGCGGCGGCAAGCGGCGGCCATCCTTACCGCGGCGCACGTAGATGCCTGAAAACACACGCAAAAAAAATCGCCGGCGCATAATGCCGGCGATTTCATCGGGTGCGGCGCAGGCCGCTTGCGTTGCGCCGAACCGTCCTCGTCGAGTTCAACGATCCGTCAGCAGGACGGACTGATTTACACGCTGCTGTCCGCCCGCACACTTGCGGTGCGTACCGGATCCACGGCCGCGACGCGGCTCTCCGCAGGCAGCGCCCATTCGAGCCAGCGCGCGCGATGCAGCATCACGAGCGCGAAGGCCAGCGCCGACAGGCCGCCGAACGTCGCAAAGCCCATCTGGTAGCTGCCGGTGCTTTCCTTCGCCATCCCCATGATCACCGGCAGATAGAAGCCGCCGATGCCGCCCGCCGCGCCGACAATGCCCGACATCAAACCGGTCTTGCCCTTCCAGCGCTGCGGCACGAGCTGGAACGTCGCGCCGTTGCCGAGGCCGAAGCACAGATACATCGCGACCAGCAGCGTGATGCCCGCGCCAGGTGGCGGCATCCACGCGGCGAACGCGAAATCGCAGATCGAAATGGCCGCAAGCAGCATCACGAGCGCGCGCACACCCGAGATGCGGTCGGCAATCAGCCCGCCGACCGGCCGCACCAATGCGCCGATAAAGGCGAGCAGCGACATGAAGAGACCCGCTTCGAGCGCCGGCATCTGGTAGAGCGAAATAAGCAGCGTGGTCACATACGAGGACATCCCGACAAAACCGCCGAACGTGATGCTGTAGACAAGCATCACGACCCACGTATCGCCTTCGACCAGCACGCTGCGATAGTGACGCGGCAACACGGCAATCGCGAGCAGCGCGCCGAACACCGGCAACAGCAGCACCCCGGTCTTGCCCGGTCCGAACACGCCGGCATGCACGGCGAGCACCAGCGCAATGAGACCCGCCAGCGTGATGAAGAAGCTGCGGAACGCACGCGGCGCGCTGCCCGCCTTCGGCGCGAGATCGTGCGCCCAGAAGAACAGCGCGGTGGCCGCGAGCGCCAGCAGCGGCAACGCGGCGCCGGCCGCGGTGGCCCAGCCGAAACGCGCGGCCAGACCCGGGAACATGAAGCCGTCGAGCACCGCGCCGATATTGCCCGCCGCCGCGAGACCGAGCACCAGGCCCTGCACCTTCGGCGGATAGTTGCTGCCCGCCATCGGCAACGCGACCGCGAAGCTCGCGCCGCCGACGCCGAGAAATACGCCGAGCACGAGCAGCAGCGTGTACGACGGCGTGACTGGCATCAGCAGCAGCACGATCGACGGAATCGCGGACAGCAGCACGCCCATCAGTGCGATGCGCCGGCCGTTGCACGCCTGGTACAGGTTGCCGAGCGTCACGCGCAGAATCGCCGCGCCGAGCACCGGCACCGCGACCAGAAAGCCCAGTTCGGCGGGCGTCATCGTGATGTCTTTGTGAATGAACGGCGCGAGCGGCCCGAACATCACCCACACGGTGAAACCGGTGTCGAAGTAGAAGAAGCACGCGAGCAGTGCGCGCCAGTTACCGCTCGTCAGCGAACTCAACAGATTTTTCATGGGTCTCTCTCAGAGGGCGGAGGCAAGTGGGCAGACGCGGGCGGTTTGCGCAGTTCGCCGGGCCGCTACGCGAGCGCGCGACGGGTCCATCGAGGTTCCTTGCGCGCGCAACGATATGAGCGCGCAAAAAAAAGCGCCCCGAACCGCACACGCGCGGATCGACACACGGATCGCGCTGCGCATGAGGTTCGGGACGCCTTTGCCCCTATGGTCCGCTCGACGCGAGCGTCCCTCTTCGAACTGAAATCAATGAAGCCGCCGTTGGCCTCGGCGGCGATTAACGCAATAGGTATGCCATCGCGCGTGGCGAACGGGCGGCGCAGGCCTGAAAAGGCGCGCTGCGAAATCGCGGTGGCGCGCGCAATCGCTTGTCAGGCGGGGCGTCGGGCGCGACGCGTCGCGCCTCGAAAAAAATGAAAGCGGCCTGACGAAGGCCGCGCGTTGAAGACTGCGGAAAAGGCTCGGCACGCTTTGGCGGAGCGCGCGCACGCACGCTCGCGGAGCGGGCCGGTGCTGCGCCGTGGTGCACCGCACCACGGCCGTGCGCGCCGCCACCCGCATGGCGCGTGTGCCGCCCAATGCTCACAAGGCCGTGAGCTTGCCGGATCAGCGCTGGTTCGACCCCGAAATCACGTCCACCCAGACCGCAAGCACGAGAATGCCGCCCTTCACGATCATCTGCCAGTACGAGTCGACGTCGAGCATCGACATGCCGTTGTCGAGGCTCGCCATCACGAGCGCGCCGATCAGTGCGCCGTACACGGTGCCGGAGCCGCCGCGCATCGACGTGCCGCCGATAAAGCACGCGGCGATCGCGTCGAGCTCGCCGGTCGTGCCCGCCGATGGCGACCCCGCCGCGAGCCGCGCGGTTTCGACGAGGCCGCCGAATGCGCACATCAACCCCATCAGCGCGAAGATCGCGAGCTTCACGCGGTTCGTATTGACGCCCGACAGCCGCGTCGCTTCGAGATTCGAGCCGACCGCGTAGATGCGCCGGCCGAACACGGTTTGCGTCGCGATATACGTGAAGATGCCGAGCAGCGCGAGCAGCACCAGCACCGGCACCGGAATGCCGCCGTAGCGGTTCAGCGTCGCGACGAATGCGAACACGAGCAGCCCCGCCGCGACAATTTTCACGCCGTCCTGCCACAGCGGCACCACCGGCAGATTGTAGTGCTGGCGGCTCTTGCGATGCCGCACGGTCAGCACCGCGAGCAGCGCGAACAGCACGACCGCGAGCACGTTGCCCGCCACGCGCGGCAGATAGCCCTGCCCGACGAAGACCAGCGCATCCGACGCCGGCGCGATGGTCGAGCCGCCGGTCACGCCGAGCAGCACGCCGCGATACGCGAGCATGCCGCCGAGGCCGACGATAAACGACGGCACGCGCAGATAGGTCGACCACCAGCCGTTGAAAAGCCCCACCACGATGCCGAGCAGCATCACGGCCGGCAGCGTCGCCGCGAGCGGCCAGTGGAATTTCACATCGAGAATCGCCGCGACGCCGCCGAGCAGCCCGAGCAGCGAGCCGACCGACAGGTCGATCTCGCCGGCGATGATGACGAACACCATCCCGCACGCGAGCATGCCGGTAATCGACATCTGCCGCAGCAGGTTCGACAGGTTGCGCGGCGTGACGAACGCGCCGTCGGTGAGAAACGAAAAGAAAGTCCAGATGACCGCGACCGCCAGCAACAAGGCCAGCAGCTTGTAGCGCGCGAACAGCTGCTTCACGCGCTGGCCCGACGCGATCGACGCGCGTTCGCCGGCGCGGTTTTCGACGGAACTGAGATCAGGTGTCATGCGACGCTCGCAAGGTTGGAAGGGTCGTTGCGTTCGGTTTGCGCATTGAGCGCGGCGGCGAGAATGTCTTCCTGCGTGAGGCCGTCGTTGACGAAGTCGCCGCGCAGGCGGCCTTCGCCGATCACCAGCACACGGTCGCTCACGCCGAGCACTTCAGGCAATTCCGACGACACGACAATGATCGACATGCCGCGCCGCGCGAGCGCGAACATCAGCTTGTAGATTTCGTATTTGGCGCCGACATCGACGCCGCGCGTCGGCTCATCGAGAATCAGCACCTGCGGATCGGTGAGCAGCATGCGCGTCAACACCGCTTTCTGCTGGTTGCCGCCGGACAGGCTCGCAATCGACAGCATCGGCGACGCGGCGCGCACCGACAGGCGCTTCATTTCCGTATGAATCGTATCGAGCTCCGACGCGCTGTCGATGCGCCCGCCTTTCGCGAAGCGCGCGAGCACCGCGAGCGTGATGTTGTGACCGACGCCCAGCTGCGGCACGATGCCGTGACGCTTGCGGTCTTCGGGCACCATCGCGACGCCGGCGCGAATCGCATCGGCCGGCGCGCCGATCTTCAAACGCTTGCCGTTCAGCCAGACGTCGGCGCGGCTCACGCCCGGATACGCGCCGAAAATCGCCTGCATCAGCTCGGTGCGGCCCGCGCCGACCAGGCCCGCCACGCCCAGAATTTCGCCTTTGCGCAGTGAAAACGATACGTCGTCGACGCGCTTGCGGTTCGGGTTGGTCGCATCGAAGCAGGTCACGTTGCGCGCTTCGAAGATCACCTCGCCGATTTCATGCGGCTCGCGCGGAAACAGATTGGTAATCTCGCGCCCGACCATCATCGCGATAATGCGGTCCGTGGTGAGCTGCGCCATCGGTTGTGTCGCGACATGCTTG
Organism: Paraburkholderia solisilvae; assembly: GCF_902859875.1. Taxonomy (GTDB): domain Bacteria; phylum Pseudomonadota; class Gammaproteobacteria; order Burkholderiales; family Burkholderiaceae; genus Paraburkholderia; species Paraburkholderia solisilvae. Next base: position 11,230 of record NZ_CADIKF010000054.1, on the reverse strand, counting down.
CCGTCGCGGATCACGGTGATCGTGTCGCACACCGCTTCCACTTCGTCGAGCTTGTGCGAGATATACACGCACGCGACACCGCGCTTTTTCAGGTCGCGCACGATATTGAGCAGAATCTGCGTTTCGGCCGCGGTCAGCGACGAAGACGGCTCGTCGAGAATCAGCAGCTTCGCGCGCTTGTTCAGCGCCTTCGCGATTTCGATCAGTTGCTGGTGGCCGCCGCCGTAGTTCATCACCGGCTGCGCGACGTTGATGCCTTCGATATTCAGCTCGCGCAACAACGCGTCCGCGCGCTGATACATCGCCGCGTAATTCATGCGGCCGCCGGACAGCGTGATCTCGTTGCCGAGGAAGATGTTCTCGGCCACCGAAAGCTGCGGCACCAGCATCAGTTCCTGATGGATGATCACAATGCCGGCGCGCTCGGTATCGCGCACGTTTTGCGCGATGAGCGGCCTGCCTTCCCACAGCATCTCGCCGGACCAGTCGCCGTGCGGATACACCGCCGACACGATCTTCATCAGCGTCGATTTGCCCGCGCCGTTTTCGCCGCACAGGCCGACGCATTCGCCGGGGGCGACGGACAGATCGATGCCGTCGAGCGCCCGTACACCGGCAAATGACTTGGCGATGCCGCGTAGCTCCAGAAGCGCTTGTGCCATGCGTTGTCGTCCTCGTGAATCGGGGACGCGCGCGTGCCCGTGGCCGGGTCCGCGCGCGTGTGACAGAGGCGGTGCGCCGCCGGGTTGTGGCAACGCCGGTTTCTTCAACCGGCGGCGGCGCGCATCAGACCGCGGGCGATCAGTTGCCCGCGAGCTGCGCCTGCGAATAGAACCCGTCCTTGACGACCACGTCGACATTGCTCTTCGTGAGCAGCGTCGGCTGCAGCAGCACCGTGTCGACCTGCTTCTTGCCGTTGTCGTACTTCGCGTTGAACGCCGGCTTGTTGCCCTTCGCGAGATCGACCGACAGCTTCGCCGCTTCGCTCGCAATCAGCTTGAGCGGCTTGTAGACGGTCATCGTCTGCGTGCCGGCTATCACGCGCTTCACGCCCGCGAGGTCCGCGTCCTGGCCCGACACCGGCACCTTGCCCGCGAGGTGCTGCGCGGCCAGCGCCTGGATCGCACCGCCCGCGGTGCCGTCGTTCGATGCGACGATCGCGTCGATCTTGTTGTTGTTCGCGGTCAGCGCGTCTTCGGTGATGCGCAGCGCGGTCGCGGCGCTCCATTCCGGCACCCACTGCTGGCCGACCACCTTGATGTCGCCGCGGTCGATGGCCGGCTTGAGCACCTTCAACTGTCCTTCGCGCAGCATCTTCGCGTTGTTGTCGGTCGGCGCGCCGCCGAGCAGGAAGTAGTTGCCCTTCGGCTGCGCGTTGAACACGCCTTGCGCCTGCAGTTCGCCGACCTTCTCGTTGTCGAACGAGATATAGCCGTCGACGTCCGCGTCGAGAATCAGGCGGTCATACGACACGACCTTGATGCCCGCCTTGTGCGCTTCGGCAATCACATTGCCGAGCGTCTTCGAGTTGAACGGCACGATCACGATCACGTCGACGCCGCGCGAGATCAGGTTCTCGATCTGCGAAATCTGACGGGATTCGCTGGCATCGGCGGACTGCACCGACACCTTCGCGCCGAGTTTGGTTGCGGCTTCAACGAAGTAGTCGCGATCGCGCGACCAGCGCTCGACGCGCAGATCGTCGATACAGAAGCCGATTTCGGGCTTGTCCTTGCTCGCATGCGCAAGCGGTGCAATGGAAGTCAGGCCGGCAAACATCGCGGCACAGACGAGCGAATTCAATACGGAACGACGCATAGCGGATTTCAAGTCTCACTCCTTTTCTGATTGGCTACCGGTGCGTCCATTTGCGAGAGAAAGGAAACAGCCGGCGAAATCGTACGGATGCGCCGCGAATGCGTGTTCGCGGTCGTCGATTGTGTGAATCTGGATTTTTGTCCGCCCGACAGCGTGGGCTGTGCGGCACGGCCGGGCAATTGCGAAATTGACCGGCCGGGTTAATGTTTTTTACCGATGCGTGCCAGCGGCGCGCGCCCGATTGCCGGCGCTCATTTGCCAGCACGCATTGGTCAACCCTTATTTGCCCGTACCGTAAAGCGCCTGGGTCACCACGTTTTCGAGGTGCTCCTGGCGGCCGCTCAGATGCCTGGGCGCAATGCCGCGCGCGATCGCATCGTTCGCGAGCGCTTCGAGCGTATAGCCGCCCGCGAGAATCTTGCGACCGAGCTCGCCGTCCCATCCCGCGTAGCGCTTTTCCTTGAACGCGGCGAGCTGGTCGTTTTCGATCAGACGCGCCGCGCGTTCGAGCGCGATGGCGAGCGCATCGATTGCACCGATATGGCCGTGGAACAGATCGTCCGGATCGACGCTCTGGCGGCGCACTTTCGCATCGAAGTTCATGCCGCCGGACGTAAAGCCGCCGTTACGCAGAATTTCATAGAACGCGAGCGTGAGCTCTTCGACGCTGTTCGGGAACTGGTCGGTATCCCAGCCGTTCTGCGGATCGCCGCGGTTCGCGTCGATGCTGCCGAACACGCCGAGCGCGAACGCATTCGCAATCTCGTGATGGAACGAGTGGCCGGCGAGCGTCGCATGATTCGCTTCGATATTCACGCGAATTTCATCCTGCAGGCCGAACTGCGTGAGAAAGCCGTGCACGGTCGCGACGTCGTAGTCGTACTGGTGCTTGGTCGGCTCCTGCGGCTTCGGTTCGATCAGCAGCATGCCCTTGAAGCCCTTCTTGTGCTTGTGCTCGACCACCATGCTCATAAAGCGGCCGAGCTGTTCGCGCTCGCGCTTCAGATCGGTGTTCAGCAGCGTCTCGTAGCCTTCGCGGCCGCCCCACAGCACGTAGTTCGCACCGCCGAGGCGCTGCGTCGCTTCGAGCGCTTCGAACACCTGGGTGGCCGCAAATGCGAACACGTCCGGGTTCGGATTGGTCGCGGCGCCGGCCGCATAGCGCGGATGCGAGAACAGGTTCGCGGTGCCCCACAGCAGCTTCACGCCGCTCTCTTCCTGTTTGCGCGCGAGATAGTCGGTGATCGACTTGAAGTTGTTCACGTACTGCTTGATGCTGTCGCCTTCAGGGGCGACGTCGGCATCGTGAAACGTATAGAACGGCACGCCGAGCTTCGAGAACAGTTCGAATGCGGAATCGGCCTTCAGGTGCGCGCGCTCGAGCGGCTCGCCAGCGCCATGCCACGGGCGCTCGAAGGTGCCCGGTCCGAACATGTCGGTGCCGGCCCAGCCGAATGTATGCCAGTAACAGACGGCCACGCGCAGATGGTCTTCCATTCGCTTGCCGAGCACGAGCTTGTCGCGATCGTAATAGCGGTACGCGAAAGCATTGCTCGACTGCGGGCCCTCATAGCGCACAGCGGGCAGATGTTCGAAGTAGGACATGCGCGTCTCCTTGATTGATGTCGTGACGATGCGTCGCACAGCATGAAAGCGCGTGACAGGCGCAGCACGTTTGCTTGAGTGATGCCATGCTGCCAGCTTGCGGTTCATACCGGCAATTGCGAAATCCGCCAGTGCGGTTAGCGATTCTCGCCGCCCGATAAAATCGTGTGGCGGCGCGAGGCTCGCACCGCCTAGAATAGGCAGGCTGATCGATACCGGGCGAAACCGTGTTTGCCCTTAAGGGTTTCGCCGTATATGGATCAACCCGTGGATCAACCCCGAACACGCCGGCGCCGCCGCATCGCTGCCGCCGCGCGCCCTTGACTACGCGATGACACGCCAGCAATCCGCTCAACGCACGCACCGTATCGCGTTGCTCTTCAACGCGAACAAGGTCTACGACCGCGAGATCATCACCGGCATCGGCAAATACCTGCTGTCGACGCGCGTCGCATGGGACCTCTTCCTCGAAGAGGACTTCCGCGCGCGTCTCAACGGCATCGAACACTTCGAGGGCGACGGCATCATCGCGGACTTCGACGACCCGGCCGTGCGCGATGCGCTCGCCGACTGTCCGCTGCCGGTCGTCGCGGTCGGTTCGTCGTACGAAGACGCGTCCCAGTATCCGGACAATCTGCCGTATATCGCCACCGACAACCGCAAGCTGGTCACGCTCGCGTACACGCATCTGATCGGCGCGGGGCTGCAGCGCTTTGCGCTCTACAGCCTGCCCGAATCGCCGACCAACCGCTGGGCGCAGGAACGCGAACTCGCATTCAACGCGCTGCTCGCGGCCGACGGCCTCACCGGCGACGTGCATCGCGGCTTGCCGACCAGCGCGCCCGTGTGGAACCAGGCGAGCGAGCAACTGACCGCGTGGCTGCAAAGCCTGCCGAAGCCGGTCGGCGTAATCGCCGTCACCGATGCGCGCGCGCGTCAGCTATTGCAGATGTGCCTGATCTCCGGCATCGCGGTGCCGGAGGAAGTCGCGATTATCGGCATCGACAACGATCCGCTCACGCGTTCGCTCACGCGCATTCCACTGTCTTCGGTCATTCAAGGCACCGAGGAAATGGGCCGCACCGCCGCGCACCTGTTGCATCAGATGCTGGGCGGCGCGCGCTTCGCGGGACGGCGCATTCTGGTGCCGCCGGTCGGCATCAACGTGCTCGAATCGACGCGGCATCAACCGGTGTCGAGCCCGTATGTGATGCGCGCGCGCCATTACATCCGGCAGTACGGCTGCCAGGGCATCAAGACCGAACAGGTCGCCGACTATGTCGGCGTGTCGCGCTCGTCGCTCGAAGAGCATTTCCGGCGTGAGCTCGGCTGCACCGTGCATCAGGAGATCCTGAAACATAAGCTCGAGGTCGCGAAACAGTTGCTCGCGCAACCGGATCTCTCGAGCACGGAAGTCGCCATACGCTGCGGCTTCACGTCGTTGCAATACATGTACGCGGTGTTTCGCCGCGAACTCGGTTGTACCCCGCGCGAATACCATGAGCGTCTGCAAGGCACGCAGACATCGCAACCCGGCTGATTCCCCGACGCACATTTTTATTCATGACTTCCGTAGACTCGCGCCATACCGATCGCGCCCTTCCCGCCCATATCACCGTCGAACGCTGGGGCACGCTGCCCGGCGGTGATGCGGTCCGTCTCTTCACGCTGCGCAACGCGCACGGCATGCGGGTGGTGATCAGCGATCTCGGCGCGACGCTCGTGTCGTGGCATGCGGCCGACCGCGCCGGACGCATCGCCGATATCGTGCTCGGGCACGATACGCCGGCCGAATATCTCGCGAGCGCGTCGTATTTTGGCGGCACGATCGGCCGCTGGGCGAACCGCATTGCGCAGGCGCGCTTCACGCTCGACGGGCTTACGTATCAGCTCGACCGCAACGAAGGCGACAACCTGCTGCACGGCGGCGCGAGCGGCTTTCATCGCGCGCTGTGGGACGCGCGTGAAGTCGACGGCACGCTGGTTTTCTCGCACGAATCGCCGGAAGGCGATGCGGGTTTTCCGGGCGCGCTCGAAACAACCGTACGCTACGCGCTCGACGACCACGGCGCGCTGACGATCGACTACGACGCGGTGACCGATGCGCCGACGCCGGTCAACCTGACCCATCACGCGTACTTCAATCTGTCAGGCGGCCCGGCGGACATCCGCGGTCATATGATCGAAATCGACGCGGACGAATTCTGGGAAGTCGACGACACGCTGATTCCGCTTGCGCGCGCGAGCGTCGCCGGCAATGCGTTCGACTTCCGCTCGAGCGCGCCGATCGGTGCGCGCCTCGACTGGCCGCATGCGCAGCTCGCGCGCGCGAAGGGCTTCGACCATTGCTATCTGCTGCGCGACGCGGCGGGCGCGTCCGGCGCGGTACGCCGGGTGGCGGTGCTGTACGACCCGGGCAGCGGCCGCGAGCTGACCGTCGAAACCGACGCGCACGGCTTGCAGTTCTACACGGGCAACTATCTGGAAGGCGTGGCCGGGCGCGGCGGCGAGCGCCTGCGCAAGCATGCGGCGCTGTGCCTCGAAACCGGCGGCTATCCGAACCAGATCAATATGGCGGACAGCGCCGCGCAAACCGTGCTGCGACCGGGCGAGCGGTATCGGCATACGACCGTTTATCGGTTGGGTATCCGATAGATGTCGTTTGCGCGCATCGCCGCAGTCGGCGTCTTCGGTGCGCAGGCCGCGGCATGCGAGCGCTGCGCGCGGTTGCCGTAACCCTTCGAAAGATTTGCGGCATGCTTCGTCGTGCTTGCAAGCGTTGCGGCATGCTCAACGGCGTGAAATGATAGCGGCTCTTGTCTGAACGCCAGCCACTCCGTCGTGCGCGGCCCGCTTGCACTGTCAGCAGTTAGCGGCCGCTTTCGTCAACGACGGCTAGCCAGCCCGAACGCCCGCCGATCACGGCGCACCTGCGAGGTGTGCGGCGCCGTGCCGCCGCGTCGGCGTCCCTGTTCCACGTAGTCCCATGCAATGCGTGCGTGCGCGCGTGCACCGTCGGTGTCCGGTTGTGCCCGCTTGTGTCCGCTTATGACCGGCACACCGGAGCAGCCGCGTCGTGCCGCGGCGCGCCGGCAAATCAACCTGCGGTTTCAATTCGCGGAGCCATCTTGAACACCACTGACACGCTCGCATCGGGCGCCACCGATTTTTCGCCGCTCGCGCCACCTGCCGGGGCAGCCGATGTTGGCGCTTACCCGCCGCAAACGCGCCCGCGCCGGATCGCATTCATCCGCTGGCTGCGCAAGATTCACGGCTGGATCGGCCTGTGGGGCGCCGCGCTCGGGCTGCTGTTCGGCACCACCGGCTTCTTCCTGAATCATCGTGCGGGGCCGTTGCGCGTGTCGACCGGCGTGCCGCAGGTAACCGAACTGCAAGTGCCGCTGCCGCAGCCGGCGCCGCAGTCGCCGCGCGAACTCGCGGCCTGGCTCAAAGACGAATTGAAGCTGACCGGCAAGCCGGGGCGTGCACAGAAGGAACCCGCGCATCCGGTTGCATGGGGCGATCGCAGCGCGATCCAGCCCGAGCACTGGCAGCTGACGTTCGCGTCGCCGCAGCAGATGACCTCCGCCGATTACTGGGTCGGCAGCGGCTATGTGACGGTCAAGCGCACCGGCAACACGTTCCTCGCTACGCTCACCAATCTGCACAAGGGCGTGGGGCTCAGCGTCGGCTGGGTGCTGTTGATCGATACGCTGGCCGGCAGCATCATTTTGCTGTCGCTGACCGGCGTATTGCTATGGACGCAGTTGAATACGAAGCGCACGGTTGGCGCGGTGCTGGTGCTGGGGTCGATGGTCGCCGCGGTGTGTGTCGGGCTAGCGTAGACACATTTACGCGCGCGTGCCGCGCCGCAACGGCACGCGCGTTTGTCGTTTTCCCTGCGCTACCGCACGCTGGTCAGTGCGGCGCCCGGAAGATCGGCGCACCGGACGGCGCCCCCGTCAGCCCGCCATCGACGACGATTTCCGCCGCCGTGACCCCCACCGAGTCGTCGGACGCGAGGTACAGCACCGCGCGCGCGGTCTCCTCCGGGTTCGCGAGGCGCCCGAGCGGAATACGCGGACCGAACGCGCTTTCGGTGTCGTCGAGCGTCTGGCCCTCACGCGCGCCGCGCGTCCAGATCGGTGTGCGTGTCGCGCCCGGAATCACCGTGTTCACGCGAATGCCGCGTGGCGCGAGTTCGGACGCGAACACCTTCGCCATCCCCGTCACGCCCGCCTTCGACGCCGAGTAGGCCGCCGAGCCGGCGAAGCCTTCGCCGCGCATCACCGAGCCGTTCAGCACGATCGCGCCGCCTTCGCGCATCAGCGGCAGCGCGGCCTGCACGGTCAGAAACACGGCCGTCAGATTGGTGCGCGTGATCGCCTCGAACGCGGCTGCGGTCGTGCTGCCGAGCGGCGTGGGGCCGCTGATGCCCGCGTTCGCAAACACGATATCGAGCGAACCGAATTCGGTTGTCACCTTTTGAGCGACACGCTCGAGCGCGTTGGCGTCGTTCAGGTCCGCTTCGATACCGATCGCATTCGGGCCGAGCGCCGTCAGCGCATGGTCGAGCTTCTTCGGATCGCGGCCGGTGATCGCGACGCGCGCGCCCTGTTCGATCAGCATTTTCGCAGTCGCGAAACCGATACCGCTGTTGCCGCCCGTCACGAGCGCCGTCTTGTTCTGGAAACGCATGATGTTTCTCCTTTGAAACTGTGGTTTGCGCTGGGCCGGCTGGCCGGGCGCTTATTCATTGCTTTCGCAATCATTGACGTAATGATATCGATCGCAATGAATGAGATCAAAGGGGGAAAACCGAAAACTGTGTTCTGAAAAGTCGGCTAATGGGGGCAAGGTGGGCCAGGCGGATCGAAGGTCGGCGGGTCGGTGGCAAACGGCTGGGGTGGCGCTGGGGTGGCTGTGGCTGTGGCTGGATGGCGGTGCCGGCGCGGTGGCTTGCGGTGACGGGCGACCGCGGCTGGGAGCCAAGATCTGTCGGCTGTGGCCGCGAGGCCACCGCGGCGCCGCCAACCGGGCGCGATAAGGCCCAAACCCATCGCGAACCGCCAACCCTTCGCCGCGCTATACGTGCGCGTCATCGGCGGCGTCGCGGACCACGCAATCGACAGTACATTGACGGGCAAATGCAACCGTCTCATCAAAACGCGGCGCCCACGCGCCGCTCCGGTTTGCGCCCGATGCCCGCCCGCTCGAATCCGCCATCGCCGGGCGGCGCTAGCGAGTCGCGTCGGGATGGGTCCGACCGAGCCGAAGCCACCGTACAAAAGTATTTTTGAGATTTGCGGACGAGATCTTCACCCCGTCAGGGATTATAATTGCACATGCAATCATAACTAGGCATAGCGACCGCAACCGATGGTCGAGGCCGTTCGATCGCAGCAGGCTGGGAGTCAGTCATGAAAGTCAGCAAGGAGCAGGCGGCGCAAAACCGCGCAAAGCTTATCGAGACAGCCGCGCGGCTGATGCGTGAGCGCGGCATCGACGGCGTCGGCGTCGCCGAGATCGGCAAGGCGGCGGGCCTCACGCACGGCGCGCTGTACGCGCACTTCCCGTCGAAGGAAGCGCTCGCCGCCGAGGCGCTCGCCTTCGGTCTCGAGCGCGGGCACAGGCGTCTCATCACGCCGCGCGACGGACGCATGCCGGAGCTCGGCGAGGTGCTCGACGGCTATCTGTCCGAGGAAAGGCGCAACGACATTGCGGAGGGCTGCGCGATGGCGGCATCGGTCAGCGAGATCGGACGGCAGGATGCGTCGGTCGGCGAGCGGTTTGCGCTCGGGCTCGAGCAGATGACCTCCGTGTTCGCGTCGAAGCTCGATGCGCACGTGCCCGAGACGCAGCGGCGCGAGCGTGCATTGACGATGGCGGTCGCACTGATCGGCGCGATTTCGGCATCGCGTGCGGTGATGAAAGCGCAGCCGGAACTGGCCGATGAAATCCTGCACGCGGTGCGGCAGTCGATCGATACGATCGCGGCGCAGCCGCGCGGTGACAAGCAGGACGCCCATCGCTGATCGCGGCTCGCGCACCGCACTTCGTGTATCTCTCCCTGCCCGCTTCCCTTCGTCTACAGCAATCCAAGCGCGGACGCCTTCAACGTCGCAGCCGCCCGTGTCGAACACTCGAGCTTGCGAAACACGCTTTCGACATGCGTGCGCACCGTGCTCGGACTCAATGTCAATTCGCGTGCGACTTCCTTGTTGCTGGCGCCGCGGCTGATCGAACGCAGCACATCGGTTTCGCGCGCGGACAGGCGCACGCCGGACGGCTGGCGGCGCGGCGCAACGTTCGACACGCGCGGCGCCGCGCCCGGCTCGCGCACGCATGCGAGCAGCGCGTCGACCACCTGCACATCGAACCGCCCAAGCGCCGCTTCGTCGCGCATCGTCTGCGCGGCCGGTTCGACACCCAGCGCCGCACGCCACGGCCGCGCCGCACGCAGCGCGCCCCATGCAACCGACGCCGCCAGCACACGCGCCTCCAGCGACAGCGCATCGAGCGCGACGCCGCGAAAGTAGCCCGAGCCATCGCCGCGCTCATACGCGTACGACGCGAGCGCCGCCGCATCGGCGAGCGCGCCGGTCTGCCGGCCGGCACGCGCGGTCCAGTACGGCACGAGGCGCACGCGCTCCCACGCGGACGCCGGCAGCCGGCCCGGCGTATTCCACAGCACGTTCGGCACCGCCGCGCGGCCGATGCCGTGCAGCAGACCCGCGCGATACACGCGCTGCTGCGCAAGCGGATCCGCGATCAGCTGCGCGCAGCATTGCGCGGCGGTCGCGGCGACCGCGCGCGAGTAGCCGGTCATCCACGGCAGCTTCAGGTCGATTACGTCGGCGATCAGTTCGGGCGACGTCGTCTCGGACATCCGCGGCGTCAGCAGCGCATCGTCGAATTGCGCGGGTTCGAGCGCGTCGAGTTCGGCGAGCCATTGGCGTCCGTGCGCATCGGCGAGCGCGGCGAGCGCCGCCGGGTAGCGTGCATTCGCGCGCTGCGCGATCAACTGCAGCGCGTCGTCGACACCATAGACGCGCGCGAAGATTTCGAGGTCGCCGGCCAGCGCGACCCAATACACCGCGAGCGGCACCGCGTCGCCCGCGAGCTGGTCGGGCATGCCGCCGCCATCCCACGCTTCGAAGATGTGCCGCAAGGTCGCTTGCGTATCGTGCGCGAGGCCGAGCATCCGCGCGACTTCACCGGACACTTCGCAGTGAATCTGCGCAAGCGGCGTCAACGCGGCGCTCACGCCGCCCTGCGCGGCAAGCGGTTGCGCCCAGTCGGGCCGCTGCGCGAGCATCGCTTCGCGACCGCCGACATCGTCGCCGAGCACGTCGGCAAAACCTGACGCATTCGCGGTACAGCCGGACCAGCGCAGCAGCGATGCCTCGATCGCCGCGCCACGTGTCGCGTCGTCAGCTCCGGCCGCACGCGCGCATTGCGCGGCGAGCCACGCGGTGCGCAGCGAATGATCGGTGGGTTGGCCCATGCTGAGGTCGCCGATAAAGGCGAGCGCCTTGACCGCGTCGAAGACGCGCAGCGCGGCGCCCGGGTCCGGCGCCATTGCCGATGCGTTCATGAATCCGTTGTCGAAAGAAAACCGGGGTTCGGGGAGGGACGATCTCCTGCGCACTATACCGGAGCTTGCTTGTATCAATTGCTTCAAGCACTTGGGCTGGTCTTGCGCAGGATGTCCACAGGCTTGCGCACGGGAACTGTGGATAACGCGGACCTACGACGAACGGGCGTTGCCGTATGGCGAGCACGGGCACGAATGTGAGGCGCATCA
>NZ_CADIKF010000053.1 GCF_902859875.1 Paraburkholderia solisilvae | reverse complement strand
CGCCTTTCCGTGTCTGCCGCGCGTCGCAGCAGAGAAGCGAGATTATGCAGACTCGCACTCACATCGTCAACAGGTTTTTTACTTCCACCAACCTGTCGCACATCGTGCAAACCCCCGCCATTGCTGGCGCTCCCGCCTTCCGCACCCCGTTCAACCCAGCCTCACATGAAGGCTCACCGAAGCGCGAAAGACGGCGATTCTAGCGACTCGACTCCGCCCGTGCAAGTGAAATCCGCCATTTATTTTCCCGGCGCCTTTTCGACTTCGCGACGACCGCCATCCGCCGCCACAGCAGCAGCGTCCGCGCTCGCCATTTCGCCGCGCGCGCCCGCTGCGCCCACCGTCCAGTCGTGCACCACGGTATAGGCGACCGCAAGCAGCGTCGGCCCGATAAACACGCCCAGAAAACCGAAGGCAAACGCGCCGCCGAGAATCCCGAGCATCACGAGAATCAACGGCATGTCGCTGCTCTTGCCGATCAGGATCGGCTTGACCACGTTATCGGACATGCCGACCACCACCACGCCCCACACGACCAGGAAGATCGCCCACCCCGTCTCGCCGCCGTGATACAGCCAGATCGCGGCCGGCAGCCACACGACCACCGGACCACCCGGTATCACCGACAGAAAGAACGTCGCGAGCCCAAGCAGCGCAGGCGCGGGCACGCCGGAGATCCAGCAGCCGAAGCCGGCCAGCACGCCTTGCACGAGCGCGGTGCCGAGAATGCCGTAGACCACCCCCTTCACCGTGCTGCCCGCGAGCGCAAGCAGGTAATCGGCACGCTCGCCGGCGACGCGCCGCATGCCGGCATTCAGCCACGCGGCCGCCCCTTCACCGCCCGTATAGAAGAAGAACGCAAGGATGATACTGAGCGCGAGCAGCCCGAGACCGTGCGTCACCGCGAGCGCCGCCGCGAGAATCCACTTGCCGGCCGGCGCCGCCAGCGTGCGCAGCTGCGCGGCCATTTCCGAACTGCTGCTCGTCACGCGCTCCCAGAACGCTTCGATACTCGTTCCGACGAGCGGTATGTGCGCAACCCATGGCGGCAAATCCGGCAAGCCCCCATCGAAGAAACGCTGCACGACCGCGGTGATATCACGCGCATGCGCGCCGAATGCGAACCCCGCATAAACGAATGGCCCGAGCACGACGATCAGGATCATCAGCACCATCAGCGTCGCCGCCCATCTGCGCCGCCCGCCAAGCGCCGCCGCGAGCCTGATGTACAGGCCCCATGAACTGAAGCTGAGAATCGCGCCCCATAGCAGCGCGGTCGTGAACGGCGCGAGCACCAGCAGCGAGCCGCCGACGAGGATGATCAGCGCGAACACGGCCGCGAGCCGCTCGATGAGTTGATCCGATTTCACCATGAGGCTCTCCCTTTGCCGAACCGCGGCGACAGATATCGATGAACGACAAAGCCCGCCCAGTCAGTATAGGGGAGCGCTTCGGCACGCCCTCCGGCCGCGCGCCCGCTCCGCGCGGCAATCCGTCGGGTAGTCCTTCGCAATGCCGACCTCCGGCCGGCGGGTGCGCGTGCCGAACATATCGCGTGATGGAAAGGACTAGAATATATGGTTCTGTGCACACAACCTCCGGATTTATGCGCTCGCGAATAGCTAAACGCCTCCCTCCCGACGCCGACAAACTCGTCGGTCTGTCGCTTGCCCTGTTCGCGTCGGGCAGCCGAACCGAAGATCGTTTCTGGGAAGCAAAACTCGACGCAATGCTTGCCAGAATCGTCCGCAATGGCAATCAGACAACTCTGGATGCCGCGCTGGACCATCTGCAGCAGAACCACCCCGACGCCTATGGCGCGCTCGCCGACATGGCCGAAACGCATAGCGAGTCGCTCGTCGTCGAGCACGAAGGCGTCACCTACGAAGCGCTGCTGATCGCCGCGCCGGTGCTCGCGTGGACGCGCTACGCGATTCCATCGGGCGCGCTGAAGGGCGACGCGTCCGACGCGTTGCGCGCGCACCTGCAGGCGCACGTGCTGGCCGCGGGCACGCGCGTCGCCATGGCGCCGTTCCTCTACAGCATCGACCAGTTGCCGCGCCATCACGTCGAAACCTGGCGGCTCGCGCAGCAGTTGACACAGACCGCGATGAGCGGCGGCATCGCGAAGCTCAACTTCGGCGAGCTGCCCGAAACTTCGCCGATTCTCGCGGACCCGCGCTTTCTGCTCGCGGTGGTCGCGGCCCCAGTCGGCGCGCCGGTGTTTCGCTGGCAGGAAGAAGAACACGGCACGCGCATCGAGCGCGGCCAGTGCCTCGAGCAATGGGCCGCGCAAGGCGGCGCGAACCTGTCGGTCGTGCTGCCGGGCTGCGAGTTCGAATGCCTGCTGCCCGATGCGTACTACTCGGCATGCCGCGATGCGGACGAACGGGTGCGTCCGCATACGGTCCGCACCGCGGTGCGCTATCTGTTCGACACGATCGGCGCGGCGCCGCAGGAATTGCGCGCGGTGGTCGCCGGCTTCGGCGAGCGGCGCATCGACGAGTACCGGATCGGCTTCACGCGGCGCGGCAGCAACGACGTGATCTATGGCGTCGTGTGGCCGCTCTACGGTCGCGAAAACGGCGACCCGGGCATCGATGAGGAACCGCAGGAACCGGGCGCCGAAGAAGGTCCGCTCGAAGAAATCGTCGCGCTGCTGAAGGAAACCGGCGTCACCGAAATCCGTCGTCATGCGGGCCGCTTCGAGCCCGAATATTGCGATGACTGCGGCGTGCCGCTTTATGCGGATCCGCTCGGCGAGATCGTGCATGCAGAAATGCCTGAAGACGCTGAGCCCGCACAGCCGCATTTCCACTAACTGCACGCGCTGTTCTTAAGAACAGCGCCAAACAGCGCTATGAAGCCCCGCCTGACGCGGGGCTTTTTTCATTTTTGTGCACTGATCCTATGCCTATCGGACAGGCGGTCATCCGTTAAGGAATTTGTCATTATCGGATTGGTGGGTGACGCATCGCCGCGCAACAGTCTCTAACGTTTCGCGCGCATCACGACACCTCGATCGACTCATCAGGAGGCATGGCAATGCGTTTTTCGCTTCTCAATTCAGACGCCGAACGGCGCGAAGGGCTCAAGGCACTGCTGCGGCAGATCGACCGGAAAGCCCGCTTCAACGAAGCACAAGACTGGCGTCAGGCCGACCGCATCTTGCGGCGGCATCCGCCGGAGCTGCTTGTGATCGACTGGCAGGACTGGATGACCGTCACGGATGCGCGCGCGCTCTTTGTGGACCATCCGGGCATGCCGGTCGCGGTGCTCACCGACGACACGTCGCCGGATTGCGTCCGCGGCCTCGTCGAAACAGGCGTGTGCGGCGTGATTCCTCGCTCGACGGACCCGCGCCTCATCGTGCGGGCGCTCGAACTCGTGCTGCTGGGCGGGCACTACATCCCGCCTGGTGCGCTTGCGCTCGAGCCCCCGGTGGTCACGATCACCACGGTGGCGAGCACACCGGATACGACGGGCGAGACCGGTGGCAATCCAGGCGGCAACGCGGGCGGCAGCCCCGCTGCCCTTCCCGCGCCCGCCGAAGGTGTGCCGCGGCGGCCCGAGTTCTTCGCGCCGCCGGCCAGGCGCACGCGCTTCGCAGGGGGACTGTCGCCTCGCCAGGAGCAGATCATGCGCTGCGTCCATATGGGCAGCACGAACAAGATGATCGCGCGCGCGCTCGGCATAAGCGAAGGCACGGTGAAAATCCACCTGACCAGCATTTTCCAGCAGCTCGGTGCGCCGAATCGGGCGGCCGCGGTGGCGATCTATAACGGCTGGCTCAATGCTCAGCTCGAGGTGTTGCGCACGAGCCAGGAAAGCGCCGAACGCCCGGTGCGGGGCCAGCCCGGCGTCGTGCCGCTGCGCAGGCGCACGCGGCGCAAGTTCAAGTATCCGTTGCCTGCGAACGACACTGCGACGCCGTTGCCCATCGCGGCCGAAGCGACCACGCCATTCGACGAAGCGGCACCCGCCGCGACGCCGGAACCGGCCGGCGACGCGGGTCGCGACGCAGGCGCCGGGCCCACCGACCCACCGCAGGCAAGCACGCAGGAAGGCGAAGCCACGGATGCCCCACGCGACGGCTGGCACGGAATCCGCTCACACGTTTCGCCGTCCAACGAGTAATATGAGACACATGGGTTTCTTCTATACTCCGCTTCCGCTATGGGTCGCTGCCGGTGGCTCGATCGCCGCTGCGGCGCTGCTCGCGCTCGCGCTGTCGAGGAACCCTTTCAAACGTCTTCAAGACTCGGTGTTGCAGCATGTCTGGCTGGCGATCATCGTCGCGGTGTCGGTGCTGTGGGCAAGCAATGCGTGGCTCGAAGACGGCACCGTGCTGCATCTGCTCGGCGCCACGCTCGTCGTCACGCTATTCGACTGGGCGCTCGCGCTGCTGGCCATGGCCGCGGTTGCGGGCCTCGCGGCCATCGTCTTCGATGCACCGTGGCAAGGCATCGCGCTCACGTTTCTTGTGTTCGGCGCGTTGCCGGTCGGCGTGTCCGCGTTGCTACAGCGCATGGGCAAAGCATGGCTGCCGCGCAGCCTCTTCATGTTTATCGTCGGCCAGGGCTTCGTGTCGCCGGCCATCGCGGTGACGGCCGCATCCGCCGCCGCGCTGGCCACGCATATCGGCCTTTCCGACGGCTCGCCGAAGGTGATCCCGGCCGGCTACGTGTTCAGCGTGTTTCTGCTGGCCTCGGGCGAAGCCTGGTTCACCGGCATGGCCACCGCGCTGATCGCCGTTTATCGGCCCGCATGGGTCACGACCTACGACGTGCGCCGCTATCGTCTCGGCGGCCCGCGCACCTGACCGCCGCCGCATCTGCGCGCAACCTGCGCGCCGTCCGTTCACGACGGCGCAAAATATTTGTGTCACGATTGAACTCCTTTTGGCATCAATGCATCTTATTTGGCTGATGTCGCAATCGTGCTTCAGTTTCATGCAGCTATTGCGTTCGACTCGCGCTTGATGCGCGTGACGGGCGCGTCACTCACTACAAGATGGATCGCACCAACGTACCGCGCCGGTTGCTGCGGTTGGTCGGCCGGATCGCGGTATGGACCGCGGGCGTCGCGCTCGTGTCTCCCGCCCTTGCCGACCAGCTCGAGCAACACAATCAGCTCGTCAATCAGTTCGTCAACGACATGCACGCCGACCCGCTCGTCGCGGACTGCGCGGCGCACGGCAACTTTGTCGCCAGCACGTCCACCGCATTCGATCACGTCGAATTCCCGCCCACCGCGTTCGATAGCGTGCATGCGTCGGTCACGCCGTGGAATGACGCGTTCGACGAAGGCAAGCAGCGCGTGAAGGTCGACAGCATCGTGACCGTCGACGGCTTCGGCATTCGCAGCAATGGCGGGGATCCGACCGAGTTGCACTTCCGCTGCGGCTATGTCGGCTCGCAGATGCTGGCGTTCTCGTGGAATGACCCGGTGCCGCCGTTGCGGCCGGTGGTGAGCCGCGCTGCAACGGCCGACAGCGTGCCGAGCGCGCACGGCAAGCACGTCGCACACGGCAACGCGTCGTCAACGAAGAAGGCTGCGGGAAAGACGTCGAAGAAAGGCTCGACCAAGGCCACGAAAGCCGCGAAAGCGACGGCGAATTCCAGCGCGAAGTCCACCGGCAAATCGGCAGGCAAATCATCGTCGTCAAAATCGACGGCTCACAAGACGAACGCGTCGACGACAAAGAAGAAGCATTGATAGCGCGGTCGTGCGGGCGCGCAGCATCGCTCGCTGCGGCCTGGGTTCATCGGTCGATTGATGTCCGCATCTTTACCACGCCTGTCCGATATCGATAGCTGATACCCAATGCGCGCAGCGCCGCACAACACAGCGGCCGCATCACCGCATCATCGCACCGCCCCATCCCGTCATCGCGCAACGGCACGACACGTTACGCGAACGCCTGCACGTGCCACAGGATCGCCTGCAACATCGCGGCGCCCAGCGCCGCGCTGCGCTCGCCGTTCCAGCCGACGCGCTCATCGGGCAGATTCGCGTTGTCCTTGAACGGCATTTCGAGCGTCAGCGACAGGCAGCCGAATTCATTGCCGATAAATTTCGACGCAAGCCGCAACGCATCCTGCCGATACTTGCTCGCCTCGTACCCGTACCTGTCCTGGAAATCGGGGCTTGCCTGCTTGAACGCTTCGATAAACGCCTTCTGCTCGCGCGCCTGCTGCTCGGTGAAGCCCGGCAGCATCTCCGAGCCGGCAACGAACACATACGGCAGCGCTTCGTCGCCGTGAATATCGAAGAACAGATCGCAGCCGGTCGCGCGAATCGCGTCGCGCACGACCAGCACTTCAGGACTGCGCGCGGCATCGGGCTCCATCCACTCGCGATTCAGATTCGCGCCGGCCGCGTTGGTGCGCAGGTTGCCGTGCACACTGCCGTCCGGATTCATATTCGGCACGATGTGGAACACCGCATGATCGTAGAGCTTGCGCGCCACCGCGTCGCCCGCCCAGTCGCCCCAGCCCGCGAGCCGCTTCACGAGGCCTTCGACAAACCATTCGGCCATCGTTTCGCCCGGATGCTGGCGCGCGATGATCCAGACGCGTTTCTTTTGCGCGCTACCTGCGCTGCTCGCCGCGCCCGCAGCGCGGGCCGCATGCGCGTCGTCCGCTTCAGGCGTGCCGAGCGTCAGCATCGAAACCGGGCGGCCTTCGACCGTCTTGCCGAGCTCCGTCAGCGTCGCGTGCGGCATCTGCTGCACCGCGCCGAGAAATTCCGCGTGACGCTCTTCGCTATACGGCTCGAAGTACGCGTAGTAGATGCGATCGAAGTCGGGCGTGTGATCGATCGTCAGCACGCGGCCGTCATAGGAGGTCGGCACGCGGAACCAGTTCACGCGATCATAGCTCGCCATCGCGTGATAGTTGCGCCAGCCTTCGGCGAACGCACAATCGCCGGCGTTCTCGAACTTCATCACGCAGCGCTCGCCGCGCGCGCCCGACACGCGGAAGTAGAACCATTGCGCGAATTCCGCATGGCTATCGCGGCGCACGCGCAGACGGATATCGCCGGCCCGCTCGCAGGACAGTACCTCGATTGCACCGGCGTCGAAGTTGCTCGTGATCGAAAGCGTCATGGTCTACTCCTGCCCTGCTGATTTACGCTGCTGCGGATTGTGCCGATGACGGCGCGCTCAACTCGCGACGCGCCGGCGAAAGACATAGGTATCGTCGTTCGACGCATTGGCATCGAACGCATAGCCTTCCGCATCGAAGCCTTTGAGTTCTTCCGGCGCGGCGATGCGGTGTTCGACCGCGAAGCGCGCCATCAGTCCGCGCGCCCGCTTCGCATGGAAGCTGATCACCTTGTAGCGTCCGCCCTTCCAGTCTTCGAAGACCGGTGTGACGACCGGCGCATCGAGCCGCTTCGCCTTCACGGACTTGAAGTACTCGCCGGACGCGCAATTGATCAGCACGCGCGCCGCGCCCCTGTTGCGCTTGAACTGCGCATTCAATGCTTCCGTGATGCGCTCGCCCCAGAACGCGTACAGGTCCTTGCCGCGTGCGTTCTGAAAACGCGTGCCCATCTCGAGCCGGTAAGGCTGCAGCAGATCGAGCGGCCGCAGCAGTCCATAGAGACCGGACAGCACGCGCACGTGCTGCTGCGCGTAGTCGAGATCGGCGGCCGACAGGCTGCGCGCTTCGAAGCCTTCGTAGACGTCGCCGTTGAACGCGAGCACCGCCTGCTTCGCATTGCCTGTGTGAAAACGCGGCGACCAGTCCGCGTAACGCTGGAAATTCAGCTGCGCGAGCGGATCGGAAATGCTCATGAGCGTGGCGATCTGCTGCGGCGACAGACGCCGCAAGCCGTCGATCAGTTCGGCCGCATCGTCGACGAAATCGGGAATGGTATGCCTGCTGACGTGCGGCGGGGTTTCGTAGTCGAGCGATTTCGCCGGCGACAGAACGATTATCATAGAGGCTTTCAGGCACGCCGTGCCTGGCGGTCAAAAGACGAAAGCCCGATTGTAGCGAATGTCACGCATGCCCGGTTCCCCTGCCCCACGTACTGCGCCCGATGTGTCGACGCCTGCGTCGCCCGACGTGCGGCCCGACGTGCTGCTCACCGTGCGGCCCGATGGACAACCCGCCGTGCCCGCGAGCGCGCCGCCGCCGCATGTAACCCAGCCGAACCCGCAGACGCCGCACATGCCGCCACATGCACCCCCGCCTGCACCCTTGCTTGCGCCCCCGCCTGCACCCAGAATCGTGCTCGATTCGAACGTGTGGATCGACATTCTCGTGTTCGACGATCCGCACACGCGCCCGATTCGCGCGGCGCTCGAACGAGGCGCGCTATGCGCGCTGATCGACGCGCGCTGCCTCGCCGAGCTCGCCTATGTGCTCGACTATCCGCAGTTCGCGAAACGCGCGGTCGACAAGGAAGCGGCGCTTGCCACCGTCGCACGTTTGACACAGCTGATCGAACCGGCCGCGTCCGACGACGATGCGGCCGCTGCGTGCGCGCTGCCGCAATGCAAGGATCGCGACGACCAGAAGTTTATCGAGCTCGCGCACGCAGGCCGCGCGCACTGGCTCGTATCGAAGGACCGCGCAGTGCTGAAACTGGCGCGCCGCATCGCCCGGGACTTCGGCTTCCGGATCGCCCAGCCGGCACCCTTCGTCGAAGCGTGCCTGTCGAGCCATGAGGAGCCCGCGCCCGCATAGCGCAATGCACGTGCAAAGCCGGCAGCGCGGCTGCCGGCATTTCCGGTTACAGTGACTTGCCTCTGCACCAGCCACACCCGACCGACCTCACTCACCTTCGCCCATCGCTTCAGGACCGCGCCATGAATGCACCGAACGACACGCCCGTCACGCCTTCGTTTCCGTCCCGCCTGCCGACCGTCGGCACGACGATCTTCACCGTGATGAGCGCGCTCGCGGTCGAAAAGAACGCCGTGAACCTGGGTCAGGGCTTCCCGGATTTCGAATGCGATCCGCGCATCATCGATGCGGTAACGGACGCGATGCGCGGTGGACACAACCAGTACCCGCCGATGGCCGGCATCGCGCCGCTGCGCGAAGCGATCGCGGAGAAAATCGCGAACCTGTACGGCCGCCGTTACGATGCGGCAAGCGAGATCACGGTCACCGCGGGCGCGACGCAGGCGTTGCTGACCGCGATTTTGTGCGCAGTCCATCCGGGCGATGAAGTGATCGTGATCGAGCCGACCTACGACAGCTACCTGCCGTCGATCGAACTCGCCGGCGGCAAGCCGGTGTTCGTCACGCTCGATGCGCCGGACTACGCGATTCCATTCGACAGGCTCGCCGCCGCGATCACGCCGAAGACGCGCCTGATTCTGATCAACACACCGCACAATCCGACCGGCACGGTCTGGCGCGCGGACGACATGCGCAAGCTCGAAGCGATTGTCCGCGGCACGAATGTGCTGATCCTCGCCGACGAAGTCTATGAGCACATGGTGTACGACGGCGCGCCGCATGAGAGCGTCGCGCGTTATCCGGAGCTCGCGCAGCGCAGCTTCGTCGTGTCGAGCTTCGGCAAGACGTATCACGTGACGGGCTGGAAGGTCGGCTATGTCGCGGCGCCCGCGGCACTGACCGCCGAATTCCGCAAGGTGCATCAGTTCAACGTATTCACCGTGAACACGCCGATGCAGCTCGGCCTTGCGCACTATATGCAGGACCCGGCGCCGTACCTGAATCTGGCCGCGTTCTATCAGAAGAAGCGCGACTATTTCCGCGCGGGTCTCGCGAATTCGCGCTTCAGGCTGCTGCCGTGCACGGGCACGTACTTCCAGTGTGTCGACTACTCGGCAATCAGCGACCTGCCGGAAGGCGAGTTCGCGCAGTGGCTCACGCGCGAGATCGGCGTCGCGGCCATTCCGGTGTCGGCGTTCTATCACGAGCCGCATGAATCCGGCGTCGTGCGCTTCTGCTTCGCGAAGAAGGAAGAGACGCTCGCCACCGCGCTGGAACGGCTGGCGCGCCTCTGATCGAAACCACACCGCGCGTTTGCTGCAAGCGCAGCGACGGAACCTGAAACGGGCGTCGCCGCAACAAGCGGCAACCAACCGCTGCACGGCCGGCGCGGCCAGCGCTATGTGTTGCGCGTCGCGTCCATATACGCCTTGCGGTCGGCGGTCACGCGCTGCGCGGCCGGGCGCGCATTGACCACCTTCCAGTAGCTTTTCCAGTCGACGCCTGCATCGAGCAGAAAGTCGCGCCCATAAACCTGCCGCGTCGCGAGACCGACAAGCGGCAGATGCACGAAGCCGCTGAAATCGGCGGCGCCGAACTTTTCCCCGCGCAGATACGGGCCAAACTGCGCGAGCCGCGTAAAGCCGCGAATATGGCGCGTGAGCAGCTTCTCGACCCGGCCTTTCGTCGCATCAGTTACCACGCCGCCGAAAAACGCCTGCTTGTACAGATTGCGCGCGACCAGTTCGAGATGCAGATCGACGAACAGCATCATCTCCCGCTCCTTCGCCGCCTCCCATGGATCGCGCGAAAAGATCGCCTTCTCCGGATAGCATGCGCACAGATATTCGAGAATGGCCTGCGATTCGCACAGGCTGCCGTGTTCGGTCAACACAAACGGCACCTTGCCGAGCGGTGAATGCGCCAGCATCGCGTCGTCCTGACTCGCCGGCACATGGTGTTCTTCGAATGGAATCTCGTGTTCGAGTAGCGCAAACTTGATCTTGTTGTAATAGTTGGACAGCGAGAAGCCGCATAGCGTAATCATTCGATGTCTCCCTTTATCGTCAGGCATGCGGACTGCCTGCGTTGAAACCGTGCCGGAGGCATCCCGCGACTGCAAAGGAAACCTTGCTAGCCGGCACGCTCGTGCTATTTTAAGCTCAACCTGGAGACGCCCCCGCATGACGTCAATCGCTCGCCCCTACGCTATTGAAACCATCGGCATCGTCGGCACCGGCGCGATGGGCCGCGGCATCGCGCAGATCGCGGCGCTCGCCGGTCTCGGGGTACGGCTGTTCGACACGAATCCCGCGGCCGTCGGCGCCGCGCGCGACTACCTCGCCGATACCTTCGCGAAACTGACCGCCAAAGGCAAGCTCGACGAAATTCACGCGCGCGCCGCGCTCGGCGCGGTCTCCGGCGCACAGGCGCTCGCGGAATTCGCCGACTGCGATCTCGTCATCGAAGCGATCGTCGAAAAACTCGACGCGAAGCGCGCGCTCTTTCGCGAGCTCGAGGCGATTGTCAGCGGCCGCTGCGTGCTCGCGTCGAATACGTCGTCGCTGTCGATCACCGCGATTGCCGCGGGCTGCAGCGATCCGTCGCGCGTGGCGGGCTATCACTTCTTCAATCCGGTGCCGCTGATGAAGGTCGTCGAAGTGATCGACGGGCTGCGCAGCGATCCGGCCGCCGGCGACGCGCTGATGGACCTCGCGCGCCGTATGGGCCACACGCCGGTGCGCGCGAAGGATATGCCCGGCTTTATCGTCAATCACGCGGGACGCGGGATGAATACCGAGGGCCTGCGCATCGCGGACGAAGGCGTCGCGCGCTTCGTCGACATCGATCGCATCATGCGCGAGCAGGCCGGCTTCCGGCTCGGACCGTTCGAACTGCTCGATCTGACCGCGCTCGATGTATCGCATCCGGTGATGGAGTCGATCTACCACCAGTTTTATGAAGAGCCGCGCTTTACGCCGTCGCCGATCACCGCGACGCGGCTCGCGGGCGGTCTTATCGGGCGCAAGGCGGGCGAAGGGTTCTACCGGTATGTCGACGGCAAGCAGCAGGTGCCGCCGGAGCCGCCCGCGCCCACGGGCTTGCCGGCGCGCGTGTGGATCAGCAACCGGCATCCGCACGCGCACGACGCGGTGCAGGCGCTCGTCGCGCGGGCTGGCGTGCCGCTCGATACCGGCGCGAAGCCGGCCGCCGATGCATTGATCGTCGTTACGCCGTTCGGGCTCGATGCGACCACCGCCGCGCTCGACGAATCACTCGATGCGACGCGCGTCGTCGCCGTCGACGCGTTGTTCCCGCTCGTCGATGCGCAACGCCGCACGCTGATGACGACGCCCGCGACCACGCGCAGCGTCCGCGACGCCGCGCATGCGCTGTTCGCCGCCGACGGCGTGCCGGTCACGGTGATTCGCGATTCGACGGGCTTTGTCGCGCAACGTGTGGTCGCGACGATTGTGAATATCGGCTGCGATATCGCGCAGCGGCAAATCGCGACGCCGCACGATATCGACCTCGCGGTCACCCTCGGCCTTGGCTATCCGCGCGGCCCGCTCGCACTCGGCGACGCGCTCGGCGCGCGTGTCATCCTGACGATCCTGCGCAACCTGCATGCGGTGCTCGGCGATCCGCGCTACCGTCCGTCGCCGTGGCTCGCGCGCCGTGCGCAACTCGGCCTGTCGCTCACGCAATCCGACGCGGCCGATAGACATCCGGATACCGGCGACAGCGATCGCCCCACTCAATCGAAGGAGCCCTCTCAATGACCGCCGAACTGCTCGCCACGCGTCCTGCCGAAAGCGAAGCGACCCTTGTGCTGACGCTGTCGAATCCGGGCGCGCGCAACGCGCTGCACCCCGACATGTACGCGGCCGGCATCGAAGCACTCGAAACGGCGGAACGCGACGCGTCGGTGCGCGCGATCGTGCTGACCGGCGCCGACCAGTTCTTCTGCGCGGGCGGCAACCTGCACCGGCTGCTCGAGAATCGCGCGAAAGACGCGTCGGTGCAGGCGGCCAGTATCGATCTGCTCGGCGAATGGATCGCGACATTGCGCGCGTCGACCAAGCCGGTGATCGCGGCGGTCGAAGGCGCGGCGGCGGGTGCGGGCTTCTCGCTTGCGCTCGCGTGCGACCTGATCGTCGCTGCCGACGACGCGAAGTTCGTGATGTCGTATGCACAGGTCGGCCTCACGCCCGATGGCGGCGGCTCGTGGTTTCTGACGCATGCGTTGCCGCGCCAGCTTGCGACCGAAGTGCTGCTCGAAGGCAAGCCGATCGGCGCGACGCGCCTTTACGAACTGGGCGTCGTGAACCGGCTCGCGAAAACCGGCACGGTGCGCGACGCGGCGCTCGCGTGGGCCGACGAACTCGGCAAGCTGTCGCCGCATGCGACCGCGCAGATCAAATCGCTGATCGGCGCAGCCGGCACGCAGCCGCTCGATGCACACCTTGTCGCGGAACGCGACAGCTTCGTCGCGTCGCTGCAGCATCGCGATGCGCTCGAAGGCATCAGCGCGTTCCTCGACAAGCGCGTGCCCCATTTCAAGTAAACGAGACTGCGCACGATGCCGTCCTATCAATTGCCCAAGCGCCGCCGGATCTATCTGATGCGTCATGGCGACGTCACGTACTTCGACGACTCGGGCCGCATGATCGACCCGGATACGGTGCCGCTCAATGCAAACGGCCGCGAACAGGCGAGCGCGGCGGGCCGCGCGTTCGCTGAGCATCGGATCCGCTTCGATCGCGTGATCGCGAGCGGTTTGCCACGCACGGTCGAGACCGCGCGGCGCGTGCTCGACGAGACCCGTCAGCAGATCGACATCGAGCTCGAGCCGGCATGGCTCGAGATTCGCGGCGGCAAGCTCGGCGGTATTCCGGATGCCGATCTCGAAGCGGCGTTTCTCAGCGTCTTCGATGGGATCGTGCCGGAAGACACGCGCTTTCTCGGCGGCGAAACGATCGGCTCGCTGTTCGACCGGACGCTGCCCGCGCTTGCCGCGCTGCGCGCCGACCACACGTGGGATTGCGTGCTGCTGGTGCTGCATGGCGGGGTGAATCGCGCGATTCTGTCGCACGCGCTGTCGGCGGGCGGGCGTACGTTTTTCGGTCATATCGCGCAGGCGACCGGGTGTATCAATGCGCTCGATGTCGGCGATGCGCCGCGCGACTGGGTGCTGCGGCTGATCAATCATTCGCCGCCGGCGCCCATGCATCATGAGATTCGCAATACGACGATGGAAATGCTGTATGCGCAGTTTCGGCAGACGAGGAGTGGGTAGGAGCGTCGGAATTTATGGGCGAGTGCTGGTGGGCGCTGAAGCGCTAACTCGCGCTAATGCGGCATGGGGCGGGAGTAGGCGCTGAAGCACCAACTCCCGTCGACTCACAAATAAAGGAGGAGACAATGCCGCAATCGACGACCACATCCGGCGCCGCACCCGGCACAACCGACTATTCGGCCTTCATCGGCACGCGCCCGATAACGGCTCACCAACGCGTCGATACCGACGCACTCACCGCGTGGCTCGCCGCGAACGTCGACGGCTTTATCGGACCGCTCACGCTCGAGCAATTCGCAGGCGGTCAGTCCAATCCGACCTTCAAGCTGATCACGCCATCGCGCGCCTATGTGATGCGCACAAAACCCGGCCCCGCAGCGAAGCTGCTGCCCTCCGCGCATGCGATCGAGCGCGAGTATCGCGTGATGCACGCGCTGCATGACACCGACGTGCCAGTCGCGACAATGCTCGCGCTTTGTGAAGACGAAAGCGTGATCGGTCGCGCGTTCTACGTGATGGAGTTCATCGAAGGCCGCGTGCTGTGGGATCAGTCGCTGCCCGGCATGACCTGCGACCAACGCGCGGCCCTCTACGACGAGATGAACCGCGTGATCGCCGCGCTGCATAGCGTCGATCCGGCCGCAGTCGGCCTCGCCGGCTACGGCAAACCCGGCAACTACCTCGCGCGGCAAATCGGCCGCTGGAGCAAACAATACCAGGCGTCCGAAACCGAACCGATCGACGCGATGCAGCGTCTGATCGAATGGCTGCCGCAGCATATTCCGCCTGAGCCGCCCGACGACGCCGCGCGCGTATCGATCGTGCATGGCGATTACCGGCTCGACAACCTGATTTTTCATGCGCAGGAACCGCGCGTGCTAGCGGTACTCGATTGGGAACTGTCGACGCTCGGCGACCCGCTCGCCGATTTCGCGTACCACTGCATGGCGTGGCACGTCGATCCCGCACAGTTTCGCGGCATCGCGGGCCTCGACTGGCGCGCGCTCGGCATTCCCGACGAGACAGCGTATGTCGAACGCTATTGCGCACGCACCGGCTTCACAATGCGCGGCGACTGGAACTTCTACCTCGCATACAACATGTTCCGCATCGCGGCGATTCTGCAAGGCATCATGAAGCGCGTCGTCGACGGAACGGCGGCCAGCGCGCAAGCAGTCGACGCGGGCCGCCGCGCGAGGCCGATGGCCGAGCTCGCCTGGCGTTACGCACAGAAAGTGCGCTGATACGCACACGCAACACACGTTGCAGATGCACGCGACGCATCGATTCCGACCGATTCACGATACGAGGGCTCAGATGAATTTCGACTACACCCCGAAAGTGCAGGCGCTGCGAGAAACGCTGCTCGCGTTCTTCGATGAGCACATCTACCCGAACGAGCAGGCCTTCGCCGCCGAGATTGCGCGCAACCGGCAGGACGGCAATGCATGGGCGCCGACCGACCTTATCGAAACGCTGAAGCAGCGCGCCCGCGACGCGGGCCTGTGGAATCTGTTCCTGCCGGCCTCGCAGCGCGGCGCGGGACTGACGAATCTCGAATACGCGCCGCTGTGCGAGATCATGGGCCGCGTGCCGTGGTCGCCCGAAGTGTTCAACTGCAATGCGCCCGACACCGGCAATATGGAAACGCTCGAACGCTATGCCAGCGAAGCGGGCAAACGCGAATGGCTCGAACCGCTGCTGCAAGGGCAAATCCGTTCCGCGTTTCTGATGACGGAGCCGGAAGTCGCGTCGTCGGATGCGACGAACATTCAAACCCGCATCACACGCGACGGCGACAGCTATGTGATCAACGGCCACAAATGGTGGTCGACGGGCGCGGGCGACCCGCGCTGCAAGCTCTATATCGTGATGGGCAAGACCGATCCGGACGCGCCGCGTCACCAGCAGCAGTCGATGATTCTCGTGCCCGCGGACGCGACCGGCATTACCGTGCGTCGGCCGCTGACCGTATTCGGTTATGACGACGCGCCGCACGGTCATATGGACATCACGCTCGACAACGTGCGCGTGCCGGCGTCGAACCTGCTGCTGGGCGAAGGCCGCGGTTTCGAGATTGCGCAGGGACGCCTCGGTCCCGGGCGCATTCACCATTGCATGCGGCTTATCGGCCTGGCGGAGCGCGCGCTCGAACTGATGTCGAAGCGCGTGCTGCAGCGCGTCGCGTTCGGCAAACCGATCGCTGCGCAGAGCGTCACACAGGAACGCATCGCCGAGGCGCGCTGCATGATCGAGCAGGCACGCCTGCTGACACTGAAGACCGCCTGCATGATGGATACCGTCGGCAATAAAGGTGCGCGCGGCGAGATTGCGATGATCAAGGTCGTCGCGCCGAACATGGCGTGCCAGGTGATCGACTGGGCGATCCAGGCGCACGGCGCGGCCGGCATGAGCGACGATTTTCCGCTCGCGTATGCGTATACCTGCGCACGGACGCTGCGTTTCGCGGACGGCCCGGATGAAGTGCATCGCAACGCGATCGCGAAGCTCGAACTGGCGAAATACACGGACGCGAACCTCGCGCCGCGCGGCGACGACGGTCAGGAAGCGGGCGCCTCGAAGTAGTGCAGCGTAATGAATTCGGCGATGCAAACCGGCCGCTCGCTATCCTGCCGCTCGAGTGTGACGCGCCACACCGCTTGCACGCCGCCGTCGGCGGCATCGGTGGCGCGCATCACCGCGAAGCTCGCGCGCACCTGTGAGCCGACCGGCAACGGCGCGGTGAAGCGCACGCGGTTGAGCCCGTAATTGACGCCGAGCCGCTGCACGAACGGCACAGTGCGATCGAGTAACACCGGAATGAGCGACAAGGTCAGAAAGCCGTGCGCAATCGGCCCGCCAAACGGCGATTCGCGCCGCGCGCGCTGCGGATCGACGTGAATCCACTGACGGTCGCCGGTCGCTTCGGCAAAGCGGTCGACGCTCGCCTGATCGATCTCGACCCACGGGCTCACCCGCGGCGCCGCGCCGATCAGCGCGCGCAGGCTTTGCGCGCTATCGATGCGCGTGATCTCCATATCAGGCGTCATGCCGACGCTCCCGGATTGCGCAAACCGAAGATCACTTTCGAGCGTACGGTAATCACGGTCTCGCCGTGCTGATTGACGCCGTCCCACTGCGTCGACACGATGCCGCGATCCGGCTTGCTCGACGACACGCGCTTGTCGAGCACCGTGCTCGTCATGCGGATCGTGTCGCCGGCACGCACCGGCTTCAGCCAGCGGATATCGTCGATGCCGGGCGAGCCCATCGAGGTCGAGCCGGCAAGTGCATTGCGCACCAGCATCCCCATCATCACCGAACAGGTATGCCAGCCGCTCGCGATCAGCGTGCCGAACGGCGACGCCGCGGCCGCATGGTCGTCCACATGGAACGGCTGAGGATCGAACTGTGTGGCGAACGCGATAATCTCGTCGCGCGTAAAGGTGTGCTCGCCCACTTCGTACGGCTTGCCGACTTCGAAATCTTCGTAGCTCAAACCCATCTTTGTCCCCAGGTCAGTGAAACGATCGGCGCTCAAGCGTCGACGGGTGTGAAACCCGGCAACGCCGCAAAGCGCGCGAGATGATGATCGACGTCGCCAAGCGTCGTTTCGATAATCGCCAGACGCTTGAACAGATGCGCCGCCGCCACTTCGTTCGTCATCCCCATGCCGCCGTGCAATTGAATGGCCTGCTGGCCGACGAAGCGCGCCGCCTGACCGATTCGCACCTTCGCCGCGGAGACCGCGCGACGCCGCTCATCCGCATCGTCGCTTGCATAGCGGACTGCCGCCAGATACGTGAGCGAGCGCGCCTGCTCGGTGTGAATCATCATCTCGACCATACGATGCTGCAGCGCCTGAAAACGTGCAATCGGCGTACCGAACTGCTCGCGTGTTTTCGTGTACTCGATGGTTGCATGATTCAGCGCATCGAGTGCGCCGAGCGCCTCCGCGCACAGCAGGACGATGCCGTAATCCGCGACGCGTTCGAACACGGCCGCGCCGGCGGGCGCGCCGATCAGCCAGCGCGCGGGCGTGTGCGCGAACTGCAGCGTCGCGGCCCGCTGGCCGTCGATGGTTCGATAATCGGTGATGGCGACACCTGCCGCGTCGCGCGCAACGACGAAGAGCGCCACGTCGCCGTTGATGCGGGCGGGCACGATCCAGCAATCGGCCTGGGCGCCGTGCTGCACGATCGACTTCGTGCCGTCGAGCAGATAGCGGTCGCCTTGCAGTGCGGCCGTCGTTGCGATCGCAAACAGATCGTAGCGCGCAGCCGGCTCATGAAACGCAACCGCAAGTTTCAGCGCGCCCTGCGCGACGCGTTCGAGCAACTCGGTGGCGTTGGCATCGAGGTCGCTGCCGCGACTGGCGCCTCGCTCACTGTTTTGGCCGCTGTTCTGGCCACTGTTCTGCGCGCTGTTTTGCACACTGCTGCCGTGTGCACCCGCCAGCCGCAGCGCCTCGGCGCCCACCATCGTCGCCCAATACGGCTCGACGACGAGCGCACGCCCGAGTTCCTGCATCACGACCAGCATATCGACCGCGCCGCCGCTAAATCCGCCGTACGCTTCGGGCACCGGCAACGCGGTCAATCCGAGTTCGGCGAACGCAGCCCAATGCGTGTCCGATACGCCTGCGTCCGAATGAATGATCGCGCCGCGCGCATCGAACCCGTATTGCGCGTCCAGATAACGGCGCAGTGCGTCGGCAAGTTGCCGCTGTTCGTCGTTGAAGCTGAAGTCCATACGCCGCTCCTCACAACCCGAGCATCATCTGCGCGATGATGTTCTTCTGGATTTCGTTCGAGCCGCCGTAAATCGATGTTTTACGGTAGTTGAAGTAGTACGCGGCGAGCGGCGCGGCATCGTCGTCGCCGGCCACGCTATGCGCACGCTCGCCTTCGAGGAACGGCACGTCGAACGGCGCGGCGAGCGGCCCGATCGCTTCGACCATCAGTTCGGTGAGGCCCTGCTGGATCTCGGTGCCCTTGATCTTCAGCAGCGACGCCTCCGGGCCGGGCCCGCGCCCCTGCGCTTCGTTCGCGACGACGCGCAGCACCGTCACGTCGAGCGCCATCAGATCGATCTCGAGGTTCGCGACCTTCGCGGCGAACACCGGGTCGTGCAGCAACGGCGTGCCGTTCTTCCGCTGCGCGAGCGCAAGCCGTTTCAGGAATGCGAGCTCGCGCTGCGAAGCCGCGACGCGTGCGATACCGGTACGCTCATGGCCCAGCAGATATTTCGCGTAGGTCCAGCCGCGATTTTCGTCACCGACGAGATTCTCGAGCGGCACCTGCACGTCGTCGAAAAACACTTCGTTGACTTCGTGGTCTTCGTCGAGCGTGATGATCGGCCGCACCGTGATGCCGGGCGTCTTCATGTCGATCAGCAGGAACGAGATGCCTTCCTGCTTTTTGGCGTCGCCGTCGGTGCGCACGAGGCAGAACATCATGTCCGCATGCTGGCCGAGCGTGGTCCACGTCTTCTGGCCGTTCACGACGTAGTGACCGTCGCGGCGCTCGGCACGCGTGCGCAGCGACGCGAGATCGGAGCCCGCGCCGGGCTCCGAGTAGCCCTGACACCACCAGTCGGTGCCATCGAGAATGCGCGGCAAATACCGGTGTTTCTGCGCGTCGCTGCCGTATTTCATCAGCACCGGCGCGACCATCGACACGCCGAACGGCAGCACAACCGGTGCGCCGATGCGCGCGCACTCGTCGTCCCAGATATGGCGTTGCGTCGCGTTCCAGCCGGGGCCGCCGTATTGCGCGGGCCACGCGGGCGCGGACCAGCCGCGTGCACCCAGCAGCTTGTGCCAGCTCGCGTAATCGGCGCGATTCAGACGCTTGTGCCGGAGAACCTTGTCGCGCAGCGTGTGCGGCAGATTCGCCTCGAGCCACGCGCGGACCTCGGCGCGAAACGCGTTGTCGGCGGGTGTGGTGTTCAGATCCATGCGCGCAGTCTCCCTGCCGCGGCCACATCATGCATCGCCGCCGGGACGCCGCGCAGGTTATTGCAGCGGCTCTTTCAGCGCGGCAGGAATAGGCAGCGGCATCACGTCGATGCCTTCTTCGACGAGGGCTTTCGCGTCTTCGGGTGTCGTGACACCGCGAATGTTGCGGGCGGGCGCCTCGTTGTAGTGAATGCGCCGCGCTTCCTCGGCAAAGCGTTCGCCCACGTTCTCGGTCTTTTCCAGCACCTCGCGCAGCGCCTGCATCGCGCGCGCCTGCCATTCGCGAGCCTGCTGCGACTCACTCGCCGCGGCAAGCGGCTTCGCGTCGCTCGTCGCGCCCGACAGGTTCAAACGCGGCGCGGACGGCAAACGGCTCACCTGCTTCGCACCGCAAATCGGGCATTCGACAAGCTGCCTTTTCGACTGCGATTCGAAATCGTCGGCGGAGGCAAACCAGCCTTCGAACCGATGGCCGTGCGAACACTGTAAATCGAGGACCTTCATCTGGAATCTGGGCTTGCGTACGAGTTTAGCGCAAAAAAGTGGTTTGTGAACGGTCGTTCGCAAAGGTTTGGTCATCGCCGCGCGCCGGTTTGGCGCGCGCACAGCCGGTGAACGGAGGCTTTGTCATGATCGTCTGCCGCCGGTACTTCCATCTACCGGTGCGGCCGTGTAGCGCAATAGTACTCCGCTGCTCCCACACAGTACCGGGGCCGCGTTTTGCGTGGTGGTTCTTTTCCGGCCAGCCCCGGTTGCCGCTCGATCGACCCTCGTCAGCCTTCAACCGGCGCCGGCATCTGCCATGCGCCGGACAGGAATTTCTCGAGCCAGAAGGTGCCGATGATCGTCTTCACGTCGCTGAGCTCGCCGGTGCGCACCCACTCGGACACTTCCGGCACGGTCGCGGTGAAGATCTCGATAAACTCGCCCTCGTCGAGCTTCTGCTCGCCCGCCGTCAGGCCGCGCGCGAGATAGATGTCGATAAACTCGGTCGAATACGAAATGATCGGATGGATGCGCGTGAGGTAGATATACTCGCGCGCGGTGTAACCGGTTTCCTCTTCCAGCTCGCGCTTCGCGCAGGTCAGTTCGTCCTCGTTCGGGTCGAGCTTGCCGGCCGGGTATTCGATCATCACCTTGCCGGTCGCATAGCGATACTGCCGTTCCATCAGCACACGGCCATCGTCGAACAGCGGAATCACCATCACCGCGCCGGAATGCACGACGTATTCGCGCGTCGCCTCCTTGCCGTCAGGCAGGCGCACGGTGTCGCAGTTGACCGTCATAAACGGCCCCTGGTAGACGCGCTTGCTGGACAGGCGCGTCTCGGTCAGTGTTGCGTGATGTTCTTCTGGAAGCGATTCCGGATGCTTGGGATGCTCAGCCATAGGCGACCTCTGGACGACCAGCTGGCGCCGCGGCCGAAACCATCAGCGCCGTTTGACGAGATATTGAAACGCGAAACCCGGAAAGGAGAATACGACGAACAGGCTGAAAGTAATTGCGTAAAATTGCCAGCCCTGCTCGAAGCGGTTCCCGGCGCGCGCTTCGAGCATGAAACCGATCGCGCCCACGACAAAATACAGCACGATCATTTCGCCGATTCGGATCCACGCGCTTTTCTTCGCGGCCCGCAACGGCACGAGCGCGAACAGACGCTGATTCACAAACGGCAGGTTGGCGCCGGCCAGCGCCAACAGCACAATAAACCACCCGGCTGCCGACATCGATCAGAGCGGCAACGTGTGCGAGATAGCCTGCAGGCAGACCGTCATCAGCGGGCCCGGCACGATGCCGAGCACGACGATCGCAATACCGTTCAGCGTGAGCAGCAGACGCTTGCTCGAATCGGCGGCAATCACCGACGTGTCCTGCGGGTCGTCGAAATACATCAGCTTGACGATACGCAGGTAGTAGAACGCGCCGAACAGCGACGTGATCACCGCCAGCACCGCGAGCCACGTGAGGCCGGCATTCATCGTCGCCTCGAGCACCGCGAGCTTCGCGTAGAAGCCGACCGTCGGCGGAATGCCGGCGAGCGAGAACATCATCACCATCATCACGAACGCGTACACCGGGTTGCGCTGGTTCAGGCCCTTGAAGTCGTCGAGCGTGTCGGCCTCGAAGTCCTTGCGGCCGAGCAGCATCACCACGCCGAACGAGCCGAGCGTCGTCACGAGGTAGACGATGCTGTAGAACATCGCCGAACCGTACGCGCTCGCAGCGGAACTCGTCTTGCCGTCGACCACGCCGGCCAGCAGCCCGAGCAGCACGAAGCCCATATTCGAGATGGCCGAATACGCGAGCATGCGCTTCACGTTACGCTGCACGATACCCGTAATGTTGCCGACGATCAGCGACAGCGCCGCGAGAATGACGAGCATTTCCTGCCAGTCGACCGCGAGCGGCAGCAGGCCCATCACGAGAAAGCGCAGACCCCATGCGAACGCCGCGACCTTCGGGCCGCCGCCGACGATCAGCGTCATCGCGGTCGGCGCGCCCTGGTACACGTCAGGCACCCACATATGGAACGGCACCGCGCCCATCTTGAATGCAATACCCGCGACGATGAAGATCACGCCGAACAGCAGCACGACGTCGTTGATACGGCCCGATGCGACCGCCTTCAACACCTCGTTCAGTTCCAGCGAACCGGTCGCGCCGTAGAGCATCGAGATGCCGTACAGCAGGAAACCGGAGGCGAGCGCGCCAAGCACGTAGTACTTCATGGCCGCTTCGTTCGACTGCGACGCATCGCGGCGCAGCGCGATCACCGCGTACAGCGACAGCGACATCAGTTCGAGGCCGAGATACAGCGTCAGGAAGTTGTTGCCTGAAATCATGATCAGCTGCCCGAGCAGCGAGAACATGCCGAGCAGGTAGAAGTCGCCGCGGAACAGATTGCGGTCTTCCAGATACTTGCGCGAGTAGATGATCGAGACCGTGTAGCCGAGCGTCACCACCGCCTTCATCAGGCTCGCGAACGAGTCGACCACGTACATCCGCGAGAAGAAGTAGTGCTGTGCCGGGTCGAGTGCCTGCACCGCGAACCAGATACCGGCGACCAGCGTCGACACGAGCGAGATCAGATACGTGGTGCGCCGGCCGGCCTGGCCGGCGAACGTATCGTTGAGCCACGCGACGACGACCGCGGCCATCACCAGCGCGTCGGGGAGCAGAGCACTCATAGGGGCGTTTTGCATGATTTTCTGATTCCTCCGCTCTGCCCTACTGGGACAGCGGCAGCTTCGACTGCGACACGTGGGTAAGGAGGTTCTCCACGGACGCATGCATCACTGAAGAGAAAGGCTTCGGGTACAGGCCCATAAACAGCGTCAGCGCGGCGAGCACGATCAGCATGAAGAACTCGCGGCCGTTGATGTCGATGAGCTTCCTCACATGGTCGTTGCCGACCGCACCGAAATACACGCGCTTGTACATCCACAGCGTGTACGCGGCGCCGAGAATCAGCGTGAACGCGGCGCCGAACGCGATCCAGAAGTTGTACTGGACCGCGGCCAGGATCACCATGAACTCGCCGACGAAACCGGAGGTGCCCGGCAGGCCGCAGTTCGCCATCGCAAACAGCATCACGAATGCGGCGAACTTAGGCATCGTGTTGACGACGCCGCCGTAATCCGCGATCTGACGCGTATGCATGCGGTCGTACAGCACGCCGATGCAAAGGAACATCGCGCCGGACACGAAACCGTGCGAGATCATCTGCACGATCGCGCCTTCGACACCCATCTGGTTGAAGATAAAGAAGCCGAGCGTGACAAAGCCCATATGCGCGATCGACGAGTACGCGACCAGCTTCTTCATATCGGCCTGCACCATCGCGACAAGGCCGATGTAAATGACCGCGATCAGCGACAGCGTGATCACGACCGGCGCGAGGAAGTGGCTCGCGTCCGGCGCGATCGGCAGCGAGAAGCGCAGGAAGCCGTACGCGCCGAGCTTCAGCATGATCGCCGCCAGTACCACCGAGCCGCCGGTCGGCGCTTCGACGTGCGCGTCAGGCAACCACGTGTGCACCGGCCACATCGGCACCTTCACCGCGAACGCGAGGAAGAAGGCGATAAAGAGCAGCACCTGCGGCGTCATCGGAATCTGCGCGGCGTGCCATGCGGCGAGATCGAACGTGCCGGTCTGCGTGTACAGATAGATCAGGCCGACCAGCATCAGCAGCGAACCCATCAGCGTGTACAGGAAGAACTTGAAGGCCGCATACACGCGGTTCGCGCCGCCCCAGACGCCGATGATGATGTACATCGGGATCAGCGTCGCTTCGAAGAACACGTAGAACAGCATGCCGTCGGCCGACGAGAACACGCCGACCATGATGCCCGACAGGATCAGGAACGCCGCCAGATACTGGCCGACATTCTTCGTGATCACTTCCCATGCGGCGATCACGACGATCACCGTGATCAGCGCAGTCAGCACGACGAACCACATCGAGATGCCGTCCACCCCGAGGTGGTACGTGATGTTGAAGCGCTCGATCCAGTTCGCCTGCTCGACGAACTGCAGCTTCGCCGTGTCCGGATTGAAATCCGTCATCAGCGGAATCGTGACGATCAGGCTCAGGATCGAGCCGACCAGCGCGATCCAGCGCGCCGGCGCCGGATTGCGATCGGATCCCACTGCCAGCACGATCAGGCCGAAGACGATCGGCATCCAGATCGCAATGGAGAGAATCGGGTAGTTATACATGGTGTCTCCTCGCGTTATTTATTTACCGCCGAGCGTGACGAACAAC
The DNA here is from genome assembly GCF_902859875.1 of Paraburkholderia solisilvae. GTDB lineage: Bacteria > Pseudomonadota > Gammaproteobacteria > Burkholderiales > Burkholderiaceae > Paraburkholderia > Paraburkholderia solisilvae. The sequence continues at coordinate 27,638 of NZ_CADIKF010000053.1, read as the reverse complement.
GTCAGGAGACCCAACATCCCGATGATCATCGCGAACGCGTAGTGATAGATATAACCGGACTGCAGGAAGCGGATCACGCTCGCGAACCAGCCGATAAAGCGCGCGCTGCCGTTGACGATGCCATCGATCACCACGACGTCGCCTTCCTTCCACAGGCCGCGGCCGATCGCCACCGCGCCGCGTGCGAACACGACTTCGTTGATCTTGTCCATGTAGTACTTGTTGTCGAGCAGCGTGTAGATCGGCGAGAACGTCTGGCGGATCTTCGCCGGCAGTTCCGGACGCTTCATATACAGGAACCACGCGACCACCACACCGGCCAGCGACAGCCACACCGGCAGACCCGCGAACGAGTGGATGCCCATCTCGAACCAGCCGTGGAATTCCTCGGCCATTTCACGCAGTGCCGGATGGTTGTCGGCGACGTAAATCACCTTGTCGAACACCACGCCGTGCGAGAAGAAGTCGCCGTACAGCATCGGACCGATGCCGATCGCACCGATGATCACCGACGGAATCGCGAGCAGCACGAGCGGCACCCACACCACCCACGGCGTTTCGTGCGGCACATGCGGGCCGTGACCATGACCGTGATCGTCGTGACCATGGTCGTCGTGACCGTGCGCATGCGCTGCCGCTTCTTCGATGCCCATCGGCGAGTCGGGGTGCTTCGGACCGCGGAAGCGCTCTTTGCCGTGGAATACGAGGAAGTACATGCGGAACGAGTACAGCGCCGTGACGAACACGCTGGCCGTCACCGCGAAGTACGCGAAGCCCGAACCCGGCAGATGCGACAGGTGCGTCGCATCGATGATCGAATCCTTCGAGTAGAAGCCGGCGAAGAACGGCGTGCCGATCAGCGCGAGCGAGCCGATCAGCGATGTGATCCACGTGATCGGCATGTACTTCCACAGGCCGCCCATGTTGCGCATGTCCTGATCGTGGTGCATGCCGATGATCACCGAACCGGCGCCGAGGAACAGCAGCGCCTTGAAGAACGCGTGCGTCATCAGGTGGAACACGGCGACCGGGTAAGCCGATGCGCCGAGCGCGACCGTCATGTAGCCGAGCTGCGACAGCGTCGAGTACGCGACCACGCGCTTGATGTCGTTCTGCACGACGCCGAGAAAGCCCATGAAGAGCGCGGTGATCGCGCCGATCACCATCATGAACGACAGCGCGGTGTCGGACAGTTCGAAAAGCGGCGACATCCGCGTGACCATGAAGATGCCCGCGGTCACCATCGTGGCTGCGTGGATCAGCGCGGAGATCGGCGTCGGGCCTTCCATCGAATCGGGCAGCCACACGTGCAGCGGGAACTGCGCGGACTTGCCCATCGCGCCGATAAAGAGGCAAATGCAGGCGACCGTCAGCAGGCCCCAGTCGGTGCCCGGGAAGCTCAGCGACGCGAGCTCGTGGCTCTTCGCGAACACGTCGCCGTAGTTCATCGAGCCGGCATACGCGAGCAGCAGGCCGATGCCGAGCAGGAAGCCGAAGTCGCCGACGCGGTTCACGAGGAACGCCTTCAGGTTCGCGTAAATCGCGCTCGGACGCGTGTAGTAGAAACCGATCAGCAGGTACGACACGAGACCCACCGCTTCCCAGCCGAAGAACAGCTGCAGGAAGTTGTTGCTCATCACGAGCATCAGCATCGAGAACGTGAACAGCGAGATGTACGAGAAGAAGCGCTGATACCCGTCCTCCCCCGCCATGTAGCCGATCGTGTAGATGTGCACCATCAGCGACACGAAGGTCACCACGACCATCATCATCGCGGTGAGCGAATCGACGAGGAAGCCGACCTCGAACTTCAGCTTGCCGATCGTCATCCATTCGTAGATCGTCGCGTTGAAGCTCGCGCCGTTCTGCACGTCGAGGAAGACGATCGCCGACAGAACGAACGAGATCGCGACGCCGAGGATGGTGACCGAGTGCGCGCCCGCACGCCCGATCGTCTTGCCGAAGAGGCCGGCGATCAGCGAACCCGCGAGCGACGCGAGCGGGATAGCCAGTAGCAGGTTTTCGTTGAGTGTCGTTGACATGACTGCTTACCTGAAGTGAACTTCGCTGAAATTAACCTTTGAGCTGATCGAGGTCTTCGACGTTGATCGTGTCGAGGCTACGGAACAGGGTCACCAGAATCGCGAGGCCGATCGCCGCTTCGGCTGCGGCCACCGTCAGCACGAAAAACACGAAAATCTGGCCGTGTATATCGCCGAGATAGTGCGAAAACGCGACGAAATTCGTGTTCACCGCCAGCAGCATCAGTTCGATCGCCATCAGGATGATGATCACGTTGCGGCGGTTCAGGAAAATGCCGACGACGCTGATCGCAAACAGGATCGCGCCGAGCACGAGGTAATGAGCAAGGGTCAACATGTTTTTCTCCTCCTGTCCGCTCAGGCCTTGCCAGCCGGAGCCGAACCCGCTGCGGCTGCCGCGGTGGCGGTTTCCGTCGCTTCCGGGACGGGCGCGATTTCCGGCTTCATCTTCACGATACGTACACGGTCCTTGCTGCGCACCGCGACCTGATCGGAGATGCGCTGGCGTTTGCTGTCCTTCTGGTGACGCGTGGTCAGCGCGATCGCCGCGATGATCGCGACCAGCAGCACGAGGCCGGCCACTTCGAACGCGAAGATGTAATCGGTGTAGATCACCTTGCCGATCAGGCGCGTGTTCGACCAGCCCGCCGTGCCGCCTGCGCCGGCAACCGCGGCCGCGGTCGTGTCGCGCACCGGCTGCACGGTCGCGCCGTAGCCGTGCCACAGGATCAGCGCGGTCTCGACCACGATGATCGCGCCCACGATGGTGGCCATCGGCACGAAGCGTTTGAAGTCGCGCCGCAGCACGTCGAGATTGATGTCCAGCATCATCACGACGAACAGGAACAGCACCATCACCGCGCCGACGTACACGAGCACCAGCAGGATCGCGAGGAACTCGGCCTGCAGCAGCATCCAGATCGCGGCCGCGTTGAAGAACGCGAGCACGAGGAAGAGCGCGGACGACACGGGGTTGCGCGCAGTGATCACCTTCAGCCCCGACACCGTCAGGAGCAGCGCGAAGATGTAGAACAGTACGGTCGTGAATTCCATGATTACCGGTTCATCGTTAGGCCATCATCAGGCAAGGTCCCAGGGGCTTGCCGCACGCGCGCGCATTTTCGCAACGCAATCACGCGCGAAACACGCGGGCACGGCAGCCGGGGGGCTGCGCACCGCACCGCCCTGCCCGGGCGGCCGATGCGACTTCTTACTAAAGCACAGCAACTTCGTGGATCAACGATACGGTGCGTCGGCCGCCTTGTTCGCCGCGATTTCCGCTTCGTAGCGGTCGCCGACGGCCAGCAGCATGTCTTTCGTGAAGTACAGATCGCCACGCTTCTCGCCGTGATATTCGAGAATGTGCGTTTCGACGATCGAATCGACGGGGCAGCTCTCTTCGCAGAAACCGCAGAAGATGCATTTGGTCAGGTCGATGTCGTAGCGCGTCGTGCGGCGCGTATTATCCGCGCGCGTTTCCGACTCGATCGTGATGGCAAGCGCCGGGCACACCGCTTCGCACAGCTTGCAGGCGATGCAGCGCTCTTCGCCATTCTCATAGCGGCGCAGCGCGTGCAGACCGCGAAAGCGCGGTGAAATCGGCGTCTTTTCTTCCGGGAACTGCACGGTGATCTTGCGCTGGAACGTATAGCGTCCAGTCAGCGCGAGACCCTTCAGCAGTTCGGTGAGGAAGAAGGTCTTGAAGAAGTTTTGCAATGCGGTCATGGCTCATCCGCCCTTTATTTCCAGATATTCAACGGCGACATGATCCAGAATCCGACCACCACCAGCCATATCACGGTCACTGGAATGAACACCTTCCAGCCGAGACGCATGATCTGGTCATAGCGGTAGCGCGGAAACGTCGCACGCACCCAGATGAATACCGACAACAGGAGAAACACCTTGATGACGAACCAGACGATGCCCGGGATAAAGGTGAGGAAACCGAACGGCGCGTCCCAGCCGCCGAGGAACAGCACCGACGCGAGCGCCGAGATGACGATCATGTTGATGTACTCGGCGAGGAAGAACAGCGCGAACGCCATCCCCGAGTAATCGATCATGTGGCCCGCGACGATTTCCGACTCCCCTTCCACCACGTCGAACGGATGGCGGTTCGTTTCGGCGATGCCGGACACGAAGTAGACAACGAACATCGGCAACAGCGGCAGCCAGTTCCACGACAGGAAGTGGATGCCGTAGCTCGCGAATATGCCGCGCATCTGCGACTGGACGATATCGGACAGGTTCAGGCTGCCGGCCGTCATCAGCACGACGACGAGCGCAAAGCCCATCGAGATTTCGTACGACACCATCTGCGCGGCCGCGCGCATCGCGCCGAGGAACGCGTACTTCGAGTTCGATGCCCAGCCGGCGAGAATCACGCCGTACACGCCGATCGACGAGATCGCGATTGCGTACAGCAGGCCTGCGTTGATGTCGCCGAGCACCGCGCCCGCCTGGAACGGAATCACCGCCCAGACCGCGAAGGCCGGCACCACCACCATCACCGGCGCGACCAGGTAAATCCAGCGGCTCGCCTGGGTCGGCTGGATCACTTCCTTCAGCAACAGCTTGAGCACGTCGGCGATCGGCTGCAGCGAGCCGCCGGGGCCGACGCGATTCGGGCCGAGACGCACGTGCATCCAGCCGATCAGCTTGCGCTCCCAGAGGATCAGGTACGCGACGCACAGCAGGATCGCAACGGCCACCACGAGGATGCGCACCAGCGCCCACACCGTCGGCCATGCGAAGCCGAGAAGCTCATTGCCGCCCGCGTTGATCGTATCGAACAAGGTCATTTACGCCTTCTCCACCAGCAGTTCGCCGAACAGGCTGCCGAGCGCCGCACCGGCAGGCGTGGCCGCCGACACGCGGACCACCGTCTCCGCAAGATTCGCATCGCGCACGGCCGGCACCTGCACCGAACGCTCCCCCTGGCGCACGCGCACCGCGTCGCCTTCCTTGAGTCCCAGCTTGTCGAAGAGCCCCGCCGGCAGACCGATCGTGTTCGCTGCGCGCGCGGCCGCCGTCAGATGCAGCGAGCCGGCCCGGCGCACCACCGGGTCCGCATGGTAGATCGGCACGTCGGCGATCCGCTCGAACGCGCCGTTCGCGGCCTTCGCACCGCTTGCGCCATTCGCGCGCACAAGCGTCACGCCGGTCTTGTTCGACAGGCGCGAGCTCAGGTCCGCATCGCCGAGCGCCGCGGCGCGCACTTCTTCGGCGGTGTCGTAGGCGAAGCCCGGTGCGCCCAGCAAGCTGCCGAGCACGCGCAACACCTTCCACGCAGGACGCGCATCGCCAAGCGGACGCACCACGCCGTTAAAGCTCTGCACCGTGCCTTCCGCGTTGATGAACGTGCCGGCCGTTTCGGTGAACGGCGCGATCGGCAGCAGCACGTCGGCGTAGTCCGCGCCGGTTTTGAACGCGGACATCACGACGACCATGTCCGCCTGGTTCAGCGCGGCGAGCGCCTGCGCCGGGTTCGCGGTATCGAATTCCGCTTCGATGTTCATCAGCAGGTAGCCCTTGCGCGGCTGCTCGAACGCTTCACGCGCGTTCAGGCCGCCCTCGCCGGGCAGTGCGCCGACGAGGTGGGCGCCGACCGTATTCGCCGCTTCGGTCAGGAAGCCGAGCGTCGCGCCGGTCGCGTCCGCGATCCATTGCGCCGCTGCGTGAATACGCGCGAACTCCGGATGCCGGACCGCCGCGTTGCCGATCAGCACGATGCGCTTCTCGCCGGTTGCAAGCGATGCGGCAACCCGCTTCGCGGCATCCGATGCCTGCGTGCCGGCGAACGCTTCCGGCAACGCGACGCCGCGCGCTTCCGACACGGCGGCCGCGATGCCGGCCAGTTCGTCGAGCCACGCGGACGGCGCCGCGGAGATGACTTGCGCTTTCGGGATCAGCGAATTGTCGCTCGATGCCTGCAGCAGCGTGAGCTTCGCGCCGCCCTTCGACGCCTGGCGCAGACGCGCGGCCAGCAGCGGATGATCGCGGCGCAGCGACGACGCGCCGACCACGAACGCCGCGTCGATGAGCGACAGATCGGCGATCTTCACGCCGAGCCACGGCGTACCGTTGACCGGCGCCGAGAAGTCGGCCTGGCGCAAACGGAAGTCGATGTTCGGCGTACCGACCGCTTGCGCGAGCTGCTTCAGCAGGAACAGTTCTTCGACCGTGCTATGTGCGCTACCGAGTGCGGCGATCGCGTTCGCGCCATGGTCGCCCTTGATGCCGTTCAGGCCCTTCACCACATACTCGAGCGCGGTTTGCCAGTCGGTTTCGATCCACTGGCCGCCCTGCTTCAGCATCGGCCTCGTCAGGCGCTCTTCGCTGTTCAGGCCTTCATACGAGAAGCGGTCCTTGTCCGAGATCCAGCATTCGTTGATCGACTCGTTCTCGAACGGCAGCACACGCATCACGCGGTTGTTCTTCACTTGCACCACGAGATTCGCGCCGACCGAATCGTGCGGGCTCACCGACTTGCGGCGCGACAGTTCCCACGTCCGCGCGCTGTAGCGGAACGGCTTGCTGGTCAGCGCGCCGACCGGGCACAGGTCGATCATGTTGCCCGACAGTTCGGAATCGACCGTCTTGCCGACGAAGGTCGTGATTTCGGAGTGCTCGCCGCGGTTCAGCATGCCGAGTTCCATCACGCCGGCCACTTCCTGGCCGAAGCGCACGCAACGCGTGCAGTGAATGCAGCGCGTCATCTCTTCCATCGAGATCAGCGGCCCCACATTCTTGTGGAACACGACCCGCTTTTCTTCGCTATAGCGCGACGACGATTTGCCGTAACCGACCGCCAGATCCTGCAACTGGCATTCGCCGCCCTGATCGCAGATCGGGCAGTCGAGCGGGTGGTTGATCAGCAGGAATTCCATCACCGACTGCTGGGCCTTGACCGCCTTGTCCGACTTCGTATGCACGACCATGCCCTGCGACACCGGGGTCGCGCAGGCGGGCACCGCCTTCGGCATTTTCTCGACGTCGACGAGACACATCCGGCAATTGGCCGCAATCGACAGCTTCTTGTGATAGCAGAAATGCGGCACGTATGTGTCGACCTTATGCGCAGCCTGGATCACCATGCTGCCTTCAGGCACTTCGACCTTCTTGCCGTCTATTTCGAGTTCAACCATGATGGTCAATCTTCCTTAACCTGATTACCGCTCATTCGTTCGCCCCGTTCATCGCGCGCGCTGTGGGCGCGTCGCGCGATGAAACTGCACTCGATGTTTCTGCTTCTTTTATGCAGCGACTGTTTCCGATACCGCCGCCGCCCCGGCATGGCCGCCGACGAGGCAGCGCTTGTTGGCGACGTGATATTCGAACTCGTCCCAGTAGTGCTTCAGCATCCCGCGCACCGGCATCGCGGCCGCATCGCCGAGCGCGCAGATCGTGCGGCCCATGATGTTCTCTGCGACCGAGTTCAGCAGATCCAGATCTTCCTTGCGGCCCAGACCGTGCTCGATGCGATGCACGACGCGATACAGCCAGCCGGTGCCTTCGCGGCACGGCGTGCACTGGCCGCACGACTCTTCGTAATAGAAGTACGACAGGCGCAGCAGCGAACGCACCATGCAGCGCGTCTCGTCCATCACGATCACCGCGCCCGAACCGAGCATCGATCCGGCTTTCGCGATCGAATCGTAGTCCATGTCGGTATGCATCATGATGTCGCCCGGGATCACCGGCGCCGACGAGCCGCCCGGAATCACGGCCTTGATTTTCTTGCCGCCGCGCATGCCGCCGGCCAGCTCCATCAGCGTCGCGAACGGCGTGCCGAGCGGCACTTCGTAGTTGCCCGGACGCTCGACGTCGCCCGACACCGAGAAAATCTTCGTGCCGCCGTTGTTCGGCTTGCCGATTTCCAGATACGCCTGCGGGCCGACCTCGAGCAGGAACGGCACCGCCGCGAAGGTTTCGGTGTTGTTGATGGTGGTCGGCTTGCCATACACGCCGAAGCTCGCCGGGAACGGCGGCTTGAAGCGCGGCTGACCCTTCTTGCCTTCGAGCGACTCGAGCAGCGCCGTTTCCTCGCCGCAGATATACGCGCCGTAACCGTGGTGCGCATGCAGCTGGAACGAGAAGCCCGAGCCGAGGATGTTCTCGCCGAGCAGGCCCGCGCGGCGCGCCTCTTCGAGCGCCTCTTCGAAACGCAGATACTCGGCGAAGATTTCACCGTGAATGTAGTTGTAGCCGACCGTAATGCCCATCGCATACGCGCCGATCGCCATGCCTTCGATCAACGCATGCGGATTCCAGCGCAGGATGTCGCGGTCCTTGAACGTGCCCGGTTCGCCTTCGTCCGAATTGCAGACGAGGTACTTCTGCCCCGGAAACTGGCGCGGCATGAAGCTCCACTTGAGCCCGGTCGGGAAGCCCGCACCGCCGCGGCCGCGCAGACCCGATGCCTTGACGTCGGCAATCACCTGCTCCGGCGGGATTTTTTCTTCCAGGATGCGGCGCAGCTGCTTGTAGCCACCGCGCGCGACGTAATCTTCGAGATGCCAGTTCTCGCCGTTCAGGCCCGCGAGAATCAGCGGCTTGATGTGACGATCGTGTAGAGACGTCATTTCGAAAGTTCCTCGAGCAACTGGTCGATCTTCTCGCGGCTCATGAAGCTGCACATACGGTGGTTGTTCACGAGCAGCACCGGAGCGTCACCGCACGCGCCCATGCACTCGCCCTCTTTGAGCGTGAACTTGCCGTCCGCGGTGGTTTCGCCGAAATCGATACCCAGCTTCTGCTTCAGATATTCCGCGGCGCTCTCCGAGCCGCCATCCGGACCGAGCTGGCACGGCAGGTTCGTGCAGAGCGTGATCTTGTGCCTGCCGACGGGCGACGTCTCGAACATCGTGTAGAACGTCGCGACTTCCTGCACGGCGACGGCCGGCATGGCGAGATAATCCGCGACGTACTGCATCAGTTCGGGCGACAGCCAGCCATGTTCGTCTTGCGCAACGGCCAGCGCCGCCATCACGGCGGATTGTTTCTGATCGGCGGGATACTTGGTCAGCGCGCGATCGATTTCTTTCAGGCCTTCAGCTGAGATCATTTTCAGACACGACTCTTTCAATTCCTACCGAACGAAAACCCGTCGCTCACAGCATATTGCGACAGACCCGGCGTTCCTTGCTTTGCCCCTTGCCTCACGCGCGCTGGTATTGCGTTCGCGCGTGCAAGCCTCGATGAAACATGCCTAGCGATCCACTTCGCCGAACACGATATCCTGCGTGCCGATGATCGTCACGGCGTCCGCAATCATGTGGCCGCGCGCCATTTCGTCGAGCGCGGACAGGTGCGCGTAACCCGGCGCGCGAATCTTCAGGCGATACGGCTTGTTCGCGCCATCCGAAATCAGATAGATGCCGAACTCGCCCTTCGGATGCTCGACCGCCGCATACGACTCGCCCTCAGGCACATGGAAGCCTTCGGTAAAGAGCTTGAAGTGGTGAATCAGCTCTTCCATGTTCGACTTCATCCCGACGCGCGACGGCGGCGCAACCTTGTGATTGTCGACCATCACCGGGCCGGGATTCTTGCGAAGCCAGTCAATACATTGTTTGACAATGCGCGTCGACTGGCGCATTTCTTCGACGCGCACGAGATAGCGGTCGTAACAGTCGCCGTTCACGCCAACCGGAATGTCGAAATCCAGCTGATCGTAAACCTCGTAGGGCTGCTTCTTGCGCAAATCCCACTCGACGCCCGAGCCGCGCAGCATCGCGCCGGTCATGCCGAGTTGCAGCGCCCGCTCCGGGCTCACGACGCCGATGCCGACCAGACGCTGTTTCCAGATCCGGTTGTCGGTGAGCAGCGTTTCGTACTCGTCGACGCACTTCGGGAAGCGGTTGAAGAAGTCTTCGATAAAGTCGAGCAGCGAACCCTGACGGTTCTCGTTCAACCGCGAAAGCGCCTTCGCATTGCGGATTTTCGACGCCTTGTATTGCGGCATTGCGTCAGGCAGATCGCGGTAGACGCCGCCCGGACGATAGTACGCCGCGTGCATCCGTGCGCCGGACACCGCCTCGTACACGTCCATCAGGTCTTCGCGCTCGCGGAACGCATACAGAAACACCGCCATCGCGCCGACGTCGAGCGCGTGCGCGCCGATCCACATCAGGTGGTTCAGCACGCGCGTAACTTCGTCGAACAGCACGCGGATGTACTTCGCGCGAACCGGCACGTCGATGCCGAGCAGCTTTTCGATCGCGAGCACATAACCGTGTTCGTTCACCATCATCGACACGTAGTCGAGACGGTCCATATACGGCACCGATTGAATGAACGTCTTGGTTTCCGCGAGCTTTTCGGTCGCGCGGTGCAGCAGGCCGATGTGCGGATCGGCGCGCTGGATCACTTCGCCGTCGAGTTCGAGCACGAGGCGCAGCACGCCGTGCGCTGCCGGGTGCTGCGGGCCGAAGTTGAGCGTGTAGTTCTTGATCTCTGCCATGGCGCTCTCTTAATGTTTCAGACCGCCATAGTGATCCTCGCGGATCACACGCGGCGTGATTTCGCGCGGCTCGATCGTCACCGGCTGATAGACGACGCGCTTCTCTTCCGGGTCGTAACGCATTTCGACGTGGCCGGAGATCGGGAAATCCTTGCGGAACGGGTGACCGATGAAACCGTAGTCGGTCAGGATGCGGCGCAGGTCCGGGTGGCCTTCGAAGACGATGCCGTACAGGTCGAACGCTTCGCGCTCGTACCAGTTCGCGGAATTCCACACGTCGACCACCGACGGCACGATCGGCAGGTCGTCGTCCGGCGCGAACACGCGCAGGCGCACGCGCCAGTTCTTCGACACCGACAGCAGATGCAGCACCGCGGCAAAACGCGGGCCTTCGTATGCGCCGTCGCCGTACGTCTGGTAGTCGACGCCGCACAGATCGATCAGTTGTTCGAACTTGAGCGATGCGTCGTCGCGCAACTGCTTCGCCACGTCGAGGTATTCGCTCGCTTTCACGACGATCGTCAGTTCACCGACGGATTCCGTGATGCTCGACAGGCGGCCGCCAAAGGCCGCCTCGAGATTCGCTTTGAGGGTCTCGAGTTTGCTTGCCATATTGTGGGGGAGGCTCAGGCCTTATTGACGGGCGATGGTGTTGGTGCGGCGGATCTTCGCCTGCAGCTGGATCACGCCGTAGACGAGCGCCTCGGCCGTGGGCGGACAGCCCGGCACGTAGACGTCGACCGGCACGATGCGATCACAACCGCGCACCACCGAGTACGAGTAGTGGTAATAGCCCCCACCGTTCGCACACGAGCCCATCGAAATCACCCAGCGCGGCTCGGCCATCTGGTCGTACACCTTGCGCAGCGCGGGCGCCATCTTGTTGCACAGCGTGCCGGCGACGATCATCACGTCCGACTGACGCGGACTCGGACGAAACACCACGCCGAAGCGGTCGAGGTCGTAGCGGGCGGCGCCCGCATGCATCATCTCGACCGCGCAACACGCGAGACCGAACGTCATCGGCCACAGAGAACCGGTGCGCGTCCAGTTGATCAGTTTGTCAGCCGTCGTGGTGACAAACCCTTCCTTCAAGACCCCTTCGATACTCATTTGCTTTCCACTCCAGACGGGCAGCTAGCGTAGGCCGCCCTGCAAACCGGCGATTGGACCCGTCATTCCCAGTCGAGGCCGCCTTTCTTCCAGATATAGGCGAAGCCCAGCAGGAATTCGAGCAGAAAAATCATCATCGAGATGAAGCCCGGCCAGCCGATGTCACGCAGCGCGACGCCCCACGGAAACAGGAACGCGGTTTCAAGATCGAAAATGATGAACAGGATGGCGACCAGGTAGTAGCGCACGTCGAACTTCATGCGCGCATCTTCGAACGCTTCGAAGCCGCATTCGTACGGCGCGTTCTTTTCGCTATCTGGCCGGTTGGGACCGAGGATCTTGCCGATGCTGACCAGTGCTACGCCTAAACCGGTACCCACGAGGAGGAACAGCAATACGGGGAAATAGGCTGCGAGGTTCAAGACTATCCTCAATCGGTTGGTTCTGATGCCACCAGATGCCGGGAGCAGACGCCTCCCCCGACGCGCGTATCACTTCGAACTGCTTGTTGTTGTAAGCGTATGGCAAGCAGCTCACTAGAAGTGAAAATGCCAGCCGAAGCGAAGCAAGCGGCTGGCATTAGCATAACGTCTCTAGATAACATTGGTGCCGACGGCGAGACTCGAACTCGCACAGCTTGCGCCACTACCCCCTCAAGATAGCGTGTCTACCAATTTCACCACGTCGGCACTGTCTGCAATCCGGGAAATCAACTTATAAAAGCCGCGAATCGCTTCAAGACTTAGATTCTAACTGGTTTAAACAGTTTGTTCAACGCACAAAAGCAGGCCATTCGAAAAATTTATTTCGGTACATCCTGGCCCGGCGCTGACGCCGCCGCCGGCGATGCGGGCGCCGCAACCGTCGCCCCTGAAGTCGCCGCAGGCGATGCAGACGCCGCCGCGGATGCCGGTGCAACCGCAGATGCAACGGGCGCGCTCGTCGGCGCAACAGTGCCAAGGACACCTGCGGAAGGCTTCACGTGATACGCGCCGATGTAAGTCAGCGCAAGCGTCGTGACAAAGAAGATCGCGGCCAGCACGCCGGTCGTACGCGACAGGAAGTTCGCCGAACCCGTTGCGCCGAACAGGCTGCCCGATGCGCCGCTGCCGAATGCCGCGCCCATGTCCGCACCCTTGCCGTGCTGCAACAGCACGAGGCCGATAATGCCAAGCGCCGACAGCAACTGCACAACGATGATCAATGTTTTCAAATACAGCATCACACTCACCCGAGTCTTTATTTAAAGGCGCAACGTAAAACCATGTTGCGCGCAACAAAACAATCGAACCGCCGATCGAATCAACGATCGGTCAGACGCCTTTCTGCAATCTGCTTCATCAGACGCCGCGCCGCTTACCGCATTGCGTTCGCCGTGACGGCCGCCTGACAGATCGCGAGGAAATCGACGTGCTTCAACGACGCACCGCCGATCAGGCCGCCGTCGATGTCCTGCTGGCGGAACAGACTTTCCGCATTGTCCGGTTTCACACTACCGCCATACAACAGCGCTACGCGAGCCGCTGCCGCTTCGCTTTTTGCAGCCAGACGCGCACGCAAAAAAGCATGCACCGCCTGCGCCTGTTCGGCGCTCGCGCTCCTGCCGGTGCCGATCGCCCAGACCGGCTCGTAAGCGACGACGAGGCGCGCCGCGTCGTCCGCCGACAGCTTCGCGAGCACGGCGTCGATCTGCATGCCGATCACGCTTTCGGTCGCGCCTGCTTCACGCTGATCGAGCGTTTCGCCGACACATACGATGGGCGTCAAGCCGGCCTCGAGCGCACGCACCGTTTTCGTTGCAACGAGTTCGACGCTTTCGAGATGGTACGCGCGCCGCTCGGAGTGCCCGACGATCGCATACGACGCGCCGAACTCCGCCGCCATTTGCGCGGCCACTTCACCGGTGAACGCGCCCTGCGCGTGCGCGGATACATCCTGCACACCCCAGCCGACGCGGCCGCCGTTCAACAGCACCTGCGCCTGCGCGAGATAGGGACACGGCACGCACACACCGACGCCCACCTGTTGCGGCAATGCGCCGGCACCCTGCGACACCGCCTGCAACAACACTTTGTTGTCGGCAAGCCGACCATGCATCTTCCAGTTGCCGACTACCAGTTTTGCCCGTTGATTCGCCATCGCCTTGCCCGTTGCCCTGATGTCATGAATGGTGGACGAATTCCGCTTAGTCGTTCGTCCTGGTTCCTCGAACCTCTCTGACTGCAAGCTACCGCTGCACGCGCAAAACACGCGATTTTACTTTGAGCGGCGCGCATGGGTCAAACCCGGACCAAACATGGGTCAAACGCAGGTTGACAGGCCCAACCCGCAGCGCGCCGGCGCGATGAATCAGGCGTTGGCACCCCAATTCAACACGATCTTGCCGACGTGGGTGCTGCTCTCCATCAACGCGTGCGCGTCTGCAGCCGCTTCGGCCGGAAACACACGATGCACGACCGGTTTGATCGTGCCGTCTTCGAGATGCGGCCACACGCGTTCTTTCAGCTGCGCGGCGATTCTCGCCTTGAACTCGACTGGCCGCGGACGCAGCGTCGAACCGGTGATGGTGAGCCGCCGGCGCAGCACGTCGTTCATGTTCACTTCCGACTTCGCGCCGCCCAATAGCGCGATCACCACGAGACGGCCGCCGTCCGCGAGCGCCTTCAGCTCACGCGCGACATAGCTGCCCGCGACCATGTCGAGAATCACGTCGACACCGCGGTCGTTCGTCAACGACTTCACCACTTCGACGAAATCTTCCGTCTTGTAGTTGATCGCCCGCTCGGCGCCCAGCGCCTCGCAGGCGCGGCATTTGTCATCGGAGCCGGCCGTCGCGAACACGCGAAAGCCAAGCGCATGCGCGATCTGGATCGCCGTCACGCCGATGCCGCTCGAACCGCCCTGCACGAGAAACGTTTCGTTCGCGCCGCCTTCGCCCTTGCCAAGCAGCGCACGGTCGAACACATTGCTCCAGACCGTGAAAAACGTTTCCGGCAGCGACGCAGCCTCGACATCGGTGAGCCCCTTCGGCACCGGCAGACACTGCGCGAGCGGCACCGCGGCAAACTCCGCGTAGCCGCCGCCCGCCATCAACGCGCACACGCGGTCGCCCGTTTTCAGGCCGAACGGATTGTGCTTCGCGTCGATCGTCCCGCCGACAATTTCTCCCGCCACCTCGAGCCCCGGCAGATCCGACGCGCCAGGCGGCGGCGCATACGCACCCTTGCGCTGGAATACATCGGGACGATTCACGCCGAACGCCGCGACCTTGATCAGCACTTCACCCGCTTTCGGTTCCGGCATCGGACGCTCGGCCAGTTTCAACACTTCCGGCGCGCCGAACTCGGTAATTTCGATCGCTTTCATCGCTGTCGTCTCCAAAGGTGGGGATTGCGCTGAAAACTGCGGGTTCTCAATGCAATCCACCCTACATGAAAAACGGCCGGCGCGCATTCACGCTGCCGGCCGTTTGCTCGACACGCTGTTACTGCTGCGGCGAGGATTCGGGCTGGGCGGGAGCGCCATCGTTCAACAGCGCCTTCGCCGACAGCCGCACCCGACCCTTCTCATCCGTCTGGATGACCTTGACCTTCACCTGCTGACCTTCCTTCAGGTAGTCGTTGATGTCCTTGATGCGCTCGTTCGCGATCTCGGAGATATGCAACAGACCGTCCTTGCCCGGCAGGATGTTCACGATCGCGCCGAAGTCGAGCAGCTTGAGCACGGTGCCTTCGTACACCTGGCCCACTTCGACTTCCATCGTGATGTTCTCGATGCGCTTCTTCGCCTCGGCCATGCCTTCGGCGCTGGTGCTCGCGATCGTCACGACGCCGTCATCGGAAATATCGATGGTCGTGCCGGTTTCTTCGGTCAGCGCGCGGATCACCGAACCGCCCTTGCCGATCACGTCGCGGATCTTTTCCGGATTGATCTTGATCGTGATCATGCGCGGCGCGAACTCGGAGAGTTGCGTATTCGCGCCGGCGACCGCCGAAGTCATCTTGCCGAGGATATGCATGCGGCCTTCCTTCGCCTGCGCGAGCGCGACCTGCATGATCTCCTTCGTGATGCCCTGGATCTTGATGTCCATCTGCAGCGCCGTGACGCCGTCAGCCGTGCCGGCCACCTTGAAGTCCATGTCGCCGAGGTGGTCCTCGTCGCCGAGAATGTCGGTCAACACCGCAAACCGGTTGCCCTCGAGAATCAGACCCATCGCGATGCCCGCGACGTGCGCCTTCATCGGCACGCCGGCGTCCATCAGCGCGAGACAGCCGCCGCAGACCGATGCCATCGACGACGAGCCGTTCGACTCGGTGATTTCCGAGACGACGCGAATCGAGTAGCCGAATTCGTCGGCGCTCGGCAGGCACGCGACGAGCGCGCGCTTCGCGAGCCGGCCGTGGCCGATTTCGCGGCGCTTGGGCGAACCGACGCGGCCGGTTTCGCCGGTTGCGAACGGCGGCATGTTGTAGTGGAGCATGAAGCGGTCGCGGTACTCGCCTTCGAGCGCGTCGATGATCTGCTCATCGCCCTTGGTGCCGAGCGTTGCGACCACGAGCGCCTGCGTTTCGCCACGCGTGAAGAGCGCCGAGCCGTGCGTACGCGGCAACACGCCGGTGCGGATCTCGATCGGGCGCACCGTGCGCGTGTCGCGGCCGTCGATGCGCGGCTCGCCGTTCAGGATCTGCGAACGGACAATCTTCGCTTCGATGTCGAACAGCACGTTGCCGACCGTCGCCTTATCGGCCGCCGCGGCGCCCGATGCGAGCGCTTCCGCTTCGAGCTTCGCGGAGGTCGCGGCGTAGATTTCCTTCAGCTTCGCCGAACGCGCCTGCTTGTCACGCGTTTGATACGCGCCAAGCAGTTCGTTGTACGCGATCTCATTGACGCGCGAGATCAGCGCTTCGTTCTTCGGCGCCGGCTGCCAGTCCCACTCCGGCTTGCCGCCGTCGCGCACCAGCTCGTGAATCGCGTCGATCGCCGTTTGCATCTGCTCGTGGCCGAACACGACCGCGCCGAGCATCACGTCTTCCGGCAACTGGTCCGCTTCCGATTCGACCATCAGCACCGCACGCTCGGTACCGGCGACCACCAGGTCCAGACGCGACTCCTTGATCTGCGAGCGCGTCGGGTTCAGCACGTATTCGTTGTTGAGGTACGCGACACGCGCGGCGCCGACCGGGCCGTTGAACGGCAGACCCGATACCGCGAGCGCCGCCGATGCGCCGATCAGCGCGGGAATGTCGGCCGGCACTTCCGGGTTGATCGACATCACGTGGATGACGACCTGCACTTCGTTATAGAAGCCTTCCGGGAAAAGCGGACGCAGCGGACGGTCGATCAGGCGGGAGATGAGCGTTTCGCCTTCCGACGGACGGCCTTCGCGACGGAAGAAACCGCCCGGAATCTTGCCGGCGGAGTAGGTTTTCTCGATGTAGTCGACGGTCAGCGGGAAGAAGTCCTGACCCGGCTTGGCGGTCTTCGCGCCGACGACGGTCGCGAGCACAACCGTATCTTCAATATCGACGAGCACCGCACCGCCTGCCTGACGGGCGATTTCGCCCGTTTCGAGGCGAACCGTATGCTGCCCCCACTTAAATTCTTTGACGATCTTGTTAAACATAGACAATTTGTCCTCCATTGATCTTTTCGTCATGCCGCGAGCGCCGATGCGCCACGGCAACACCCGAACCGGCACCGCAGGGGAAGAGGAGTGTTATGCCATTCCAGAGAGTCGCGCGGTGCTCGCGCGAACCGCTGGAATGACACAGCGCCCTTCCCTGCAGCCCGATTGCTCTTGCTGCTGACTGCTATCGCGGCGCCCATTGCGTGCCGCCGCTGCTGCCGCCGTTTTTTCAACTTTTCCCGCTGGCCGCCGCCGGCGACCGCTGTCGCCCGCCGCGTCCGCCGATTTTCGCGGCCGCATTCGAACGTGCCGCGATGTCGCCGCGTTTCACGACGTTATCGGAAGTTACCCGACGTTATGGTTTGCGATAACGGGCGACTGGCCGATGCACGCGAGGCGAAGCAGGAGTAACGACGTCTCAGGCATTCGCATTCGCATGGTTGAACGCTGCGTACCGTTCAAAAACAAAATGCCTGCATCAGCGGAACTGACACAGGCACTTTGCTGAAAAACGAC
This sequence comes from Paraburkholderia solisilvae, assembly GCF_902859875.1. Taxonomy (GTDB): domain Bacteria; phylum Pseudomonadota; class Gammaproteobacteria; order Burkholderiales; family Burkholderiaceae; genus Paraburkholderia; species Paraburkholderia solisilvae. The sequence continues at coordinate 9,874 of NZ_CADIKF010000053.1, read as the reverse complement.
CCGCTTACTTGCGCAGACCCAGCTTCTCGATCAGCGAGCGATAACGATCGGCGTCCTTACCCTTCAGATAGTCGAGCAGCTTGCGACGGCGGCTCACCATGCGCAGCAGACCACGGCGGCTGTGATGGTCTTTCGTGTGGGCTTTGAAGTGAGAAGTCAACTCGTTGATGCGCGACGTGAGCAGCGCAACTTGCACTTCGGGGGAGCCGGTGTCATTAGCGCCGCGAGCGAATTGCGCAACGACGTCGGATTTCTTGATTTCAGCAACAGTCATTTGATTTCCTTTGATTCAACAGGCGGTCACGGAAGAAGGGCCGTGCCGTGGGTTACGACGAAGCGCGTATTGTAGCACAGCGTAAAAGCCCGGAGAACCGGCCTTTCGGGCCGGTTGAAGCGGGCGACGGCGGGCCGGTGTGCGGCCGGCGACCGTGGGTAGCACGCTGGTCGCACACGGTCGCAAGCGCACCGCGCGCCGCTGAATTGCTACGCGGTTTGAAATTCTTTCACCGCACAGCATGTCAAAATGATGCATCCGTACGATAGAAATAACCGCAAAACCGCATTCGGAGTGACTCATGTTCAATCGCCTTTCAATCGCCTGCGCGCGTCTCTTGCGCGCGCTCATGCGGCGCACGCGTGCACAGCGGGCGCTGCTCGCCTGCGCGGGCGCGCTCGCGCTGGCCGGCTGCGCGCAGCCGTGGCAAGGCTATCAGGCCGGCGCCGACCAGTCGACGGTGATCGCCCGCCTCGGGCCGCCGCGCGAGGTCTACGATCTGCCCAACGGCGGCAAGCGGCTGATGTGGCCGACGCAGCCGATGGGCGAGTACACGACCGCCGCGGACATCGACGCGAACGGCAAGATCGTCAGCGTGCGTCAGGTGCTGCAGCCCAACGAGTTCTACCGCGCGGAAATCGGCAAGTGGACGCGCGCCGACGTGCTCGTCAACTTCGGCCGGCCCGAGGAAACCGCCTATTTCCCGCTGATGAAGCGCGAAGTGTGGACCTACCGGTACTACGAGGACAACGTCTGGTACATGCTGTATAGCTTCTACTTCGACGATCAGGGCATTCTGCGGCTCACGCAGAAGACGCCGGATCCGCTGCACGACCCGGATCACCGCGGTTTCTTCTGAACGCCGCGGTGCGGCACGGCTGCGCCAACTAGCGACGGCATGAAAAACCCCGTGAGGCCGGCAGGCCGCACGGGGTTTGTTTTTTGCCGCTTGATGCGAGAGAAGCAGCGAGAGACGGCAGCCAAGAAAGCTGGCGCGCCACGAACGCTCGCGCGACAAACAGAGGCAGTTACGACCGCTGCGGATTCAGCTTGTCCGCGCCTGCATACAGCCGGTTGAGCGCCGCGATATATGCCTTCGCCGATGCCGCGACGATGTCCGGATCGGTGCCGACGCCATTGACCACGCGGCCCGCCTTCGACAGCCGCACGGTCACCTCGCCTTGCGCCTGCGTGCCGGTCGTGATCGCATTCACCGAGAACAGCAGAAACTCGGCGCCGCTGCCCACTTCGCTTTCGATCGCATTCAGCGTCGCATCGACCGGTCCGTTGCCGCGCGCTTCCGCGGTCACTTCCTTGCCTTCCACCGAAAACACGATACGCGCCTGCGGCTGTTCGCCCGTTTCCGAGCGCTGCGCAAGCGACACGAACTTGTAGTGCTCCTTTTCCTGCGCCTGCAGCGACTCTTCCGTGACGATCGCGATAATGTCCTCGTCGAAAATCTCGGCCTTGCGGTCCGCGAGGTCCTTGAAGCGCGTGAACGCAGCGTTCAGTTCGGCTTCACTGTCCAGTGCAATGCCGAGTTCCTGCAAACGCTGCTTGAACGCATTGCGGCCCGACAATTTGCCGAGCACGATCTTGTTCGCAGCCCAGCCCACGTCTTCCGCGCGCATGATTTCATAGGTGTCGCGCGCCTTCAGCACACCGTCCTGGTGAATGCCGGAAGCATGCGCAAACGCGTTGGCGCCGACCACCGCCTTGTTCGGCTGCACGACGAAACCCGTGATTTGCGAAACCAGTTTCGATGCCGGCACGATCTGCGTGGTATCGAGGCCGACCTCGAGCCCGAAGTAATCCTTGCGCGTCTTCACCGCCATCACGATTTCTTCGAGCGAGGTATTGCCCGCACGCTCGCCGAGGCCGTTGACCGTGCACTCGACCTGACGCGCGCCGCCGATCTGCACACCCGCCAGCGAATTCGCGACGGCCATGCCGAGATCGTTGTGACAGTGCACCGAAAACACCGCTTTATCGGAGTTCGGAATACGCTCGCGCAGCGTCTTCACCAGGTTGCCGTACAGCTCCGGCACACCGTAGCCGACCGTATCGGCGATATTGATCGTGGTCGCGCCTTCGGCGATCACCGCCTCGAGCACACGGCACAGGAAGTCCATGTCCGAACGGCTGCCGTCTTCCGGCGAGAACTCGACGTCGTTGGTGAACTTGCGCGCGAAACGCACCGCGAGCCTCGCCTGCTCGAACACCTGGTCCGGCGTCATGCGCAGCTTCTTCTCCATATGCAGCGGCGACGTCGCGATGAAGGTGTGGATGCGGAAGTGGTCGGCAGGTTTGAGCGCATCGGCGGCGCGTTGAATGTCTTTGTCGTTCGCGCGCGCCAGCGAGCACACGGTGCTGTCCTTGATCGTCGACGCGATTGTGTGGATCGCATCGAAGTCGCCGTTCGAGCTCGCGGCAAAACCCGCTTCGATCACATCCACCCTCATCCGCTCGAGCTGTTTCGCGATACGGATTTTCTCTTCTTTCGTCATCGACGCGCCGGGCGATTGCTCGCCATCACGCAACGTCGTGTCGAAAATGATCAGTTTGTCTGCCATCTCAGGTCTCCTGGGGGATCCGGTCAATTCAAATCGAAAAGGAATACGGCTGTTTGCGCCACCGGCTGGCGACGCTAACACGTACGAGGCAGACGGAGGGCGAAAACGGTCAGCGCGACAGGCGCGCCGAAGCTAGCGAGCGTAGTAGCGCGCCGGCTTGAAGAAACAGGAAGGGGAACTTGGAAAGTGCCATGCCAGCGACTATAGCGAGATTCGCCGATTCGCGCAATTCACGATAAGCGCGCGCAGAACCGCCCGTGACCGGCCGATTGCCTGTGTCACGCGTTCCGCCTTGCGCAGAAACGGCGCGGCGACAGACGGCATAGCCAGCGCCAAATACGTCGATTGAAAATGAAAACGGCGAATGAAAACAGCTCATGAAAACGGCGAATGAAACAGCCGCCGGCGATAATCGCCGGCAGCCGTGCCGGATAACGCATAGGCCGAGGGGATTCGCAACAGCGTGCGCTGCACGACCAACGTGCGGCAACTCACGGCCTGTTTTGCCGGCGGACGCTGATCAGCGCCCGCCTCGCGAGCCAGGTCCGGCGCTAGGACTGCCGCTGCGACGAGCGCGCCGGATTACTGCGTCCGCGCAGCGCCTGATACCCCCAGAACACATAGCCGGACAGCCCGTACAGCACAAAGAGGCCGAATAGCATCAACGGCGGATCGGACGACACCAGCACGAACAGCATGACGATCAACAGCGTCGCCGCGAACGGCACGCGATGCCGGATATCGAGCGCTTTGCCGCTATAGAACGGCGCGTTCGACACCATCGTCACGCCCGCATAGACCGTCAGTGCGAATGCGACCCAAGGCAGCCAGCCGAGCTTCAACGGTACGCGATTATCGGTCGCGAGCCAGACGAAGCCCGCGATCAGCGCGGCGGCGGCCGGGCTCGGCATGCCCTGGAAAAAGCGCTTGTCGACCACGCCGATATTCGTATTGAAGCGCGCAAGACGCAGCGCCGCGCCCGAGCAGTAGACGAACGCCGCGAGCCAGCCCCAGCGGCCGAGGTCCTTCAGCACCCACTCGTACATCACGAGCGCCGGCGCAACACCGAACGACACCATGTCCGACAGGCTGTCGAACTGTTCGCCGAACGCGCTTTGCGTATGCGTGATACGCGCGACGCGCCCATCCATGCCATCGAGCACCATCGCGACGAAGATCGCGATGGCCGCGACTTCGAAGCGTACGTTCATCGCTTGCACGACCGCGAAAAAGCCGCAGAAGAGCGCTGCGGTGGTGAACGCGTTCGGCAACAGGTAGATGCCGCGCTTGCGCAGGAATTGCTGACGCGCGGCGCGCCGGCTTTCGATGACGCCCGGCACCGGGTCGCCAGCCGGCTTGTTGCGGCGAAACGGTCGGATCGGCCGCGCTTGCGGCGCTGCGCCAGTACGGGGGCGACGCGGTTTGAGGGCCATCGGGGTCTCCCTGCGCCGCTTTACAGGTCGGCCAGAACGGTCGACGACGCGGCCACCTTCTCGCCGATCGACACGCGCGGCCGGCTGCCCATCGGCAGATAGACGTCGACGCGCGAGCCGAAGCGGATAAAGCCGTAGCGCTGGCCGCGCGTGAGCGGCTCTCCCGCCCGCACGTAGCACAGAATGCGCCGCGCGATCAGCCCGGCGATCTGCACCGAGGTGACCGTCGCGCCGCTCGCCGTTTCGATCACGAGCGCATTGCGCTCATTTTCGAGCGACGCTTTATCGACGGCGGCATTCAGATAAGAACCCGGAAAGTATTCGACCTTCGCAATCGCGCCATCGACCGGCGAGCGTTGCGAATGCACGTTGAACACGTTCATGAACACGCTGATCTTCAGCGCTTCGCGATTCGCGTAGGGATCGTGCGCGGTTTCGACGGCGACGATGCGCCCGTCGGCGGGACACAGCACCGCATTGGGCTGCGTCGGAATGGGTCTTGCCGGATCGCGGAAGAATTGAACCACGAAGATGACGAGCAACCAGAACAGCCACGCAATGCCGAACCCCAGAAAGGCATGGACCAACAGCGCCACGACAACGGCAATTGCGATAAACGGCCAGCCTTCGCGCGCGATGATCGGATGAGGGTAATTCATGGATGGGATGGCTTCAGTGTTTTTGTAAAACCATAGGATAGCAAAAGCCGTCCAGGGTTCAGCACGCCTGGACGGCTTCGTGAGGACGCGCAGTACAGCGGATGCACCGCGCGGCGGCAAGCGGGAACACGCCCGCCGCCCGCTTTAGTTCTTCGACTGATCGACGAGCTTGTTCTTCGCGATCCACGGCATCATCGCGCGCAGCTTCGCACCGACCTGTTCGATCTGGTGCTCGGCCGTCAGACGGCGGCGCGACTGCAGCGTCGGCGCGCCCGCGCGGTTTTCGATGATGAAGCTCTTCGCGTACTCGCCGGTCTGGATGTCCTTCAGCACATCCTTCATCACCTTCTTCGTTTCTTCCGTGATGATGCGCGGACCCGTCACGTATTCGCCGTACTCCGCGTTGTTCGAGATCGAGTAGTTCATGTTCGCGATGCCGCCTTCGTAGATCAGGTCGACGATCAGCTTCAGTTCATGCAGGCACTCGAAGTACGCCATTTCCGGCGCGTAGCCCGCTTCCACCAGCGTCTCGAAGCCGGCCTTGATCAGGTCCACCGTGCCGCCGCACAGCACCGCCTGTTCGCCGAACAGGTCGGTTTCGGTTTCTTCGCGGAAGTTCGTCTCGATCACGCCGGCACGGCCGCCGCCGTTGGCCGCCGCGTACGACAGCGCGATATCGCGCGCCGCGCCCGACTTGTCCTGCGCCACCGCGACCAGATGCGGCACGCCGCCGCCCTGCGAATACGTGCTGCGCACCGTGTGACCCGGCGCCTTCGGCGCGATCATGATCACGTCGAGATCCGCACGCGGAATCACCTGGCCGTAGTGCACGTTGAAGCCGTGCGCGAAGGCGAGCGCCGCGCCCTGCTTGATGTTCGCGTGCACTTCGCTCTTGTATACCTCGGCGATCTGCTCGTCGGGCAGCAGCATCATCACGACGTCGGCGCCCTTCACGGCTTCCGCCACTTCCTTCACGGTCAGACCCGCGTTCTCGGCCTTGCTCCACGAAGCGCCGCCCTTGCGCAGACCGACCGTCACCTTCACGCCGCTGTCCTTCAGGTTCAGTGCGTGCGCATGGCCTTGCGAGCCGTAGCCGATGATCGTGACCTGCTTGCCTTTGATCAGGGAGAGGTCGGCGTCCTTGTCGTAGAAAACTTTCATGTCTGTTCCTTGGCGATAAACGGTGAATACGGTGAAGTCAAATGTTGCGCTTTTGCTGCGGCCATACACAGGAAATGCGGATGGCCACAATCAATAAATGTAGCGAATCCGGCTACGTCAAACCTTAAGAATGCGTTCGCCGCGTCCGATACCCGAGCCGCCCGTGCGGACCGTCTCGAGAATCGCAGTCGCATCGAGCCCTTCGATAAATGCGTCGAGCTTGTCGCTCGCGCCCGTCAGTTCGATCGTGTAGGTCTTCTCCGTGACGTCGATGATGCGGCCGCGGAAAATATCCGCCATCCGTTTCATCTCCTCACGTTCCTTGCCGACCGCGCGTACCTTGATCAGCATCAGCTCGCGCTCGATGTGGGCGCCCTCGGTCAGGTCGACCACTTTCACCACCTCGATCAGGCGGTTCAGATGCTTCGTAATCTGCTCGATCACGTCGTCCGAGCCAATGGACACGATGGTCATGCGCGACAGCGAACGGTCTTCGGTCGGCGCCACCGTCAAGGTTTCGATGTTGTAGCCGCGTGCCGAAAACAGGCCGACGACGCGCGATAACGCGCCCGGTTCGTTCTCCAGCAGCACAGAAATGATATGCCTCATGATTGCTTCTTCCAGATGTCGATGTATCGATTTATCCGCACCGGCCGCGCCGCTCCGCTCGCATTGCGCCTTTCGTGAAGGCGCGCGTGGCGAAGCCGGCTGCGACAGTCGAAACCGGCGCCGTTATAGATCTTCCGAACCGAGCAGCATCTCGGTGATGCCCTTGCCGGCCTGAACCATCGGCCAGACGTTTTCGGTCGGATCGGTCTGGAAATCGAGAAACACCGTGCGATCCTTCAGACGCAGCGCTTCTTTCAGCGCGCCTTCGACATCCGCTGTCTTCTCGATGCGCATGCCGACATGGCCATACGCTTCGGCCAGCTTCACGAAGTCCGGCAGCGCATCCATATACGAATGCGAATAGCGCTTGCTGTATTCGATCTGCTGCCACTGGCGCACCATGCCCAGATAGCGGTTGTTCAGCGAGATGATCTTGACCGGCGTGTCGTATTGCTTACACGTCGACAGTTCCTGGATGCACATCTGGATCGAGCCTTCGCCGGTGATACACACCACTTCGTCGTCCGGATGCGCGATTTTCACGCCCATCGCGGCCGGCAGGCCGAAGCCCATCGTGCCGAGACCGCCCGAGTTGATCCAGCGGCGCGGCTTGTTGAAGCGATAGAACTGCGCGGCCCACATCTGGTGCTGGCCGACGTCCGAGCAGACGAACGCGTTGCCGTCGGTCAGCTCCCACAGCTTTTCGACCACGTACTGCGGCTTGATGATTTCGCTCTTGCGGTCGTACTTCAGGCAATTTTTCGAGCGCCAGCCTTCGATGTCCTTCCACCACGCGGCGAGCGCCTCGGTGTCGGGACCATGCTCAGCGGTCTGCAGCTGCTCGATCAGTTCCTTCAGCACCTCTTTCACGTCGCCGACGATCGGAATATCGACCTTCACCCGCTTCGAAATGGACGACGGGTCGATGTCGATATGAATGATCTTGCGCGGCTGCGACGCGAAGTGCGCCGGGTCGCCGATCACGCGGTCGTCAAAGCGCGCGCCGATGGCGATCAGCACGTCGCAGTGCTGCATGGCCATGTTCGCTTCGTAGGTGCCGTGCATGCCGAGCATGCCGAGAAACTTCTTGTCGCTCGCGCGGTAGCCGCCGAGGCCCATCAGCGTGTTGGTGACCGGGTAGCCGAGCAGATCGGCGAACTGGTTCAGCTCGCGCGCCGCATCCGCGAGGATGATGCCGCCGCCCGTGTAGATATACGGACGCTTCGCGGACAGCAGCAGCGACACGGCCTTGCGGATCTGGCCGGAGTGGCCCTTCGTGACCGGGTTGTAGGAGCGCAGCGCAACGGTCTTGACCGGCTCGTACTCGCATGGCGCCTTCGACACGTCTTTCGGAATGTCGATCAGCACCGGACCGGGCCGGCCGGTTCGCGCGATATAGAAAGCTTTCTTGACGGTGGCCGCAAGCTCGCGCACGTCCTTCACGAGGAAGTTGTGCTTCACGCAGGGCCGCGTGATACCGACCGTGTCGCATTCCTGGAAGGCGTCCTGGCCGATCGCGGCGGTGGGCACCTGGCCGCTGATGACGACGAGCGGGATCGAATCCATGTAGGCGGTCGCGATGCCGGTGACCGCATTGGTGACACCGGGGCCGGAGGTCACGAGGCAGACGCCGACCTTGCCGGTCGCGCGCGCATACGCATCGGCCGCGTGGACCGCGGCCTGCTCGTGACGCACGAGCACGTGCTGAAACTTGTCCTGCTTGTAAAGCTCGTCGTAGATGTAGAGTACCGAGCCGCCGGGATAGCCCCAGACAAATTCGACGTCTTCGTCGGCCAGTGCCTTCATGAGCACGGTGCCGCCGATCGAATCAGCTTCGTGATGGGGAGTGGTATCCGACGTGGAGAATTCCGCGCTGGGCATATTCATCGTTCACCTTTCGAATTTTCGGCAAAAAATTGATCGGGTGCTCTCTGCCGGGCTTGTGGCTCGGGTTCAAGCGGCGCGTCCAGTTTGACTGGCGGACTTCTTGGGTCCGCCTCAAATGAGACTAGTCACTTATATTGCGAACCTGCGACGATAGCGGGAAGTGACCGTTCGGTCAAGAAAATATTTCCGGACCACGCATCGGATCGGCAACGGCGGGCAACAACGGGCAACGCGCGCAATCGAGGGGAAACAATAGGCAAGCGCGGACCTCGGCGGCCCGCTTTTCACGATGCGGCAACCGGCTTCCCGTTTGACCGCGCGCCCGACACACTTTGTCAAACGTTTGCCCGCTATTTGTTCGCAGTTTGCGATGACGCTGCCCGATTTCCCCCGGCTGCCGCCAAATTTTGTTAGCATCCGCGAGTTTTACGATATTTTTCGGCCGCTCCATTCGCATTTTTCCGGCCGCTTCTCTCACGGATCCACCGCACGACCGCAACGCCCACTCAGCACGGATGGCATCAGACAAAGAACTCGCCGATTTTCTGGCGGGCGTCGAAAGGCGCGCGTTCAAGCAGACGGTTTACGCCGTGCGGGACGACGACGCCGCGCTCGACATCGTGCAGGACGCCATGATCAAGCTCGCCGAAAAGTACGGCGACCGTCCGCCGGCCGAGCTTCCGCTTTTGTTTCAGCGTATTCTGCAGAACGCGACGCACGACTATTTCCGCCGCCAGAAGGTGCGCAATACGTGGGTGAGCCTGTTCTCGTCGCTGGCGAGCGCGGATGACGACGAATTCGACCCGCTCGAGACGATCGATGCGCAGGAAAGCACGATCGGCGCGGAAAGCGGCGAAGAAAAGCTCGCGCGCGAGCAGATTCTGCAGTTGATCGATGAGGAAATCCAACGGTTGCCGGCACGTCAACGGGAGGCGTTTCTGATGCGTTACTGGGAAGACATGGATGTCGCCGAGACTGCCGCCGCGATGGGCTGCTCCGAAGGCAGTGTGAAGACCCACTGCTCGCGAGCCACGCACACGCTGGCCCAGGCGCTCAAGGCCAAAGGAATTACGCTATGAGCTCCGCTCCCGATAAAGAAATCGAGTTCGTGTGGCAAGTGCGCCGTGCGCTCGATGAAAGCGCCGCCCGCATCCCGCCCGTCACGGTCGACCGGCTCGCTGCCGCGCGCCGCAACGCGCTCGCGCGCAAAAAGCCCGAAGCCGTGCGCGCGCCGGCCTTTGTGCCGGTGCTGGTGTCCGGCCCGGCGGGGCTGCTGGC
>NZ_CADIKF010000052.1 GCF_902859875.1 Paraburkholderia solisilvae | reverse complement strand
CGCGCGGCGCACGCGGGCGGAGCGGGCGGCGCCGGTGGTGCAGGCGGGTCGGGCGGCGGCGGTGGTTCAGTGTCGACGAATCCCGCCGTTCAGGAGATCCAGCAGCTGATCAAGGATCTGCAGGCGCAGCTGACCGCGGTCGAAGGGCAGATTGCCACCTTGTCGCTGCACCGCGGGGCCGGCAGCACGCCGAACCCGGCGATCGCGGTCTTGCAGACCGCCGCGATGACGATCGAAGGGGCGATGGCGACAGCAGCGGCCGAACTCGCGTCGTTGCTGTCGGAGGAAGGTCAGACGTCGGGCGCATTGTTCAGCGGCCAGGCCTGAGACATAGGGCAGAAGGCGTAGGGCAGAAGGAGTACGGCACAGGGACGCTTCACGATCTAGGCGCCCCCGCATCCCGCTCGCTCATTGCGCGTCTTTCAGCCGCGCCACCGCGTTTCTCAGCGCGGTGCGCAAGCCTTCCTCGACGACCGGATGGTAGAACGGCATCTCGAGCATCGCGTCGACGGTGAGGTTCATCTGCAGGGCCCACGCGAGCAGATGGGCGATGTGCTCGGCGTCCGGCCCGATCCACTCGGCGCCGGCGAAGCGGCGCGTCATCCTGTCCACATACACGTGCATCAGCCCGCGATTGCGCAGCATCACGCGGCTGCGCCCCTGGTCTTCGAAGCTCACGTCGCCGGTGACGAAGCTGCCGGGCGCAAGGTCCGCGTGCCGCGTGCCGACCATCGCGATGCCCGGGTCCGAGAACAGCACCGAGATCGGCGCACGGCGCACGAGCGGCGTGACAAACGGATAATGCGCGGCGTTGTTGCCGGCCGCGCGTCCTTCGTCGGCGGCTTCGTGCAACAGCGGCAGCACGCCGTTCGCGTCGCCCGCGATAAACACCGGATGCGTGCCGGCCTGCAGCGTCAGCGGGTCGTACGCCGGCACGCCGTTCGCGTCGAGTGCGAACGTCGTGTTGCCGAGCGCGAGCCTGTCGACGTTCGCACGGCGGCCCGCGGTGACGAGCACATAGTCGAACGTATCGTCGACGAGCGTGCCGTCGCTCGTGCGGTAGCGCAGATGCACGACGTCGCCTTCGCGCGTCGCCGCTTCGACTTCCGCGCGCGCTTCGAAACGCAGCTCATCGCTGAACACCTGCTGCGCGTAGTCGCGGATCGCCGGATCGGAGAGCGGGCCGACGCGGCCGCGCGCGCCGAGCACCGTCACGTCGACGTGCAGGCGCGCAAGCGCCTGACCGAGTTCGAGGCCGATCACGCCGGCGCCGATCACCGCGACCTTGCGCGGCAGATCGTCCCAGTCGAAGACGTCGTCGTTGACGATCGCCCGCTCGCCGAGTGTGCGATACAACGGCGGCACATACGGTGACGAGCCGGTCGCGATCACGACGCTGCGCGCCCGCACGCGGATGTGCTCGCCGACCTGCAGCAGGTTGTCGTCGATAAACTTCGCGTAGCCGATCAGGCGGTCCTCCGCGGGCAGCGCTTCGACGCTGTCGACCACGAAACCGACGAAGCGGTCGCGTTCGCTTTTCACGCGCCGCATCACCTCGCGGCCGTCGACGCGGATCGTGCCGTCGACATGCACGCCGAACGGCGCGGTGCGAGCGGCCGCATGCGCGGCCTCGGCGGCTGCGATCAGGAGCTTCGACGGCATACAGCCGACGCGCGCACAGGTCGTGCCGTAAGGGCCGCCTTCGATCAGAACAGTCGACGCGCCCGCGGCCTTCGCCGCGCGGTACGCCGACAGGCCGGCGCTGCCGGCGCCGATCACCGCGACATCGATATTGATCGTCTTCATCTATCGCTCCAATTCGTTGCATGCATCGCGCACACAAGGCCTGAGACCCATTGGCCGTGCGCCGCGCCGTCGTCCAGTAAAATCGGGCTGCATGGGATGGAGTCAATGTACGTCGGTCGCCGCTGCGTGCGAATTCGCTAACGGATCAACAAATTGCTCAAACGACTCATATGGATCTGCTAAGCCGCTTCCTGTCGCTGACGCCGGTGAACGGACGCATCGACGAGCGCTGCCATTTCGGTTCGCCCTGGGCGGTGGAGGTCGGCACCGCGGGCCTTCACGAGATTCCGTATCACGTGCTGCTGACGGGTGAAGCGGTGCTCGAGGACGGCAACGGGCCGCCGCGCAAGCTGACGGCCGGCGACGTGATCCTGTTTCCGACCGGCACGGCGCACCGGATTCACGACGGAAGCGGCGCGCAGCCCGCGCCGTCGGTCAAGCGCCGCAATATCACGTTGACCGTGGTGGAAAACGACAGCACGGGGCCGGCTGCCGATCTGCTATGCGGGCGCTTTCTGGTCGGCGCGATGCCGGACCGGCTGCTGCGCGAACATCTGCCCGCGCGGCTCGTCGTGAGCACCGGGCCGGTCGCGAATCATGGCGCGCAAAGCGGCTCGCACGACGCGGCATCCGACACCGCGCGCAACGAAGCCGCCGGGGCGATGCACATCGCGGACGTCGCGGCCGAAGGCGGCGCGCTCATGCAGGCGGACGCCGAGGACGGCAAGCGCGCGCACGCGCAGTCGACCGTGGCCGGCTCGCGCCTCGCGCGCATCGTCTCGCTGATGCGGGAAGAAGCGCTCGACGAAAGCCCCGGCAGCGAATGTCTGATCAACTATCTGTCCGCGGCGCTTTTTGCATTGACGCTGCGTTTTGCGAGCGAAGCCGCGGACGCGCCGCGCGGCCTGCTTGCGCTCGCCGGGCAGCCGCGCCTGCAGCCGGCGCTGTCTTCGATGTTCGAGCAGCCCGGCGAACCGTGGACGCTCGATCAGTTCGCGGCCATGTGCCACATGTCCCGCGCGACGTTCGTGCGACAGTTTCAGGAAGCGATCGGCCGCTCCGCGACCGACATGCTGACTGAAGTGCGCCTGACGATCGCAGGTCGCGCGCTGCTGCAAACCTCGACGTCGGTCGCCGAGATCGGCGCGACGGTCGGCTATCAATCCGAGGCCGCGTTTCAGCGGGTGTTCAAGCGGCATATCGGTGTGACGCCCGCGCGCTGGCGCGCGACCGGCGGCAATACCCAGCCGCAGGCTCAGATTCAGATCCACGCGAAGTAATCGACGTGACGGGCGGCGCGTTCGCGCCCGCTTGTCGCGTCGCGCATCCGAACGCTTGCCGCACGGCGCCTGATTCACCGCTGTTGCAGCTGCTGCGTCTCTCTCTTCATTCCCTTCCCGACACTTTGCACGATGCCGTTCGTTCGGATGCCGTATGGCGCATCCGCACGCGGCAGGCCGTTGTGTGCCGCCGCGCGCGGCCATGTGTCCGCGCGACGTTCACGGTGACGCGCGGTCGATCCCGCTGAGACGAATGAGCGGTTTCTTGATTCGCCGCGCGATTAACGAATCGCGAGCCACCGCTTAAAGTTCACTCACGCCGTCGGATGACGGAAGCGATTCCGGAAATTCGAGTTGGTTGCATTTTCAACAATTTACTGTTTAAGGAGAACCACCATGGCACGCGTTCAATCCCTGTCGATCGGACAAGCCCCTGCTTCCGCGCAAGCGTCGCTGCACGCGGTTGAGAAAGCGACGGGTTTCCTGCCGAATATGTTCAAGGTGCTCGCGAACTCGCCGGCATCGCTCGGCGCATACCTGCAGGCGCAACAACAGTTGTCGAAGGGCGAACTGACCGCGCCCGAACGCGAAACCGTCGCGCTTGCGGTATCGGAAGTGAGCGCATGTGAATACTGTCTCGCCGCGCACTCGCACTTCGCCCGCAAGGCGGGTCTGTCGGACGACGCAATTCGCGCCGCGCGCAACGGCACAGGCAACGCGATTGCCGCGTTCGCGAGCACGGTGGCGCGCGAGCGCGGCCGGCTGAGCGATGCGGATATCGCGGCGGCCCACGAAGCAGGGCTCACGGACAGCAAGCTTGTCGAGATCATCGCCGTCGCCGCGCAACTGACCTTCACGAACTTCCTGAACAACGTTGCGCAAAGCGAAGTGGATTTCCCGCCCGTCGAAGCGTGAGCGCCGTCGGCGTGCCGAGCGACACGAAGCGGCGATGCGGTGCGCGCGTGCGTATGCGCGTGTGCGCCGCGTCGCGAATCTGAAACCGGAATTCAAGGAGATGACGATGTCCGCAATCACCGTTTATACGAAACCGACCTGCCCGTATTGTCTTGCCGCGAAAGCGCTCTTGCGCAGCAAGGGCGTCGCCTTCAACGAAATCAGCATCGAGGGCGATGCCGCGAAGACGCGCGAAATGATCGAGCGCAGCGGCCGCCGCACGGTGCCGCAAATTTATATCGGCGACACGCACGTCGGCGGCTTCGACGATCTGCACGCGCTCGATGCGCAAGGCGGTCTGGACACGCTGCTGGCGGCGACAGTCTGAGGTTCGAAAAACGGCGCCTCTGGCCGCCGGGTTCGCGCAGTGCGCCGGCGTCGTCCTGAAACGGCACGCCGGCGCTCTTCATATTTGCGGCGCGCACAGTGCCTCTTTTTCCGCTACGGGTTCGGGCCCTCGCATCGTCGCCGTGCACGAAATGTTGTGCGGGCAACCAAAAAGTGTAGCTAACAGTTAACTTACGGGTAACCCCGCATAGTGACGGATGGCTTACGATTTCTATACTGGCTATCGGATCGAAGCAGCATTGAAGCAGGCGTGACGCGGCTCGCAGCGTGAGCGCCGGCTGCGCTTCGATCGCGGCGGCAGTCGTCCGGCTGTCGTTGCACCAGAACACAGCATAAAGCTACGGAGACGACGATGAGACTTCGCTTCAAAAGCGTTGCGGGCGCGCTTGTACTCGCACTGTTCGCCACCGCCGGTCATGCGGCGGACCCGATCCGGATCGGCGTCGACGGTCCGTTCACCGGCGGCTCGTCGTCGATGGGCGTCAGCATGCGCGACGGCGTGCGGCTCGCGACCATGGAGATCAACAAAAATGGCGGCGTGCTCGGCCGCCAGCTGGTATTGGTCGAGCGCGACGACGAAGCGAAGAACGAGCGCGGCGTGCAGATCGCGCAGGAACTGATCAACAAGGAAAAGGTGGTCGCGGTGGTCGGTTATATCAACACCGGCGTCGCGCTCGCTTCGCAACGCTTCTTTCAGGAAGCGAAGATTCCGGTGTTCAACAACGTGGCAACCGGCAGCATCGTGACGAAGCAGTTCGCCGATCAGCCGGACAACTACGTGTTCCGCAACGCGGCGGCCGACCGCATCCAGGCGCCGATGATCGTCGAGGAAGCGGTCACGAAGCGCGGCTACCAGAAGGTCGCGATTCTCGCGGACTCGACGAACTACGGCCAGCTCGGCCGCGAGGACCTCGAAAAGGCGCTCGCCGCCAAGGGCGTCAAACCGGTCGCGGTCGAGAAATTCAATATCAAGGACGTCGATATGACCGCGCAGCTGCTGAAGGCGAAAGAGGCCGGCGCGCAGGCGGTGCTCACCTATGGCATCGGGCCTGAGCTCGCGCAGATCGCGAACGGCATGGCCAAGCTCGGCTGGAAGGTGCCGCTGATCGGCAGCTGGACGCTGTCGATGGCGAACTATATCGACAACGCGGGCGCGAACGGCGAAGGCGCGCGGATGCCGCAAACCTTCATTCAGGAGCCGAACACCGCGAAACGCAAGGCGTTTATCGATGCGTACCTGAAGGAGTTCAAGCCGAAGAACAACCGCATCGACTCGCCGGTATCGGCCGCGCAGGGCTACGACTCGATCTATCTGCTGGCCGCCGCGATCACGCAGGCCGGCACGACCGACGGCCCGAAGGTGCGCGCCGCGCTCGAAAACCTGAACACGAAGGTCGAAGGCGTGGTGATGGTCTACGACAAGCCGTACACGCACGACGATCACGAAGCGATCAGCCCGAACGTGCCGGTGATCGGCGAAGTGAAGGGCGGGCGCGTCGTCTACGCATACGACGCGGACAAGCAGGGCGGCGGACAGTTGCGCACGAAACAGTCGACCACCGCGGCGAACTGACGCGCACCTCTTCGCGGCGAGCCGCGCCCGCCTGCCGGCGGGGGCGGCTTTGTGTTGTGTTGTCGATGGTTTCCAGCAGTCCGTCGCTCGGGCTCTTCGCAGTGGATCGATCATGACCATCCTGCTTCAGCTTATCTATAGCGGTATCGCGCTCGGCATGATCTACGCGGTGATCGCATTCGGCTATCAACTCACGTTCGCGACCTCCGGCACGCTGAACTTCGGCCAGGGCGACGCGCTGATGCTCGGCGCGCTGGTCGGCCTCACGCTCGTCACGCTCGGCGTCAACTACTGGCTGATGATTCCGCTGGTATGCGTGTTCGGACTCGCACAAGGCGCGTTTGTCGAACGGATCGGCGTGCGGCCCGCGATCAAGATCAAGTCCGAGTTCGGCTGGATCATGTCGACGATCGCGCTCGGCATCATCTTCAAGAACGTCGCGGAAAACGTCTGGGGCCGCGACGACCTGCGCTTTCCGTCGCCGTTGCCCGAGGCGCCGCTGAGCATTTTCGGCGCGAATGTACTGCCGATGGAATTGCTGGTGGTGGGCGGCGCACTGGTCATGATGCTGGCCGTCGAGTTCTTCAATCGCAAGACGATCTTCGGCAAAGCGGTCGTCGCGACCTCGAACGACCGCGACGCGGCCGCGCTGATGGGCATCAACACGGGGCTCGTCATTACGTTTTCGTATGCGCTGTCGTCCCTGACCGCGGCCTTTGCGGGCGTGCTGATCGCGCCGCTCACGCTGACCGGCGCGACGATGGGCGCGGTGCTCGGCCTGAAGGCGTTCGCGGTGGCGATTATCGGCGGGCTGTCGAGCGGGATGGGCATTATCGTCGGCGGCGTGATTCTCGGCATTGCCGAAACCACTACCGGTTTCTACCTGTCGACCGGCTACAAGGACGTGCCGGGTCTCGTGCTGCTGCTGATCGTGCTCGCGATCAGGCCCGCGGGCCTGTTCGGCAAAACCGCGATCAAAAAGGTCTGAGGTGCGCGACGTGAACCGGAAAAACACCTCGAAGAAGGCCCTCGCCATCGGGCTCGGATTGATCGCGCTGGCGGTCTTTCCGTTGCTGTCGGGCAATCCGTATTACATCCACCTGGTCGAGACCATCATGATCTACGCGATCCTGCTGTTCGGTCTCGACATCGTGGTCGGCTATACCGGGCAGGTGTCGCTCGGCCATGCGGGGCTGTTCGGCGTCGGCGCATACACCGCGGGCGTGCTGTTCATGAAGCTCGGCATGCCGTTTTACGTGACCGCGCCGCTCGCGATTGCCGTCACGGCAGCGTTCGGCGCGATTCTCGCACTGCCGGCGCTGCGCGTGTCCGGCCCGTATCTCGCGATGGTCACGCTCGCGTTCGGCACGATCATTCAGATCCTGATCAACGAAATGGATTTTCTGACGAGCGGGCCGCTCGGCATCAAGATTCCGAAGCCGTCGTTCGGCGGCGGCCCGCCGATGAACGAGACCGAGTATTACTGGCTCGTCGCGGCACTGCTCGTCGTGTCACTTATCGTCGTGCACCGCGTACTGAAGTCGCATCTGGGCCGCGCGTTCGAGGCGCTGCGCGACAGTCCGGTCGCGTCGGACTGCATGGGTGTTTCCGTGTATCGCTACAAGGTCTACGCGTTCGTGATCAGCGCGGGCTTCGCGGGGCTCGCCGGCTGCCTGTATTCGTACTCGGAACAGTACATCTCGCCGAACACGTACAACTTCGAGCTGACCATTCTGTTCCTGCTCGCGATCATCATGGGCGGACGCAAGACGCGCAGCGGCGCGCTGCTCGGCTCGACGATCATCGTGCTGCTGCCGAAACTGCTCGACGATATCGACTCGTTCCGCCTCGTCGCCACCGCGCTCGCGGCGCTCGTCGCACTCGGTGCGGCGTTCGCGCTATCGCGCAAGAGCACCACGCCGCGCAAGGTGGCCGTGCCGGTAGCGGGCACGGTCGGGCTGGCGGCGTTCTCATATGGAATCGACACGCTGACCGACTGGCGGCTGACGATTTTCGGGCTGATGATTCTGCTCGTCGTCTATTACCTGCAGGACGGGGTGGTCGGCTTCGTGCGCAAGTTTTTCATGCACGGCCGCGTGCGCACCGTCACCGTCGATACCAGCAAGCCGGCGGAACTCATCGCCGATGCGATCGTCTCGGTGCGGGAACCGGCGACAGGCGGTGAAGCAGGCAGCGCGCAGGAAGACACCATTCTCGATGTGCGCGGCATCGTGATGCAGTTCAGCGGCCTGAAAGCGCTGAATAACGTCGATCTCGCGGTGCGGCGCGGCGCGATTCACGGCCTGATCGGTCCGAACGGTTCCGGCAAAAGCACGATGATGAACGTGCTGACCGGCATCTATACGCCGACCGCGGGCGCGATCGAATACGCGGGGCAATCGATCGCCGGGCGCACGGCGTCGGACATCGCGTTGTCCGGCATCGCGCGCACATTCCAGAACGTGCAGCTGTTCGGCGAAATGACCGCGCTCGAAAACGTGCTGGTCGGGCTGCATCATACGTTCCGGTCCAACTTCGCGGATATCGGGCTGATGTCGTCGCGTTATCGCGCCGAAGAACATGCGGCGCGTGTGCGCGCATTCGGCATGCTGCGTTTCGTCGGTCTCGACAATGTGGCCGGCGAGGAAGCGCGCAATCTGCCGTACGGCAAGCAGCGTCTGCTCGAAATCGCGCGTGCGCTCGCGCTCGACCCGAAGCTGCTGCTGCTCGACGAACCGGCCGCGGGCCTCACCGCGCCCGATATCAAGGAGCTCGTAACGATCATTCGCAAGGTGCGCGATCACGGCATTACCGTCGTGCTGATCGAACATCATATGGACGTGGTGATGAACGTGTGCGACACGGTGTCGGTGCTCGATTTCGGACAGAAGATCGCCGAAGGCAAGCCCGCGGAAATTCAGGTGGACCAGAAGGTGATCGAAGCGTATCTCGGCGGGCTGGCGGCCTGATCATCAGGGTTCGCCAGACGCCGCCGCGGACGCTACACGCGATGCGCAACCAGCGCGCACAACAGGAAACACCATGCTTTCGATCCGGAATCTGCATGCGGGGTACGGCAAGGTCAAAGTGCTGCACGGCATCTCGATGGATGTGCCGAAGGCGTCGGTCGTCACGCTGATCGGCTCGAACGGCGCCGGCAAAACGACCACGATGCGGGCGATCTCCGGCATGATCCGTCCGAGCGACGGCGAGATCACGATGGGTAGCGACGGCGCGCGCAAGCGGATCGATGGGTTCGACTCGCACCGTATTGCGCGGCTGGGTCTTGCCCATTCGCCGGAAGGGCGGCGCGTGTTCGCGACGATGTCCGTCACGGATAATCTGCTGCTCGGCGCATTTCCGCGACTCACCGGCGCGCGCCCACGCGGCGACGTCGCAGCGGACCTCGAGCGCGCGATCGAACTCTTTCCGCGTTTGAAGGAGCGGCGCAACCAGCTGGCCGGCACGCTGTCCGGCGGCGAGCAGCAAATGCTCGCGATGGCGCGCGCAGTGATGTTGAATCCGGATATCGTGCTGCTCGACGAACCGTCGATGGGACTCGCGCCGATCCTCGTCGACGAGGTGTTCCGCATTATCGGACGCCTGAAAGAGCAGGGCGTGACGATGCTGCTTGTCGAGCAGTTTGCGGCGGCGGCGCTCAACGTCGCCGACTACGGATACGTGCTCGAGAACGGCAGGATCGCGACGCACGGCACGGCGGCGCAGTTGCGCAACGACCCGCTCGTGAAGGCCGCCTATCTCGGCAACAGTCATTGAGTCATGCGCAGCCTGTTTGCACACTGACAGACAACTGATAGACGCCACGCTTCGGACGTCGCACCGGACGTCACACTTCCAATCCGCGTGCCGCGCGCGTTCTGCGCGACGCTCGTCACGTGCGGCGCTTCTTCCACGCATAGTCAGCCGGCGGGTCCGCCACGCCCGCCTGTCCGACCGCATGCGGATTTTCGCTGCATAGCGAAACGAAGCTGACGCCATCGCCGGCCGCTTGCCGTTTTCGTAACGCTTCGGCAAACGCGAGCGCCTGCGTGAGCGCGCCGCCCTCGAAGGGTTCGAACCGCGCGACGCCTCGCTGCACGTCGCCCTCGAGCCAATACACGACGAACATAGGGATCCTTGCTCCAGTCAATGCGCGGCGCGCACGATGGTTGCGCTTGCACGAAGCCTCGATGCGCTTCGCGCACCGATCATGTAGCATCGAATGTGCGCCTGCAAGACCGGATGCGGGCTTCGCGGGTGGCCACGCGGTACGCGGCCCGCAAGCAAAGTTCGCGCGCGATGCATACAGCCGGCACACGCCGCCCGATACCGGTCCGCAATACAGGCGTTTTCCTCACGCGAATCCTTCCACAGGGAGCTCATATGGCACGGCAAGTCTGTGACATCTGCGGCGTCAGGCCCGCGAGCGTACGGCTCGCGGTACTCCAGAGCGGGCGCAGGCGGATTCTCGATGTATGCGACTACCACTACGAGCAGCTTACGCGGCACCAGCGCACGCTGTCGCCGCTCGAGGCGCTGTTCCGCAACACGATGTCCGATCCGATCGGCGCACTCGACGACGTGACCATGTCCGCGCAGCCGGTGCCGCAGCGTGTCGAAGGCGCGGAAGCGGTGATCAATATCGAGCGGCATTTCAGCGATCTGGCCAAGGAAATGCTGCAGCGCGCCGCGGAACGCGCGGTGCAGTTCGGCCGCCGCGAAGTCGATACCGAACATCTGCTGTATGAACTCGCCGACAATGCGGTGATTATTTCGATTCTGAAAAGCCTGGGTATTGCGGCGACCGACGTGCGCGCGTATATCGACACGAACGCGCCGAAGCGCACCGATGTCGAACCGCCGCCGGACCATCAGATGGGCGTCACGCCCTGCCTGAAAAGCGCACTCGAGCGCGCATTTATCGCGTCGCGCGAGCTGGGCCACAGTTATGTCGGGCCCGAGCATCTGCTGATCGGCCTCGCGGAAGTGAACAATAGTTTCGCGAGCAATCTGTTCGTCAAATATGGGCTGGACACCCAGGCGCTGCGGCAGCAGACGCTCGCCGCGATCGGGCCGAGCCTGAAGCGCGAAACGGTGGTCGCGCCGTCGAACACGCCGCAACTCGACAAATACAGCCGCGATCTGACCGCGCTCGCGCGCGACGGCCGGCTCGATCCGGTGATCGGGCGGTCGGGCGAAATCGAAACGCTTGTCGAAGTGCTCGCGCGGCGCCGCAAGAACAATCCGGTGCTGATCGGCGAACCGGGCGTCGGCAAGACCGCGGTGGTCGAAGGCCTCGCGCAGCGGATGATGAATGGCGACGTGCCCGAATCGCTGCGCGACAAGCGGCTTGTCGAACTGAATGTGAACTCGCTGGTGGCGGGTGCGAAGTTTCGCGGCGAGTTCGAGGAGCGCGTCAAGCAACTGCTCGATGAGATTACCGCGAACCTCGGTTCGCTCGTGCTGTTCGTCGACGAAGTGCATACGATCGTCGGTGCGGGGCAGGGCGGCGGCGAAGGCGGCCTCGATATCGCGAACGTATTCAAGCCGGCGATGTCGCGCGGCGAACTGAATCTGATCGGCGCGACCACGCTCAACGAGTATCAGAAGTACATCGAAAAGGACGCGGCGCTCGAGCGGCGCTTCCAGCCGGTGCTCGTGCCCGAACCGAGCGTCGTGCAGACCATCAATATCCTGCGCGGGTTGCGCGACCGGCTCGAGGCGCATCATCGCGTGACGATTCAGGACGATGCGGTGGTCGGCGCGGCCGAACTGTCGGATCGCTATATCGCCGGGCGCTTTTTGCCGGACAAGGCCATCGATCTGATCGACCAGGCGGCCGCCCGCGTGCATCTGTCCGCTACATCGCGGCCCGCCGCGATTCTCGAACTCGAAGCGGAGATGGCGCAACTGCATCGCGAACAGGATTACGCGGCCTCGCGCAAGCAGTATGAACGCGCGCATGCGCTCGACGCCGAGATCGCGGAAAAGCAGCACGCGTTGAGCGAGGCGACCGATGCATGGAAGACCGGCATGGGCGCGAACACGTCGCACGTGACGGTCACGAATATCGCGGAGATTGTCGCGAAGCTGACCGGCATTCCGGTCGCGCAACTGACCACCGAGGAACGCGAGCGGCTGCTGAATATGGAAGAGCGGCTGCACGAGCGTGTGATCGGACAGGATCAGGCAGTGCAGGCGGTCAGCGACGCGGTGCGCCGCGCGCGTACCGGCTTGCAGGCGCGGCACCGGCCGACGGCGGTGTTTCTGTTCCTCGGGCCGACGGGTGTCGGCAAGACCGAGCTTGCGAAGGCGCTTGCCGAAGTGGTGTTCGGCGACGAAGAAGCGATGCTGCGCATCGATATGAGCGAGTATATGGAGCGGCATACGGTGTCGCGCCTGATCGGTTCGCCGCCCGGTTATGTCGGGCACGACGAAGGCGGTCAGTTGACCGAGCGCGTGCGGCGCCGTCCGTACAGCGTGATTCTGTTCGACGAGATCGAGAAAGCGCACTCCGATGTCTACAACGTGCTGCTGCAGGTATTCGACGATGGGCGGCTGACCGACGGCAAAGGGCGCGTGGTCGATTTCAGCAATACGCTGATTATCGCGACCAGCAATCTGGCCGCCGACGTGATCGGCGGCCAGATGCGCGCGGGCCCGGGCTTCCTGAGCGGAGATGCGGTGTCGACCGTGCAAAGCGGCGTGATGAATGTGTTGCGCCAGCACTTCCGTCCGGAGTTTCTGAACCGCATCGACGACATCATTCTGTTCAAGGCGTTGACGCGCGACGAGACGCAGCATGTGGTGCGCTTGCAGCTCGAGCAGGTGAAGCGTCTCGCGAAGAGCCAGGACATCGACCTCGAATTCGACGATTCGGTGATCGATTTTCTCGCGACCGAGGGCTATCGGCCCGAGTTCGGCGCGCGCGAGTTGCGGAGGCAGATCCGTCAGCGCATCGAGAATGAACTGGCGAAGGAAATGCTCAAGGGCGATATCGGCGAAGGCTCGCATATTCTGTGCACGTATGAGGCCGGTGCGCAGCGTGTGAAGTTCATGACGACGCAGTCGAAAGCGCAAGCGACCGCAGCGCAAACGGCTGCGAAGCCGCCGCAGCGGAAGCTGTCGCTCGAGCCGCTCGGTGGACGTCGCGACGACGCATCATCGCCGCCGGAGGCGGCGAACTCGTAGCCGCGATCTGATCGTGCCGTGCATGCCGATGCATGCACCGTGCACCGCATGCCAAACGGCCGGTTCGCGCGCTGCGCAGCCGGCCGTTTGTTTGAGTGCGCACACGGTGGCGATCAGCATCGATGGCGCGCAGCGACAAACCACCCTATCGCGTTTGCCGCCAGCGATCGATCATTCTCCGGCCGCGCCGTCGAGCGCCGCGAGAATCGCATATGCAGCGGCGACCCGGTCTGCAATCGGGAAATTCCGGTTAGCCAGAATGACGATGCCCATGCGCCTCTGCGGAACGAACGCGACGTAAGCGCCGAAGCCATTGGTCGAACCGGTCTTGTTGATCCACACGTTGCCCGTCGGCGGCAGTGGCGGCGCAATCGCCGTAACGGGCGTCGCGTCGAGCGCCATCGCCGGCCCATTGCCTTCCAGCAGCGGCTTCAAGGCGACCGGATACGGATATTGCTCCCAGATCAGGTCCTGTGTCATGGGTCCCGCGTTGAAATAGCCGGTGTGCGTGGCGGTAATCGCGCGCTGCCATTGCGGGTCGAGTTTCAGCAATTGCATATTGGCTTCAATGAAGCGCAGCATGTCGCTCGCCGTCGATTTGACGCCATACGCTTCGGACGCGAGCACGCCGCCCGTCATGCGAACCGGTTTGCCGTCCTTCGTATAGCCCTGCGCGTAATCGGCGGCACGCTCGACAGGAATGTCAATGAAGCTGTCGGTCATGCCGAGCGCGGGAAACAGGCGCTGTTCGATCAATGAATTGAAGTCCTGCCCGATGCTGTTCGCCGCGATCATGCCGAGCGTGCCGATGCCGGGGTTCGAGTAAGTCCGGTAGGTGCCCGGCGCATAGGTCGGACGCCATGCGTTGAAGTAACGCAGCAGCTGCGCGTTATCGTGAATCTCGTCGGGCACCTGTAACGGCAGTCCGCCGGGCGTATGCGTGCCGAGATTGAGCAGACTCACGTTGCCGAACGCGCTGCCGTTCAGCGCGGGCAGATAGTGGCCGACGCGCTCGCCGAGCGACAACCGGCCGTTTTCCTGCGCCCACGACGCGAGCGTCGCCGTAAAGGTCTTGCTCACCGATCCGAGTTCGAACAGCGTGTCGTGCGTCACGGGCCGATGTGTGCGAGTCGACGCAACGCCGAAGTCGAACACGGCCGGCTGGCCATTTACGATGATGCCGACCGCCACGCCGGGAATCTGGTCTTTCGCCATCATCGGGTGAATCGCCTGGTCGACCGCATGCCGCACGCGGTCTTGCGCCAGGCTGCCCGCATGGCCGATACCGGGCGTGCAGCAGAACCACAATGCGCCGAGCAGCGTGAAGGTGAAGGTCTGCCTTGCCGTCGCGAGCGGTGCATGAGCCGCAAGCTCAGCTAACTCACCACGCAACAACGAATTCATGATTTTCCGCCGCGTCACCATTGTGCCTCCTTGAAGAGCCGCCACTATCGCGTTTTCCCGACCCGCTGACAAACGATGATAAATTGGCCGTTGCCCCAGAAAATATGATGGCTCGACCATGCGACCGTATCTGCCTCTGAACGCGCTGCGCGCATTCGAATCGTCGGCCCGGCACCTGAGTTTCACGCGCGCCGCGCTGGAATTGAACGTCACGCAAGCGGCCGTCAGCCAGCAGGTCAGGGCGCTGGAAGAGCGGCTCGGCGCGACGCTCTTCAAGCGTCTGCCGCGCGGCCTCGCGATTACCGACGAAGGGCTCGCGCTGCGCCCGGTGCTCAGCGACGCGTTCGATCGCATCGAGGCGGTCTTGCGGCAGTTCGAAGGCGGGCACTTTCACGAAGTGCTGACCGTCGGGGCAGTCGGCACGTTTGCGCTCGGATGGCTGATGCCGCGCCTGAAGTCGTTTCATGACGCGCATCCGTTTATCGAGCTGCGCATGATGACGAACAACAATCTCGTCGATCTGGCCGGTGAAGGGCTCGACTTCGCGATCCGTTTCGGCGACGGCACGTGGCCGGGTTCGCGCGCGCTGAAGCTGTTCGACGCGCCGCTGTCGGTGCTGTGCGCGCCGGAGATTGCGCAGCGTCTGCGCGATCCCGCCGATCTTGCCGGCGAGAAGCTGTTGCGCTCCTATCGCGCCGACGACTGGGCGAACTGGTTCGGCGCCGCGGGGCTCGCGCCGCGTCCGGTGCGCGGCCCCGTGTTCGATTCATCGCGGCTGATGGTGGAAGCCGCGCTGCAAGGCGCGGGTGTTGCGCTCGCGCCGGCGTCCATGTTCGAACGCGATCTGGCGATGGGCCGCCTCGTGCGTCCGTTCGATATCGACGTGCACGCGGGCAGCTACTGGCTCACCTCGCAAAAAGCGAAACCGCCGACGCCGGCGATGCGCGCGTTCAGTCAGTGGATTATCAGTCAGAGCGCGCCGGCCAGCCAAAGCGCGACGTTGACCGAATAGCGATGGATGTCCGGCAGCGCGTGCGGCTCGGTCTGCATGCCGTTTCCCGGCGGTTCGGTCACAAAGCTCGGGCAGCCATGCCGCGTGTCCCAGTTGTAGTCGGCAAAGTGGTGAAAAGTGCTCTGCGCGATGCCGGGGCCGCCTTGCGTCGACGGTTCGAACGCAACGGCCAGATTGAAGCTCGTGCCGGTGACCTTGCTCTTGCCGCGTGCGATGACGCGAGCGGGTTCGTCCGCCGGTGCGCCGACCGCGCCTTCGTGCGGATGCGCGGGCAAAAACCGGATCGTGCCGGTCGGAGAATCCGGGTTCGTCAGCACCGGGTGCGTGGGGCCGACAATCGTGACGTCCTGAAAGTCGCCATTGGCGCCCGAGTGAAAATTCGGCCACGAGATATAGGTGGTGTACGGGTCGTCGACCACGCGCCTGGATTCGTCGGGGTCGAGGTTGCGCGTATGGAAGTGGTGCGCCTTGCCCACGCCGCCGAGCGTGCACAACGAACTGCCGAGGTCCATATGATCGCGCGTCACAAGCAGGCCGCGGCCCGCTTGCCGGAAGCGCGTGATGCCTGCGCAGTCTTCGGGCGTGAGGCCGTTTCCTTCATCGACGGCGAATAGCCACAGCTGATCGAAGCCGCTTTCGTCGAGACGGGAAAGCACCGAATCCGGCTCGCCGTGCGGATCGCGGTCGCGCGCGACGACCTCGAATATCAACTGCCCGTCATCGTTTCGATGTGTGCGCAACAATTCGGTCAACTGGCTGAAGCGGTCAATCGACCAGTCGTTGCCGGCGGTGGGGATGGTCGTTTGAAGCAGTATCTTGATGGTATGCACAATGGTCACCTGGTCGCGTCGATCAATCGCGCGGCGCATGAAGCCGCCCGCGCGGACGGGTACCAAAATTAGCTAAATGCATGGAATTGTCAAATGGTCATGTGTAAATGCACACACCTATGCGTGCGTGCGGACTGCTTGGGCGTGGTGCGGCGAACAGGTGAACCCCGTGCGCGCCGGCTGTCCGGGCCGCCGTCTGGACGGCGGCCGGAACGCTGCGTTCGCCAGTTCCATGCCGTATAGTTGCGCGGTTTATGCGCTACCCAGACGAAAGAGTCCGCTGATGAGCCTCGACACCCTGACCACCCCGGCCGCCCTCGTTGACGTGAACCGGATGAACCGGAACATCGCGCGAATGCAGCAACGGCTCGATGCGCTCGGCGTGCGCTTCAGGCCGCATGTGAAAACGACCAAGTGCGAGCCGATCGTTCGTGCGCAGATTGCCGCCGGCGCGCAAGGCATCACCGTGTCGACATTGAAAGAAGCCGAGCAGTTCTTCGAGAAGGGCATCGGCGATATCGTCTACGCGGTCGGCATGGCGCCGGGCAAACTTCAGCAGGCGCTGGCGTTGCGGCGTCGTGGCTGCGATCTGAAAATCATCGTCGACAATCTCCGGTGCGCCGAAGCGATTGCCGCGTTCGGACGCGAACATCATGAGGCATTCGAGGTGTGGATAGAACTCGATGTCGATGGTCATCGTTCCGGTATCGCGCCTGAAGACGATTTGCTGATCGCCGTCGGGCGCGCGCTGGCCGATGGCGGTATGACGCTCGGCGGCGTGCTCGCTCACGCGGGTTCCAGCTACGAATACGACACGCACGAAGCGCTAGTCCGTATCGCCGAACAGGAGCGTGCCGGCACGGTACGCGGTGCGCAGCGGCTGCGCGCGGCTGGCTTGCGCTGTCCGGTCGTCAGTATCGGGTCGACGCCGACCGCGCTGTGCGCCGAACACCTCGAGGGTGTCACCGAAGTTCGGGCGGGCGTCTATGTGATGTTCGATCTCGTGATGCACAACGTCGGCGTGTGCGAAACATCGGATATCGCGCTAAGCGTGTTGACCACCGTGATCGGTCATCAGGAAGAGAAGGGTTGGGCGATTGTCGACGCCGGCTGGATGGCGATGAGCCGCGACCGCGGCACGCAGCGTCAGAAGCGTGACTTCGGGTATGGGCTCGTGTGCAACGAAGCGGGCGACGTATTGGGCGACTACCTGATGAGCAGCGCGAATCAGGAGCATGGAATCGTTTCGCGAACCGGCGCGCCCGATAAAAACATTGCCGGCCGCTTTCCGGTCGGCACGCGGCTGCGCATTCTGCCGAATCATGCTTGTGCGACCGGCGCTCAGCATCCCGAATATCAGGCGCTGACTGAAAAAGGCACGCTCGAGTCATGGCCGCGATTCTACGGCTGGTGACGCAGGCCGGCGAGCGAGTGCGCTTTGGCGCCGCACCAGAGGCTACCCAGCGCGAGGCAAAGCAACAGGCAACCGGAGGCCGCCTCGGCTGTCGCCTGAAAGGCGCGCATAGGCACGACGCGCGGCGCTTCATGCTATTGGATTTCCCTATGCCCATCGGATCGATTTCAAACCGGAGATCGGCGCTAAGGACAATCTTCACCCGTACCTAGCACCTGCCGCAGTGCTTGCATGCTGACGGGTTTTGTCAGCAGTGCGTCGCACCAGTTCACGTCCGCACCGCGCAAAGGCGCGGCATCGGTGGTCATCGCGATCATGCAGGTGTATTCAAACGCCGCATCGGTGACTGGGCGCCGGCAGAACACCTCGCCTGTCGCGCCGAGCGAAGCGACGTCGATGAATGCGACGTCGAAATGAATCGAGCGCAGCAAGGAGATGGCCGTATCGCCATCGTAGGCGACCTGAATGGTGTGGCCGAGGCGCAATGCCGCCTCGGCGAGTGCGTCGGCGCTCTTGACGTGACTGTCGGCAATCAGGACTTGCAGGGGAGCAGGCATTCGAGACGTGCCGCGACTTGCGGTTCCATGTCGATTGATTGTCGGGTACGCAGCGAATTGCGTGCCCATATCGTCATGTGTCGTGTCGGCGCAGTGGATATGACACGACAGTGTAACGATGCGGCCGCCGTCAATCCAGCACAAGCGCGCTGCCCGCCGGGCCGCCGGTCCCGGCGAGCGTCGCTTGATCGGGCGCAGGCCGCAACGTGATGCCGGTCCACTTGCCATGCGCATGCAACTCGCGAATCAGTTCGACGATCGCTTTGCGTACCGCGAGCGCCGCTGCGCTGATCGGCACCGCGTGCGACCAGCAGACACTGACCGGCCGCGTCATCGCCGGCTGCACGATCTTGCGCATCACCGGCCGCGCGGCCGGTTCGCGTTGCGCGAGCGCGGACGCCGGCAGGATCGTGCATGCGGAGCCCTCCGTGGCGATCGCGACGAGTGTCGGCAGCGAGTCGATATCCGCGACGATATTGAGCTCGACCTCGGCGCGCTGAAACGTGCGCTCGATCACGAGCCGCAAGCCGTTCGCGGCGCTCGGCGCAACGATCGGCACGTTCGCGAGCGCGGCCAGCGGGCAAGTCGTATTCGACTTGCGCAGCGCCAGCCCGGCATGACCGAACACGTAAAGCTCCTCGTCGAACACCGGAATGACGGAAATGCCGCGCGTTTCCGAGTCGCGAAAAAGCAGCGCGAGATCGAGCCGTCCGTTCGGCAGCATCTCGCTGATCGAGCCGCTCATACCTTCGACAATCTGCAGCCGGATGCCGGGAAAACGCTTGCGGATGCGCTCGAAAAGCGGCAATGCGAGCACCACCGCAACAGTGGTCGGCAGGCCGACCGCGACCGAGCCGGCTTCGCTGCCGCTGTCCTCGCGCACGTCGTTGCGGATCTGTTCCATTTGCCGCAGCACGACGCGCGCATGCCGGTAGAGCGCGCTGCCTGCGGTGGTCGGCGCGACGCCTTGCGCGCTGCGTATCAGCAACTTCGTTTTCAGTTCGCTTTCGAGTCCGGCCATCTGCTGGCTGAGCGACGGCTGCGCGACGAACAGCCGTTCCGCCGCTTTCGAAAAGCTGCCGGCGTCGATGATGGCGACGAAGTATTTGAGCTGCCGGATGTCCATGGTCGGCTCCGCGAACGGGCTACGGTCGCGTCGCGCGCGGTTTATCTGCGCGCCGCGTGTCGGTTAGCTCCATAGGATAAACCTATACCCCGTATTTCGCAGCCGTATTTCCCGTCCGCCGCGCGCAGCGACTACATTGACGCTATCAGCAAGCCACTTGCACTAACGTCAACGTCATGTCTTTCAACCCCACGGTTCCCGATATCTCCCGTCAGGCGCGGATGCGTAGCTGGTTGTTCACGCCGGCGACGCGACCCGAACGCTTCGCCAATGCAACGAAGAGTGGTGTCGACATTCTGATCGTCGATCTCGAAGATGGGGTTCAGCCGGACCTGAAAGCCGCCGCGCGCAATCAGGTTCGCGAGCTGCTGGATGCGCCGGAAGATCGCGCGTTGCCGCCGCTCGCGGTGCGCATCAATTCGCCGCGCACGCGCTGGGGACTCGATGATGTGCTGATGTTGCTCGACGCCGCGCGCGCGCCGCATTTCATTGTGCTTCCAAAGATCGAAGCGGCCGATCAGGTCGCTCATGTCGCCGCGCTGCTCGACGAAGCGGGCAAGCGGAGCGCGCTCGTGCCGATGATCGAATCGGCGCGCGGCCTCGATGCGGCCGTTGCGATCGCGCACGCGCATGCGAGCGTCGCCGCGCTGATGTTCGGTGCGGCCGACTTTGCATCGGACGTCAACGCGCAGCCGCATTCGCTGGCGCTCCAGCTGGCGCGTTGCCGGATGGCGAGCGCGAGCGCGCAGGCAGGCGTGCCGGCGCTCGATGCACCGTGCTTTGCACTGAACGACGCGGCTATCTTGCAGGACGATCTGGAATTCGCGAACGCCAATGGCTTTGTCGGCAAGACTGCGATTCATCCGTCGCACGTCGCGCCGATCAACGCGGCGTTCACGCCGTCCGCGCAACGCGTCGCATGGGCGACGCGTGTGATCGATGCGTGCAACGCGGGCGCGGCGGTGGTCGACGGCCGGATGGTCGATGAAGCGATCGCGCGCGAAGCGCGCCGCGTGCTCGCGATGCAGTGAGCGACCGGCCGCACGGGCGCCGCGCGACGCGCATCGCGCGCGGACCCTGCGCATCACGGCCTGTGCCGATGTTGAACCGCTGACGCGTGCCTCGCGTCGATATCGACAAAGAAGGCAATAAAAAACGCTCATCACCGAGCGAAGGAGACAAATTGATGTACACACAGATCTTCGATCCCGTCGCGCATTCGATTGCCGCGTCCGCGGGGTTTGCGGTGCTGCCGCTGCTCACACTGTTCCTGCTGCTCGGCGTGCTGCGCATGGCGGCGCGCTGGGCCGCGCTGGCGTCGCTGATCGTCTCGATCGCCGTTGCGCTGTTCGTCTACGAGATGCCGGCCGGCACGACGATCAGCGGCGCCGCCGAAGGGGCCGCAATCGGTTTCTTTCCGATTATCTGGATCGGCATCAATGCAATCTGGCTTTTCAAGCTGACACAGCAAAGCGGCCATGCCGACGTATTGCGCCGCTCGCTCGCGCGCGTGAGCGCGGATCAGCGCGTGCAGGCGGTGCTGATCGCGTTCTGTTTCGGCGCGCTGCTGGAAGCGCTCGCGGGCGGCGGTGCGCCGGTTGCGATCTGCGCGGTGCTGCTGATCTCGATCGGCGTCGAGCCGATCAAGGCCGCAGCGGTATGCCTGATTGCCGACACGAGTCCGGTCGCATTCGGCGCGCTCGGTTTGCCGATTACGGTGCTCGCGAAAATCACCGGCTTGCCTGTGCATCAGATCAGCGTGATGGTAGGCCGTCAGGCGCCGCTGCTCGCGCTGTTTATTCCGTTGATTCTCGTGTTTATCGTCGATGGCCGGCGCGGCCTCAAGGAGGTGTGGCCGCTCGCAGCAGTCGCGGGTGTGAGCTTCGCGTCAGCGCAGTTCGCCGGTTCGATGCTGTTGCCGGTCGAACTGGTCGACATTGTCGCCGCGTTGATCTGCGCTGCGATATCGATCGCGTTTTTGCAGGCGTGGTCGCCGCGCGTGTTGCGTGCGGAGCTGGGCGCGCGACCGAGCACGACGCAACTGGGCACGCAATCGAGCGACCCGCAGTCGGATCGTTCAGGCGATGCGGGTAGCCGGTACGGCGCGCGACACGGTGCGGCGGCCGCCGGCGAGGCGCACGCGGGCGCGCTCTCGGCGACGGCGCACGGCGGCGGCGCAGTGCTCGCGATGCCGATGTCTGGCGCGCAGGCGCACTTTCCGCCGGGACAGGACCACATCCAGGCTCAGACCGACAAGCCGCGCGGCGCGGCGGCGTCCGCATCTGGCGGTCTCGCATCGTCGAACGGCAACGCGGGTGCGCCATCACGAGCCACCTCGAAATCGCAACAGCAGTCGCAACCACTAGAGCATCACCAAGTTCACCAACAAGTTCACCAACAAGCGCAACCGCACGACTCCACAGCCGAAATACTGCGCGCACTCGCCCCTTACGCCGCGGTGATTCTGGTCGTCGCGGCAACGCAAATCGGCTGGCTCGGTCATCTGCTCGGGCGCTTTACGTCGACGTTCCCGTGGCCGTTCCTGCATGTCGTCGATCCGGCCGGCAAGGCGGTCTCGGCAACCAGCGCGAAATTCGAATGGATTCTGTCGGCGGGCTCGATCGTGCTGATCGCCGGATTGATCGCGGTGCCGATCCTGAGACTGCGCGCGTCGGTGGCCGCGCGCGTCTATCTGCAGAACCTGCACGAATTGCGCTGGGCGATTTTCACCGTGTGCTGCGTGGTCGGTGTCGCGTATGTGATGAACCTGTCCGGCCAGATCGTTACGCTCGGCATCTGGGCCGCCGATGCGGGCACGGCGTTCGCGCCGGTGTCGCCGGTGCTCGGCTGGTTCGCGACCGCGCTGACCGGCTCCGACACCTCCGCGAATGCGCTGTTCGGCATGCTGCAGTACACGACCGCGCACCATACGGGGCTCTCGGACATTCTGCTGACGGCGGCCAACACGACGGGCGGCGTGGTCGGCAAGGCGATTTCGCCGCAGAACCTCGCGGTCGGCGCGGTGGCGGTCGGCATGATGGGCCGTGAAGGCGTGCTGTTCAGGCGCGTCGCCGGCTGGACCGTGCTGATGATCGCCGCATTGAGCCTGCTGGTCTGGCTGCAGTCGACTCCGCTGCTCGGCTGGATGGTGCCGTAGCCCGGATGAGCGCACCGACTGACTGTGATGATCGACTGCGGCGACTGACCGCGCCGATCGACACGCCGATTGACGCGCTGATTGACGCGCCGATCGATCGACGGCGCCCGTCGTTGACCGCGCCGCGCCGCGCCGCACGTCGCACACCGCAAACCACACATCGCGCAATCGCATAACGAACTGGACTGAAAAGGACGCCCGACAATGAACCACCCACTCGACGACATCACCGTGGTCTCGCTCGAACAGGCGATTGCCGCGCCGCTTGCGAGCCGCCATCTGGCGGATTGGGGTGCGCGTGTGATCAAGATCGAACGGCCGGCAGTCGGCGATTTCGCGCGCAACTACGATACCGCGATGGACGGGCTGTCGAGCCAGTTCGTCTGGACCAATCGCTCGAAGGAAAGCCTTGCGCTCGACATCAAGGCGCCAGACGCGCGCGACACGCTCGACACGCTGCTCGCGCAAGCCGATGTGTTTATCCAGAATCTCGCGCCAGGCGCGGCCGCGCGTCTCGGGCTCGATGCGAAGTCGCTGGTCGCGCGTTTTCCGCGGCTCATCGCGTGCGACATCTCGGGTTACGGCTCGGGCGGTCCCTACAGCGACAAGAAGGCGTACGACCTGCTGGTGCAATGCGAAACCGGCTTTCTGTCGATCAACGGCACGCCGGAAACGCCGTCGAAATGCGGTCTCGCGATCGCGGACATCGCCACCGGCATGTATGCGCTGAACGGCATCCTGATGGGCTTGCATCAGCGCGCGCGTACCGGCCGGGGCTACGCGTTCGAAGTGTCGCTGTTCGATGCGCTCACCGAGTGGATGAGCTACCCCGCGTATTACACGCGCGGCCGCGGCGAACCGGTGCCGCGCAGCGGCGCGCGTCATGCGACGATCGCGCCGTACGGGCCGTTTCCGGCCGGCGACGGCAAGACTGTCTTTTTCGGCATCCAGAACGAACGCGAGTGGCACAGTTTCTGTGAAGTCGTGCTCGGCGATGCGTCGATTGCAGCCGATCCGCGTTACGTGACCAACCCGTTGCGTGTCGCCAATCGCGAGGTGCTCGAGCAGACCATCGGGCAGCGCTTCGCCGCGTGGACGAGCGACGAAGTGCTCGCCCGACTCGATCGCGCGGCGATCGCAAACGGGCGCATGAACGACGTCGGCGCACTGCTCGATCATCCGCAGTTGCATGCGCGCAATCGCTATCGCAGCGTCGCAACGGAACGCGGTGCGCGCGACATGTTTCTGCCGCCGGTCACGATCGCGGGTGTCGAGCCGGTAATGGGACCGGTGCCCGCGGTCGGCGAGCATACGGCCGCGATACTCGAGGAACTCGAAGCGAGACGCGCGTCGCCGCTCGATGCTGAAAAGACCTGAAACAGGCGCCTGAGGCGCGGACTCAGGTGTGGACTCCACGCGCGGACCTCAAGCACCACTGCGTGGCAGCAAACGTTTTTGCATGCGCCGCTTTGGCGCGCACGCGCACCGTTCCAGGGAATATCGAAAACACGATTAATGTGCGCATATCATGCGCCGATAGGTAGATTCACCTAGGCTTTCGTTTTCGCGGAATACGTGAAGCAACAAGGTGTTGTCCACTCCATCGGCGCAAGGGTCCGCACTTCATGAAACGCAATCTCTTCTTTCGTCTGCTCGCGCGCCTGCGTGTCGGCCGGAAGCTGCTGTTGATCTATCTGCTTGACCTGAGCGCGGTTCTTTATATCAGCGGCATTCTGATTCACGAGAAGTACATCGCGATCGACTTTTCGAACAAGGAGATCGTCGGCAACGTCTATCTGCGCACCGTGCGCGACGCGCTGGTCGAGGTGGCGCAAGCGGGCGCGGGCGCGCGTCCGCCCGAGCAGACGCTGCAGCAGACCGCGCTCGCGCTGCACGACGCCGAGACGCGCTACGGCGCGGCGATGCAAAGCGCGCAGCTCAACCAGCGCGTGCGCGACGCGCTCGTCGCGCTGTCGCACGATGCGGGGCCGCGCGCTGCCGGCGTGAACGAGGCGCTCCTGGCATGCCGCGAACTCGTCACGCGCATCGGCAACCAGTCGAATCTGATCCTCGATCCCGATCTCGACAGCTATTACTCGATGTCGTTGTCGATTCTCCGCTATCCGGCGCTGCTCGACAGGGTGAACCAGATCGGCAGCGATCTGCGCGACGACCGGCGGCCTGCCGCCGCCGATCTGCTGCGCACCCGCTATCTGGTGCATGAGGGCCAGCTGGACGCGGTGCTGCAGGGGCTGCGCACCGACTTCGCGGAAGCCGTCGCGGCCAACCACGAACTCGACCGCGCGCTCGGTCCGTCGATCCAGCAGATGAACCGCTCGATCGAAGACTATCGGCGCGCGGCACGCGCGATCGTCGACAGCGGCGGCGCCGATACGGCCCGCTTCGCGGCCGCGGATGCCGCGCAGCAGCGCGTGGTGACGGACGTCGACGAAACCTGGCGCAAGACCGGCATCGAGCTCGACCGGCTGCTGCATGAACGGGTGCGCGCGCTGTTCGCGCGCATGTGGCTGCATCTGGGCACCGCGCTCTTCCTGTTGTGCGGCATCCTGACCATGGTGTACACGGTCGCGCTGCAGATTTCGCGGCCGTTGCGGCAGCTCGCGCGCGTGATGGACACCGTGCGCCGCACCGGCGACCATTCGCTGCGCGCGCGCTGGCACAGCCAGGACGAGATCGGTGTGCTGGTGAGCGGCTTCAACGAAATGCTCGAACAGCTCGATCGCGAACGCGACGTGCAGAAAGAGCTGGCCGCGACTGCACGCGCATCGGCGGCGCAGCATGCGCTCGTCGAAGCGACGCCGGTGCCGATGGTCGTGACCGCGGTGCCGGGCCATGAGGTGCTGCACGCGAACCGGCCGGCGCTCTACTGGCTGAACGGCTGCGCGATCGACCCGTGGGCGCGCGGCCTCGATTCGGGCACGCGCGCGCGCTTTTTCCAGCAGCTGTCCGATCGCGAAGCAGTAGACGAATTCGAGGTGCACTGGAAGGCGACTGACGAATCGACGTGGGCGATGCTATCGGCGCGGCGCCTGAGCTTCCAGGGCCAGGACGCGATTCTGACCGCGTTCACGCCGATCAACCAGATCAAGCTGATGGAGCAGCGGCTCGAACTGTGGGCGCGCGTATTCGAGGCATCGTCCGAGGCGATCCTGATTCTCGATGACGGCTACCGGCTGCTGACCGCGAACGCGGCGTTCTACCGGACCACCGGCTACCGGTCCGACGACGTAGTGGGCCGCGCGCCCGGTTTTATCGTCGACGGCTTGCCGGACGAGGGCGGCTTCGCGGCGGTGGCGCGCAGGGTCGATCGCGCGAGCACGTGGAACGGTGAAGCGCAGGTGCGCCGCCGGCATGGCGGCGACTATCCGGCGTGGCTGATGGTGAGCGTGGTGCGCGACCCGAAAGCGCATGTCACGCATTACATCTGCACGCTGATCGACATCAGCGATCGCAAGAAGAGCGAGGCGCGCATCCAGTTTCTCGCCGAACACGACTTCCTCACCGAGCTGCCCAATCGCGCGCTCTTCAAGAAGCGTCTGGCGGTCGCGCTCGATACCGCGAAGCGCACCGGGCGGCGCCTCGCCGTGCTGTTTATCGACCTCGACCGCTTCAAGGACATCAACGATTCGCTCGGTCATCATATCGGCGACGGGCTGCTGCGCTCGGTTGCCGCGCGCCTCGTGCGTTCGGTGCGGCACGACGATACTGTGAGCCGCCTCGGCGGCGACGAGTTCACCGTGATCCTGAACGGCGCGCAGAGCGCGGCCGACGTCGCGCGCACGATCGAGGAGCGGATGATTCCGCTCGTCGGCGAGACGCACGATGTGAGCGGTATCGCGATTCAGGTGTCGTGCAGCGTCGGCATCGCGATGTACCCGGAAGACGGACACGATATCGATACGCTGATGCAGAACGCGGACCTCGCGATGTATCAGGCGAAGGCCGCGGGACGCAATCTCGCGAAGTTCTTCTCGCCGGACATGATCGAGCATAGCCGGATGCGGCTCGCGCTCGAAGCGTGTCTGCGCACCGCGATCGAGCGCGACGAGTTGTGGCTCGCGTACCAGCCGCGCGTCGATACGACCAGCGGCGAGGTGGTGGCGGTCGAGGCGCTGCTGCGCTGGGACAGCGGCGAGCTTGGCCGCATGTCGCCGGCGCAGTTCATTCCGCTGGCCGAAGAGACGCGCCTGATCGTGCCGATCGGCGCGTGGGTGATCGATGAAGCGTGCCGGCAGCTCGCGAGCTGGCGCGACGGCGCGCTTGCCGGTCTGACGCTGTCGATCAACCTGTCGACGGTGCAACTGCGCGAGGATGCGATTGTCGACACGCTGAAGGCGAGCCTCGCGAGGCACCGCGTCGCGCCGGAGCGTCTCGAGCTTGAAATCACCGAATCGGTGCTGCTCGACGGCGCGCAGCGCAATATCGCGACGATCGGCGCGCTACGCGCGCTCGGCGTGCGCATCTCGCTCGACGACTTCGGCACCGGCTATTCGAGCCTCAGCTATCTGAACCGCTTCCCGCTCGACCGGCTGAAGATCGACCGCACCTTTGTGCACAACAAGCTCGACAAGCCGACCGATCTCGCGATCGTCGAGGCGATCGTCAGGCTGGGGCACATGCTCGGTTTGCGCGTGGTCGCCGAAGGTGTCGAAAACGAACGCGAGGCGAATCTGCTGCGCAGCATCGGCTGCGATGAACTGCAAGGATTCTGGATCGCGCGGCCGTTGTCGCCGGTGCAGCTCGACGACTGGATGCGCGAGCAGCGCAACGAACGCAGCCCGCGCAGCGTCGAGGCGTAGCGGTAGCGGCGCGGGCCGCAAATGGGCCTGCGCCGCGCTCGCGAGTGACGACAGCCAGATGTGGCGTCAGTTACGCGAGATCGAGCGCACCGGTCAGATCGCCGAGCGGCGCAAGACCGTTCTGCGCGAATGCGCGGTCGCGCGCGGCCACGCCCGGCAGCGGCTCGAGTCCGTGCACGCGGCTGATGAAGCGCAGGATCGAGTTCGTATCGTAGACCGTGTGATCGACGTAGCCTTTCTTGGCGAGCGGCGACACGACGAGCGCCGGAATGCGCGAGCCGGGGCCCCAGCGGTCGCCTTTGGGCGGCGCGACCGGATCCCACCAGCCGCCGTTTTCATCGACGGTGACGATCACCACCGTATTGCGCCACTGCGGGCTGCGCTGCAGATGGTCGATCACCGCCGCGATATGGCGGTCGCCGGATTCGACGTCCGCGTAGCCCGCGTGCATATTCAGATTGCCCTGCGGCTTGTAGAACGTGACCGGCGGCAGCCGTCCCGCGTCGATATCCGCGAGCAGCCGGTTGGTCGCCGCGTCGTCGCCGACGCCCGCGTCGCGCAGATGCCGCGTGCGCGCCGCGGTGCCGGGCGCGTAGTTCGCGAAGTAGTTGAACGGCTGATGGTGATACTGGAAGTCGGGCACCGAGCCGGTGTCCTGATGTTCGATCGCGTATTGCCACGCGCCCGCATACCACGCCCATTCGACATCACGGTCGGTCAGCCGGTCGCCGATCGTCGCGTAGCGTTGCGGCGGCAGCACCTTCGGGTCGGCCGGGTTCGCGAACAGCGCGTTGCCGTCCAGCGCGGGTCGCACGAAGCTCGGCTGGTACGGCGGCGCCATCGTGTTGACCGCATAGCCGTCGGGCGTGAAAAGGCCGTCGCGTTCGTACTTCGGCGGCCCGTCGAGCGCGGACGCGGGTGACTTCGCCGACATCTTCAGCCGCGTGCCGAGCGGATCGTCGCCTTCGAGGATCGACGTCAGATTTTTGGCGGGGCTGTTCTGAATGTCCGGCACGAGCGGCGCCTGCGCGGAAATCAGGAAGATATGGTTCAGCCACGAGCCGCCGAAGGCCGCCATAAAAAAGTTGTCGCACAGCGTGTATTGCTGCGCGAGGCCCCAGATTTTCAGCGTCGTCGGCGAGTTGCGGTAGTGGCCCATCACGAGTCCGCCCGAATCGCCCCACGCGGCGAACTGGTTGTTGCGTCCGCCGTTGATCTGCATCTGGTTCTGATAGAAGCGATGCACGAGGTCGCGCGTGATCACGCCATTGGGCAGCGGCGCGCCTTGCGCGTCGGTCAGGTGAAACGGCTGGTTGCGCAGGTTCGTGATCTCGCGTTCGCTGATCGCATAGCGCTTGCCGTCGACCGTTTGCGCCTGCGGCACGAGGCCGCCCCAGATCGCGGGCAGCCGCGGCAGCGGCGTGATGCCGTCGCGGTCGAACTGCACGTAGGCTTCCGGACGCACCGCGTCGAGCGGCTGCTGCAGGCCCGGGAAGTTGCCGTACAGGTTCGCGAAGCTGCGGTTTTCCGCATAGATCACGACGATGTTCTTCACCTGGTCGTGCAACGCGGCGTCGAGCCGCAGGTCGGCGGCGCTCTTTGCGGTGGTGCTCGTGGATGTCTGGGCGGACGTCTGGCAGCCGGCCAGCACCAGTCCCGCGCCGACCGCGGCGATGCCGGTCAGCACACGGCGGCGTTCGGGGTCATCGGGCTGATCGGCGCCGGCGGTCGGATCGGCGTCGGTGGCGTCGGTGCCGGCGAGGCGGTGCGGATCGTGGTCGTTCATGGGCATTTCTCCTGGGCGCTGCGATAGCGAGGTAAGCGAGAAGGGGCAATGCGGAATGCTCGATCCGCATACTCGCACCGTTTGCGACCGGCGCGAAGCGGAAAAAACGAACCGGCTGTGTGAAATTGCGCGGGCCCGTGCGTGTCACGCGATCGTCACGTCCGGCGTTACGGGTGCGGCCACGAGCTCGTACGCGGTGCTGCGCCCGCCGCCGTCCATGCGCCGCAAGACGCCGGCCGCCATCAGCTCGTTGATGTCGCGCAGCGCCGTGTCCGGCGAGCACTTTGCGATGGCCGCCCATTTGCTGCTCGTCAGTTTGCCGTCGAAGCCGTCGAGCAGCCGGTTGAGCAGTTTCGACTGCCGCTCGTTGAGCGGCGTGCCGGCCATGCGCTGCCAGAAGCGCGATTTCGCGAGCACCGCGTCGAGCGTCTGGAGGGCGGCCTCGAGAGCGCGCCGCAGATTGTCGAGGAACCACGCGAGCCATGTCGTGACGTCCGACAGGCCGCGTTGCGTGCGCTCGAGAATCTCGTAGTAGCCGCGCCTTTCGCGCTGGATCTGCGCGGACAGGCTATAGAAGCGCTGGCCGCTATGGTCGATCTGCGCGAGCAGCATGTCGCCGACGGCGCGCGCGATGCGGCCGTTGCCGTCGTCGAACGGATGCAGCGTGACGAGCCATAAGTGCGCGAGGCCCGCCTTGATGACCGGGTGGTGGTCGTCGTTGTCGTTGACCCAGTCGAGCAGGCGCGCCATCTCCGCTTCGAGCCGCTGTGCGGGCGGCGCTTCGAAGTGCACGCGTTGCCGGCCGATCGCGCCGGAGACGACCTGCATCGGGCCGCGCGCGTCGTCGCGATACGCGCCGACGCGGATTGGCGCGAGGCCGCTGTAGCCGGTGGGGAAGAGCGCGGCATGCCAGCCGAGCAGGCGCTCGCGCGTGAGCGACGCGTTGCAATGCAAGGTTGCGTCGAGCACCATCTCGACCACCCCTTCGACGTGGCGGTCGACCGGCGCGAGGGCGCCGATATCGACGCCGAGCCGGCGCGCGATGGACGAGCGCACCGAACGCGGGTCGAGCGCTTCGCCTTCGATTTCGCTGGTCTTGAGTACATCCGCGGTGAGCGCGTTGAGGTTCGCTTCGCCGCGCTGCACGAGGCCGGCGTCGTACATGCGGCCGAGCAGCAGCCCTTGCGCGCCGGTTACGGCCGCAAGCGGCGCCGCCAGCGACGCAAGGTCGTACTGCCATTGCGGCCAGCCGGGCTCCGACCAGATGTAGGGGTAATCTCCGCTTTCCATGCGGAGATTGTGCCGGGTAATCTCCGCAAAGGCAAACCGTTCGCCGCAGGTTTTGCGGAGATTATGCTGCGATTCGCCGCACGCGGGTATCGCGCGCGCGAATGTATGCGGCGATTCCGCTGGTTGATCATCGAATACGCGTAAATAGTAGGACTATATCGGATGCATATTCGGACCCCAACGGTCCCGCAAATGCGCGCCGGAGGTTTTGCGGCGACTCCCGAATATTGGACTTGGCGCGGGCTATGCAGGCGGGATCGCGGTGTCGCACGGGGCTGGCATGGCTCGGGAAAATACTAATCACCGCCGCATCAGTGCATAGATATAGTTTGGCTATTAACGAACCGGGGCGACTCACGTTCAGTGTCACGTGCGGGGGGAGTCGCAGCGAGCCGGCTCGGCGTTAATACGTTTCCCGTTGTGCTGCTTGATCGATGTGCAGTGTTGTGAAAGGTGGCGTCGGCATTCGCCGTCGCGTGCCCGTAAGGACGCTCGCCTGCGGTAACCGGCGCCAGAACAAACGATATAAATCGGAGACAGGAAATGAATCACACGAGACGCCTGACACTCGGCGCGCTGATCGGCTCGGCCCTGATGTTCGCGGCCGCGATCAATGGTCATGCGGAAGACAAGAAGATCACGCTCGGTTTCGCGCAGGTCGGCGCCGAAAGCGCGTGGCGTACCGCGAATACCGTATCGGTCAAGCAGGCTGCGAAGGACGCCGGCATCAACCTGAAGTTTTCCGACGCGCAGCAGAAGCAGGAAAACCAGATCAAGGCGATCCGCTCGTATATCGCGCAAAAGGTGGACGTGATCGCGTTTTCGCCGGTGGTGGAATCGGGCTGGGAGCCGGTGCTGACCGAAGCGAAAAACGCGAAGATTCCGGTGATCCTGACCGACCGCAATATCGACGTGAAGGACAAATCGCTGTACGTGACGATGATCGGTTCGGACTTCCTCGAAGAAGGCCGCCGCGGCGGTCGCTGGCTCGAAGAGCGCTACAAGAACGATAAAGGCCCGATCAATATCGTCGAACTGCAGGGCACGGTCGGCTCGGCGCCCGCCAACGATCGTCACGCCGGTCTGATGGAAGTGATCAAGAACGATCCGAAGTTCAAGATCATCGCGTCGCAAAGCGGCGACTTCACGCTCGCCGGCGGCAAGCAGGTGATGGAAGCCTTCGCGAAGACCTACGGCAAGCAGATCAACGTGGTCTACGCGCATAACGACGATATGGCGCTCGGCGCGATTCAGGCGATGGAAGAAGCCGGCCTGAAGCCGGGCACGGACATCAGCGTCGTGTCGTTCGATGCGACCAAGGGCGGCTTCGAAGCGATGGTCGCGGGCAAGATCAATGTCGACGTCGAATGCAGTCCGCTGCTCGGACCGCAGCTGATGCAGGCCACCAAAGACCTCGTCGCGGGCAAGCAGTTGCCCAAGCGCATCGTGACCGAAGAAACGGTGTTCCCGATGAGCGTTGCCGCGCAGATCCTGCCGCAGCGCAAGTACTGAGCACACGTGGAGTAAACGGGTCCGGCGCCGGCGCGGTATGCGCGGCGCCTGACTTTTTTCGGGCTTTCCTTTCGCGACGCTCATGAGCGACTCTCCCATTCTCGAAACCATCGGCGTCAGCAAGTCGTTCCCGGGTGTCAACGCGTTGCAGCGCGTCGACTTCCGCCTGTTCCCGGGCGAAATTCACACGCTGATGGGGCAAAACGGCGCGGGCAAGTCGACCCTCATCAATGTGCTGACCGGCGTGCACGCGCACGACGCCGGCGAGATCCGCCTCGCGGGCGAGCCGGTGCAGTTCGCCGCGCCGCTCGAAGCCGAAGCCGCCGGCATTCGCACGCTGTACCAGGAAGTGAATCTCTGTCCGAACCTGTCGGTCGCGGAAAACATCTTCGCGGGTCGGCACCTGAAACGGCGCGGCACGATCGACTGGAAGTCGATTCACCGGCGCGCCGAAGCGGCGCTTGCCGAGCTGAACGTGTCGCTCGACGTCACGCGGTCGCTCGACGCTTATCCGATCGCGGTCCAGCAGATGGTTGCGATCGCGCGTGCGGTGTCGGTGGATGCGCGCGTGCTGATTCTCGACGAACCGACCTCGAGCCTCGACGACGGCGAAGTCGCGCGGCTCTTCGACGTGCTGCGCAAGCTCAAGCAGTCGGGCATCGGCATTCTGTTCGTCACACACTTTCTCGAGCAGACCTACGCGGTGTCGGACCGCATCACGGTGATGCGCAACGGCGAGCGCGAGGGCGAATATCTGGCGAAGGACCTGCCGGTCGATCAGCTGGTGGCGAAGATGGTCGGCCACGCGCGCATGTCCGAGCGCCTGAAGCAGGCGGCGAGCGAGCCGCCGAAGCCGGCTTCCGAAGCGCCGCCGCTGTTCGAAATGCGCGGCGTCGGCCGGCGCGGCCTGCTGAACCCGATCGATATCGACGTGCGGCCCGGACAGATTCTCGGTCTCGCGGGCCTGCTCGGCTCGGGCCGCACCGAAACCGCGAAGCTGCTGTTCGGCGCGGAAAAGTCCGACGAAGGTACGCTGTTCGCCGGCAAAAAACGCGTGAAGATGCGCTCGCCGCACGACGCGGTGCGGCACGGCATCGGCTATTGCCCGGAGGATCGCAAGAAGGAAGGCATCGTCGCGGATCTGTCGATTCGCGAGAACATCGTATTCGCGCTGCAGGCGCGGCGCGGCTGGTGGCGTGCGATCAGCCGCGCGAAACAGCGCGAGATGGCCGACGAATATATCAAGCTGCTCGGCATCAAGGCGCGCGACGCGGAGCAGCCGATCGGCTTGCTGTCCGGCGGCAATCAGCAGAAGGTGCTGCTCGCGCGCTGGCTCGCGACCGAGCCGAAGATGCTGATTCTCGACGAACCGACGCGCGGTATCGACGTGGCCGCGAAGTTCGAAATCATGGATCGCGTGCTGGCGTTGTGCGCGAAAGGGCTGGGCATGCTGTTCATCTCGTCTGAAGTGAGCGAAGTGGTGCGCGTGAGCCATCGCATCGCCGTGCTGCGCGACCGGCGCAAAGTCGCGGAGATCGCGGGCAACGCGGTGTCGGAAGATCAGGTGTATCAGCTGATTGCGGGGAGCGACCAATGAAGGCGATCAAAGCCGCATTCCAGCACGCGCTGGCGTGGCCGGTGCTCACGCTCGTTTTGCTGATCGTGCTCGACGTCGCGCATCGCGCCAGCTTTCTGTCGATCTCGACGTTTGAAGGACACCTGTTCGGCGCGCCGATCGACATCCTGAACCGGGCGGCGCCGCTCGTGATCGTCTCGCTCGGCATGACGCTCGTGATCGCGACGCGCGGCATCGATATTTCGGTCGGCGCGGTCGTTGCGATTGCCGGCGCCACGGCGGCGACGCTGCTGGCCGCCGATCCGACGCACGTAACGCAGGCGGTGGCCGCCGCGCTCGCGGTCGGGCTGATCGCCGGCGCGTGGAACGGCGTGCTGGTCGCGTTTGTCGGCATGCAGCCGATCATCGCCACGCTGATCCTGATGGTGGCCGGCCGCGGCGTTGCGCAGCTGCTGACGGACGGGCAGATCATCCCGATCGGCGCGCCCGATTACCTCGTGCTCGGCGGCGGCTTTTTCGCACGGATGCCGTGCGCGGTGTGGATCGCGATGGCGGTCACGGTGGCCACCGCGCTGCTGATGAGCCGCACCGCGCTCGGGCTCTTCATTCGTGCGATCGGCGTGAATCCGGTGGCGACGCGCCTCGTCGGCCTGCGCTCGAGCGCGATCGTGTTCGCGGTCTATGTGTTCTCCGGGCTGATGGCCGCGGTGGCCGGCGTGCTGATGAGCTCGAACGTGCGCAGCGCCGACGGCAACAACGCGGGCCTGCTGCTCGAACTCGACGCGATTCTCGCGGTGACGCTCGGCGGCACGTCGCTCAACGGCGGACGCTTCAGCCTCGCGGGCACGGTGCTCGGCGCATTGATCATTCAAACGCTCACCTATACGACCTACTCGATCGGCGTGCCGCCGGAGGCCACGCTGGTGGTGAAGGCGATCGTCGTGCTGCTGGTCAGCGTGATTCAATCGGAGCGGGCGCGCGCGCTGCTCGTCAAGCAACTGAAGCGCGCGTTTTCGTTCGCGCAGGCAAAGCCTGCGGGCGACGTGACGGAGGCCGCCAAATGACAGACCCCACCCAGCAAGCCGCGTCCCGCACGAAGTTCATTACGCGCCTCGCCGATCCGCGCACGCTGCCGATCGTCGTCACGATCGCGCTGTTTTGCGTGCTGTTCGGCTTCGGCTCGGTGATGTACACCGGTTTCTTCTCGCTGCAGGTGCTGCTCGGCCTGCTCGTCGACAATTCGTTCCTGCTGATCGTCGCACTCGGCATGACCTTCGTGATCGTGTCGGGCGGCATCGACCTGTCAGTCGGTTCGGTCGTCGCGCTGACTACCGTGCTGTGCTCGGTGGCCGCGCAATGGTGGCACTGGCCGATCTGGGCGATCGTGCCGCTCGTGCTGATCATGGGCACGCTGTTCGGCGCCGCGATG
This sequence comes from Paraburkholderia solisilvae, assembly GCF_902859875.1. Taxonomy (GTDB): domain Bacteria; phylum Pseudomonadota; class Gammaproteobacteria; order Burkholderiales; family Burkholderiaceae; genus Paraburkholderia; species Paraburkholderia solisilvae. Next base: position 18,689 of record NZ_CADIKF010000052.1, on the reverse strand, counting down.
GGCGCGGTGATCCACTTCTTCAAGCTGCAGCCGTTCATCATCACGCTGGCCGGCATGTTCCTCGCGCGCGGCGCGTGCTTTTTGATCACCACGCAGTCGATCACGATCAACGAACGCACGTTTCACGCGGTCGCGTCGTTCAGCGTGCCGATCGGCGGCGGCAGCCTCAATTCGGGCGCGCTGATCGGCATCGTCGCGCTGCTCGCGGCGATCTATATCGCGCATTTCACGCGGTGCGGCCGCAATGTCTATGCGATCGGCGGCAATGAGCGCTCCGCGTTGCTGATGGGCCTGCCGGTCGCGCGCACGAAGATCGGCGTGTATGCGTTGAGCGGTTTCTGCTCGGCGCTCGGCGGTGTCGTGTTCACGCTGTATCTGCTGTCCGGCTACGGGCTCGCGGCGCAAGGGATGGAACTCGACGCGATCGCCGCGACGGTGATCGGCGGTACGCTGCTGACCGGCGGCGTCGGCTATGTGTTCGGCTCGCTCTTTGGCGTCGGCATTCTCGGCACGATCCAGACGCTGATCACGTTCGACGGCACGCTCAGTTCGTGGTGGACCCGCATCGTGATCGGTGCGTTGCTGTGCGTGTTCTGTTTGCTGCAACGGGTGATCGAGCGGCATGCGGCGAGCCGCAAGTCGAACGGCACGGGGCTGCATGCGAGCACGAAGAAAGCGCACGACGACGAGCGCGCACCGCAGACCGACGCGAAGGACAAGCCGGGGCTCGCCGCGATGATCACGCGGCGTACGTAATGCGGGACGCGCGGGACGTGAGCGACGTGCGGGATGGGAGCGGATGTTTGCGCGTTCGTGCTTCTCGCTTCGAATTCGCGGCCGGCTGATGGGCAGAGCGGGGCGTGGCGCAAGCTTTGGCAGCAAGAAACTCGCGGCAAGAAACTGGCGGCAAGAATCGGGCAGCAACAAACGGGCAGCTAAGTCTCGCTACGGTCGATAAACCTGACCGTCGTTCGTGCTGCAACTGTCGGCATCGAGCGATGCCGGCATCATGCGTGTGACGGAATGAAGCATCAACCTGCTGCTACTGCGGCTGTTGCGCCGGCTTGTCGTCGGCGGCGATGCCCAGTTCCGCGGCCATCCGCTCGACCAGCGCTTCGAGCCTGGCGACCTTGCCGGCCAGTTCGCTGTATTCGACTTTGAGCGCATGGAGTTCGGCGCTCGCCGAATCTGCCGCGAACCCGTTTTCCGTCGTCTCCGCGACGCCGCGCACCGGCGCCGCTTCGGCCGCATGCGCTTCGCCGCACAGCAGGTGCATCCAGCGGCTTTCGCGCTCGCCCGGCGTGCGCGGCAGTTTCACCGCGAGCGGCGTGCTGCGCGCGGCGAGCTCGTCGAGAAAGGCCTCCACCGACGACGTATCGGCGAACGAATGCAGACGCGTGGTCGCCAGCCGCAATTCCGCGGCCGTTTGCGCGCCGCGCAACAGCAGCGCGGCCAGTAGCGCGGCCGCCTGGCGCGGCACGCCCAGCACGCGCTCGAGATTGTGCTCGAAGCGCGGCACGCGGCTGCTGCTGCCTTCGAATACGAGGCTCAGCCGTTTTAGCGCTTCGATGGCGCCCAGCACCTCGGCTTCACTCGCGTTCATCACGGGCGCGCGCGACGTTTTCTGATTGCAGCCGAGCGTCAGCGCATTCAGCGACAGCGGATAGGTGTCCGGCACGGTGTGCTGCTTTTCGAACAGGACGCCGAGCACGCGTGCCTCGAGCGGCGTCAGCGCGCGCAACGCGGGACGCGGCGTATCGTCGACGGTGGAATTCATGGGTGGTGGGAAATCGCGTGGGTCTGGAACGGGTGGATCGGCACTCGCGATTGTCCTTCAAAAAGCGTTTGGGCTTCAAATTTCACGCATGCGTCTCGCCCGGCGCCTTGCTTTCGTCTCCCGTCTCCCGTCGTCCGGCGCCCGCGTCCGCGCTTGGCTCGCAGGCATTGCAATCCGCTTCATGCGGCTTTCAGCCTGCGCACGATGACGAGCGCAATCCCGCCGAGAATCGCCGCGGCGCTGACGGCGAGCCGCGACGTCAACGGTTCGTTCAACAGGGTGATGCCGCCGAGCCCGGTGATCAGCGGCACGCTCAGTTGCACGGTCGCCGCGCTCGACGCCTTCAGTTCCTTCAATGCCGCATACCAGATCACGTAGCCGAACCCGGACGTGATTGCGCCGGAAAGCAGCGCGTACACGACGCCCGCGCGATCCGCCGACGCGTGCGCGTGCATCAGCAGGCTCAGCGCCGCCGCGAACGGCAGCGCGCGCAGAAAGTTGCCGGCGGTGGCCGCGCCGGGGTCGATGGCGCGCTTGGCGCGCAGCGAGTAGACGCCCCATGCGATGCCCGCGGCCAGCATCAGCAACGCTGACAGCAGCAGTGGCGCCGCGAGCCCCGGCAGCACGAGGCCCACCAGGCCCGCCAGCGCCAGCGCCACGCCGCACCATTGGCGTGCGTGCAAGCGCTCGCCGCTCCATAGCGCGTAACCGGTCATCGACGTCTGCACCGCGCCGAACAGCAGCAGCGCGCCGGTGCCCGCAGGCAAGCCGATGTACGCGTATGAAAACGCGGCGGCATAGACAAACAGCGCAAGCGCCGCGTACCAGTCCGCGCCGCTGCGCGGCTGCCCGGTGCGGCCGCGCTGGATCAGCCACAGCACCGCGGCGGCCGCGAAGATGCGCATCGACGTAAACGTGGCGGGGTCGATCGCGGTCGCTTTCAGCGCGACCCGGCACAGCAGCGAATTGCCCGCGAATGCGAGCATCGCGAGCGCCGTCAGCGTGGCGAGCCGCGCGCGCGATACGGGTGTGCCGGCCGCGGTAGCGGAATGAAGCGACTGGGAGGAGGGCATCAGGTGTCCGGTGCTGTTTCATGCTTCGGGCGATCATATGGCTCGCGCGTCGCCGTTGTTTCATTAAAACTGATGCGCGAGCGCTTTCGCACGCATGCGTCATGAAACGACGGTGCGTTGGCGGGGCATCGCGCATCCGCGAACGCGCGATGCCCCGACGGGTGGCCGGCGGCTGCCGGCTGCCGGGCTACGCCGTGCCGGACGGTTTGATGTTCTGGTTGGTCCTGAACAGATTGTGAGGATCGTAGCGGTCCTTCACCGCCACGAGGCGCTGATAGTTCGGACCATATGCGTCGGCAATCCGCTCGTTTTCTTCCTGCGTCATAAAGTTGACGTACACGCTGCCGAGCGCGAACGGCTTCGTGTTCTCAAAGAACGCGCGCGACCATGCGATGCAGCGCTCGTCGTCGGCAGCTTCGCTCCAGCGGCCGTGCACGTTCATCACATACTGCGCATCGCGGGCCGCGTAGGCGGTCGCATCGGCCGCGACGCGCGCGGTCGCGCCGCCGACCTGCCCGAAAAAGATCTCGCACTGCGGCGAGGGCAGCGTGCCGATCGCGTCGACCAGCGCGTCGATCAGGCCGTCCTGCAGCGCGGCCAGATTGTGCGACTTCCAGTAATTGCGTTCGCCGGGTGCGAGCAGCGGATCGAATGCCTGTTGCCACGCGGCGTACGGCATCGGCCCGAGATGCTCGCCGTACGGCTTGCCGAATTGCCGCACCGCTTCCACCGCGCGCGGACCGTCTTCGAGCGGGCCCGTATAGCAGATCGCGAACGCGATCATCGGCTTGCCGTGCACATCGGCGGGCAGGAACGGCAACGGCGGCGCAAGGCGCGCGACGGCCCAGACGGTCAGTTCGTCGGGCATCGATTCGACCGCGTTGCGGTACAGGCGCAACGCGTCTCTTGCCTGATCGAACGGCAGCACGACGAGGCCGCCATAGACTTCGGGGCCGACCGGGTGCAGCCTGAATTCGAACATCGTGACCACGCCGAAGTTGCCGCCACCGCCGCGAATCGCCCAGAACAGGTCGTGGTGTTCGTCGGCGCTGCAATGCAGGAGTTCGCCATCGGCGGTGACGACATCGGCCGAAACGAGATTGTCGACCGTCATGCCATAGCGGCGGCTCAGCCAGCCGAAACCGCCGCCGACGGTGAGGCCCGCCACGCCGGTTGTCGAGTTGATGCCGAGCGGCACCGCGAGGCCAAACGCCTGCACTTCGTGATCGAGGTCGCGCAGCAGGCAGCCCGGCTCGACGTAAGCGCGTCGTGCGGCCGGATCGACACGCGCCGATTTCATCGCGGACAGGTCGATCACGAGTCCGGCGTCGCATAGCGCGGTGCCCGCGATGTTGTGGCCGCCGCCGCGCATCGCGAGCGGCAGGCGCTGTTCGCGCGCAAAATTCACCGCGCGCCGCACATCGGCGACGCCGGCACAGCGGACGATCACTGCAGGGCGCCGGTCGATCATCGCGTTCCAGATGGTCCGCGCGTCGTCGTAGCCGGCGTCGTCCGGCACGAATACCTGTCCGCGCGTGGCGGCTCTCAGACCTTCAATGGCTTCTTTCGACAGATTCGGCATGGCATACCTCCAGACATGAACAGACCGCTCGCGGCTTTGATTAGACCTCAGGTATTCAATTCGGAAGCCTTACTGTTTTCAAACCAGTAAACGGGCGGTGCTAACGAACACAAACTAACGTATACCCGCAGCCGGCACGGCACGACTGGCGCAAACGCATGATGCGCCGTGCTTCGGGAACGGAAGATGCGCGACGCGAAAATCTGCGCGGATGAGCGACGGAGGGAACACTTCGGGAATACGAAACGCGCGCGTGCCAATCGCGAGAATGCGTGCGTTCAGGACGCACGTGGGGATGAATGCTCAGACGGTAAAGGTCGTTCGCAGAACGACTGACGCAGCGGGCGACGGTGGGGATCGCGGCGCGTACTGCATCGACGCGCCGGCGATCGTCGTCATTACCGCGATGCTGTGGGTTTGTTCAATGGAAGATCAGATACAGAATGACAAGCACGATCAGCGGCACACCTAGCAGCCACCCTATCAGGTAAGGCATGTTGATTCTCCCTGTGCGACTGCCGAAGCGCGAAATCGCTTCATGAACGCAGCGCTTGTGAGCAGGAATGCGCAAGGCGCGTACCCGGGCGCCGACCCGCGTTCAAACGCGGCGGGACGCGCATCGAACGTCCATCCAGGTACTGGCGCGCCGGCGCGGATTGGCGATATGCTCGCAACGCACACCTGAGGAGTGAAGATGCGAGGAGACGACTTGCAGACGCCGATGCCGGCGCATGAGCAGCCCGTGCTGCGACTCGACGGCTATCGCGAAGACCGCTGTTCGGTCACGGAATTTGCCGCGCAGATCGCAGCCGGTGCGCAAGCGCAGCGCACCGATTTTGCACATTCGGCGCCGCACGGCATTCCTTTGTACGACTGCGACGCGCTGTGCAACCTGCTGGAAGATCACGAAACACGCGCGCCATTGCTGGCGGAGTGGGTACATGTGCTGCGCGATGGCGCGGGCGTGCTCGTGCTGCAACATGCGTACGGCGATACCGCGCCGCTCGACGATGCGACCGCGCTTTTCGAGGCGATCATCCGCGACGAACGCGCGCAGGGCGGCGCGGGCGCGGATCATTTCGCGCAGGCGGGCGCGAACGACCGTATCTGGAACGCGCTCGAGAAGCTGTGTCTGCGCGCACCGGAGCTCTTCGCGCGCTACTACGCCAATGCATTTGTCGCGGCCGCGGCCGATGCATGGCTCGGGCCGCACTATCAGATGACGTCGCAGATCAACGTCGTCCGGCCGGGCGGCGCCGCGCAGCAGGCGCACCGCGACTATCACCTGGGTTTTCAGACGGTCGACGATGCGCAGCGCTATCCGGCTCACGTGCACACGATGTCGCCGTTTCTGACGCTGCAAGGGGCTGTCGCGCATTGCGACATGCCGGTGGAAAGCGGGCCGACGAAACTGCTGCCGTACTCGCAGCGCTACGCGCCGGGCTATCTCGCATGGCGGCGCGACGATTTCCGCGCTTACTTCGAAGCGCATTGCGTGCAGTTGCCGCTCGCCAAGGGCGATGCGCTGTTTTTCAATCCTGCGCTGTTTCATGCGGCCGGTGCGAACCGTACCGCGGATGTTGCGCGCATGGCCAATCTGCTGCAGATTTCGTCGGCCTACGGGCGGGCGATGGAGTCGGTCGATCGCATCGCGATGTGCGCGGCGATCTACCCGACGTTGCGCGATTGGGTCGCGCAATGTCGTTTGAGCAGCGTGCAGTTCGACGCAGTGATCAGCAGTTGCGCGGAAGGCTATCCGTTTCCGACCAATCTCGATCGCGATCCGCCGCTTAACGGCCTTGCGCCGCCGAGCCAGCAGACACTCCTGAAACAGGCGCTGGCCGAAGCATGGCCGGCTGAGCGCTTCATCGCTGCACTGCATCAACACGCGCAGCGTCGCGAGACCGGCGCGGCCGGCCATGGCAACGGTCACGCATAGCGTGCGCAGGGGTTGGACTTTGGCGCGAGGCGCTCTACGATAGGGCTCCCTTCCAGCCCGGTTCAACACACCCATGCAAACGATCTCCGCATCAACCTGTCTGCCCGACGATCTCGATCAGGCGTTGCTGGTCGGCCGCGTATGGCGGCGCGACGGTGAACACGAAGGTCCGTGCGTCGTTGCCGTGCGCGGCGGCGACGTGTTCGATATCACGAAGGCCGTACCGACTACCGCCGACCTGTTCGATCGCGCCGACGCGCTCGACGTCGCGCGTCACGCGCCGGGTGTGGCGCTCGGGCCGGTTGCCGCGCTGATCGAAGCCGAAGCCGGAGCGCGCGCCAACGGCGCCGCCGCGCGGCTGCTCGCGCCGTGCGACGTGCAGGCAATCAAGGCGTGCGGCGTCACGTTCGCGGTGAGCCTGCTCGAACGCGTCATCGAAGAGCAGGCGGGGGGCGATCCGTCGAAGGCGCTGGAAGTGCGCGCGACGATTACCGCGTTGATCGGCACCGACCTGTCGAAGATCGAACCCGGCTCGGACGCGGCGATGCGGTTGAAGGCCGAACTCGAGCGCCGCGGCGCATGGTCGCAATATATGGAAGTCGGTATCGGGCCGGATGCCGAGGTGTTTTCGAAGTCGCAGCCGATGTCGTCGGTGGGTTTCGGCGCGGATATCGGGTTGCTGCCGGCGTCGGTCTGGAACAATCCGGAACCTGAGATCGTGCTGGCCGTCAACGGCGCGGGCCGCATCGTGGGCGCGACGCTCGGCAACGACGTGAACCTGCGCGACATCGAAGGGCGTTCCGCGCTGCTGCTCGGCAAATGCAAGGACAACAACGGCTCATGCGCGATCGGCCCGTTCGTGCGGCTGTTCGACGAACGCTTCACGCTCGATACGATTCGCGAGGCGAGCCTGTCGTTGCGCGTCGACGGCGCCGACGACGGCTTCGAACTGGACGGCGTGAGCCATATGAGCGAGATCAGCCGCGACCCTGCCGATCTCGTTGCGCAGACCTGCGGCAAGCATCATCAGTATCCGGACGGCTTCATGCTGTTCCTCGGCACGATGTTTTCGCCGATCAAGGACCGCGATGCGCCGGGCGGCGGCTTTACCCACCATCTCGGCGACGTCGTGACGATCTCGACGCCGACGCTCGGCGCGCTCGTGAATACCGTGCGCCTGTGTACGGAGATCGAGCCCTGGACATTCGGGGTGCGCGCGCTGTACCGCAGTCTTGCCGAGCGCGGGCTGCTTGCTGCGCGTTCGCGTTGAATTGAACTGAGCTGACCGGAACGGAGTATCGGGCCGGTTCGATAGCTGCGCCGCGCTTTCACCGTTTCACTGGTTGCGCCCGGTTTGCTCCGCATCATTTGTTGCGCCGCCTTCGCTCGAAGCGCGCACCCCTCATCGACACAGAGCCTGCTTCGGCAGGCTTTGTCGTTTCTGCCTGCCATCGCGGCTGACTGTTCAATTCTATTGAGCTAACCATAAACTTTCATATAGCAGTGAGATTTCTACAATATGTAATGCATACGTTTTGTATGTGTTTTTAAGTTGTATGGTTAACCCCGATTTAAACGTAAACGAACAAAAGGGACATTCTCTATGTTGTTTTGATTTCCTTTCTGAACATCGAAGTGATCGTAGCCGGCGCGGCACGCAGGACGAAAGCAGCACCCTCGAAGCATAAAAAGGAGAGCGATTTGGTCTTGGAACTGGAGCGGGTCACCGTCGTGGCGGGCGGGCTCACGCATCTGTATAGCGTCGACCTGCGACTCTTACCTGGGGCGATCAACGTGTTGCTGGGGCCGACACAGGCGGGCAAGACCACGCTGATGCGCGTAATGGCCGGGCTCGACCGGCCGGCTTCAGGCCGTGTGCTGGTCGACGGGCGCGACGTGACCGGCGTCAGCGTGCGCGAGCGCAATCTCGCGATGGTGTATCAGCAATTCATCAACTACCCGGCGATGACGGTGTACGACAACATCGCGTCGCCGTTGAAGCTGCAACGCACCGACGCGGCGGAAATTCGCCGGCGCGTGCAGGACGTCGCGGCGAAGCTGCATATCGATCATCTGCTCGAGCGGCGCCCGGGCGAACTGTCGGGCGGCCAGCAACAACGCTGCGCGCTGGCGCGCGCGTTGATCAAGCGCACTTCGCTTGTGCTGCTCGATGAGCCGCTCGTCAATCTCGACTACAAGCTGCGCGAAGAATTGCGCGCCGAATTGACCACGCTTTTCGCGGACAGCGAGACGACCGTTGTCTACGCAACGACCGAGCCGCTCGAGGCGCTGCTGCTCGGCGGCTATACGGCGATTGTCGATAAAGGGCGCGTGCTGCAGTTCGGCCGGACGCTCGATGTGTACAACGCGCCGGTGAGCGTCGACGCGGCCGCGGTATTCAACGACCCGCCGATGAACATGCTGACGAGCGAGCTGACGGGGCACGGCAGCGCGCGGCTGCCGATCGGCATCGAAGTGCCGGTGCGCCGCGCGAACGGGACGAACGGGACGAATGGCGCAAATGGCGCGTGCCGCATCGGCATTCGCCCGGGCCATCTGCGGCTCGCGCCGAACCGGCCGCAAGCGGTGCCGGTGCGTTGCCAGCTCGAACTGGCCGAATTGAGCGGCTCCGAAACCTACCTGCATCTGCATACGCTAAACGGCGGCGTCGATCTGATCGCACAACTGCAAGGCGTGCATCAGATCGATCTCGGCACGCAGCTCGATGTATTCGTCGACCCCGACGAACTCTTCATATTCGGCGCGGACACGAAGCTCGTATCCAGCCCGGAGGCCGCGTATGGCGCGCATTGAGTTCGAGAATCTCGCGCACGCGTATCGGCCGAATCCCGCCACGCTCGACGACTACGCGCTGCAACCGATGAGCATGGTGTGGGAAGACGGCGGCGCGTACGCGCTGCTCGGACCGTCGGGCTGCGGCAAGACGACGCTGCTGAATATCGTGTCGGGGCTCGTCACGCCGTCCGGGGGCAAGGTGCGCTTCGACGGGCGCGACGTCACCGGGCAAAGCCCGCGCGAGCGGAATATCGCGCAGGTGTTCCAGTTCCCGGTGATCTACGACACGATGAGCGTGTTCGACAATCTCGCGTTCCCGTTGCGTAACCGCAATATGCCCGCAGCTGAAGTGAACCGGCGCGTGCATGAAGTCGCCGAGATTCTCGACATGACACGCGAGTTGCCGCGCAAGGCGAGCAATCTCGCCGCCGACGCGAAGCAGAAGATCTCGCTTGGCCGCGGTCTCGTGCGCCGCGATGTCGCGGCGATCCTGTTCGACGAGCCGCTGACGGTGATCGATCCGCGCATGAAGTGGATGCTGCGCCGGCAACTGAAAAAAATTCACCAGCAGCTCAAGCTCACGCTGATCTACGTCACGCACGATCAGGTCGAAGCGCTGACGTTCGCGGACGAGGTGGTCGTGATGACCAACGGGCGCGTCGTGCAAAAAGGCGGACCCGAAGCGCTGTTCCTACGGCCGGACCATGCATTTGTCGGCTACTTCATCGGCAGTCCCGGCATGAATCTGTGCCCGGTCGAACTGGATGCCGATGGCGTGAAGCTCGGCGCGCAGCGCGTCCTGCTCGACGCGGACACGCTCGCCGCGCTGAAGCACGCAGGCGGCCCGTTCACGCTCGGCATTCGTCCGGAGTTCGTGCGGCTTGCGCATGAGGGCGAGCCCGGCGCGGCCCGCGCGCAATTGTTGCGCGTGCAACAGCTCGGCAACTATCAGCTCGTTGCCGCGCAATGCGATGGCCATCTGATCAACGCGAAGCTCGAGCCGCATCTGCGCGTGCCGGACGGTTCCGTGTGGCTGAAACTCGCGGCGCCCGAAACGGTGTTTTTCAGCAACGACGAGCGCATACCCGTGAAGGTCGCCGAAAGGACCGTACGATGAACAAGCCCATCAACCAGAAGGCATGGCTGCTCGTGGTGCCGGTGTTTTTATGTGTCGCGTTCTCGGCGATCCTGCCGTTGATGACAGTGGTCAACTATTCGGTGCAGGACATCATCAGCCCGACGCAGCATGTGTTCGTCGGCACCGAATGGTTTCGCAACATCATGACGGACCCGGATCTGCGCGGCGCGCTCGGGCGGCAGATCATTTTTTCTGCGTGCGTGCTGCTGTTCGAAATACCGCTGGGCGTCGGGCTCGCGCTGGCGATGCCCGCTTCCGGGTGGCGCGCGTCGGCGGCGCTCGTCGTGCTGGCCATGCCGCTGCTGATTCCATGGAATGTGGTCGGCACGATCTGGCAGATCTTCGGACGCCCGGACATCGGTCTGCTCGGCTACGGACTCAATCGCCTCGGCTTCGACTACAACTACACCGCGAGCCCGACCGCCGCGTGGGTCACCGTCCTCGTGATGGACATCTGGCATTGGACGCCGCTTGTCGCGCTGCTCTGTTACGCCGGCCTGCGCGCGATACCCGACGCGTTCTATCAGGCCGCGGAGATAGACGGGGCCAGCCGCTTCGCGGTGTTTCGCCATATCGAGCTGCCGAAGATGCGCGGCGTGCTGATGATCGCGGTGCTGCTGCGCTTCATGGACAGCTTCATGATCTACACCGAACCGTTCGTGCTGACGGGCGGCGGTCCCGGCGACTCGACCACGTTTCTCAGCCAGTATCTGACGCAAAAAGCCGTCGGCCAGTTCGACCTGGGTCCGGCGGCGGCGTTTTCGCTGATCTACTTCCTGATCATCCTGTTGCTGTGCTTCATTCTGTACAACTGGATGAGCCGCGTCGGCACAGGCGGACCTGCCGCGGAAGGAGGCGAGCATGCATGACCGGACCGGGCAGCGCCGCTGGATTCGCGCGCTGGTGCTCACCCTCTACATCCTGTTCGCGCTGATTCCGCTGTACTGGATGCTGTCGATCGCGCTGCGTACGAACGAGGAAACGATGTCGGCGTTCGCGCTGCTGCCGCAGCATGTCACGTTCGAGAACTTCAAGGTGATCTTCACCGATTCGTCGTGGTACTGGGGGTACATCAACTCGATCATCTACGTGGTGATGAACACCGTGCTGTCGGTGCTGGTGGCCTTGCCGGCCGCGTATGCGTTCTCGCGTTATCGCTTCCTCGGCGACAAGCATATGTTCTTCTGGCTGCTGACGAACCGGATGACACCCCCCGCGGTGTTCCTGCTGCCGTTCTTCCAGCTGTATTCGAGCATCGGGCTGCAGGACACGTATATCGCAGTCGCGCTGGCGCACATGCTGTTCAACGTGCCGCTCGCGGTATGGATTCTCGAAGGATTCATGTCGGGCGTGTCGCGCGAAATCGACGAGACCGCGTATATCGACGGCTATTCGTTCCCGACCTTCTTCGTGAAGATCTTTCTGCCGCTGATCAAGTCGGGCGTCGGTGTGACCGCGTTCTTCTGCTTCATGTTCAGCTGGGTCGAACTGCTGCTCGCGCGCACGCTGACCACGGTCAACGCGAAGCCGATCGCGGCGGTGATGACGCGCACCGTATCGGCGGCGGGCATGGACTGGGGCGTGCTGTCGGCGGCCGGTGTGCTGACCATCATCCCGGGCGCGCTCGTGATCTATTTCGTGCGCAACTACATCGCCAAGGGCTTTGCAATGGGGAGAGTGTGATGCTCACGTGGATGTACTGGACGCCGGAAGTCGCGATCTTTTTTATTTGCGTCGTCGTGATGCTCGCCGGCATGACCGTGTGGGAGCTGCGCGCGCCGACCGTCGAGCGCAAAGGTTTTCTGCCGATCGCAACGACACGCGGCGATCGGCTCTTTATCGGCTTGCTGGCGGCCGCGTACGTGAATCTGTTCTGGCTCGCGGTGACGCGCGAAGGCGCCAACGTCTGGCCGGGTTTCGCGGCTTCGGTCGTGGTGCTGCTGGTGGTGATGTGGAGAGGCTAGCCGCAAGCAATCGATATCGATACGCGCAGAGCGCATTCAGATGAGAAGAGACCGGTTCCGTTGATGCCCCGGGCGGCCGCCGGCGGATGATCCAAGGGGTGTGGAGACACAGGAGAAGACCATGCAACACAGGAGACGGATCGTCGCGCTCGCGGTCGCTGGCGTCGTTGCAGGCGCCTTGGCGGACCATGCCGCGGTGGCGGGCATGCCCGAGGCGCAGAAATGGGTCGACAGCGAGTTTCAGCCCAGCACGCTCAGCAAGCAGCAGCAGATGGACGAGATGAAGTGGTTCATCGATACGGCCGCGAAGCTGAAGTCGCAGGGCGTCAAGGAAGTTCATGTGGTATCCGAAACGATTGACACGCATATCTATGAGTCGAAGACGCTCGCGAAGGCGTTCACCGAAATTACCGGCATTCCGGTGAAGCACGACATCATTCAGGAAGGGGACGTTGTCGAGAAGTTGCAGACGTCGATGCAGTCGGGGCAAAGCATCTACGACGGCTGGATTTCCGATTCCGATCTGATCGGCACGCACTACCGCTATGGTGTGATCATCCCGCTGTCCGACTATATGGCGGGCGAAGGCAAGGACTATACGAACCCGGGTCTCGACATCAAGGACTTTATCGGCACGAGCTTCACCACGGCGCCGGACAAGAAGCTCTACCAGCTGCCGGACCAGCAGTTCGCGAACCTGTACTGGTTCCGTGCCGACTGGTTTGCGCGCAAGGACCTGCAGGACAAGTTCAAGACGAAGTACGGCTATGACCTCGGCGTGCCGGTCAACTGGTCCGCTTATGAAGACATCGCCGAGTTCTTCACCAACGATGTGAAGACGGTCGACGGCGAAAAAGTGTATGGGCACATGGACTACGGCAAGAAGGACCCGTCGCTCGGATGGCGTTTCACCGACGCGTGGCTGTCGATGGCGGGAGAGGCCGACAAGGGCATTCCGAACGGCATGCCGGTCGACGAATGGGGCATTCGCGTGACGCCGGACGGCTGCCATCCGGTCGGCGCATCGGTGTCGCGCGGCGGCGGCACCAACAGCCCCGCGGCCGTTTATGCGACCACCAAGTACATCGACTGGTTGAAGAAGTACGCGCCGCCCGAAGCGTCGGGCATGACGTTCAGCGAGGCGGGCCCGGTGCCGGCGCAAGGCCGCATCGCGCAGCAGGTGTTCTGGTACACCGCGTTCACCGCGTCGATGCTCAAACCCGGCAACGTGACCAACCCGGACGGCACGCCGAAGTGGCGCATGGCGCCGTCGCCGCATGGCGCGTACTGGAAAGACGGCATGCAGAACGGCTACCAGGACGTCGGTTCGTGGACCTTCTTCAAATCGACGCCAGCCAACCAGCGCGCGGCCGCATGGCTTTACGCGCAGTTCGTGACGTCGAAGTCGGTGTCGCTGAAGAAGTCGATCGTCGGGCTCACGTTTATTCGCGACTCGGATATCCATAGCGACTACTTCACGAAGAACGCCGACAAGTACGGCGGCCTGATCGAGTTCTATCGCAGCCCGGCGCGTGTCGCGTGGACGCCGACCGGCAACAATGTGCCGGACTATCCGAAGATGGCGCAGTTGTGGTGGAAGAACGTCGGCACCGCGGTGGCCGGCGAGAAGACGCCGCAGGCCGCGATGGACACGCTCGCGAAGGAGATGGATCAGGTGCTCGCACGACTGCAGCGCGCGGGGATGAAGTCGTGCGCGCCCGAGTTGAATCCCGAAAGCGACCCGTCGAAATGGCTGTCCGACCAGCACGCGCCGTGGAAGAAACTGGCGAACGAAAAGCCGAAGGGCGAGACCGTCAAGTACGATCAATTGCTTTCAGCATGGAAAGCCGGCAAGGTCCGTTGACGGTGCGCACGCACTAAACATTCGGACGAAACAGGGCGACAGGGCGGCACGCGAAGTGCCGCCCTTTTTCTTTTTCGGCGTGGACTGACGGCCTGTCGGGGCTGTGCGGGCGAGTGCGTTGCCGCGTCACGCCAATCGGGATGTTGCCAATTCTTTCAAATTGGCAACTGATGCATTTCGACGACAGCCTTGCCAGCCAACGATTGATAACTCCTGTCATTTATGGAATGATAGCGATTCTCATTTAGTTGTAACTGTTTTTAACAAAAAATAAGCAAACACAACTCATCGGCGGTGGCTCGTCACGGCCGGCTGGGGTGGTCCCCGCACGCTTTATCGCGTGCGCCGGCGGCACAAAGCAGAAGGCGTTGCCGGCTCATAAGAACCAACTGACAACGACAGGGAACCAGGATGTTGAAGACAACGCCACTCGCGGCGGCTGCCATGGCCATTTTCGCGACGCCGCTTTACGCGCAGACGACCGCGCCGAACGCACCCGCCGGTGCGCAGGTCGCGCAGGCAAGCACCGGCCAGGCGGCCGATGCAAAAGACGCCGGCGCGGGCGACGGCGCCGCACCGGGCGCGACGCTGCCCGCGGTGAAGGTGACCGGCCAGGCGGACACCAGCACCGATTTCCAGCCGGACATCTCGAGTGTCGGCGCGAAAGTGCCGACCGCGTTGCGCGACATTCCGCAGGCCGCCGTGGTGGTGCCGAAGGCGGTGTTGCAATCGCAGGCCGCGTCGTCGTTTACCGACGCATTGCGTAATGTGCCCGGCATCACGATCGCGGCGGCCGAAGGCGGCACGATCGGCAACAACATCAACCTGCGCGGCTTCAGCGCGCGCACCGATATTTATCTCGACGGCTTTCGCGACCGCGGCCAGTACTATCGCGACACGTTCAACCTCGAATCGATCGATGTGCTGTACGGCCCGTCTTCGCTGTATTTCGGCCGCGGCTCGACCGGCGGCGTGATCAACCAGGTCAGCAAGCAGCCGACGCTCAAGCCGCGTGCGGATGTGTCCGTGCAGGCCGGCACCAGCGACCGCTACCGCACGACCGTCGACCTCGACACGCCGATCAACGATACCTCTGCATTCCGTATCAATGCGTTCGGCCAGGACCTCGGCTCGACGCGCGACCAGATGAAAAGCAAGGACTACGGCGTGGCGCCGGAAGTGAAGTTCGGCATCGGCACGCCGACCGAAATCACGCTGTCCGCGCTGATCCAGCACAACCGCGATCAGCCGGACTACGGCATCCCGTCGCTTAACGGCCATCCGGCGTCGGTGGTCGGCCCGTCGACGTTCTACGGCTTTACGAACGATCGCACGATCCAGGATGTGCAGACGTTTTCGTTGGGCATCAAGCATCGCTTCAACGACAACGTCACGCTGAGCAACCAGACGCAATACAGCCACTACAGCACCGACGTGCGCGCGTCGAACCCGGCCGCGGTGCTGACCGGACCGCTCGCGACGTCGACTGCGCTCACCAACGGCAACTTCACGTCGCTCGATCCGTCGCAGCTCTTCGTGAAGATGCAGGGCAAGGATCGGGTGATCAACGACCATTCGTTGTACAACACGACCGAGCTGCAGACGAAGTTCGCGACCGGCTTCCTGAAACACGAACTGCTGACGGGCGTCGATCTGAGCCACGAGACGTACAGCAACCAGTCGTATAACGCGACCACGCCGGGGCTGCCGACCAACACGATCGCGGTCGTGCCGCTGCTCGATCCGGCTTATGTGCCCACGCCGTCGAACCTGCAGATCACGCCGGGCAATCTCGCCGAATCGAGCGCGAACGGCATCGGCATCTACGCGAACGACACGGTGTCGATCGGCCAGCACTGGAAGGTGGTCGGCGGCGTGCGCTGGGACCGCTATGAGGCGTCGATCAACAACTCGTTGAACGCGCCGGGCTATGCGACGCAAACCAACTATTTCACCAGCGTGCGCGGCGGCGTGATCTGGCAGCCGACCGACTGGCAGTCGTACTACGTGTCGTACGGCACGTCGTTCGATCCGTCGCTCGAAGCGCTGACGCTGACCAATGGTCAACAGAACCTGCCGCCCGTGCACAACAAGTCGTACGAAGTGGGCGCGAAATGGGATCTGCTTGGCGGCGGGCTGTCGGTCACGCAGTCGCTGTTCAATATCGAGCAGACCAACGCGCGTACGCTGAACGTCGACGGCACGTATTCGCTTGAAGGCGATATCCGTGTGCGCGGTTACCAGCTCGGTGTAGCGGGCCGCATCACGAACAAGTGGCAGGTGTTCGGCGGCTACACGTATATGGACGGCGAGATTTTGCAGGCACTCGACGGCACCCAGGGCAATGTTCCCGCGAATACGCCGCGCAATATGCTGACGCTGTGGACGACGTATGCGTTGACGCCGCAATGGGAAATCGGCGGCGGACCGGTGTACACGGGGCCGCGCTACGCGGCGACCAACAACCTCGTCGAAGTGCCGGGTTACACGCGCTGGGATGCGATGGCCGCGTTCCATCAGAAGCACTACGACATCCAGCTGAATCTGATCAACCTGACCAACAAGCATTACTACGATCAGATCATCCAGTCCGACGGCGGCCGCGCGGTGCCGGCGTTGGGCCGCACATTCCTCGCGACGGTAAACTATCGCTTCTACTGATCGCCGCGGGCGAATCCCACGAATGCCGCGCGCGTGCCGCTATGACACGGCGGCGCGCGGCCACGCAGGAAGCGTTGAACGATGATTGTCCCGATTCCCGATGTACTGAGCCCCGCCGATGCCGCCGCGATGCGCGCGCAACTCGAAGCGGCAACCGATTCCTGGGTGCACGGCCGCGCGACGGCCGGCTATCAGGGCGCGCCCGTCAAACACAACCAGCAGATCGACGAAGGCTCGCCGATCGCGCTCGAGTTCGGCGACCGGATCATCGCGTCGCTCGAACGCAATCAGCTTTTCATCAGCGCGGTGCTGCCGAACAAGGTGTACCCACCGCTGTTCAATCGCTACGAAGGCGGCATGCATTTCGGCAGCCATGTCGACGGCGCGATCCGGCTCGTGCCCGGTAGCGGCCGGCGCGTGCGCACCGATGTATCGATCACGCTGTTTCTGACGCCGCCGGACGAATACGATGGCGGCGAACTGCTGATCGAAGACACCTTCGGCCTGCAGGAAGTGAAGCTGCCGGCCGGTCACGCGATCGTCTATCCGGGCACGAGCCTGCATCAGGTGCGGCCGGTCACGCGCGGGGTACGTGTGTCGAGCTTCTTCTGGGCGCAAAGCCTCGTGCGCGACGACACGCAGCGCGCGTTGCTGTTCGATCTGGATAACGCGATCCAGCGCCTGAACGCATCGAATGGCGACGAAGCGGCGCGACGCACGCTGGTGGGTTGCTACCACAACCTGTTGCGGATGTGGAGCGACACCTGATTTCACGGCGCGCGGGCCGCACGCCGGCCGCGCATACCGCGAGGTTAGTGCGTAACCGGTTAGCCTGCGCAACGACCGCTTCGCGGTATAAAATCACGCGTTGCGAAAAAAAGAACGCGCCGCACGGAAAGCGCACGTTCACGCATCGACCCATAGCGTCGCTGCGTTCAATAACAACTCCCGCCCGTTTTCTCTACCCCCTCTCGCTGCAGCTTACCGGTTACCCGGTAACCGAATTGAATGCGGCATGAATAGCATCCTTATAATCCGAGACTTTTGAAGTCCTCGTTTGCGTAGTCACGACGCCAATTCCTTGCCGTAAGCGCACACGTTTGCGTCCCGGCAATTTGCCGCTCACTTTCCAACGCAAACGCGTTTAGCCCGCTGAACATGGCCTATAGAAGCCAGGCATGCGGGCCATTCCGCAGGGAATGAAACGTCGGCGCGGCATCACTAACTACACGACTATGCGATCGAGAAACATCGGGGTGTTGTGCGTATTCGCTGTCTGCCTGGCCGCCCGAGCGGCACAGGCGGCGGCGTTCGTCGCGTCGACGCAGTCGGCGGCGGGAGCGGCGACCGGCTTCGCCAACGAGGGGTTTTCAGGTACGGATTGCGCGGGGCCTGCGGTGCTGCGTTTGCCTGCGCCGCTCGGCGGCATGGGCATGAACCGCACGCTCAACACGGGTACGCCGGTGAACTGCCGCTTTACGTCAGGCGCGAACGGCGGCGCAGGCGGTGGCGCCGGCGCACAGACGTCGGCGTTTGCCGATGCCGCCGCCCAGTCAGGCGCCGACTCGATTGCCGCGTCCGACGCAAGCGCGGCACCCGATCAACTGGTTGCTCACGCAAGCGGTATGGCTGGCGCTTCGTTTGCCGCGCAATCCATGCCGGATTCGATGGCCAATGCCGCGCCGGATTCGACGACGCGCTCCCTCACCACGCCTCCCGGCGACGCCCCCTCGAGCGCGGAGTCCGCCCGGCAGGCGGATACGCCAGGCCCCGCGATTCCCTGGGCGCTGCTGATCCGGGTTGGTCTTGCGATCCTGCTGGGCGCCGCCTTGCTCGCAGGTGTGATCGGGGGCGGCGTGGCGGCCCGCGCGCGCTGGTTCAGCCCGCGCGCGACG
>NZ_CADIKF010000051.1 GCF_902859875.1 Paraburkholderia solisilvae | reverse complement strand
GCTCGATTACGTCAGCCCCATGACGTTCGAAAAGAACTGGTTCGCAGCTCAAAGAGGCGAAGCCGCATAATTCCCCCCAGCTATGGGATTCGTCAAACGAGGGCAAGGTCAATCGTTCTACCTCCTTGAACACGGTCTCCCGTATGATTCAAGTTCGAAGCTGTTGACTGGCGGCTTGAGGTCGAAGAACGGGAGCGCGTTTGGGGGTGAACAAAGGCGCGCTGGTTCGAAGAGAGGTGTCGCAAAGCTTGGGCGCGAAACGCCCCGACTCAAGGAGAAGAAGGCGCTTCAAAAATGCGGTCGCCTCGGCTTTGCAAACGCGTCACGAAGCGTCGGCGGATGGACTTAGTTAGTGTGAAGGTGAAGTTGTATGTCGTAGCGCTCTAACCAGTCTATCATCGCAAGCGAGTGATCCAGATCTCCCCTGTCCCAGTGCGTGCCGACATGGGTTACGGGATCGTCGGCGAGCTCACTAAGTGCAACGGGGTCTACGATCTTCATCGTTTTACGTGAGGCAGTATAGACTGCTTCGTTTAATTTCATACGTAATGCCTTTTCATACAAAGGATCTTGCGTATTAGGATAAGGGCTTTTTACTCGCTGCAAGATTGCTTCGGGTACCACGTCACGAACAGCAGCGCGTAAGAGACTCTTTTCGCGTCCATCAAACGTTTTCATGTTCCATGGCGTATTGAATACGTATTGCATCAGTTCATGGTCGCAATAAGGTACGCGTACTTCTAGTCCGACGGCCATGCTCAGTCTGTCCTTGCGGTCGAGCAGAAGGGGCAGCCAGTTTGCGAGGTGTAGGTAGCACAGTTCGCGCATCCGTTTCTCGGTGCCCGTTTGTCCAACATGGGGAACTGCCCGAAGCGCTGTGGCATAACAATCAGCTTCATATTCCTTGAGGCGAAGTTCGCCGGCCACATCATGCGCCAGCAGGTTCTCCAACCGCGACGATGAGAACTGCATCCATGGGAACGTGTCACCGTTGACCGTCTCTGGCGTGTGAAACCATCGATAGCCGCCGAAGACCTCATCAGCGGCTTCTCCGGACAGGGCGACAGTCGAGTGCTTCCGTACTTCCGAAAACAGCAGGTAGAGGGACGGATACATGTCACCGGCATGAATCCAACCCTTGTCTAACGCATCAACGACGGCACTGCGGACGGGCTTGTCCGCCATTGTGCGGCTTTCCAGTATGACCTCGGTGTGCTGTAATTTTAACTGGGTGACCAATTCACGCACATATGGTGTATCGGCGGTATCGCGATACGCGTCTTTTTCGAACGCTTCGCTATAGCCGACAAAATCAACCGAATACGAATGGACACCTTTACCATCACGTTGTCGCAAGATTCGATCAGCCATCGCAGTGATGAACGAAGAGTCCAGTCCGCCGGAAAGAAGGCTGCAGAGCGGCACATCTGCAATGGTTTGCTCACGCACAATGCGGTCCAGATGCGATCGGATAGTCTCTACAGTTACCTCTAGCGAATCGGTATGCTCTTGACCTTCAAGTTTCCAATAACAACGGGTGCTGATGCCCTCTCGCGAAACCTTCACTATATGACCCGGGGGTACTTCGTACATTCCTTCATAGACCGCATCGCCTGGCATGCGAAAGACACTCATCGCGCGTCGCAATCCGTCGATGCCGACCCGGGCGACGACATCCGGATGCGCAAGGATGGCTTTCGGCTCGGATCCGAATAGTACTCCGTGCTCGCGAGGCTGATAGAAAAGCGGCTTTACACCTACGCGGTCGCGCACTAGCAGCAACTGCTGTTTACGTAGATCCCAGATCGCGAACGCATACATTCCGACCAGTTGGTCCACGAACGACTCGCTCCATTCAAGATAGCTTCGCAGTACCACTTCGGTGTCACTCTTTGTCCTGAAGCGATGTCCGCGTTTGGTTAACTCGTCCCGTAATTTGACGAAGTTATAGACTTCGCCACTGTAGGTAAGGCACGCAACCACTTGCCCTCCCTCGACGGCTTGCATAGGTTGTCTCCCTCCCTCAACGTCGATGACAGCAAGCCTCCGATGACCAAGTGCCGCATGCTTACCAATCCAGACGCCGTCCGCATCCGGACCACGCAGAGCCATCGTCTGGGTCATGGCTTGAACTGTCGACCGATATTCATGGAGGTTGCGTCCGTAATCTACCCATCCAGCGATCCCACACATACTCATCTCCTTCGCAATAACTCTCAAGGCAACAAATGGGTCGGGACGCAACCTATTCTTGCGCGCGTTACAGTGTGCGAGTGCATATCCCGCCCCCTTCATGTCGGAGAACACTTTGTCATGTGAGTAAATTCCGTTCAACAAGAGGTTTCATGCACGAACGCGTACTAGAATCAATTGGTTATTGCGAATATGTGAAATATATAGTATGTGTAACTAAAATAGACAAAGTAATTCAGAAATTCACGCTGCTACGAGCCGGGAGTTACCGTTCGGATGGGTGGACACGACTAGTCTTTTGGTGCTTCTGTATTGGTGCGTCGGCGATGGATATGACGCCCAGCGTTTGTCCTATTTGTCCGTATCGTGCATCTACTTGTCTTTGACGACCTTCTTGGGATGTCTTGGCGAAAGCATGGAGGGCCGTCCGTCAAGGACAGGTTCAAACACCGCGATCTCTTCGGGTGCCTCTTCGATAACTAGATTTCCTTCGTCCAAGCTAGATGGTCTCAGTGGGGAATACGCCGACGCCGAGGTCACTCCAATCGCTCACCTTGGTGTATATGTGAGAGATTTTTGGAGAATACGGGATATCAACTTGATCAAAACGCAACTTGACAGATGGTTCCGTTAGATATGGAATACCGCTTGTCAGAAGCGTCAACCGATGTTCCGAGCGCGACCAGCAGAAGGGACCACGATCGGTCGTAAGGCACAACGATGACCAACTAGTTATGCTTTGCATTTTTCCTATCAGTATGATCGATCTGGATGTAATACCTGAGACGCAACGTATTGGATATAAGTGGTAGTCGTGCACTTTTTGGAAAGTGGTAGATATGGCGACATTCCTTGACGCATTTGGTGTCAGTTGACGCCCCGACACGAGAGTTTGTGTGTTTGCGGTATTTGATCGAAGCAGTATCGTACCGTTCATATCGAGTGAGACTAGCCGGTTTGGTTTCGGGCAGCGTTTCTTCGTTGCCTCGTCCAACGGCTTCTTTGCCATGGCACGCATCCCATCAATCCCTCAGAGATATAACGTGCCAGCATCGAATCGGTTGCCATATCATGAGCCTGTACAAATATTTCTGTACTCGACATGGCTATGCTGGAATATCAGGCGACCTGCTCTTGTTTGCACGGGAGAACCCAACAACACCGTGAAAGGAGTGGTCGCGATGAGTCAGAACCAAAAGAAAGCTGAAGAAAATGGCCCAAACAGCCGCCGCTCGTTTCTGAGCACGGCGGGCCGCCTAACGATGGCGGGCGCAGTTGCGCCGGTCATCGGGCTGCAGGCTCCCCCCGCGCTTGCTGAGGAAGCGCAACCGTCACAAGCGGAGTTGCCGACCAACGGATATCTCGAAGCGACTGCCCAACGTTCTCTAAGCGCTCTTGAAAGCGCGTATGGCGCACACGAGGGGCAGCGACGCAATCACACGAAAGGTATAGGTGCGATCGGTAAGTTCGTTGGTACCTCTGCGGCACGTGAATACTCACGATCGCTCCTCTTTTCCGGCGAGACGATCGAGGTTGTTGCGCGCTTCTCGTTGGCCGGCGGGGATCCAGACGCATCTGACGCCGAGCGCAGTGCACGCGGGATTGGACTGCAATTTAGGCTACCCGACGGTAGCCTGCAGCACATGACAATGTTGCACACACCAATATTCTTTGCGACGATGCCCCAAACGTTTATCGACAAATTCTTCGCACTAACGCCGGACGTGGCGACCGGCAAACCGGATCCTGCGCGATTCAGGGAATTTTTGAGAAGTCATTCCGACAACGATGCACAGGCGCATTATCTTGGTACCGTAAATCCACCAATTAGTTATGCGAATTGTCAATTCTTTGGTATCCACACGTTCAAATTCATCAGTGGAGATGCCAAGGTATCCATGGTTCGCTGGCGATTCGTGCCCCGAGATGGAGCGAAGAATCTGACCGACGACGAAGTGAAGAATGCTCCGAGAGATTTTCTGCAAGCTGCGCTTGTGGAGCGCGTCAAGCGCGGTCCGATTCAGTGGGACATGATCGTGTCGATTGGCGAACTCGGTGATTCGGTTACCAACCCGACCGTGCTGTGGCCGGAAAATCGCAAGGAGTTCAACGCAGGCATACTCACGCTGACCGATGCGATGCCGCAGGAGCTGGCCCCAAGCTACGGCATCAACTTCGATCCTCTGGTAATGGCTGATGGCATCGAACCGAGCGACGATCCAATCCTGCGGTTCCGCTCACCTTCCTATGGTCTGTCGTATTCAAGGCGCTTACGCGAGCTGTGAGTCGTAGCGCCTTTGTGCGGTGCAGCCGTAAGGCACGACATGTCAGACAACGCAATCGAGAAATCCCTAGGGTTTTCTCGATTACGACCCGTCTGCCGGTCTGGTGTGAGTAGGTCTCAACGCATCGTTTCCTGTCGATGAATCGGTGTTATTGCCGCAACGTTTACTATTAAACGCGCAAATCCCAATGCTATCGTACTCCGGGGTAGGCCATAATTTGCGAGTGCGTTCGGAGCCGGATCTAGCGGTGCGAACTGTGAAGCTCGGCACGGCGTGAAACTATGTGTCATATCCCGGGCCAGTGCGCGGAAGAGTATGACCAAGAATTCCGGGCCGTGGTGGTGTCCGTCAGGATACCGCACATGTAGATTCGATACACCGATGTGGGCGGATGGAAGCTACGCGGAAGCTGGCGTATCAACCGTCGGTCGTGCGGGGTGTTCGGTGTGATCGTGTCAAGAACAAAGTCGCCCGTTGGAACCGGAGCGTTGCGCATGGCTGTGGGACGAGTAGGAGGAACTTGCGAGGCGAGATATGCTCATGTTTCTTTCCTGGTCAGCCAACCCAACATCCTGAACCGCATGAGCTTTTTCTGGCAGAGTGTAGATACCTCGCGGACCGTGTCGCGGTTCATGAATAGATGAGATGTGTTGCGTCGGAACGATGAAGTAGCTGCCAGTGGAACTCGCATCGGGACTGGCTCACGCAAACGAAAACTGCGAAAGGTAACTGTTGTGTCCCATGCCGGATGTGAACACGATGTGCTTACCATCCGGAGACCATGCGGGATGAACGTTGTCGACCAACGGCGGTTGTCGTATCAAACGCACATCACCACTATCGACATCGATCGTCATGATCTTGAAGTGTGCGGTACCACTTCTTGCCGAGACCGCTAGCCTGCGGCCGTCCGGACTCCAGAACGGCTGTTGCCAGTCTCCGCGGTTGTTGATCCGCGTTGGGTCTTCGCCATTTGGCCCGCACGTCCAGATTTGAAACCCGTTTGTTCCAGCATTTGCCGAGTACGCGATTCGCTTTCCATCCGATGACCACCAAGGCTGGCGGCTCTCGCCTGGCCGGTTGGTCATCTGACATGTGTTTGAACCATCGGGAGAGACGGTCCATATGTTCAGTTTGTTTCCGCCCTTTCGTGAGAAGTACGCGATCAAATTAGTCGATGACCACGTCGGACCGAAACTCCACCACTGAAGATCGGACACGCGCGTTAAGTTGCCGCTTGCCATATCGAGAACATAAATCGCGTTCCGGCCATCGCGATCGGAACTGAAGCTGATATGCGTTCCATCCAAGTACGTTGCAACGCGTCCGAAGTCGTTTGCGTTGCTTTGATGCAAGCGGCTTAGCGCGTTACCGTCCGGGTGAATCGACCAAAGTTGAGACTTGCCGGTGCGCATCGATGCAAACACGATTCGATTTCCGTCGGGCATGTAGACCGCCCGATTGTCGCCGTGACCTGAGCCCGTGAGTTGATAGAGCTCGCCCGCGTCCACCATACGCTGATCGGCCGCGATTGCCTGCACTGGTGGGGATGTCATCGCGATTGCAGAACATATAAAAAGCCGACGATTCACGCTGAGCCTCCATCTTACAGACTGAAACACCTAAATTTTCCTACCTAGATCGACTCGATGTAATGACCACGGACGCGGCGACGCCAAAGCATCGGCAGAGGCCATCGGTGGGCTACGCGGTGTGTGCAGTGGCCATCGAGAAAGAGCAGATTACCGCTTCAACCGTATAAACCTTTATTGTGGCTCTTTATTCCAGACGAAGTGACTTTTTGACCGGGATTCGCATGGCGTCGCTATTGTACGAAAACGTAAGCGTTACCATGTGACGGCCGAGCATGATCCGCTGAGGGGCGCTACGCACGCCTACAAGGGAGGGTTTATGGGGGCATGGAGCGAGGCACGTGCGGTTGTCTAGTTTGGCCTGTTCAAAGAGACCGAAGCGTTCGGAGCTGTGCACCGATGCCGCACGCCGTTACTTTTCATGCGTTTACGACATCGCTCAACGCTGGGGTTGAGGGTTTTCACCGGTCGCGTCGAAGAAATGGTCACTCTGCGGCAATCTACGCGCCGCCGCCGGGCAAATTCGCGACCGCAATCGAAAGTACAGTGAAGACGTGCAGTCCTTGGAGATCTCGCATGATATTGACCACCGCATCCGCATCCGCATCCGCATCCGCGCCCGTTGACACCTATGACCATATCGTCATCGGCGCCGGGCCAAGCGGGTGTGTCCTAGCGGCTAGATTGTCGGAGCAAAGTGGAAGACGGGTACTGCTGCTCGAGGAGGGCGGAGCCGGCATCGAGCGCACCTCGATCGAGGACCCGGATCTGTGGCGTACCAACCTAGCAACTGATATCGACTGGCAATACAGCACGACCCCTCAACCGAAGCTTGACGGCCGCAGAATCATATGGAACCGTGGCAAAGTGTTGGGTGGCTCCAGCACAATTAATGCGATGGCATGGGTTTGGGGGCAGCAGGCAGACTTCGATGGTTGGGCCGCGGCTGGCAATGTAGGTTGGGATTTCGCGAGCCTCGAACCTGAGTTCCAGCGAATCGAGACGTCCTTGCCGCAGCGGGGTCGAGGTACGTCAGGCCCGATGCCTCTTTATTCGATTCCCTCAGATGAGCCTCTGGTCAAGGCGTTCTTGGCGTCGTGCGAAGCGGCTGGCCACGATGTACTTGCGAACGCCTGTGCGCCTGTACGCATGGGCGCTGGCACCAACGAACTGAACATCACGAATGGCGCACGCTTTAGCGCAGTCCACGCATATCTACTGCCGGCGATGCAACGGAAAAATCTGACCGTGCTGACCAACAGTGCGGCTCTAGAGCTAGTTTTTGATGGCTTGCGTTGCGTGGGTGTTCGTTGCAATGTCAACGGTACATATAGGATGTTCCGGTCGTCCGAAGACGTCGCGCTATGCGCGGGTGCGATCGAATCTCCGCGTCTGCTCGCACTCTCTGGTATCGGTAACGCCACTGACCTACGTCGACTCGGCATTGACGTAGTAGCCGACTTGCCTGGTGTTGGCCTGAACCTCCAAGACCATTGCGTTGTTCGAGCGTATTCGACCACCCATACTCCGCAACCGAGGTCGAGACTTGATGCACATCTGTACCTGAACAGCAAAGGTACATCGCCAATACCGGACATTGAGGTCGCACTGCTTCGAGGTGCTACCACGGGCGTGTTGGCAAGTGACCCCGCGTCCAGCTACGCATTGCTCGCCTGTTTACTGCGGCCGCGTAGTCGCGGGGAAATCGCCCTGCGTTCGTCTGACAATCGTGTGCCTCTAGACATTAACCCAAACTACCTGAGCGAGGCTGCTGACGTTGATGCCCTTTGCGAGGCTACCCGCATCGCAGCTGACCTTGGAAATTCGTCCCCGTTTGCGCCTTGGCGCAAGGGGGATGAAACGGCTGCACCATCAACCAAACGGGAGATCGAAGCCTACATGCGACGCTCCGCAACCACCTACTGGCATCCGGCAGGGACCTGCGCAATGGGAACTGGCGTTTGCGCTGTTGTGGACCCAATGCTCAGTGTTCGAGGGGTCAGCAATCTCCGAATTGCAGACGCATCCATTATGCCAACGATTCCAACCGGCAATACGCTGGCGCCGACCTTGGTCGTGGCCGAACGCGCCGCCCGATTGATACTGGCTCAATCTTAGGATGAGGATCCCTTAAGAACAGGAGCCTCCTGAAAACTTGGGTCGGTGAGCTCGAAGCGAAATTTTGTTAATGTTTAGAAAAGCGTTTAGCATTACAGAGGAAGATGGCGGCCGACGGTAGCTGCCTGCGACATGAGTGCCTCACGTTAGCTCCATAGAGCTGCCGGAGGTCGTAAGGTTCATCAAAACCGGGAATCGCCCATGCCTAGCGTTTCGCAAACCACATATGTGCCGGCCATGAGTGTTGGTGAAGACCGTGTCGCCGATCGATTCTTTGCTACGGCACGGAATTCACCCGACAGAGCAGTTTATTTCGCCAACGGAAACGTTTGGACCGCTGGTCGGCTAGCTGACGACGCCCGGCGTCTCGCCCGGGGCATGCTTGCGTCAGGCCTGAATCCGGGAGACCGGGTTGTATCGCAACTCAGCAACCGGCCGGAGGCCGCTGTGATTATTGGCGCGTGCCTTGCGGCCGGCATGATCTGCATACCCCTCAACCCAGGGTACAAACCGGCCGAGATGGACGCCTATCTGCGCAAGCTCCGTCCGTCAATCTGCTTCTGCGAAGCGCGGTATTTCGCATCGGTTGCCAAAATCCCTTCTTCCGTGGTTGAGATGGAAAGGCGATTGATAGTCGGAGACGATATTGAAGGGACCGGTCTCAGGTCCTGGCAGGCACTTCAAAGGGAAACCGGCGATCCCCTGCCGCCTGTCGATCAGCAAGCGCCAGCCGTGATGATTCATACCTCAGGCACGACTGGAAGTCCGAAGTTCGTTGTGCATACGCAAGCTTCACTGGCGCACATCCTCGAGCGTATTGCCGGGGCCGGGTTCGACGACTCTACAAGACTACTCGTCACCTTACCGTCTTGTTACATGTCGGGGCTGGTTGCGCTCATTAGCTGTATGTCGTCCGGCATGAGCGCAGTGCTGCTGGAAAGCTATGAACCCGACGCGTCGCTTGACGCGATCGAGAAACATCGCTGCACGTCCATCTTCATGACTCCGTACATGATCAGTTCGCTAAATCAGGCTCAGCGAATGCATCCGCGCCGAGTGGACTCGCTAAAGCTATGCGTCGTGGGCGGGGACGTCTGCCGTCCGGCCATCAAACAGGAATTTGCCGAGTTGTTCGGCCAACCGCTTCGCAGCGGCTGGGGCATGACCGAGGCGATCGGTACGTTATCGGGGGGGGAAGTGGACGGAGCGTATGTCGCCCGACCGGGTTGTGCGCAATTGGTCGGTGAGGACGGCAATGTCGTGAAGGATGGCGATGAAGGCGAACTGGTCATTCGTGGAAACAATGTTTTCATGGGCTATTGGCTCGGACCGAACCTTGTCGACGATGGGCGCATAGACGGTTGGTTTCATACTGGCGACATCATGCGTAAAGATGACAACGGCGAACTTCGATATGTCGCACGTAAGAAGGACCTTATCGTCATCAATGGTCACAGTGTCGCGCCTGTCGAAGTCGAAAATGCGCTGTTGTTGCATCACGCCGTCGTTGAGGCAGCCGTTGTTGGTTTGCCCGACCTCGAACGGGGTCAACGAATTGTAGGCTTTGTCGTGCTCAATGCTTCTTCCGGCTCTAGTCCAGAGGATATTCTGCGCGACGTTGCGACGAAGGTAGCTGGTTATAAGGTTCCTGAGAAGCTTTTCATCGTCGATCGCATTCCACGCAACGGCATGGGCAAGGCGATTCGCCCAAGGCTCATGGAACAAGCTACGGAGGTATAACGGCTAAGTTGTAATGTCCGCTTTTTCGATGCGTAAGCGGTCCGGCTGCCGGTTGTCCGGCGCCGGGAGCTTTGATGGCTACGACAGAACGGATAACGATGCCAATAACACGAGCTAGACAGGTACAAGAGCGATTCAGGACATGGCCGATGGCGTGCTCAGGCCGGGGCGTGCGGCTGAGCGGCTCGGATTGACGACCGCGGCAGGTCCGCCGACTGGTGGCCCGATTGCGTGAACATATGGGCCGAGCTGGTGTCCGGCCGACGCTCCAAGGCGAGTCACAACCGGCTGGACGCCACGACGGCTGATCGGACCATAGCGATCAGCCGGGAGCGCTACGCCGATTTCGACCCGACGCTGGCGTGCGAGAAGCTCGCCGAATGTCATGGCGTGATGCTGGGCACGGGGAACCGTGCGGCGCTGGATGCGTGATGCCGGGCTGTAGATTCCGCGCAAACAGCGGCCGCCAAAGCTGCATCAGCCGCGTAACCGCCGCGCGTGCCTAGGCGAACTGATCCAGATCAACGGCAGCGAGCATGCATGGTTCGAGAAGCGCGCGCAGCAATGCACGCTGCTGCTGTATGTGGACGATGCCATGAGCCGCCGATGATGCTGCATCACCACCAGCGGGGGTCAGCCTTCAGCTACTTCGAGGCGACGAGCGCTTACCTCGAGCGTTATGGCAAGCCGGTGACGTTCCATAGCGACAACGCGAGCGTGTTCCGTAGCACGGCAGCCAGAAAGACCGGCAAGTGCGTGACGCACTTCGGGCGCGCGATGTACGAGTTGAACATCGACACATTCTGCACGAGCTTGAGCTCTGCGAAGGGGCGGGTCGAGCGCGCGCACCTCACGCTGCAGGACCGCCTCGTGAAGGAACTCAGGCTGCGCGGCATGAGCACGGTGGCCGCGGCGAACGCGTATGCACCCTCTTTCATCGCCGCCTATAACGCGCTCTTCGCGAAGCCGCCGCGCGGCGACTTCGATGTGCACCGGCCCTCTGCGGGCGCACGAGAATCTCGACCAGTTGATGGCTTGGCATCAGACGTGTCGAGCATCGAAATCGCGACGATGCAGTACGATCGCGTGATGTACCGATGTACCTGCTGGATGACACGCTGGTCACGCAGCGGAAAGTTGGGCACGACCTTCCCATGTCCATCTTCGCTGAGAACCGGTCCGTAGGTAAGCGAGTTCTCAGTCTTGCAATCACCCACATCTTCGCCGCGAAACCTGGTAACCTGGCATACGTCATGTTCCGTGTGTAAACAAGATGGCCGGCAAGCGACAGGCGGATGATCGGTCGTGGTTGGATCTTGAAGTCCAGGGAAGCGAATTCCAGGACACACGGTTGCGCCGCCGCTTCGCAATGCTGCTCGAAAAGCTGTGGGACGGTATGGGGCATACTATTCCGTTTGCGTGTCAGGACTGGGCTTCGACCAAGGCCGCGTACCGGTTTTTGTCGAACGTCCGCGTCAGCGAACACGATATCCTGAGCGGGCATTTCCAGGCGAGCGCTGAACGAGTGAAGGCCACCTGTGGGCCGGTGCTCATCCTGCAGGACACGACCACGTTCTCGTACCAACGGGAGCGTCCCGAACTCATCGGCTACACCGGCAAGACGACCCTGCGAACGGGAAAAAAGCGGCGTGGGTCCGCGACAGCCGCTCACGCAATGACGCATCCTTATGCATCCGAGTCTGGTTGTCACTGCCGATGGATTGCCACTTGGCCTGGCGGCGGTGAAGTTCTGGACGAGAAAGCAATTCAAAGGGCGTCGGAACTCAAGCGCCATGTCAATCCCACGCGCGTACCGATTGAGGAAAAGGAAAGCTGGCGCTGGCTGGAGAATATGCGTCAGTCGACTGAGCTTCTCGACGATCCTGTGCGCTGCATTCACATCGGTGACCGGGGAAACGATATTTACGAGCTGTTCTGCACCGCATACGATCTTTGCACCCACTTTCTCGCGCGCACCTGCGTCGACAGGCTCGCGGGAGAGGGGCAGCACACGATCTCCAAAGCCATGCAGCAGGTTCAGGTCAAGGGGCTCCATCGCGTCGAGCTTCGCGACGCGAAAGGTCGACCGATGACCGTGACACTTGAACTTCGCTATCAGCAAATGACTGTTCTGCCCGCCATCGGCAAGCAAAGCCGCTACCCTGCGCTACAACTAACAGTCCTTCACGCACAGGAGCGCAATGCGCCGCCCGGGCGTGCTCGCGTTGAGTGGAAACTGATCACCAACCTGCCGGTACGCTCACGTGCCGAGGCAATTGAGATGCCCGACTGGTATGCGATGCGCTGGAAAATCGAGACGTTCCACAAAAATCCTGAAATCGGGCTGCAAAGCCGAAGAGTCCCGGCTTCGCACAGCCGACAGGCTAACGAACCTGATCGCAGTCTTCTGCATCCTGAGCTGGCGCATATTCTGGCTCATCATGCTCGGCCGATCGGCGCCACAGGCCGACGTCGAACTTGCGTTCACGCACGCCGAAATCGAACTGCTCGAACGGCTTGTTAGTGACACGCCTCAAAATGCTCAGGCACCACCCATGGCGCGCAACGTCATCAGGCTCGCTCAGCTCGGCGGCTATCTTGTGCGAGCCAGCGATCCACCGCCGGGCAATACCATGATGTGGTGCGGCATGCGACATCTTACTGACATTCGGATCGGCTATGAGCTTGCGCTAAAAAGATGTGGGTAATTGCAATCTTGGGACACCGCTTACGTCCGTAGAGGATGCGTGAGTGTTGGTCATGTATGGCGCGAGGCGGTTAGAGTGACCTATTATGGCGAACAGCTTGAACCTCCAGGTCGGACGTTTGCGCTTCCTCGTCTGCTTGCGAGAGGACTAGCTCCTTCGGAGTGATCCCATATCGTTCTTTGAATACTCGGCAAAAATGCGCGTGAGTTGTAAATCCGCAGTTGTGTGCGATCTCGCCGATCTTGCCAAGATTTCGGCCGCCATGTTTAAGGGCATCCGTTGCCATTTCAAGACGGCGGTCGAGCACATATCGCATGAGCGATTGCCCCTCCTCCTTCGTAAAGAGCCGGTTGAGATGAGAGTCGGATACATGTGCCGCCGCGGCGATAACTGTCGGATCGAGGCCTGCGTTGCGAAGGTTTCGTTGGATAAAACGCTTTGCGCGGAAAACCGTCGCGCCCCCGCTACGTATTTTTTGCGGCTCGCACAAAAACAAATCGACCACATCAAGGAAGTGCTCTCCTTGGCGGCGCCGCACTTGCGAGCTCGGTGCGCCTTTTTGTGCAGCGACTGCTACGATCAGGTCAATGACCGCGCGAACATCGGGGGATTCCATATTCGGCGCGAAGAAGCCTTGCACCTGATGACGGAGGCCACGCTCTTGTAGCACATTTTTTGAAAAACACAATACAACTAGGTCCACCGGTTCAATGAAAACTTGTTTGCAGGGAACCGACGGGTCCAGTAATACCGCGTCGCCCGCATTGAATTCACGAAGGCCGCTCTCGGACTCCACCAACATCGTGCCTCGTGTCACGACCGTGATGCTCATTCGTGAAGTGGCTGCTGTGTCAATCGGAAAAAAGGACAGGTTAGCAAGCCGTGCTGTTGTGATCCCGACTTGGCCTAGTGTCCATGTAGTTGTGCGTGTACCTGCCGGATTTCCTCGGCCAAAATCGCAAGTCAGTCGATAGGTACTTGAGCAGCGTTCACGCCATATATCGGCGTCGCGTACGCTGCTCAACGAATTGACCAAAATAGGTTGGCTTTGCATACGAAGATAACCGGCAAATTAGGTACAGGATTCATCCAGGCCCGATTAGGCACGCGCGCGTACTGCACGCCGTCTGGTGTTGTCGTATTTTCGAGTGTCGCATGGCTGCCTCAGCTTATGCAGCTTAGGGACATTGCGGCATCACGTTCTCCAATTCGTCTTGGACTACACTCTCGCGCGCCGACGAGAACCTCGGCGATAGCCCAAAGTCGCTGGCGCCGCGCAGATACGTCGCCTCGGCTACTTCAGTGCGAGTCTACGCATACATCGGATGCTACTATCCAACGGCAACCAAGTGGTTGTGCAACTGACGGCTCACAGGCCGTACCCAATGCGGCGGATTGCACCTCCAGCGCGGTCAGCGCCGGGTAGCAACGGCGCATCACAGCACCACCGTCCCCTAAGAACCATACGTGAGACTTTCGCCTCATACGGCTCAAGCCCAATGAGGCCCCGTTTTCGGGACCGGCAATCCTCAATTTTCATCGAACGACGGCCTTCGTCGGCTATTGCACTACGTGGTTCTCAATATGGGAACGGAGAACCGTCAATGTTGCCGACGGTAACTCACTTGCTGGACCCAGGTAATACCTTGAGGACACGATTAGAATCATTGCAGCCTGCCAACGATCACTGCGCCTGGTGGAAGGCTGCACGCTTTCGCGATCGGACAAAGCTTGAATCCGTATCCCGACCGCTACAGCCGGGCATTCGCTTTTTCCACTTTCCTCTACCCGCTCCACCAGCAGCTTCCCCTGCCTTCTCCGATGCCCCGGAGGATCGGCGGTGAATCGGGCTTACCGTGTTCCACATAGATGACAAAGAGTAATTTAGGTTCTGCCTGTATGCCGGCAATCTGATGTCCATGTCTCCCAGAGACGAGGGAATAACCGACCGCGCGCCTTTTGGATCGAGCCTGAGCATCTTTGGCTTGTTGCTGTGACGACACATCCAACGGCAGTTCGATTCCTCTAACGTTGTTACTGAACCTGGCACCACCTCCGCCTGATGCTGGCAGAGAACAATGCCCCCTCTCGGGAGCGTTGCAGCTCCCGAGAGCAGATTACATTGTCGGGGTGGCTTCATACATGGTCGTTACCGACCATGCATGCACCCTTAGGTTACGGCTGATGGACAGCTGGTTTCTCCACCCCTGTGCTAGCAGGTGAAACAATCACCTATGCGACTTCACGTCGCAACGCCCCATCCAACCAAGCCTACTTGACGCAAACCGGGTCGAAGTACTTCTTGATTAACACTCAAAGTGCAACGCTTATTCCGTGTTAGATCGAAAAATATCAATCGCCTTTCAATTTGCGGAATAAATTGCGATATCTGACGCCCGCGCAGTTTGCACGGGCACATGAAGTAACCCAGCAGGTTTTAACCTAGGGCTCTAACTGCGTTCCGGACTAAGACCGGGGGCAGGTCACCAACACCGTGCGCGAGCCGTACAGCGGCGCGGATTTGAAATCACGCGCTGTCTTCCGCCTGACTGGCTTCCCGTTTCGCTTCTTCGGCGACCGCGTTCACTTCATCTTCGTCAAGATTCGTGAAGCGATGTAGTTCCGTTCCGCCCCGGCACGCACCAGCAGATGGACTGCGATTAGCAACAGCATCCCGATCACATCTGGGGCAGCCGGGCTGCAATGTTCGAGTTCAGTCATGCGCTCGCGGCCAGCGTGACGTGCGATCAGACTTGTGAGGCTCGTATGAACGAACGCGCACAGAATGCGGTAATTGATATAGGCCGGGCCAAGGTTGGCGCGCTTCGGCTTTTCTTCGATGGCGGGCTTTTCATATCCGGCCTTGCGAAGGCCCTTGCGCACGGGTTCTTCGCGTTCGATCCATTGGGCGAGCGTCGCGACGATGTCTTCTGAAACGTCTTCAAGTTGCGCATAGCCATTGAACAGCGCGACGTTATTCCGGGCGTTCTCGTAGCGCAGTTAATCGAGATAATCAGCGTTCGCCGACAGGTCCATGAGGTCAGCGACGCCTTCGAGCATCGAACGGATCGGTTCCGCCGCATGGCTTGCGTGACTGGCATCGATAAGGCATAGCGACCGCGCGGAACTGCTCAAAGATTGTCAATATGAGGCAAGTGCCGATGCGCACTTCGCCCGCATCGGCGACATTTGCACGCTCGATCAGTCCATCGAATATTTCAAGGATCGTCGTCGCGGCGGCGCGTGCCGGCCCGGGCTTTGTCATCTGATCAAGCTCGGCATCGTTGATCTACTTCGCGCGGCCCGTGTACTTACCTGCGGCCTTGGCATGCTCGATGCACTTGGCTTGCATTTCACGCCGGTTGAGAAAGTCGGCTTCGCCTTGTGCACCCAAGAAGGCCAGCACGGCGTCTCTAGTGGTCTTGGCGATTGCGTCAGTAGCTCGGCCATCGAACGTCATGCCGTTGAGCGTGCAACGAACCAGCACGCCTTTGTTCATGAGACGGCGCATGGTCGTGTGCAGTTCATCGTAGCGGCGGCTGATACGGTCGAGCCAACGAACTACTAGCACATCGCCGGCGCGAAGACAGCGTTCAAGGTTTGCCCATTGCTTGCGGTCGAGTGGCGCGACGTGGAAGCCGCTTACGCCTTCGTCAACATAGACGGTGGCCGGGTCAATCTTCAGGGCTTGCGCTTCGTTGATCTGCGTGGCAATGGTCTGGCTGTCAGTCGTGCTGACTCGACCGTAAAAAACGTTTGGGACAGGGAATGGAGTACTGGTGTCAATAGAATGGGGTGTCGAATTGTGGCGCGGTGTCATAATACAATCAACCCTAATGGCACCAAGTTTTGAATACCTTTTCGTGGTTTCAATTCGGTATACCCTAGTGAACTAGTTTCGAACGGATATTTTTAAAGATTATCGTCTTTGGAGTGAAAACTCCGGAAACCACGCCGACAAAGACAAGCTTAGGTTTCTGGAGGGTTTTCGAAAGATGTATGGCTTTACTGATGTGCGACCGGCAGACAAACGTGTTTTTTCGCGGAAGAGGTAAAAAAATGGATACTTTTTGACTCGGGAAATATGTATAGGCGCAGGGGATATAGAAAAATTTCGAGTATTCGTAATCAGCGGATGTTCGTTATGCAGGCTACATCGTGAATATCAATCTAAGTTGGACCTAGAATGATCAACGTCACCCGACCTACCGAGACTGGCATAACGCGCTGGCGTCTTGATGCATGCGCCACGTATGCAGCCAGTCCCGAAGCGTGGCGATAACGGGAATGGCGAGAAGTTGGACTGCGACAAGTAGCGCAAAGCGTGGCAACGGGACGGGCAGGCGGAGCCGTTCGCGGATCGGCTGCTCTATACGAGAATCCATTCGATGCAGTATGAATTCAAGCCCTTGGGCGGTGCAGCCGAATTCTGCCGACTCAGCCGCGCGCTTCACGCCCCGGTTCGTCTTCAGCAACCCGGTATCGCCAGTAGCGATCCGGTTTAACCCAGACAACCGTGGTCTCGGTGAGCTTCCGAAACTCAGCGAGCACCTGCTTACCGATCACTAGATTGCCATCAGTATTCTCAGTCGCGAGGTCTTCCCGCGCCGCCTTTACGAGGTGATCGACCACGTCGTCTTGGTAGATGCACCCATCGCGCTCCAACTCGCCCAACATCCAGTGGGCAACGTCCGACGCGGTCATCATTCCGGGTCAGTTGACACGGAGCGAACAAGCACCAAAGACTCCGGCGCAAAGTCGCCGCTTTCGAGCTTTTTCCCTGCGAACCATTGGCATCGAAACACGCCGCCGCTGATCGTACTGAAACTTTTGACAGCCATGTCGGGGCCACCCGAAACCAACTTGACGATATCCCCGACGTTAAATTTGTCGCTCGCGCTCATCTTTATCTCCATTGTGTTTGCCGGAGAGGGCTCCCCGAATCACGGTATATAGGGGCCGCATCCGTGGTTTCAATAGGTAATTGCGGTTGAACGATGAAGACAGCCTATGTGAATTCGACGGTTTTGCGCTGTTATATTGCTTGTCGAGCGCGCTGCGAGCGTAACGTGCATCGACGAAAAAAGCCCGCTGAGATTGGGTCTCAGCGGGCATAGTGCAGGGCAGCATAGAAACAGATTTGGACCATATAGGCAAACAAGCCTACGCCCTGACGAGCTAGATGCTTGAGATATCGGCCAGTGGCTTCAGGCCATTACAGAAGGGGTGGGGCGCGAACGCGCCCGCTCATTGTCATCGGCGG
Organism: Paraburkholderia solisilvae; assembly: GCF_902859875.1. Taxonomy (GTDB): domain Bacteria; phylum Pseudomonadota; class Gammaproteobacteria; order Burkholderiales; family Burkholderiaceae; genus Paraburkholderia; species Paraburkholderia solisilvae. The sequence goes on along the minus strand of NZ_CADIKF010000051.1, from coordinate 36,201 downwards.
GGATCAGGCATCACGCCTTTGTTACTCGTACAGGCCTTTCAGTGCGCCATCGGTAAATGTGCGCATTACCTCGATCGCTCGCCGCTCTGTCTTGAAGTCTCCTGTCGATCCGAGATAAGATATTAATCCACTCAATGCGGATATTGCCTCGCGCGCCTCTACCGGCGTCGCATTGCCTTGGATTATCCGTCTGTAGAGATCCATAATATCCGACTCCACAATTTTGTATAAATTGGAAAATCTAATTTCACTAACGATTATGTGTGCGTCGCCTCCGCGCGCCGTATCGGGGCAGGTGTTGATCTGATTGGTCGGCGATACGTCTTTTACCAGACGCTCAATCGCTTGCGATCCGTGATCAAACTGTGGAATTTCATTTTTCTGGGTATGCGTCTTCATGTATTTTTCCAGTTCTGTGAATATTTTCGGATATTCAATATATATATTTATGTGCCGGAAAGGCTGAGTATGCATTTCGGCGTGGTTAGGTCGCTGAATTATTGATTGGGATTTTCGAATGCTTCACGCGGGAAGAACGGCAACTCTTCAAGAGCGTCGATGGTGTCGTTAAATGCCGTGACCGGGTCGCACAGCTTGATTTCTGACTTGTCCCATAGCCGCTTTACGCGGGTGTGCATGGTGCGCGACGGTCGGTAGTCTTCGAGTGCCTTGTCAATGCCCACGGCGCGAACATGGCTAATGAACAGCTTCGCTTCGAGCAGTAGCTCGCGTCCGATTTCTTTTGATTGGTCGAACGGCTTCAGGTCGATATAGCGGAAGTCCAGCATTGCAAACCGGTTTGGCATCGTGTGCGCGAGATACAGCGGCAGGCCGTTCAGCTTGTCCCATCGGCATTCAACGCGCGTCACCGGCTTTCCGTCCAAGAGGCGCTGATAGATGCCAAGAATGCGCTCTTCCTCTTGCTCGGTCTTTGCGGCTTTCATCGCCTCAACCTGCCGATACTTCTGTTCGGTGTGCTTCTCGTACACACACGTTCGCGACGCAGAACCAAGTTTTCCGAAGTACATGCCGCTAGTCCGTCCGGGTATATCCGCATCGCCCACGGTCGAGTAGGTCTCGAAGTTGCGCGACCGCTTGTTGCTCACCAGCAGCGAATTCACCTCAAGGTCTTGAATATCGAGGGCGCTGTGGATCGCTTGCAGCTGCGCGGCGCGCAGAACAGCAGGGGCGTGGTTACCTAGCACACGGCAAAGGATCGAGTGGAAGGTCGATAGCTCGGCAGAGTAGTACCGCGCCGGATTCAAAGTGAAGGCAATTGCGCCCTTGCAAACGGTGGGATTCTGCGAACCGATACGGAGTATAGGGCGGTGGCCGAACGGGTTGCCGACGTGCGTTTGGAAGACGTGCTGATAGCCGCGTCTGGAATGCGGGAGCTTGACCAGCGTTCCTTCAGCCACCAGTGCTTCGATATTCGGCAGCAGGGCGTTAATCAGGCGTTCATGATTGTTGTAGTCTGTGCGCGTAGCGTAGGGCAACACGACAGAAAGCTTGTCGAGAACAGGCGAGTTCATTTTTGGATATTCCTTGTTGACCGGGAAAATTCCCTCGCCATGTATTTACTGATCGGTTTACGGTTTTCGTTTGGGACGTGAATTTTTCTTTGATACGGATGTTCGGGCCGTTCAATGCGTGGATTGCTGGCCAGCTCGGTGAGTAGTTACGAACCTTGAAAACCTTCAGGTGCGAACGATGCTTACGATTTGATCGGGACTGCGCGAAGCGCGAATGCGATCAATAGGCGAGGCACGTTCAGTGCGGACGGGCGCATTGCCATTCAGGGATTGATGGAAGCAGATGGTCGGCATGCAGGGAATCAGATGGATTCCCAGAAAGGCATTTCGTTCTGGAACAGGGAGTTAGTGCGGATAGTGGAGAGTTCCGTACCGTTAATATGACGCGCGCGACCCCTTATAGCGCCACTGATTCGTGTCGTGGGCGTTCAAAGCGAAAGCGCAAGCTAACTAGGGGCTTGCGCGCGGCGAACGATTCTCAGTGACTGGTTCGCGTGGCGGACTTCGGGTTATTGGAGTGTTGCTAGGGCGTTCGTGCAGTTGTGAACGTCGCCACGGGCAAACAAAATTGGAGTGAGCGCGCCGCCCAATTGACCGACGATTTTCTGCTTTAGATCTTGAGAGGCGCAGTATTGCGCTGCGGCCATTGTTTTTCCCTGCTTGGCCGCTTGTTGCATGGCTGCTTTAAATTTCGCGACGCCTTCCGCCGTGCTCTCACGGGATTTTGCTGCGGCCGCAGGATCGTTGTAATCGAGCCAGTTGGCGACATCGGCACCGCATATCTCCGACACGCGCACAATCTGCGCGCATGCGGGCGGCATTTGCTGCGCACTGTCTGGCTGCGCGAGAGTGTCATTCGATTCGATCTGGTTCGGGGCGGACTTATATGAAGAAAGCTCGTCCTCGTACTCTGTAAGCTGATTGTCGTACCAATCCGAAACGCACTTGGCGTCGTGGCACTTCTGGCGATCTTTCAACTCATTACGCGCCCATTCCTTGAAGGCTGGCTGGTCTGCAGCGACAGTCCTTGCCTTCTTGATCAAGTCGGCAAGCCGCACGTCCTTTGCCGCTAAGTCCTCGTTTTCGCAGATAAGGTGCTCTGAATCTGACTTTGCTTTAGAACAATCGAAGCTCGTCGGGTACGTCTGGGCGGCGGACTGCGCGTGTGCGCTTGCTGTGGTCATTGCGAGCGCGACGGCCAGAACGGTTTTTTTCATGTTCATTTCGTTTGTTGAATAAAGGTTCTATCAAAGTAAGGGGCAGGGCAGATTTGATGTCGCCACGCGCGTCGACAAGGCCTAGGAAAGCTTCCCGAGTATCTGCACGCTTGTCGATCGCGGGATCTTTCACGATGGTTTATAGGCTGCTCACTATCCGCGCTTTTACTGTTTCATATTCCGAATCACTGATAAGCCCTTGCTCAAGCATTTGCTTAGCTTTTTGAAGGCGTTTCATTGGAGCTTCATCCGCAGACGTTGAAGCTACATCGCCGCTTCCAAAGCTCCCTTGGAAGCCGCCCGCCTTCGCGCGCATCTCTTCCAACTCGCGGAAGTGCCGCTTTTCGCGCCAGGCTTCCGTGCTCATGTTGGTCTTACCTAATATCCAAATCGATTTTCAGCTCGGACCAAGCTTTCCGCGTTGGGCCGCCCAGCTGACATTCGGGATATCGGCAGTCATAAGGCAACATTTAGTGTTGATGACAACATTTTAATGTGTTAACTCGCATGCTGTGGTGACGCCACTATCTGTAGGGAATTTTTGTGGTGTTCAACACGAGGTGTCGCATGACAAGATCTGGGGCTCAGGAAGAAATCTTTGCGAAGCGAATTGGCCAGGCGTTGGCACGAGCACGCAACGCCGCGGCGATGACGCAGGAACAAGCCTCAGAATCGTTAGCCGTCAACACCGAAACAATCAGTCGCTTCGAGCGCGGACACACGCTTCCGCCTCTTGGGCGCCTTTTCGAATTAGCGACGTTATATGGCGTTCAACCCGAGACGCTCATCGCGGGTGGCGAAGCGCGATCGATCGACCCCGCATCGGACGTTGCGAAATTGATCAATGGCCTTTCGAGTGATGATCGAGAGTTTGTGCGGGACTGGGTAGCCGCAATGTGCGCGAGGCTCACTCCAGTAAAGAAACGAAAGGCGTAGTCGCGTTCCCCGGAGTGGCAAACGATCGCCAACCCGGTCAACCCGCACCTCGGCACGATCGGGTCAACTTCAGTAGCGCGAGGCGGCGCGGCCCTGCAGTGTGCCCACCTTGTGACCAAGTTGTGTCTTAACATATCGTAGAAAGGTTGAAGAACCTCTAAAAACCTAGCAATGGTCACAGTTCCGAGTTTGACCGGCGCAGAACTATTTTTTAAAAATCAATAACTTATAAGTCTATGTTGCACGGTTGGTGGGGTAGGCTATCGCAACCGTTTTCATCATCCTCATCCGGGCGTCTTTGCGCGCTATGTCGCGCGGCATATCGAACTGCCGCGCAGCGACACGGACGGGGCGGTGCGCATCGAAGCCGGCGTCGCGGGGCAGGGCACGCTGACGCTGGAGCGCTACCGGCACACGCGCCGCCGGTACTGGATGGACCCGTAAGCGTGCCCGTGCACGCGGCGCGCGCGTTCACTCACGGCGTCCGCATGCAAGCGAAGCACACATCCAGCAGCGGCGGCATAACGGCGAACGGAGACAGCAGCGCTTGAAAAACATCATTCATTTTTCACACGCGAACGGCTTCCCCGCGTCGACTTACCGCACGCTTTTCGCGGAGCTCGGCGACACCTGCGAGCTGCGTTACATCGAACGCATCGGTCACGATCCGCGCTTCCCGGTTACGCGCGACTGGCCGCATCTCGTCGAGCAGTTGCTCGACGAGATCGCGCGCGCGTACGAGCAGCCGGTATGGCTCGTCGGGCATTCGCTGGGCGGCTATCTGTCGCTGATGGCCGCGCTGAAAAAACCGCAGTGGGTGCGCGGCGTTGTGATGCTCGATTCGCCGGTGATTGCCGGCTGGCGCAGCAGCATGCTGCGCGTGTCGCAGTGGACCGGCCTCGACGAGCGGCTCTCGCCCGCGGCCGCGACGCGCAAGCGGCGCACCCACTGGCCGAGCCGCGACGACGCGTGGCGGCACTTCCACGCGAAGCCTGCGTTCGCGCGCTGGGACGAACGCGTGCTGTCCGACTACATCGACTTCGGTCTGCCGCAGTCGGCGCCCGACGGCACGCGCACGCTCGCGTTCGAGCGCGGCATCGAGTACCTGATCTACCGGACGCTGCCGCACACGCTCGGCTCGCGCCTTGCGCACGGCACGCCGGTGCCGGTCGCGCTGATCGCCGGCACGTCTTCGAAGGAAATCCGCCAGGTGGGACTCGCGGCCACTGCGCGCGCAACGGGCGGTCATATCGAATGGATCGACGGCAGTCATCTGTATCCGATGGAAAAGCCGCTCGAAACCGCGCGTGCGATTCAGCGAATGCTGCACGAACTGGACGATCGCGCGTAGCATGCACGAGTGGCGCCGGGCGCTTGCAAACCCGCGCAAGAGCTACGCAATGACTGCGCAATGAAGGTGCGCGCGCGGGTCGCGTCAACCACGATGCGCGGCTGGCGCACATGTCGCTTTCCTGTCGCGCGTGCGTCGCGGTTTCGTCGTCCGCGCGCGCTCGAGTGCGACGCGAACGGCATGCGCGGCCGCACCCGGCCGGACCTTTGGGCAGCCCTTGGCGCGGCTTGAATCGGCAAGTGCATGACACACGAAGCGGCACGCGAAGCCGACATCGGAGCGACACAGGAACGACACGAAGACGGCCCGGATCGAGCTTTTATTGCTGGGTCGGGACCCTGCTTTCAGGTATAATCCGTTTTTCCCGCGAGCATTCAGCGATGACCAAATATGTTTTCGTCACCGGCGGCGTAGTCTCCTCACTCGGCAAGGGTATTGCCGCCGCCTCCCTCGCCGCGATCCTCGAATCGCGCGGTCTCAAAGTCACCCTCCTCAAGCTCGATCCCTACATCAACGTCGACCCCGGCACGATGAGTCCGTTTCAACACGGCGAAGTGTTCGTGACGGAAGACGGCGCGGAGACGGATCTGGACCTCGGCCACTACGAGCGCTTCATCAGCACGAAGATGCGCAAGGCCAACAACTTCACCACCGGCCAGATCTACGAATCGGTTATCCGCAAGGAACGCCGCGGCGATTATCTGGGCAAGACGGTGCAGGTCATTCCGCACATCACGAACGAAATCCAGGCGTTTATCGAACGCGGCGCCGCATCGGCGACGTGCGGTGAGCCGGATGTCGCAATCGTCGAAGTGGGCGGCACCGTGGGCGACATCGAATCGCTGCCTTTTCTCGAGGCCGCGCGCCAGATGAGTCTGCGCCTCGGCCGCAACAGCGCGTGCTTCGTGCACCTCACGCTGGTGCCGTTCATCGCCACCGCGGGCGAACTGAAGACCAAGCCGACGCAGCACAGCGTACAGAAGCTGCGTGAAATCGGTATCTATCCGAACGTGCTGTTGTGCCGCGCGGACCGTCGCATTCCGGACGACGAACGCGCGAAGATCTCGATGTTTTCGAACGTGCCCGAAGATGCGGTTATCTCGGTGTGGGACGTCGACAGCATCTACAAGATTCCGCAGATGCTCAACGACCAGGGCCTCGACGGCATCATTTGCGACGAACTGAAGATCTCGCCGCCGCCGGCCGATCTGTCGATGTGGGCGCAACTCGTCAACAAGCTCGAAAACCCGAAGCACGAAGTGACGATCGGCATGGTCGGCAAGTACGTCGATCTGACCGAATCGTACAAGTCGCTGATCGAAGCGCTGCGCCATGCGTCGATTCATACCTCGACCAAGGTCAACATCGAGTACATCGATTCGGAAGAGGTCGAGGCGAACGGCGTCGACAGCCTCAAGCATCTGAACGCGGTGCTCGTGCCGGGCGGCTTTGGCCGGCGCGGCACCGAAGGCAAGATCGCGGCAATCCGCTATGCGCGCGAAGCGAAGGTGCCGTATCTGGGCATCTGCCTCGGCATGCAACTCGCGGTAATCGAATTCGCGCGCGATGTGGTCGGCCTCAAGGATGCGAACAGCACTGAGTTCGACGCCGCGACGCCGAACCGCGTCGTCGCGTTGATCACCGAGTGGTACGACCGCGAAGGCAAGGTCGAGAAGCGCACCGAGGAATCGGATCTCGGCGGCACGATGCGCCTGGGCTCGCAGCGCTGCCCGATCAAGCCCGGCACGATGGCCGCTGAAATTTACGGCAAGGACGTCAACGAGCGGCACCGTCACCGCTATGAAGTCAACAACCGCTTCGTGCCGCAGCTCGAAGCGGGCGGCCTCGTCATCAGCGCGCGCACGCCGAGCGAAGATCTGCCCGAAATGATGGAACTGTCGCGCGATATGCATCCGTGGTTCGTCGGCGTGCAGTTCCACCCGGAATTCACGTCCACGCCGCGCGACGGGCATCCGCTCTTCAAGGCGTTTGTCGAAGCCGCTCATGCGCACCAGCAGGCGCATCAGCAGGCACGCATGGAGGAGAAGAAAGAGGAGAAAGTATGAAGCTCGCCGACTTCGAGATCGGGCTCGACAAGCCGTTCTTTCTGATCGCCGGCACCTGCGTCGTCGAATCGGAACAGATGACGATCGACACCGCGGGCACGCTGAAGGAAATCTGCGCGAAGCTGAAAGTCCCGTTTATCTACAAGTCTTCGTACGACAAGGCGAACCGCAGCAGCGGCAAGTCGTTTCGCGGTCTGGGCATGGACGAAGGGCTGCGTATTCTTTCCGAAGTGAAGCGTCAGCTTGGCGTGCCGGTGCTGACCGATGTGCACAGCATCGAGGAAATCGAGCAGGTCGCCGCGACGGTCGACGTGCTGCAAACGCCCGCGTTCCTGTGCCGGCAGACCGACTTTATCCACGCGTGCGCGCGTTCGGGCAAGCCGGTCAACATCAAGAAAGGCCAGTTCCTCGCGCCGCACGACATGAAGAACGTGATCGACAAGGCGCGCGATGCGGCCCGTGAAGCCGGGCTTTCCGAAGACCGCTTCATGGCTTGCGAACGCGGTGTGTCGTTCGGCTATAACAACCTCGTGTCCGACATGCGCTCGCTTGCGATCATGCGCGAGACCGGCGCGCCGGTCGTGTTCGATGCAACGCACTCGGTGCAACTGCCGGGCGGGCAGGGCACGAGTTCCGGCGGGCAGCGCGAATTCGTGCCGGTGCTCGCGCGCGCGGCCGTCGCGACCGGCGTTGCGGGGCTGTTTATGGAGACGCACCCGAACCCCGCGCAAGCGAAGTCCGATGGCCCGAATGCCGTGCCGCTCTCGCGCATGGCCGATCTGCTCGAGACGCTGATTACGCTCGATCAGGCCGTGAAGCGCACGCCGTTTCTCGAGCACGATTTCAACTGATGCCGCGCGCCGTGCGTCAACCGCGTATCCGGATTCCGGCACACTGCGGGGCAGTTGGACACGCAGCTCGGCCGGCAATCCGCACAGCGTCCCGCGCAGGGTCCGCAATACATGGCGCGCATGCCGCGAGCCAACCGATCGCCGTCGCTCCGTGCGGCGCTGCGCAGGCCACGAGGCCGGCTCGCACCGCACGGTTCACCGTAATGAATCCACCGTAACTTCTTGAGGAAACCATGAGTGCTATCGTAGATATCATCGGTCGCGAGATTCTCGATTCGCGAGGCAACCCCACCGTCGAGTGCGACGTGCTGCTGGAATCGGGCACGATGGGCCGTGCGGCGGTGCCGTCGGGTGCGTCGACCGGTTCGCGTGAAGCGATCGAACTGCGCGACGGCGAAACGGGCCGCTATAGCGGCAAGGGCGTGCTGAAGGCGGTCGAACATATCAACACCGAAATCTCCGAGGCGATCATGGGCCTCGACGCGTCCGAGCAGGCGTTTCTCGACAAGACGCTGCTCGAGCTCGACGGCACCGACAACAAGTCGCGCCTCGGCGCCAACGCGCTGCTCGCGGTGTCGATGGCGGTCGCGAAGGCCGCGGCGGAAGAGGCCGGCCTGCCGCTGTACCGCTACTTCGGCGGCTCGGGCGCGATGCAACTGCCGGTGCCGATGATGAACATCGTGAACGGCGGCGCGCACGCGAACAACAGCCTCGACATCCAGGAATTCATGATCGTGCCGGTCAGCCAGCCGACCTTCCGCGAAGCGCTGCGTTGCGGCGCGGAAGTGTTCCACGCGCTGAAGAAAATTTTGTCGGATCGCGGCATGAGCACGGCCGTGGGCGACGAAGGCGGCTTCGCGCCGAACTTCGGCAGCAACGACGAGTGCCTGTCGACCATCCTGCAGGCAATCGAAAAAGCCGGCTACCGCGCCGGCGAAGACGTGCTGCTCGCGCTCGACTGCGCGGCAAGCGAGTTCTACCACGACGGCAAGTACCAGCTGGCGGGCGAGGGTCTGCAACTGTCGTCGGCGGAATTCACCGACTATCTGGCGACGCTCGCCGACAAATTCCCGATCGTATCGATCGAAGACGGCATGCACGAAAGCGACTGGGAAGGCTGGAAGCTCCTGACCGACAAGCTCGGCAAGAAAATCCAGCTGGTCGGCGACGACCTCTTCGTGACCAACACGCGCATCCTGAAGGAAGGCATCGAGAAGGGCATCGCGAACTCGATCCTGATCAAGATCAACCAGATCGGCACGCTGACCGAAACCTTCGCGGCAATCGAAATGGCCAAGCGCGCGGGCTATACCGCGGTGATCTCGCACCGTTCGGGCGAAACCGAAGACTCGACGATCGCGGATATCGCGGTCGGCCTGAATGCCGGGCAAATCAAGACGGGCTCGCTGTCGCGCAGCGACCGCATCTCGAAGTACAACCAGCTGCTGCGCATCGAGGAAGATCTCGGCGATATCGCGAGCTACCCGGGCAAATCCGCGTTCTACAATCTGCGTTGATTCGCGTAATCTGCTCCCGGTAGTCTGATTGACCCCGCCGCCCTGCGTCCAGCAGGGCGGTGGCGCATTCACTGATCAAAAAGCCTTCATGCGCCTTGTCACTGTCGTTCTGCTCGTCCTGCTGGTGCTGATCCAGGTTCCACTGTGGTGGGGACACGGAGGCTGGCTTCGCGTGCACGAACTGCGGCAGCAGCTGGATCAGCAACTGCAGAAAAACGCGGACGAGAAGGTTCGCAACGAGCGCATCGAAGGGGAAGTGCAGGATCTGCAGAATGGCAGCGCCGCGGTCGAGGAGCGTGCGCGCTACGAGATGGGGATGGTCAAGGACAGCGAAGTGTTCGTGCAGTTCGTGTCGCCGAATGCGCCGCTGCCGGCCTCGAATGCGCCCGGTTCGTCGATCTCGACGCGTGGCCAGATGTCGGCCGCGCCGGTGACGGTCGTGCCCAACCCGGAGTCGCGGCCGAAGGCTGAGCGCAACAAGCGCGGCGCGAAGAAGAACGCGGAAGAGAACGCGAAGAAGAAAGGCGCGGGTTGAACGGGCTTCGCCCGATAGCCCGTCAATCCGTCAATCCGTCAACCCGTCAATCCGTCAATAACGAATCGCGTGGCGCAGGCGCCTGCGCCTGCCGCCGCGCCATTATCAGCGCTGCCACCCGTGGCCGGTGCCAGCGCGGGTTGCCGCGCCGGTGTCAGCGCCGGTGCCACGTTACCAGCCCCATCCCCAGCCCGGATAGCCGTAGCCGATTCCGGTGCCCCAGCCGTGTCCCCATCCGCCGCTGTAGTAGCTGCCGTAGACGCTGACCGGCGCCGCGTAATAGCGTGACCACGCCTGTGCGGCGGCTTCGGCGGCGATCGCCTGATCCTGTTCGGCCAGCACCTGTTTGTCGATCGCGTCGTAGCGGGCGCGTTCCTCGGGCGTGAACGGGTGCGCGGCGGCCGTCGTGTCGAGTTGATCGGCGGGCAGGCGGCTGTAGATCGGCGACGGCCCCGGCGGGTCCATCATGCAACCCGCCAGCGTCACCGCGCCGCCGACGAGCAGCGGCGTCGCGGCGGCGCGCAGCCGGTTCCGTCGGTTCATCCGTTGAGGACGCCGTGGCGAAAGCGAATTCATGATGGCCTCCATCAGTCGGATGCCTAAGTAAAAGGAGCGGGCCTGTGCGCGCGAAGGAGCGCTGTCCGCGTGCCGCGCCGGGATTCATCTTGCCGCGCCGGCGAACGGCGGGCAAGACAGCGGCGGATATTGACAGGCCGAGTATGAGGTCAACAGCGAGGTCAGCCGCGAGGCCGGCCGCACGACCAGGCGCGCACCGCCTGCCGGCGCGCGCCCGGCCAGCCTCAGTGCCGCTGCCCGGCAGCCGGCGCTACTCCCTCTGAGAGCGCGCTTGCGACGAAAAGTTGCGCGACGTCGACCGGGTCGAACTCATAGCGCTGGTTGCAGAATTCGCAGTGAATTTCGACATGGCCGCGTTCCTCGATCACACTGTCGACTTCCTCGCGGCCGAGCATCTTCAACATTCCGCCGACCTTTTCACGCGAGCACGTGCATTCGAAGCGCGTATTCGTCGGCTCGAAATGGTAGACGTTCTCCTGCCAGAAGAGACGCCGGAACAGCGTCGCCGGCTCTTCGCCCAACAGCTCGTCTTGCGACAGCGTGCCGCCGAGCGTGCATACGCGGTCCCATGTATCGGCATCGAGTTCGCCCGGATGCGGGACGATGCCGCCGTCGCCGGGCAGCTTCTGCAGCAGCATGCCGACCGCCCGGTCGCTGTTCGCCGCGAGCCACAGGCGCGTGTCGAGCTGTTCCGAATGATGCATGTAGTGCTCGAGCACCTGCGCGATCGATTCGAGCGGCCCGTCTTCACCCGACAGCGGCACGATGCCCTGATACGGCTGTTGCCCCGGCTGCTTGTTGCTCGGGTCCAGCGTAATCACGCAGCGGCCGTGGCCGCTTGCATTGATGAGCTCGGGCAGCGTGACGTTTTCGCCGAGCGCGTCCGCGGAAAACTGCGCGGAAAACTTCGCGGTCGCACGCAGCGCCAGATTCGAATTGCACTGCACGACCAGCATCTTGACCGGGCCGTCGCCGTAGATCTGCATGATCAGCGTGCCGTCGAACTTCAGATTGGCCGACAGCAGCGCGCACGCGGCCATCATTTCGCCGAGTACCGTGCGCACGGGCGCCGGGTAATCGCGGCGCGTCAGCACCTCTTGCCATGTATTGTGCAGCGACACGATTTCGCCGCGTACCGGCGCCGTGCTGAACATGAATTTTTGCAACTGGTCACTCACAACTTTCCCTCGATGATGTCGCGCAGCGGGTGGAGGCCGGCGCAAATGCCGGCTGGCCTCACCCGACTCGCACAAGCTGCGCCTTGTAGAATTCACGGCGCGTGATGTAACCCTCGGTGGCGCGCCGCATGCCGGCGATATCCGCGTCCGTCAGCTCGCGCACGACTTTCGCCGGCGCGCCGAGAATCAGCGAATTGTCCGGAAACTGCTTGCCCTCGGTGACGACGGCGCCGGCGCCGACCAGACAGTTGCGGCCGATCACCGCGCCATTCAAGACAATGGCCTGAATCCCGATCAACGCGCCTTCCCGGATCGTGCAGCCGTGCAGCATCGCCTGATGGCCGACCGTCACGTTCGGCTCGATGGTGAGCGGGAAGCCGGGGTCGGTATGCAGTACCGCGTTCTCCTGAATGTTGCTGCCGGTGCCGACTACGATCGGCTCGTTGTCGGCGCGCAGCGATGCGCCGAACCAGATGCTCGCATTCTCTTCGACGGTCACTTTGCCGATCAGCGTCGCGGTATCCGCCACGAACACGCTTTCATGGACGGTGGGGGCTGCGTCGCCAAGCTTGTAGATTGCCACGGTGTCTCCCGGATAAGCAGGGGGCGTCGGCCGCCGTCGGCCGCGCCGCGGACTTCTTGCGGTGGCGCGCCGCGGGGTTGAAGCGCGTATTGTAAATGGTTGTGCCGCGCGGCCACGTGACGCTCTCACGGGGCCAGACCCATATTCGACCGGTCTGTTGCGGAGGTACGGCGCACTCTTGTGCCGCTATGGGTCCGTCGGCGGAGTTCCAGCCGCCTGTCCGTTCGGCTAGCATCGGGCACTGACCTGTTCTGTTCGACCGATTTCACCGATATGTCGCATCCCGCCGTTCCCGTTATCTCTATGGCTGATCTATCCGGCGGCTGCGCGCGCAGCGACGCGCTCGGCATCCTGCTTGAAACCGATCCACCTGCGAAGGCGCAGGCCGTGCAGGCGCTGCACGCGCGCGTGCGCGACGGCGCGGCACGCTGGAACCCGCCGCGCGTCATCGATGAGCCGACGGGCTTGCCCGGGCGTCCGGCGCGTCCTGAACTCGTCGAGCCGCGCAAGCTCGGACGGCGCAGCATGCAGTCGGAGCAGGGGCGTGCGGTGCTGCTGCACGCGCTCGCGCATATCGAGTTCAATGCGATCAACCTCGCACTCGATGCGGTCTGGCGTTTCGCCGGCATGCCGGCTGCGTTTTACGACGACTGGCTGAAGGTCGCGGCCGAAGAAGCGCATCACTTTTCGCTGCTGAGCGCGCGCCTTGCCGGGTTCGGCCATGCGTACGGCGATTTTCCCGCGCACGACGGCTTGTGGGACATGTGCGAGCGCACGCGCGGCGACGTGCTCGCACGGATGGCGCTCGTGCCGCGCACGCTCGAGGCGCGCGGCCTCGACGCCTCGCCGCCGATCCGCGCGCGCCTGCAGCAGGCGGGCGATCATGCGTCGGCGGCGATTCTCGACGTGATCCTGCGCGACGAGATCGGCCATGTGCTGATCGGCAACCGCTGGTTCCGCTATCTGTGCGAGCACGCGCAGCTCGAGCCGCACGAAACCTACCTGCGGCTGGCGGATGAATATCGTGCGCCGCGGCTGCGCGGCCCGTTCAATTTCGACGCGCGCCGCGCGGCGGGTTTCGACGAGGCCGAACTGGCCGCGCTGGCGGGGCTCGATCCGTCAACGGCGCAGCCTGATCGCGGTGTTTGAACGGTTCCTCGAAAGGTACAGCGGACACGCGGAGCATGGTTCGATACAATCGAACGACCATTCTTTTTCACGCGGCTGCGCCCGATGACCGAATCCCGTTCCGAATTCATTCCCGTGCGCGGCGTGCGGCTGCACGTGCGGCGCTGGGGCGCGTCCGACGCGCCGATGCTCTTCATGCTGCACGGCTGGATGGACGTGGCCGCGTCGTTCCAGTTTGTCGTCGATGCGCTGCGCGGCGACTGGCAGGTCGTCGCGCCGGATGCGCGCGGCTTCGGGCTGTCCGATTGGCCGGTCGCGGCTCACGGCGGCGGCCATTACTGGTTCCACGACTATCTCGCGGACCTTGACGCGTTGCTCGATCACTATGCGCCGGACGGCGCGGTGAACCTGGTCGGCCATAGCATGGGCGCGAACGTCGTCTGTCTGTATGCGGGCGTGCGGCCCGAACGCGTGCGGCGCGTCGTCGATCTCGAAGGCTTCGGGCTCGCGCCCGCGCACGCTGCGCAAGCGCCGCGGCGTCTACGCGGCTGGCTCGACGACCTGCGCGAGCCGCCGCGGCTGCGGCGCTACGCGTCGCTCGACGAAGTCGCCGCGCGCCTCGTGGCCAACAACGCGCGCCTCGACCCGCGGCGTGCGCGCTTTCTCGCGCAGCATTGGTCGAAGCCGGACGGCGACGGCGGCTTCATGCTGCTCGCGGACCCCGCGCACAAGATTCGCAGCCCGCAGCTGTACCGGGTCGACGAGGTGATGGCCGTGTGGTCGCAGGTACGCGCGAAAGTGCTCCACGTTGAAGCGGCCGGCTCGCCGATGCTCGCCAGCTTCGCCGGCGAGATTGCGCTCGACGAGTTCAAGGCCCGATTCCGCGCTTTTCCCGACTGGCGCGAAAAGATCGTCGACGACGCCGGCCATATGGTCCATCACGATCAGCCGGAGCAGGTCGCGACGCTGATCGAGGCATTCTGCGCGTGACTTTTTGCGCATAAGGATCGATGTCCGACAAATGTTCATCAAATGTCCGTCAGCGGCGCGGCACTTGCTCCGATTTTCGCTCGACCGGCCGCCGCGGACGTTCGCAAATCGTATGCATATGGCTTAGTGCATTGCAGTAAAATGGTCCGACAACCTTTTTAAGACAGAGATGAACGCCGACCTGCATTGCCATTCCACCGTGTCAGACGGCCAGTTCGCGCCCGCCGACGTCGCGCGCCGTGCGCATGCGCACGGCGTGACGCTGTGGGCGCTGACCGATCACGACGAGGTCGGCGGCCAGGTCGAAGCGCGCGACACCGCGCGGGAACTCGGCATGGGTTACCTGTGCGGCGTCGAGATTTCGGTGACGTGGGCGGCGCGCACCGTGCATATTGTCGGTCTGAACGTCGACCCGTCGTGTCAGGCGCTGATCGACGGCCTCGAACGCACGCGCAGCGGTCGCGCGGCACGTGCCGAAGCGATGGGCGAGCAACTGGACGCGCTCGGCATTCCGGGCACGTACGAAGGCGCACTGAAGCTCGCCTCGAATGCGGACATGATTTCGCGTACCCACTTCGCGCGCTGCCTCGTCGAAAACGGCCACTGCAAGTCGACGCAAGATGCGTTCGATCGCTATCTCGCGGACGGCAAGCCGGGCTATGTCGCGCACCGCTGGTCGAAGCTCGCCGATGCGGTGAAGTGGATCCAGACCGCGGGCGGCGAGGCGGTCGTCGCGCACCCGGGGCGCTACGACTACACGCCGCTCGAGTTCGATGCATTGTTCGGCGAATTTATCGATCTCGGCGGCAAGGCGATCGAGGTGGTGACCGGCAGTCATACGCCGGACCAGTATCGCGAGTACGCGGACGTGGCGCGCCGGTTCGGTTTCGAAGCCTCGCGCGGCTCGGATTTCCACGCGGCCGGCGAAGGCCGCGTCGAACTCGGCGGCCTGCCGCCGCTGCCGTCCGACCTGAAGCCGGTCTGGGAACGCTGGTTGTGACGTCCGCGCCGCATGGGCACGCAGCGTGCGTGACCGATCGGTACTCCGTCTTTCGAACCGCAAGTCGCCATGTCCCAATACTTCCGGCTTCATCCTGACGATCCACAGCCGCGTCTCATCAAGCAGGCCGCGCAGATCATCTGCGGCGGCGGCCTCGTGGCGCTGCCGACCGACTCCAGCTACGCACTCGGCTGCCGGCTCGACGACAAGCACGCGGCCGAGCGTCTGCGCCGCATCCGCGGTCTCGATGAGAAAGCGCTGCTGTCGCTGCTGGTGCGCGACCTGTCCGAGCTCGCGAGCTTCGCGATGGTCGATAACCGGCAGTATCGGTTGATCAAATCGGTGACGCCCGGCCCGTACGTGTTCGTGCTCGAAGCGACCAAGGAGGTGCCGCGGCGCCTGTCGCATCCGTCGCGCAAGACGATCGGCCTGCGCGTGCCCGATCACGCGATCACGCTCGCGCTGCTCGAAGCGCTCGGCCAGCCGCTGCTCGGCACGACGCTGATCATGCCGGGCGAAACGCGCCCGCTCAACGATCCGGAAGAAATCCGCACGCGCCTCGAAAAACAGATCGATCTCGTGATCGACGGTGGCGCGTGTGTATGCGAACCGTCGACCGTGATCGATCTGACCGGTGAAGAACCGGTGCTGGTGCGGGCCGGCCGCGGCAGCCTCGCGCCGTTCGGCCTCGAGCAACCGGCGTGACACGACGCGCGCAAGCGATTCGAGGTCACCAACGGGCGACGGAACAAAGGGCGACTGACCAAAGGGCGACGGAACAAAGGGCCGTTGAAAAATGATGACAGGCAGGCCGATACCACGCACGAATCTCGTCATAGCGACCGGTAACGACCGCCGCCCTGTGACAAAGACCGCGGCGACCGCCACGACCGCCACGCCCGCTGCGGCGATAATCGAAAAGTGATGACCGAAACCGGACAGACGCGGCGGGCCGCGTTGTTACAATAGCCGCGCTATGGATTCTTCCCTGATACAAACAATCGTCGTCTACGCGCTGCCGGTGGTTTTCGCGATCACGTTGCATGAGGCCGCACATGGTTACGTCGCCCGCATGCTCGGCGACAACACCGCGTACGTGCTCGGCCGCGTGTCGTTCAACCCGATGCGTCACATCGATCCGCTCGGCACGATCGCGATCCCGCTGCTGCTTTATTTCGCGACCAGCGGCGCGTTCATGTTCGGCTATGCGAAGCCGGTGCCGGTCGCGTTCGGCAATCTGCGCAATCCGCGCTGGGGCTCGTTGTGGGTCGCACTCGCGGGGCCGCTGTGCAATTTCGTGCAGGCGCTGGTGTGGGGCGTGTTCGGCGTCGGGCTTGCCGCGCTCAATATCGAAGAGCCGTTTTTCACGCGGATGGCGGCCGCCGGTGTCGGCATCAACCTGGTGCTGGGCGTGCTGAACCTGTTTCCGCTGCCGCCGCTCGACGGCGGCCGCGTGCTGACCGCGCTGTTGCCGCCGCGGCCGGCGATCATGCTGGCGCGCCTCGAACCTTACGGCTTTTTCATCGTGATGGCGCTGGTGCTGACCGGCACGCTGACGAAATTCTGGCTGCGCCCGCTCGTGAGTCTCGGCTACGATGCCGTGACCGCCATCCTGACCCCACTCGTCTCGCTTTTCTGATCAAACCATGTATCCAGACCGAATTTTCTCCGGCATGCGGCCCACCGGCTCGCTGCACCTCGGCCACTACCACGGCGTGCTGAAAAACTGGGTGCGGCTGCAGTCCGAATACCCGTGTTTCTTCTGCGTGGTCGACTGGCACGCGCTGACGACGCATTACGAAACGCCCGAGGTGATCGAAAAGAATGTCTGGGAAGTGCTGATCGACTGGCTCGCGTCGGGCATCGACCCGGCGCAGGCGACACTCTTCATTCAGAGCCGCGTGCCGGAGCACGCGGAACTCGCGCTGCTGCTCGGCATGAGCACGCCGCTCGGTTGGCTCGAACGCGTGCCGACCTATAAGGAGCAGATGGAAAAACTGAAGGACAAGGACCTGTCGACCTACGGCTTTCTCGGCTACCCGGTGCTGATGGCGGCCGACATCCTGCTGTATCGCGGCTCGCTCGTGCCGGTCGGCGAAGACCAGGTGCCGCACGTCGAAATGACGCGCGAAATCGCGCGGCGCTTCAACTACCTGTACGGCCGCGAGCCGGGCTTCGAAGAGAAGGCGCTCGAGGCGGCGAAGAAGCTCGGCGGCAAGCGCGCGAAGCTGTACCACGAGCTGCGCAACTCGTATCAGCAGGAAGGCAACGACGAAGCGCTCGAAAAAGCGCGCGCGATGTTGCAGGAGTCGCAGAGCCTGTCGATGAGCGACCGGGAGCGCCTGTTCGGCTATCTCGAAGGCTCGCGCAAGCTGATCCTGATCGAACCGCAGGCGCTCTTGACCGAGGCGTCGCGTATGCCCGGCCTCGACGGGCAGAAGATGTCGAAGTCGTACGGCAACACGATCGGCCTGCGTGAAGACGCCGAAACGATCACGAAGAAAGTCCGCACGATGCCGACCGATCCGGCCCGCGTGCGCCGCACCGACCCGGGCGATCCGGACAAGTGTCCGGTGTGGCAGCTGCATCAGGTCTATACCGACGAAGCGACGCACGAATGGGTGCAGAAGGGCTGCCGCACCGCGGGCATCGGCTGCCTCGAATGCAAGCAGCCGGTGATCGAAGGCATTTTGCGCGAACAGCAGCCGATGCTCGAGCGCGCGCAGAAATACATGGACGATCCGTCGCTATTGCGTGCCATTGTCGCGGATGGCTGCGACAAGGCGCGCCGTTTCGCGACCGAGACGATGCGCGACGTGCGCGAGGCGATGGGGCTGTCGTACAACTGATGCGCGAACCGATGTGCGCGCGTTTTGCATCGGCAGAGGTGCCGCGATGAGCGCGACGAGTGGCGAGGAATCCGGCGCGCGCATGCCGCACGGGCTCGGCGAACCGTCCCGCTGGGTGCGGCGCTGGACGCATCTGATCGCGCCCGGCGGCGCGGTGCTCGACGTCGCGTCCGGGGCCGGGCGGCACGCGCGCTGGTTTGCCGCGCGCGGCCATCCGGTCACCGCGATCGATCGCGATGCCGCGGCGCTCGCGGCCATGCATGGCGAGCCGAACATCGCAACGCTTGCCGCCGATATCGAAAACGCCGCGTGGCCGCTTGCCGCGGATGCGCGATTCGCGGCCGTCGTGGTGACGAACTATCTGCATCGGCCGCTTTTTCCGCAACTGCTGAATGCACTCGCGCCGGGTGGCGTGCTGATCTACGAAACGTTCGCGCAGGGCAACGAGACGGTCGGCAAGCCCGCCAACCCCAATTTCCTGCTCAAGCCCGGCGAACTGCTCGATGCGGTGCGCGGGCCGTTGCGCGTGGTGGCCTATCAGGACGGTTTTCTGGCCGATCCGCGCGCGGCGTTCGTGCAGCGGATCTGCGCCGTAAAAGAATCACACGGGGAAGCGAGGGACAAAGCGCAGGACAAAGCGGGAGGCGAATCGGAAAGTGTTGCTTTTGAGTCCCACCTGCTGGTTCCCCCGCGTTACGATTTGGCCGGCTAATCCGCTACAATTCCGGTTTATCCAGTCAATTCATCGAGTTCAATGGCAAACGTGACCCAGGGCGGTACCGGCAGCACGCGCGGTGCCCGCCACGACAGTATCCGGATTCGCGGCAGTATTCCTGCCATCGTCACCCCCATGCACGAAGACGGCAGCCTCGATCTGCCGGCGTTCCGAAAACTGATCGACTGGCACATCGAAGAGGGCACGAGCGGGCTGGTCGTGGTGGGCACGAGCGGCGAGTCGGCGACGCTGTCGGTCGAAGAACATGTGCTGATGGTCAAGACCGCGGTCGAGCACGCGGCCGGCCGTATCCCGGTCATCGCCGGCGCCGGCGGCAATTCGACCGCCGAAGCAATCGAACTGTCCGCGCAGGCGAAGCAGGTCGGCGCCGATGCAACGCTGCAGGTGGTGCCGTACTACAACAAGCCGACGCAGGAAGGCATCTATCGCCACTTCGCGAAAATCGCGGAAACGGTTGAGCTGCCGCTGATCCTTTACAATGTGCCCGGCCGCACGGTCGCGGACATGTCAAACGAGACGATTCTGCGTCTGGCCGAGGTGCCGGGCGTGATCGGCGTAAAGGAAGCGACCGGCAATATCGATCGCGCCGCGCACCTGATCAAGGCGGCGCCCGCGCACTTCGCGATTTACAGCGGCGACGATCCGACCGCGATCGCGCTGATGTTGCTCGGCGGCCACGGCAATATTTCGGTCACCGCGAACGTCGCGCCGCGCGCGATGGCGCAACTGTGCAAGGCGGCGCTCGAGGCCGACGCGAAAACGGCGCGAGACATTCATTTGAAACTGCTGTCGTTGCACAAGAACCTGTTTATCGAATCGAACCCGATTCCGGTCAAATGGGCACTGCAGCAGATGGGCCGCATGCAAGGCGGCATCCGTTTGCCTCTTACACCGCTCGACGCGCGCTACCACGACGTGGTGCGCGCGGCGATGCGCGAAGCGGGACTGCCGGGTTAAGGCGGTCCGTCGCGCGAGTCCTGCTGCGCCATGCGCGGGCTCGCGACGCCGGCCGCTCCCGGCACTATGCGATTCCGGCCGAGCCCGGCATTTTGTTTTGTTTAACCACGATCACGCCCCCGTTCGGGCACCGAACCAGGCAGCGCGTTCCAGCATCACGAAGGACCACATGAAACGTTCCGCTCTTTACCTCCACGTCACGCGCGTCGCTGCGCTGACGCTTGCGGTGTCCGCGCTTGCCGGCTGTGATTCGCTGAACAGCATGCTTGCTTCGGATCGGGTCAACTACAAGGACACGCCGAGCGCGCCGCCGCTCGCCGTGCCGAGCGATCTGACGGCCGCGCAGATCGATCAGCGCTATGAGGCGCCGCCGGTCGGCACCGCGTTGGGCGGCGCGCCGCAGCGCGCGAAGACGGTAGCCGGCAACCTCACCGAAGGCACGCCGACCACACAGGATCCGTTTGGCATGCATATCGAGCGCGATGGCGATCGCCGCTGGCTCGTCGTCGACGGCCGCACGCCGGATCAGTTGTGGCCGCAGTTGCAGGAGTTCTGGGCCGAGAACGGTTTTTCGCTGAAAACGGACGCGCCGGCCACCGGCATCATGACGACCGACTGGGCTGAAAACCGCGCGAATATTCCGGACGACTGGTTCCGCCGCACGATCGGCCGCGTGATCGATTTCGCGTACTCGTCGGGCACGCGCGACAGCTTCCGCACGCTGATTTCGCGCGATGCGAACGGCGCAACCGATATCTCGATCACGCACAGCTCGATGGAAGAAGTGCTGACGGGAATGGACAAGACCTCGTCGAAATGGGTGGAGCGGCCGCGCGATCCGGCGCTCGAAGCAGCTTTCCTGTCGAAGCTGATGCAGAAGTTCGGCCTGACCGACGCGCAGTCCAAGCAGTTGATCACCGACGCCCGGCCGGCCGCCGCAAGTGCGCAACTGGCGGGCGAAACGACGCTCGATCTGCCGGAATCGTTCGATCTCGCGTGGCTGCGCGTGGGCCTCGCGCTCGACCGCACCAACTTCACGGTCGACAATCGCGATCGCGAGAAGGGCATCTATTACGTCCGCTACGCGGACTCGTTGCAGGAAGTGAAGCGCGAGGGGCTGTTCGGCCGGTTCCTGACCAGCAACTCGAAAAAGCCGAGCCCGGAATTCCTCGTGAACGTCCGGCCGAAGAGCGACACGCTGACGCAAGTCGCGGTCGTCGACTCGAACGGGCAAGTCGATACTTCGTCAGACGCGCAGCGCATCGTGACGCTGCTCCACGCGCAACTGAACTAACGCGGACCGTGCGGTTCGCCAGTCTGGGCAGCGGCAGCGAAGGCAATGCGCTGGTCGTCGAAGCCCGTAGCGGCGCGACGACGACCCGCGTCCTGCTGGATTGCGGATTCTCGGCAAAAGAGGTCGAACGGCGGCTTGCGCGGCTCGGCCTCGACGCCGTTCCGTTCGCCGGCATCGTCATCACCCACGAACACAGCGACCATATCGGCAGCGCGCTGACGCTCGCCCGCAAATGGTCGGTTCCGTTGTACATGAGCTGGGGCACGGCGCGTGCGGTCGGCGCCGACGACGCCGACATCGATTTGCGCGTGCTGTGGGGCGACGAGGCGGTCGCGATCGGCGATCTCAGCGTGCTGCCCTATACGGTGCCGCATGATGCACGTGAGCCGTTGCAGTATGTGTTCTCAGACGGCGCCGCGCGGCTGGGCGTGCTGACGGACGTCGGCACGTCGACGCCGCATATCGCCGCGGTGCTCAGCGGCTGCGACGCGCTCGTGCTCGAGTGCAATCACGATGTCGGCATGCTCGCCGCGAGCCGCTATCCGGCGTCGCTGAAAGCGCGTATCGGCGGCAATCACGGTCATCTGAACAACGACGCGGCGGCCGCCATTCTTGCTTCGCTCGACCGGTCGCGGCTGCGTCATCTGGTCGCGGCGCATCTGAGTCAGCAGAATAATCTGCCGGAACTGGCGCAAGCCGCGATGGCTGCGGTGCTCGGCGCGGCGCCCGACGAGGTTGTCGTCGCCGCGCAGGAAACGGGTTTCGACTGGCTGACAATCTGATCGCTTGCCGTCGCCGGACTCGACCCCGAACGCGACCCCCAACGGCCGGACTCGGCCCCAAAACAAAACGCCCGTGACGGTAATCGTCACGGGCGTTTTGGCAATCAGTGCCGGCGGTGGTGCAAATGCAGTGTGCGGTGCCGCCGGCTTTCAGCGATGTTGTCAGTTACGGTTGCCGCCGAAGATGCCGAGCAGCGCGAGCAGATTGACGAACACGTTGTACAGATCGAGGTAAATCGCGAGCGTCGCGGTGATGTAATTCGTTTCGCCGCCGTTGACGACCCGTTGCACGTCGAACAGCATGTACGCCGAGAAGATCACGATTGCGAGCACCGACACCGTAAGCATCAGCGCCGGCAGCTGCAGGAACATATTCGCGACCATCGCGAGCAGCAGCACGATCACGCCGACGAAGAGCCACTTGCCGAGGCCCGAGAAGTCGCGCTTGCTGACCGTGGCGATGGTTGCCATCGCGGCGAAGATCACGCCGGTGCCACCGAACGCGAGCATGATCAGCGACGGACCGTTCGAGAAGCCGAGGATGAAGCTGAGCAGCCGCGACAGCATCAGGCCCATGAAGAACGTGAAGCCTAGCAGCACGAACACGCCGACTGCGCTGTCTTTGGTTTTCTGGATCGCGAACAT
Organism: Paraburkholderia solisilvae; assembly: GCF_902859875.1. Classification (GTDB taxonomy): domain Bacteria; phylum Pseudomonadota; class Gammaproteobacteria; order Burkholderiales; family Burkholderiaceae; genus Paraburkholderia; species Paraburkholderia solisilvae. Next base: position 13,478 of record NZ_CADIKF010000051.1, on the reverse strand, counting down.
GAAGCCGAACGCGATCGCGAAAAACGCGAGCATGCTCATCGCGGGGCTGGTCGCGGCGAACAGCGAGAAGCCGGTGGCGACACCCACCCACGCGCCCAGCACCGTCGGCACCATCGACAGCGCGAGCAGCCAGTAGGTGTTGCGCAGTACGCGGTTGCGGGTTTCGACCGAGGTGACGGTGCCGCCACGGCCAAAGTTGTAGGGGGATTCGTTCATGGTTTCTCCTTGCGTCAGACGCAGTGTTGCGCAGTGGTTGCAATGTCTGTTCTACGGCGCCGGCAAGGCGGATTGCCGCCGGTCGCTCGACCCACCAACCCTAAGATAAGCGCGGCGCGCAAGAGTTTCAATGCGCGTCACATCGCGGCGAAGGGGTGATCGGGGCCCATCTCGGCTTTTGTAAGCCACGATGGGTATACGGCTTTGAGTCTTTCAATACTGTAAGGGTTCAATCACAATCATACCCTGGAACATGCTACAATAGCGGATTCATTTGAATTTGTAACTTCTTAATTTTTTGGAGTTTTTATGGCGATCGAACGCACTCTGTCGATTATCAAGCCGGACGCTGTGGCCAAGAACGTGATTGGCCAGATCTACACCCGTTTCGAAAACGCGGGCCTCAAGATCGTCGCGTCGCGGATGGTGCAACTGTCGCGTGCCGACGCAGAGAAGTTCTACGCCGTGCATCGTGAGCGCCCGTTCTTCAAGGACCTCGTCGAGTTCATGATTTCCGGCCCCGTGGTGGTGCAGGCGCTCGAAGGTGAGAACGCCATTCTGAAGAACCGCGAACTGATGGGCGCGACCGATCCGAAGAAGGCCGAAAAGGGCACGATCCGCGCCGATTTCGCCGACAGCATCGATGCGAACGCGGTCCACGGCTCGGATGCGGCCGACACGGCACGCGTCGAGATCGCGTTTTTCTTCCCGGAAGTCAACGTCTACTCGCGCTAAGCCGCACTCATTCGCAGTAAGGTAGTCACACAACAGCAGGAGCGGGCGCGAACGGCAAAGCGCTCATGCAGCTTGTTGCATGAACGCGGTCTCGCACTGAATGGCAGGATTCGATATGACGAGCAGTCCCACCGTCAACCTTCTCGATCTCGACGCCGAAGGGCTCGTCGCATACTGCGGCAGCCTCGGCGAGAAGCCGTTTCGCGCCAAGCAATTGCAGCGCTGGATTCACCAGTACAACGCGGCCGACTTCGACGGCATGACCGATCTCGCGAAGTCGCTGCGCGAAAAGCTGAAGAGCCGTGCGTCGATCACGATGCCCGGTATCGTCAGCGACCATCTTTCCGCCGACGGCACGCGTAAATGGCTGATCGACGTCGGCAACGGCAACGCGGTCGAAACCGTGTTCATTCCGGAAGACGGGCGCGGCACGCTGTGCGTGTCGTCGCAGGCCGGATGCGCGGTGAACTGCCGGTTCTGCTCGACCGGCAAGCAGGGCTTCTCGCGTAACCTCGGCACGGGTGAAATCATCGGTCAACTGCGCATGGCCGAATTCGCGCTGCGTGCGTCGCTCGGGGTCGATGGCGGCCGTGCGACGGGCGGCGACGGCAAAGGCGAGCGGGTCGTCACGAACGTCGTGATGATGGGCATGGGCGAGCCGCTGCTGAACTATGACGCGGTCGTCCCCGCCATGCGCCTGATGCTCGACGACAACGCGTACGGCTTGTCGCGGCGGCGTGTCACGCTGTCCACCTCCGGCGTCGTGCCGATGATGGACCGCCTCGCCGCGGACCTGCCGGTCGCGCTCGCGGTATCGCTGCACGCGCCGACTGACGACCTGCGCGACATGCTGGTGCCGCTGAACAAAAAGTACCCGCTGCGTGAGCTGATGGCGGCGTGTCAGCGGTATCTGAAAGTCGCCCCGCGCGATTTCATTACTTTCGAATATTGCATGCTGGATGGCGTGAACGACAGCGAGGCGCAGGCGCGCGAACTGCTCGCACTCACGCGCGACGTGCCGTGCAAGTTCAATCTGATTCCGTTCAATCCGTTCCCGGAGTCCGGGCTGATTCGCTCGAAACAGGAACATATCAAGCGGTTCGCGCACGTGTTGATCGACGCAGGGGTCGTCACGACGGTGCGCAAAACACGCGGCGACGACATCGATGCCGCCTGCGGCCAGCTGGCGGGTGCGGTCAAGGATCGCACGCGGCTTGCTGAACGTACGGGGAAGGCGGCGAAAGTCATCGAAGTCCGCGCCGTGTAACCGTGGTGGCCGGCCGGAGCAGCACGCGGGCGGCGCAGCACGACAGAAGTAGAGCGGATTGAATGCCGCCTGGCCGATGCATGGCGGGCGTGATCGGAAGCGGGTAGTCGGCCCGCGGACGATTCTGCATACAAAGCTGCACATTGAGCCGCACATTTTGTTATAAACAGTTTGCGATTCAGGCTCGGGCCAGCAGTGGGCCAGTAGCGGGCCGGTCGCACATAAAAGCACCGACGCGAAAGGATTTGGGATGAGTGAGCCGCAGCACCCGCAACCGCACGACACCGATAGACATGCCGGCCGTCCGGCGCCGGTAGCCGCTCCCGCTGCGTTGCAGCCGGCCGTGCAGGCGGGTAACGAGTCGCTTGCATCGGCAGGGGCGCGTCTTGCTCAGTTGCGCGAAGCGAAAGGCTGGTCGATCGAGGACGTCTCTGCGCGGCTGAAGGTGTCGGTGACCAAATTGCGCGCACTCGAAGCGGGCGATCTGAGCCGTTTGCCCGACACGACGTTCGCGCTTGGCGTCATACGCAGCTACGCGAAGACGCTCGATACCGATCCGGCGCCTTACACGCAGGCGCTGCGCCGCGAACGCGGCGTGCCCGCGCCTGATCTGACGATGCCCGCGTCGGCCGGCGGCGACTTGCCGCGCGGCAAGGTGTCGTTGTCGCTCGGCAGCAGCGGGCCGAAGCACCGTTCATGGCTGTGGGGCGTGGCGGCGGTCGTCGTCGCGCTGATCGCGCTGGCGATGTGGCATACGAACGGCGGCGAATCGAGCGCGTGGCTCGCGCGCCTGAAGGCGACGGCAAGCGGCTCGGGTTCGACCAGCGCGGCGGGTGGTGCGAGCAGCGCGGCTACTACGGTCGCGCAGGGTTCGACGACGGTGCAACCGGCCGATAGCGCCGACGCGTCGTCGGGTGCGCAGGGCGCCGACGCTGCGCAATCGGCTTCCGATACCACCACGCAAGCGCAACTGGCGACGCAACTGCCGACGCCGATGTCGTCGGCAGCGTCGTCCGCCGGCGCGGGCGTGTCGGCGCAGCCGAACGCGGCGCCAGCGCCAGCGGCCACGACCACGGCGAATCCGGCCGCGGGCGCAGCCGGCAACGCGGCGACATCCGCCAGCGCACCGGCCGCCGCAGCCGCGAATCCTGCTTCCGCACCGGCGGCGCCGGCGGGTTCGGTGACGGTGGAGGTGAAGGTCACGCAGGACAGCTGGTTCAGCATCCGCCAGAAGGACGGTAAGGAGGTGTTCTCCGGCCTCCTGCATGCGGGCGACAGCAAGGAAGTGAGCGGGGATGCACCGTTCAAGGTGACGGTGGGCAACAAGGCAGGCCTCGAGTCGATGACGCTCGACGGCCAGCCGGTCGATCCGTCGAAATATGCAGTGGCCAAGGGGAATGTGGCACGCTTCGCGTTGCCGTGACCGCGGCAGCGTGCCTCGGCCACTATCGACGCGTGCGGCAACGTGCTGAACGAACGGACGTCATGCGCCGCTCATCATTCATACGGCATAGTGATACAGGTCGAGCGCGCAGGCATCGCGAAAGACGCGGGCCGCGCGACTCGAAAATGGTTTCATAGCAGGTTCTAACAACCGGTTTCAAGCGCCCGCCCGCGCCGCAGCGGGCTTCAAGAGCAGACTTCAACGCGCAGCCTTTAATGGCGGGTTTACCGATGCACTCCGATCCCATGCAATCCACCACCAGTCAAATTTGTTCGTCCGAGCCGATTTTCGGCGGCCATGCACCGCGCCGCGCGTCGCACGCGGTCGATGTCCGTTGGGGCGGCAACCTCGTGACGATCGGCGGCGACGCGCCGGTGCGCGTGCAGTCGATGACCAACACCGATACCGCCGACGCGATCGGCACCGCGATCCAGATCAAGGAACTCGCGCAGGCGGGCTCGGAACTCGTGCGCATCACGGTCAACACGCCGGAGGCCGCCGCGGCCGTGCCGGCGGTGCGCGAGCAGCTCGACAGGATGGGCGTGTCGGTGCCGCTCGTCGGCGACTTCCATTACAACGGCCACCTGTTGCTGCGCGACTATCCGGCCTGCGCGGAAGCGCTGTCGAAGTACCGGATCAACCCGGGCAACGTCGGCCAGGGCGCGAAGCGCGACACGCAGTTCGCGCAAATGATCGAAGCCGCGGCAAAGTACGACAAGCCGGTGCGCATCGGCGTGAACTGGGGCAGCCTCGACCAGGATCTGCTCGCGCGGATGATGGACGAAAACGCGGCGCGCGCCGAACCGTGGGAAGCGCAAAGCGTGATGTACGAGGCGCTGATCCAGTCGGCGATCGGCTCCGCCGAGCGTGCGGTCGAACTCGGTCTCGCGCGCAACAAGATCATTCTGTCGTGCAAGGTCAGCGGCGTGCAGGACCTGATCGCCGTGTATCGCGAACTCGCGCGGCGCTGCGAATTCGCGTTGCACCTTGGGCTGACCGAGGCGGGCATGGGTTCGAAGGGCATCGTCGCATCGACGGCCGCGCTGTCCGTGCTGCTGCAGCAGGGCATCGGCGACACCATCCGCATTTCGCTGACGCCGGAACCGGGCGCGTCGCGCACCGGCGAAGTGATCGTCGGCCAGGAAATCCTGCAGACCATGGGGCTGCGCTCGTTCACGCCGATGGTGATAGCGTGCCCGGGCTGCGGCCGCACCACGAGCACGCTGTTCCAGGAGCTCGCGTCGCAGATTCAAACCTATCTGCGCACGCAGATGCCGGTGTGGCGCGACCAGTATCCTGGCGTCGAGAAGATGCACGTCGCGGTGATGGGCTGCATCGTGAACGGCCCTGGCGAGTCGAAGCAGGCGAACATCGGCATCAGCTTGCCCGGCTCCGGCGAGAACCCGGCCGCACCGGTGTTTATCGACGGCGAAAAGGTCAAGACGCTGCGCGGCGAGCGCATCGCCGAAGAATTCCAGCAAATCGTGAGCGACTATGTCGAGCGCCGTTATGGCCGCACCGAAGCGCTCAACTAAATATCCGCACTTGAAAGACAGATGACTGAACAGAAGAAAAAGCTCGACAAGCTGTCCGGCGTGAAGGGCATGAACGATGTGCTGCCGCAGGACGCGCAGCTGTGGGAATTTTTTGAATCGACAGTGAAGTCGATGCTCCGTTCTTACGGATACCAGAACATTCGCACACCAATCGTCGAGCATACGCAGTTGTTCACGCGCGGTATCGGCGAAGTGACCGATATCGTCGAAAAAGAGATGTACAGCTTTACCGACGCGCTGAACGGCGAAAATCTGACGCTGCGCCCGGAGAACACCGCGGCGGTCGTGCGTTCGGCGATCGAGCACAACCTGCTGTACGACGGTCCGAAGCGCCTGTGGTATGTCGGGCCGATGTTCCGCCACGAGCGGCCGCAGCGCGGGCGTTACCGTCAGTTTCACCAGGTCGGCGTCGAGGCGCTCGGCTTCGCGGGGCCGGACGCGGACGCGGAAATCATTCTGATGTGCCAGCGTCTGTGGGACGATCTCGGTCTCGCCGGCATCAAGCTCGAAATCAATTCGCTGGGTCTCGCGCACGAGCGCGCGGCGCACCGCGTCGAGCTGATCGCTTACCTCGAACAGCACCAGGACGCGCTCGACGAAGAAGCGAAGCGGCGCCTCTACACGAACCCGTTGCGCGTGCTCGACACGAAGAATCCGGCGCTGCAGGACATCGCGCGCCATGCGCCGAAGCTGCTCGACTTCCTCGGCGACGAATCGCGTGCGCACTTCGAAGGGCTGCAACGCATCCTGAAGGCGAACAACATCCCGTTCACGATCAACCCGCGGCTGGTGCGCGGTCTCGATTACTACAATCTGACCGTGTTCGAATGGATTACCGACAAGCTCGGCGCACAGGGCACGGTCGCCGCCGGCGGCCGTTACGATCCGCTGATCGAGCAGTTGGGTGGCAAACCGACGGCGGCGTGCGGCTGGGCGATGGGCGTCGAGCGCATTCTCGAGTTGCTGAAGGAAGAGCAGCTCGTGCCGGAAGAAGAGGGCTGCGACGTCTACGTGGTGCATCAGGGCGACGCCGCGCGCGATCAGGCGTTTATCATCGCGGAGCGCTTGCGCGACACGGGCCTCGACGTGATCCTGCATTGCAGCGCGGACGGTCAGACGGCCAGCTTCAAATCGCAGATGAAGCGCGCCGATGCGAGCGGCGCCGCGTACGCGGTGATCCTCGGCGAAGATGAAATCGCGAACGGCACGGTCGGCGTGAAAGCACTGCGCGGCACGGGCGCGGCGGACGCAAAAGGCGAACAACAGAGCGTGCCGGCCGAAGACTTGACCGAATTTCTAATCAATGCGATGGTTGCGTCCTCCGACGACGGGGACGACTGATTGCACCGTTTTGCGCCGGTTTTCTGGGGCAAAACGGTTAAAAACGTTTGAAAACAGACCAGGCTTCGACAAGAAAGGAATCGCTTCGCGATGAGTTACCACGACGAACAGGAATCAATTGAAAGCGTGAAGGCATGGTGGGCGCGGTGGGGCAACGCGACCACGTGGATTCTGCTGGTGGCGGTCGTCGCGGCGGCGGCCTGGAATGGCTGGAACTACTGGCAGCGTCATCAGGCGGCCGAGGCGGCGGTGCTGTACGACCAGTTGCAGCAGGCCACCGCGGCCGGCGACAAGGCCGACAAGGCGACCGTCACGCGCATCGCGGCGGATATGGAAGACAAATTCGGCGGCACGGCTTACGCGCAGATGACGGCGCTTGCCGCGGCAAAGGCGTTGTACCAGGCCGGCGACGAACCCGGTGCGAAAGCGCAACTGCAATGGGCGGCGGACCACGCGAAAGACGACGAGTTCAAGCAGATCGCGAAGCTGCGCCTCGCATCGTTGCTGCTCGACGAGAAGGCGTACGATGCGGGGCTTGCGCTCGTCGCACAGCCGCAATCGGATGCCTTCAAGGGCGTGGTCGCCGATAGCCGTGGCGATCTGCTCGCCGCGCAAGGCAAGCGTGACGACGCGCGCGCCGCGTACAAGCTCGCGCTCGACTCGCTGCCGAAGAACGATATTTCGACGCGTCAGCTGATTCAGTTCAAGCTCGATGCGCTGGGTGGTTAAGCGTCGTACGCGCTGTGCGCGACGCTCCGCCTTCAATCCAATCACTAAACCAGACATGCTTCGTTCACCGATGAATCTGCTGAAACGTTACGCTGTGCCCGTCGCTTGCGCGTTTGCCGTGCTGACGATGGCGGCGTGCTCATCGTCGAAAGACGAGCGCCGCGTACCGACGCCGCTTACCGAATTCAAGCCCGTGCTCGACGTGCAGCAGACGTGGAAGTCGAGCGTCGGCAAGGCCGGGCGTTATCTGTTCTCGCCGGTCGCGGTAGGCGACGCGATCTATGCGGCGGGCGCCAACGGTTCGGTCGCGAAGATCGACGCGAAAACCGGCAACGATATCTGGCGCACGAAGGTCAAGAGCGACCTGTCGTCGGGTGTCGGCACTGACGGCACGCTGACGGCGGTCGGCGCGCTGAAGGGCCAGGTGTACGTGCTCGGGCCGGATGGCAAGGAACTGTGGAAGGGCACGGCGCCGGGCGAAATCCTGTCGCCGCCGCTCGTCGGCAACGGTCTCGTGGTCGTGCGCACGATCGACGGCCAGATCGTCGCGTTCAATGCGCAAACCGGCGAGCAGCGCTGGGTGTTCCGCAACCGCGCGGTGCCGCTGAATCTGCGCGTGTCCGCCGGCATGACCTTCGCGGGCGACGCAGCGGTGCTCGCGGGCTTCCCGGGCGGCCAGTTCGCGGCCATCAATATTCAGAACGGCGATGCGTACTGGCAGACGCCGGTGTCGTATCCGAAGGGCGTGACGGAAGTCGAGCGGATCAACGATGTGACCGGGCCGCCGACGCTGGTCGGCGCCGAAACGTGCGCGGTCACGTTCCAGGGCCAGCTCGGCTGCTTCGATGCGAACTCGGGCCGGGCGCTGTGGGAAAAGCCATTCTCCAGCACGAGCGGCATTGCGCAGGATGATCAGGTCGTAGTGGGCGGCGACGACTGGTCGGTCGTGACCGCATTCGATGCGACGAGCGGCAAGCAGTTGTGGCGCAACGAGCAGCTGAAAAGCCGCGACGTCAGCGTGCCGACGATGCTCGGCCGCGCCGCGGTGGTCGGCGACTACAAGGGTTTCGTACACTTCCTGTCGCGCGATGACGGTTCATTCATTGCGCGCATGAAAACGGACGGCAGCGCGATTACCGCGGCGCCGGTGCTGGCCGGAGATACGCTGGTCGTGCAGACGCACGATGGCGATCTGTACGGGTTCCGGCCGCGCTAAACGCACAAGCGGCGCGGGGCGGGGTTGCGCGGTCCGCGTCGCGTTCGGGTCGACACATTGCCGGACATGCTGGCGACAGCACATGCATGAGTGCCGGCAGGCTTGCCGGACTCATGCGCGCGGCGACTTGATGCGCAGGCCGGTCGGCTCGGCTACTCACAAGCAAGATGGGCGCGCCGGGACAAGCCGGGCGCTGGGTGCGCTGTTCGCGCCACGGCGTGTGAATGTTGAACGTACCGGTCAGCGCGCGGCACGGCAGTGCGTCAAACGCGCCTGTCAGTCGAACGCTTGCGTCACGGCGAGAACGTCTTTTCGTACCGGCGTATCGCGTCGCACCGGACCGTGCCGTGTCGACGGCCAGCATGCGACATCGACACCGCCGGGCGCGTGGGCGAACCCGGCACGAGGCCAATCCACACCATGGCGCACTTTGCCGCTACGCCCGCCATGCCTACGCCGGCCACGCATCCGGAGCGGGCTGAATTCGTGCTAATTTGCGTCAAATGAAATAGCGACGACGCACGCCGTGCACCGGCCGCGCGGCGGCGTCGCAGCGCGGGCCCGATCAGCCTTATCGGCCGCGGATCGACCTCGATCGGCCAGCCCGCGCCTCACCGTGAACAACATCAGATGAAACCCGTTATTGCCCTCGTCGGGCGCCCCAATGTAGGGAAATCCACCCTCTTCAACCGTCTCACGCGTTCGCGCGACGCGCTCGTCGCCGACCTGCCCGGGCTTACGCGCGACCGCCACTACGGCGAAGGCCGCGTCGGCGAGCGGCCGTATCTGGTTGTCGATACCGGCGGTTTCGAGCCGGTCGCCAAGGAAGGCATCCTGCATCAGATGGCGCGTCAGACGCGTCAGGCGGTCGAGGAGTCGGATATCGTCGTGTTTATCGTCGATGGCCGCAATGGTCTCGCGCCGCAGGACAAGGCGATCGCCGACTATCTGCGCAAGACCGGCCGGCCGATCTTCCTCGTGGTCAACAAGGCCGAAGGCATGAAGTACAGCATGGTCGCCGCGGACTTCTACGAGCTCGGTCTCGGCGACCCGCGCGCGATCTCGGCTGCGCACGGCGACGGCGTCGCCGACATGATCGGCGAGGCGCTCGACGTCGCATACGCGGGCCAGCCCGAAGAGTCCGATGAGGAAAAAGCGCAGCACGGCGTGAAGATCGCGATTGTCGGGCGGCCGAACGTCGGCAAGTCGACGCTCGTGAACACGCTGATCGGCGAAGAGCGCGTGATCGCGTTCGACATGCCCGGCACGACGCGCGATTCGATTTACGTCGACTTCGAACGGCAAGGCAAGAAATACACGCTGATCGATACGGCGGGCCTGCGCCGCCGCGGCAAAGTATTCGAAGCGATCGAGAAGTTCTCGGTGGTGAAGACGCTGCAGTCGATTTCCGACGCGAACGTCGTGATCCTGCTGCTCGATGCGCACCAGGACATCTCCGACCAGGACGCGCATATCGCGGGCTTCGTCGTCGAGCAGGGACGCGCGCTCGTGGTCGGCGTGAACAAGTGGGACGGGCTCGATGCGCACGTGCGTGAGCGCACCAAGGCGGACTTGCAGCGCAAGCTAAAATTTCTCGACTTCGCGAAGTTCCATTTCATTTCGGCTGCGGAAAAGACCGGTATCGGCCCGCTGATGCGCTCGGTCGATGCCGCTTACGCGGCTGCCATGGCGAAGCTGCCGACGCCGAAGCTCACGCGCGCGCTGATCGATGCGGTGGAGTTCCAGCAGCCTCGCCGCAGAGGGCCGGTGCGGCCGAAGCTACGCTACGCGCACCAGGGAGGACAGAATCCGCCGATCATCGTGATTCACGGCAACGCGCTCGACGCGGTGACGGATACGTATAAGCGCTACCTGGAAAACCGCTTCCGTGAAACTTTCGCGCTGACTGGGACTCCATTGCGAATAGAGTTTCGATCGTCGACGAATCCTTATGCGGACAAGGGCTGAAAGCCCCGTGCACGTTGGGTTTGGCTGGATTAGACCGAATGGCCAGGCAAAGCGCGCATAAAGGAAAATCGGCTATAGTGTAGCGGTTGACGGCGGATTTCTTTTTCTTCGTCGTCAATTAAGTCAACCTGCAAAAAAACACGGAGTTTGCTATGAGCAACAAAGGGCAATTGTTACAAGACCCGTTTTTGAACGCGCTGCGTAAAGAGCACGTGCCGGTCTCGATCTATCTGGTGAACGGCATCAAGCTTCAAGGGAACATCGAATCGTTCGACCAGTACGTTGTGTTGCTCCGTAACACGGTTACCCAAATGGTTTACAAGCACGCTATCTCGACGGTTGTGCCTGCGCGTCCGGTGAATTTCCACCCGGATTCCGAAACGTCCTAACCCTCGTCGCGGCCGGTCGACGCACGCCGCCCTCCGGCGTTTCGCTCCGGCCGCTCAACAGCGCCCACTCCGGCCGCTTCCACTTTGACACCCGCCAATTTGACCAACGCCGCGCTTGTCGGCATCGACTTCGGCAAGATCGATTTCGTCGCCAGTCTCGAAGAACTCAGCCTGCTCGCGCAAAGCGCGGGCGCCCATCCCGCTGTCACGTTGACCGGCCGCCGTGCGAGCCCGGATGCCGCGCTGTTTGTCGGCAGCGGCAAGGCGGAAGAGTTGCGCGTGGCGTGCGAGGCGAACGATATCGAGATCGTCATCTTCAATCACGCGCTTTCGCCCGCGCAGCAGCGCAATCTGGAGCGCGTGCTTAACAGGCGCGTCATCGATCGCACGAGTCTGATTCTCGACATCTTTGCGCAGCGTGCGCGCAGCCATGAAGGCAAGCTGCAGGTCGAGCTCGCGCAACTGCAGTATCTGGCCACGCGCCTCGTGCGCGCGTGGACCCACCTCGAGCGGCAAAAAGGCGGTATCGGCCTGCGCGGCCCGGGCGAAACGCAGCTCGAAACTGACCGGCGTCTGATCGGCGATCGCATCAAGATGCTCAAGTCGCGCCTCGACCGGCTGCGCCGCCAGCACGGCACGCAACGTCGCGCGCGCGAGCGCAACCGCACGATGTCGGTGTCGCTCGTCGGTTACACGAACGCGGGCAAGTCCACGCTCTTCAATGCGCTGACCAAAGCGCAAGCGTATGCGGCCGACCAGCTGTTCGCGACCCTCGACACCACTTCGCGGCGCGTCTATCTGGGCGGTCAGGTCGGGCAGGTGGTGGTGTCGGATACGGTCGGCTTTATCCGTGAACTGCCGCACCAACTGGTGGCCGCGTTCCGTGCGACGCTCGAAGAAACGGTGCACGCCGATCTATTGCTGCATGTGGTCGATGCGTCGAGCGCGGTGCGCCTCGATCAGATCGATCAGGTGAACGAGGTGCTCGCCGGCATCGGCGCGGACACGATCCGCCAGGTGCTGGTGTTCAACAAGATCGATGCGGTGCCTGAGCTGGCGGCCCGCGCCGAGGCAGTCGAGCGGGACGAGTATGGTAATATTTCGCGCGTCTTTTTGAGCGCGCGCACGGGGCAGGGGTTGGACGCATTGCGCGCTGCCATCGCTGAAATCGCCACTGCTGAACCTCTTTCGGGTGCTGACAGTTTGTTGCCGGACGAACGTAACCGGCCAGAAGCCATTCCTGTCGATCGCCACGAAGACCTTCACGAAGAACATCGCGAACACCGTGGAGTCACCGAGCCCGGGCATTGACCTCCACGCGCATTGACCTTGGCCTTTTTCGAATTGCATCGACCCGCTGTCTACTCTGGTGAACGAACACAGGTGAATCAATACAACCAACGGAGTATCTGGCTGCATGTGCGCGCCATGATGTCGCTGAACGACCCGCGGTGGGGCCGCGGCGACGGCAACGGCAATGGCGGCAATGGCGACCGGCAACGCGCGAACGATTCGAAGCGCCCGCAGAACGGCAAGGGCGGCGACGGTCCGCCGGATCTCGACGAAATGTGGCGCGATTTCAATCGGCGCCTGTCGCGTCTGTTCGGCCGCAAGGGCGGCGGCGATCGCCGGCCGGATAACGGGCGCGGCGCGCGCATCGGCTTTGGCATCGTGGTCGGCGTGCTGATCGCGATCTATCTCGGCAGCGGCGTGTTCGTCGTGCAGGAAGGGCAGGCGGGCGTCGTGCTGCAATTCGGCAAATATCGCGGCACGGTCGAGCAGGGCGTGCACTGGCGTTTGCCGTATCCATTCGAATCGAACGAGATCGTCAACATCGGACAGATCCATTCGGTCGAAGTCGGCCGCAGCAACGTCGTACGGCTCGCGAACGTGAAAGACGCGTCGATGCTGACGCACGACGCCGATATCGTCGACGTGCGGTTCGCGGTCCAGTTCCAGATCCGCAAGCCGGTCGACTACCTCTTTCGCAGCGTCGATCCGGAGCAGAGCGTCGCACAGGCCGCGCAGGCCGCGATTCGCGAAATCGTCGGCGCGCGCAGCACGAACGATGTGCTTTATCAGGACCGCGAAGCCATCCGCCAGCAACTGACCGACGCGATCCAGCATTCGCTCGACGAATACAAGACCGGTCTCGCGGTCACCGGCGTGACGATCCAGAGCGCGCAGGTGCCCGAGCAGGTACAACCCGCGTTCGAAGACGATGCGAAAGCGCGCCAGGACCGCGAGCGCGCGAAGCGCGACGCGCAGGCGTACGCGAACGATCTGCTGCCGCGCGCGCAGGCCCAGGCCGCGAATCTGCTTGACGAAGCGAAGAGCTACAGCGATCGCGTGGTCGCGCAGGCGCAAGGCGATGCCGAACGCTTCAAGGAAGTCTATGCACAGTACTCGAAGGCGCCCGCGGTGATTCGCGAACGGATGTATCTCGACACGATGCAATACATCTACTCGAACACGACCAAGGTGTTCGTCGACAGCAAGGCGGGCAACAACGTGCTGTATCTGCCGCTCGACAAGCTCGTCGCCGATAACCGCGAGCGTGCCGCCGAGGCGGCGGGCGCGGCCGCCAATGCGGCGTCCGCGGCAGCCGGCGGCACAG
>NZ_CADIKF010000050.1 GCF_902859875.1 Paraburkholderia solisilvae | reverse complement strand
CTTTGCCGCGCCGGCGCACTGCCGTGACGGCCGCGCCGCGGCGCGGGCCGCGGCGCTCAGCGCCGCGCGAGCAGATCCGCCATATCGTCCGCGTGCTCCTCCTCGACCGCGAGAATCTCCTCGAAAATGCGCCGGGTCGTCGTATCCGCATCGCCGAGATAGTGAATGATCTCGCGATAGGTATCGATGGCGATGCGCTCGGCGACGAGGTTTTCGCGAATCATATCGGTCAGATCCTTGCCCACCTTGTATTCCGAATGCGAACGCGCGACCAGGCTGTCCGGCGACAGATCCGGCTCGCCGCCCAGTTGCACGATACGCGTGGCAAGCTGGTCAGCATGCCCCTGTTCCTCATTCGCATGCGCGAGAAACTCCTGCGCCACGGATTCCGAGTTGATGCCCTTCGCCATGAAATAGTGGCGCTTGTAACGCAGCGTGCAGACGATTTCCGTCGCCAGCGCGCCGTTCAGCAGCTTGAGAACCGTTTCGCGATCGGCGTTGTAGCTCTGCGTGACCGGGCCTTCCTCCATATCTTTACGCGCCTGCGCGCGAATCTTTTCGAGGTCCATCACAAATGGGCCTTTCGCCGCGCCCTGTGCATCAGATGACTTCGACATTTAACTGCTCCTTATGCGATGAGTGGGGACCGCGGAGGACTGTGCCGTCTGCCCGCCGCGCATAGGAAAAGCTGCCGCCGCTACGTTCGGAACACGCCCAGCAGCAGCGTGACGACGAACACCACCAGAAAGATGTAGAACAGGATCTTCGCGATTTCGGCGGCGCCGGCCGCAATGCCGGTAAAACCGAATACCGCGGCAATGATTGCGATCACGAAGAACACGAGTGCGTAATGCAGCATGGCAACGCTCCTTTTTTGAACGATGGATTGTTGTTGTCCGCGAGTGTCTCCCGACCGCTAGTCGACGATCTTCTTCGTCACGACAAAGCCGAGCACGAGAAACACGACGCACAGGATCACGAATACGATGAACAGGATCTTGGCGATCGCCGCCGCACCTGCCGCGACGCCGGTAAAGCCGAGCAAGCCGGCGATCACGGCCACGATGGCAAACAACAGTGCCCACTTGAGCATGATGGGACCCTCCCTGGTTATTTCGGTTGACACTGTCATCGTAGAGAGCACGGAACGGGCCCGCATTCGGGCGCGCTCCGGTTTTCGTGTGAGAATCCGCTGACATCGGCTTACAGCGCGGCCGCGGCGCATGCGCGGCCGTCCGCAAAGCGCGCGCGGACAGCTACACTTGCGAGGCCGGCGCTCGAGTCGAGCGCGCGGCGCTCATCAGACGGGAGCATGTGTGCGCGGCAACGAAAACGGCAACCCGGTTGGGATCGATCCTCGCACCGACGGCGGCGACGCCGGCGTTGACGGCCGCGTGCGAGCGCTCGCGCGGCTCGAGCGCTGGACGCGCGGCTGGATGCGCGAGCGCAGCTGGGCGATTGCGATGACCGTCGCGATCGTGATTACGGTCGGCGGTCTCGTGCTGCTCGAAAGCGCGCGGCAGCGGATCGCCGCCGAATACGAAACGGCGCTCGACGCGCGCGGCGCGGCCGCGCAATTGAGCGAACTCGGCGGTCAGTTCGCGCAATTGAACGCGCATCAGAGCGCGTACCTTCTGGCGAGGCAGGACGCGAGCGCCCGCGCGTTTTGCGGCAGCGCCGCGCGAATCCGCCACAGCGCGCAAGCGTTGAGCGGCTGGTTCAGCCGTGCCGGCGAAGGCGCGGATAGCACCGAGCGGGCGAGCTTCGCGCAGGTGGTCGCGCTGCTCGAGGCGCGCATCGATGCCGGCGCCGCCGCGCTGCAACGCGCGGCGCCGCGGCCGCTGGATCTCGCCGCTTGCGAGGCGAGCGCGCCGGCCGCACCGCCGAACAACGAGCAGGCCGCGCCGGCCGGCCGGGCCGTGCAATCTGATCTGCCCGCGCGGCCCACGCAGCCCGCCGCGAACGCGGATCTCACGAACACGGACGCGGCGGGCAATGCCACTGCAGTTGTCGGCAGCATGCTCGCGCTATTGCGCGACAACGAAGAACGCCGCGCGCAGCATGCGCTCGACGCGAGCCGCGCCGACCAGCGGCTCTCGACGCTTTACGCCGCCGGCCTGTCGGCGCTCAATATCGTGTTGTTCATCCTGCTGTTCCGCAATCTCGGCATTCAGATCGATAGCCAGGCGCGCGTGCAGCGCCAGTTGATCACCCAGCAGGAAGAGCTCGACCAGCTCGTCAACGAACGCACGCGGCAGCTCGAAGCGCTCGGCTGGCACCTGCAGGCGGTCAGCGAAAACGAAAAGACGCAGCTTGCCCGCGAACTGCATGACGAACTCGGCGCGATCCTCACGGCCAGCAAGATGGATGTCGCATGGGCGAACCGCAAGCTGAAAGATGCGGACCCGGCGATCGTCGAGAAGCTGCAGCGCGCGCTCGCGAATCTCGACCAGGGTATCGCGCTGAAACGGCGAATCATCGAAGACATGCGGCCGACCGTGCTCGCGAATTTCGGGCTCGTCACCGCGCTGCGCACGCTCGCCGACGAGGCGGCGCAGCGCAACAGCTGGACGCTCGAGCTGCACCTGCCCGACGACGAGCTCGCGCTCAATGAGCAGACCGAGATCGCGCTCTTTCGCGTCGCGCAGGAATCGCTGAACAATGCGGCGAAGTACGCACGCGCGTCGCAGGTCACGATCGGCCTTGCGATGGGCGATGGCGAGGTAACGCTGCATATCGCGGACAACGGCATCGGCATCATGCCCGCCGACCTCACGCGCACGCATACGCACGGGCTGCTCGGCATGCGCCAGCGCGTCGCCGCGCATGGCGGCCGCTTCGAGATCCGCCGCGGCGCCCGGCACGGCACCGATATTCAGGTGGTGATGCCGGCGCCGGTGACATCGGCCGGACATGATGAGCCAGATGCCCGGGCGTCTGACTCGGCCGGCTCACCAGGCTCACCAGGCTTATCCGGCTCACCTGGCTCACCTGGCAAACTCGCCGCGCAACTCGCCGGGAATCCCGGCGCACATTCCACCAATACAAGCGCTTCGGCGAGTGCCACGGTTACCCCAGCAGTCTCCGCGCCCGCCGTCGACAATACGGCCGATCATCCCGCCCCGCCCGACTTGCCCGCAGGCAACGCGTCGCGCGCGTAGGACTGCGCCGACAACAAAATCGCTGCGCCGCCGACAGCGCCAGCGGGCGCGGCTCCCTATCATGAAATCAGACCGGATCGGCTGGTGCAGCCAGCCGGGTCGAACGATACGCGATGTGCCTGAGGGCTCGCGAATCCATCGTGCATCCTTGTTAAGGGGAAGACTCATGACTCGACTCATCGCTCTGCTTCTGCTCGTGGCCGCAGGCACGGCCACGCTTTCCGCATGCAACACCGTGTCCGGAGCCGGCCAGGATATTTCGAAGGGCGGTCAGGCTATCAGCAACACGGCGGAGCAGGCCAAGTAGCCGTTCCGTTGCCATGCTTCGCCCGGGCGATGCGATGGGCGTTATCTCCATTGCGCATCGTCAATAGTCCGAAGCCCGATGCAGTTCATACGCCGCGCACTGTCGCGGCGTTTTTTTGTTCTGGCGAGCGCGCCGCGCGGCGCGGTGCGCGCGACTGGTTCGATTGGGCCGATCAACTCGATCGACTCGATCGACTCGATCGACCCAATCGACGCGACCGGCGCAGCGCGCGAGATTCGCGCATGCGTCGAATGGACCCGATGCGGCGGGGCAGAAAAAACGGCCCGCGATAGCGGGCCGTCGATACCGCACCTCCCTGATGCGACGTCGTTATTGTCCGTTCAGCGCGTTGGTCAATTCGAGCGCCGGTTGCGACGTGTTGCCGCCCTGCGCGACCAGCAGATGGATCTGGTTCGGCAGCAGCTGGCTCAGCGTGCCGGCAATCGGCACCGTCGTCACGAGCCAGTCCGCGTTGTTCGACAGCGAGAATGTGCCGGACTGGAAAATGACCGTCTTGGTGCCCGCCGTCGTCGCGATCAGCACATACGTGCCGCCGTTCACGTAGACCGAATCCTGTCCGGATGGCGGCACCGCATTCTTGAACGACACGCCGGATAACGTCGGTCCCACCGTGTTCACGTCGGTGCCCTGCGCAACCAGATACAGGTCGACGTTCGGCGCGTTCACCGACGCGTTGAACGCCCGCACGCGCGCGCTATTCGACAGCAGGCCCTTGTCGAACGGATCGTCGATCAGGCCGATGTCAGGCGCGGTCAAGCCCGGCACGGCAATCACCGTGTACTCGTGACCGTTCGCGACGTCGGAGAACGTGCCGCTCGCCAGCGCCGTCGTGCTGCCGGTCGGCGCATAGCCGACCACCGTCTGACCGGTATTGACGTTCGCGAAGTTCGTCACCTGCTTGTAGCTGATACCGGTCTGCAGCGCCGCGCCGTTGACGAGGAAATCGACCGTCGGACCACCCGGAATCGCGTGCACGAAGTGCATCACCGGATTGGTCAGGCCGAGTTCCTTGCCGACATCGTGGGTTCCCCCGCCGCATGCCGCGACTAAGGACGCCGTAGCAAACAGCGTCGCAATGGTACGGATGAGCTTCATGTGCCACCTCTCTGATAGCGGGCATGCCTGCACCCATTGATATGCGGCTTGCCGCGGGCGCCGCTGCGCGTCCGGTTGTGACCGGTTGCGCAGCGCACCCTCCAAACGGCGGCACGCCTTCCTGTCCCTGGAGTTGCGGTCCGCGTCGAAGGACTGTGCTTCGATCGCCGTGCCGCATTGTTTGGACGACCGCATTCAGCAAACCGTGTGCCGCACGAAAGCACAACGCAATGCGAAGCTCAAAGGTGACCCGTCAGATATAGGTCTGCAGATGGTTAGAACACTTCATCAACGCAGGTTGCTGCAAAGCAGCGCGACAAACGCGCGCCGCTCGCGACAGGCCGGCATTACACGGCGTCGTGCAGCGGTTACCGGATCGGCATCGATCGAACGGGATCGCACCGGGATTCGCGCCGGTCACGCTCGCGCGCGCCGCCGGTAGTCGAACCAGAACGACAGGCCGACGCTCGACAGAATGACCACCGTCGCGATCACCGTCGATTGCGTGACCGGTTCGGCCAGCAGCAGCGCACCGAGCGCGACCGCGACGAGCGGATTCACATACATGCAACTGCTCGCGACGATCGGACTCGTGTGGCGGATCAGATACCCGTACGCGACGTATGCGGCCATCGTGCCGATCAGCATCAGATAGAGAAACGCGACGACCGGCAGCACGTGCAACTCGAGCATCCGTTCACCGGATGCCCACGCGACGACACTCGAAATCGCGCCGCCGAGGCCGATCTGCAATGCGGTCGACAGAAACAGATCGGACGGCAGCGACAGGCGCCCGGCCAGATGCGCGCCGCCGGCCCAGAACAATGCGCCGCACAGGATCGCGAGGCTGCCGCCGGCCGAGCCCGGCGTGGTGTCGCCGTGGCTGAGGATCATGATGCCGGCAAGGCCGAGGCCGACCGCAAACCATTCGCCGCGCGCGACGCGGCGCCCGGCGAGCGCGGCGATCACGGTGGCGAACAGCGGCACGGTCGCGACCATCACCGCCGCGGTGCCGGTGCCGACCGTGCGCATCCCGTACGCGAGCATGCCGCTCGACAGGCCGACCAGCATCGTGCCGACGAGCGCCGCATTGCGCACCTGCCCGATGCCCGGCCACGGCGGGCGCCGGCGCACCGCGAAGACGAACAGGCCGATGCCGGCAAACAAGTTGCGCAGGCCGGACATCAACAGCGGCGGAAACGAACCGAGCGCGACATGCACGCACAGATACGTCGAGCCCCAAACGAGATACACGACGGCGAGCGCGAGTGCGATGCGGCCGCCGGTCGATTCCGGCAAACGGAACGGGAAGCGCGCGGGAAGATTCAGCCGCATCGACCGCACCTGCCGCGGCCGGTCGATGCGCCGGATGGATCATCACCATCGGACGGCAACACGGTAAAAGACACCGCGCGAATGGGTGCGGCGGCGGCATGGCGGACTGGACTGAAACACATGGCGGTAGAACAGGCAGAGCAACAGGACGGCAGGCGGAAACGTTCCGGCGCATGCGAATGCGCGCCGATCGCAGACACGCCGCGCGCAGTTCGCGCGTAGCGCACAGACGGCGCACAGGCCGCATGCGTGCGGCTTCAAACCCGATGGCGCACGCGGCGCCCCGCAATTATGCAGTAACCGTCAAGCTCGCCGACGAAAATCCGGCGACGCGATCGCAACCGGACGTTCGCGCCGCGCGGGCGCCATATGAACGCACGCCGGAAAAAACAGAAGCCGGCGCACGCATGCGTGCCCGGCTTCGCGCGAGCCGCCGGCCGCACCCGGCGGCCTGTCGCGGCTCGTATGAGCGGGCGGCGCCGCAGCGCCGCCCGCGTCGCAGACCCGATCGCTCAGTGGCTCATCGCGCCCGACGCCTCGTGGCTCATACCCATCGCGTCGTCGCCCTTCTTCATCTTGTCGTGCTTCATCTTGTCGTCCGAACCCATCTTCGAGGTGTCGTGCGACATGTTGTCGTGCGACATCGCCCCATGCGACATCGCATCGTTCGACATCGCGCCGCTTGCCTGTGCGAACGCGGCCGTACCGGTGGTGAGGAATGCGGCGGCTGCCGCGATCATTGCGAGCTTCTTCATGGTTGACTCCGTGTGTGTCCTGCCTGTTTGAACCGGCGATGCCGGGTGCTTTCCGATGCTCCTGTTGCGCGCCCCTATACCAACGTTGATGCGCATCAGGAGCCTCCGAACCAGTTGTATCCCTGGTCGCTCCAGTAGCCGCCGGGATACGTATTCGTGACGAAAATTTCGACGATGTGCTTCGGGTTCTTGTAGCCGAGCTTGGTCGGCATGCGCAGCTTCATCGGGAACCCGTACTTCGCGGGCAAACGCTCGCCGTCGTAGTCGAACGTGAGCAGCGTCTGCGCATGCAGCGCGGTCGGCATGTCGATGCTTTCGTAGTAGTCGTCCGCGCATTTGAAGCCGACATACTTCGCGCTCGTATCCGCGCCGACGCGCTTCAGGAAATCGCCGAACGGCGTGCCGCCCCAGCGGCCGACCGCACTCCAGCCTTCGACGCAGATATGCCGCGTGATCTGCTCCGCGTGCGGCAGCGTGTAAAGTTCGGGCAGCGTCCACGTGCGCTTGCCGGTCACGAGGCCGCTCACCTGCAGCCGGTAAGCGGCCGCGTCGACATGCGGCACTTCATCGACGCCGTAGTACGCATTGAACGGAAACGGCCGTGTGATCTGCGCTTCCGTATAGGTCGGCGCGAGCTGGTGCGGATCGAACAGGAACGCTTGCGCGCGGTCGTTCAATCGCGACACCGCGACCAGAAACTGGTTGACCGATTTCTCGTCGGTCAGCGAACAGCCGGTCAGCAGCGACAGGCCGCCGAGCGTCAGCAGCTGCTTGCCGAACAGGCGCCGCGCCGGCATCGCCAGTTCGCGCTGCGCATCCTGCAGGATCGAGCCGCGGTCGAGTGCTTGCCGCGGCTTGCGCGTGATGATGGTGTTGTCTCTATCGTTCATCGCGCGCTCCTTATCGTCCACGCAGCATCGCGAGCAGCGAACGCGGCACGAGCGCGACCATCGCGAGGTGCACGACGATAAACGCCGCCATCAGCGACATCGCGCAGAAGTGCACGATGCGTGCGTTGTCGTAACCGCCCATCAGTTCGCGCAGCAGCGGAAACTGCACCGATTTCCAGATAGCGAGGCCGGACAGCACGAGCACGATCAGGTCGGCGATCACAAACAGATACGCGAACTTCTGCACCGCGTTGTAGTGGCTCAGATCCGCGTGCGACAGCTTGCCGGTCAGCGCGGCCACGAAGTCGCGCAGTATCGCGCGCGGCGACAGCGGCATGAATTTGCGAATCAGGCGGCCGCTTGCCAGGTTCAACCCGAGATAGACGATGCCGTTGAACACCAGCAGCCACATCGCCGCGAAATGCCATTGCAGCGCGCCGCCGAGCCAGCCGCCGAGCGTCAGGTTCGGCGGAATCACGAAACCGTGAAAGACCGGCGACGCGTCGTAGATGCGCCAGCCGGACAGCATCATCACGATCGCGGCAAGCGCATTGAGCCAGTGCCCGATGCGCACCCACAGCGGGTGAACCTGGCGCGAGCCGGCCGCCGGCGGCGGGGCTGCCTGCATGTGCGCCGGCGTGTGCGGTACATCGGCGTGAGGGGTAGCCATCATCCGTTCCTCTTACGTTGTGCTTCGTGTGCGTAACGCCGGTCGTCGCCGTGATGCGGCGCGCGGCCGGTCTTTTCGTTCAATCTGCTTACAGCCGCCGGCGCGCGCGCCGGTGGGCAGACGAAATGCGTGCCGGTAACAAGCTTCCCGAAAGCGCGCATCGCAGGCTCCGTTCTTCAGATCTGCACGTTTGTCGACGCGCCGCCGCCGATATGACAGCCACGCTCATATTTTTTTTCGAAAGGAAAAGGCGCACAGATGTGCATCGGCGCCCGCGGCGCCGCGGGCCCGAGGGATCGTCGGCAGGCACGCGGCGTCATACCGGCGCGAACGGCGATATCTTCGACGTTGCTGTCAATGTTAGTGGGCGGACCCGGGTGTGCGCACCCATGAATAGGTATAGGTCCGGCAACCCTTTGCGCGATGCACCGGTTGCCAAGCACCACTGAGCCAGGGTATCTTGTCCCCTGCTAACGCGGGGGTCCTGCATTACGCATCGTTGTCCGTCAATCCGAAGGCTTGCTCAGCCCGGGTCGGTCGCCAATATCGCGTAACGTGGGTGAGAAATACCCTTTGAACCTGATCTGGATAATGCCAGCGCAGGGAAGCGTTCGGGTTTCGCCGCTTCTTTCAACTGCAAGCCTCCCGCGAACCCGTCCCACTTCCTCTCGTCTCCCGTGTAGCTCAACCAGAAGCGGTCCGCCACAGGAGAGCCACGTGAACGCCAACCCGAAGTTCATTTCCGCCAATGCGCATGTCGATGCAGCCGCCGTCGCGCCGCTGCCGAATTCGCGCAAGGTTTACATCACCGGGTCGCAGCCCGATATTCGCGTGCCGATGCGTGAAATCACGCAAGCCGACACGCCGACCGGCTTCGGCGGCGAAAAGAATCCGCCGATCTACGTGTACGACACGTCCGGCCCGTACACCGACCCCGACGCGCGGATCGATATCCGCGAGGGTCTGCCCGCGCTGCGCCAGCGCTGGATCGAAGCGCGCGGCGACACGGCGGCGCTCTCCGGCCTGTCGAGCGAGTACGGCCGCGAGCGCGCGGCCGATGCGGCCACCGCGCAACTGCGCTTTCCCGGCCTGCATCGCACGCCGCGCCGCGCCGTCGCCGGCGCGAACGTCACGCAAATGCACTACGCGCGCCAGGGCATCGTCACGCCCGAAATGGAGTACATCGCGATTCGCGAGAACCAGCGGCGCGCCGAATACCTCGAAAGCCTGCGCACGAGCGGGCCGAACGGCGTGAAGCTCGCCGAGATGATGGGCCGCCAGCATCCGGGCCAGGCCTTCGGCGCCGCCGCGTTCGGCGCGAATGCGCTAAAGGAAATCACGCCCGAATTCGTGCGCGAGGAAGTCGCGCGCGGCCGCGCGATCATTCCGGCGAACATCAATCACCCGGAATCCGAGCCGATGATCATCGGCCGCAACTTCCTCGTGAAGATCAACGCGAATATCGGCAATTCGGCGGTCACGTCGTCGATCGGCGAGGAAGTCGACAAGATGACGTGGGCGATCCGCTGGGGCGGCGACACCGTGATGGACCTGTCCACCGGCAAGCACATTCATGAAACGCGTGAATGGATCATTCGCAACAGCCCGGTGCCGATCGGCACGGTGCCGATCTATCAGGCGCTCGAAAAGGTGAACGGCAAGGCCGAAGACCTGACCTGGGAAATCTTCCGCGACACGCTCATCGAACAGGCCGAGCAAGGCGTCGATTACTTCACGATTCACGCGGGCGTGCGTCTGCAATACGTGCCGCTGACCGCGAATCGCATGACCGGCATCGTGTCGCGCGGCGGCTCGATCATGGCGAAGTGGTGTCTCGCGCATCATCGCGAAAGCTTCCTGTACGAGCATTTCGAAGACATCTGCGAAATCATGAAGGCGTATGACGTGAGCTTCTCGCTCGGCGACGGCCTGCGCCCCGGCTCGATCTACGACGCCAACGACGAAGCGCAACTCGGCGAACTGAAGACGCTCGGCGAACTGACGCAGATCGCGTGGAAGCACGACGTGCAGGTGATGATCGAAGGCCCGGGCCATGTGCCGATGCAACTGATCAAGGAGAACATGGACCTGCAGCTGGAATGGTGCGACGAAGCGCCGTTCTACACGCTCGGACCGCTCACCACGGATATCGCACCGGGCTACGACCACATCACGTCGGGCATCGGCGCCGCGATGATCGGCTGGTTCGGCACCGCGATGCTCTGCTATGTAACGCCGAAGGAACACCTCGGCTTGCCGAACAAGGACGACGTGAAGGAAGGCATCATCACGTACAAGCTCGCGGCGCACGCGGCCGACCTCGCGAAGGGTCATCCGGGCGCGCAGGTGCGCGACAACGCGCTGTCGAAGGCGCGCTTCGAGTTCCGCTGGGAAGACCAGTTCAACCTCGGTCTCGATCCGGACAAGGCGCGCGAATTCCATGACGAAACGCTGCCGAAGGATTCCGCGAAAGTCGCGCACTTCTGCTCGATGTGCGGCCCGCACTTCTGCTCGATGAAAATCACCCAGGACGTGCGCGAATTCGCCGCGCAACAGGGCGTAACCGCCGACGAAGCGCTGCGCAAAGGCATGGAAGTGAAAGCGGTCGAATTCGTGAAGAGCGGCGCGGAGATTTATCAGCGGCAGTGACGCGCGGCACCGAGCAGTAAAAAGCACCGCCGACGCGCGCGCTGACGCAATCTTTGCATCAGCGCGGCGCGACAAGGCCCGCCATTCATCGAATGCGCGGGCCTTTTTGCGTGTGGCGTGCCGTGCTTACCGAAGTCGATGCAAGATTCGGACCGCGGCGAAACATTTGATTACCGAACCGACATTTCGCTGACAACCTCACACAAATCGAAACCGCGTGCGGCGATACCATCGATTGCAAGGGTTGAAGAGTCGCGACGATTCGCGGCTCGCCCGTCAAGAACAAGGGAGTGGGATCATGAACGCATGCAAGCGAATCGGTATGGGTGCTGCGATTGCCTTGATCGTCGCAGGTCTGTCGGCGTGCGGCGGCATGTCGCGTGATACGCGCGACACCGCGATCGGTGCGGGTCTGGGCGGCGCGGCGGGTGCGGCGGTGGGCGGCAATGCGCTGTCGACGGTGGGCGGCGCGGCCGCCGGCGGCATCATCGGTCACGAAGTCGGCAAGTGATGGTGTGACGATCACGCGAATATGTCGGCCGTGCGTCGTGGTGCGATGAGTGGCGTGTCAGTTCGCGTGATGAACGCATAAAACGTGTGGTGTGGCGGCGGTGACTGTGTAACCGCCGTCGCCACGCTGCTGTTTCTGCTCGCGGTGTGCCGGCGTTCTGTCGGCGCCAGTGTCTCTTCTTTCGCATTCCACCTGCTCTATTTTCAGCCGGGTCGACCGCGAGGCCAGGCTCGCTCTGCTCGCGCGTCGGCGATTGCAACGCAGTGAAATAGACGGTAACCCGGGCGTGACGCGACTGACGTAAGCTCGCCGCATAAACATCACTGTTGAGCACGCCAGGCTTGGCGCGCGATCATGTATCAGGAGCACGTCATGAATCCGTTTCCGATGGCGGCACGCGTGAGCGTCGCTGCTGCGGTGCTTGCGCTGTCCGGCTGTTATTACGTTGGGCCGTATCCGTACGGCTACTATGGCGCGGCCCCTTATCCGGCCTACCCGGCTTACCCGGGCGCCGCGCCGTCTGGCGCGACGCAGCGCGACCCGGCGCTCGAGCAAACCCATCCGTCTGGGCCTGGCGGCCCCGGACCCGAAGACGAGGGTCCAAATGCGAACGACGATGGCGCCGGCCCGCCGCCCTCCGCGCAATCGCAGGCACAAGCACAGGCGCCCGTCGCGGGTTACGCACCGCCGCCGGTCGTGGTCGCGCCTGCTTACTATCCGGCGTACCCCGCGTACTATCCACCGTACTACGGCTACGGTTATGGTTACGGCTATCCCGGCTGGTGGGGACCGTCCGTGTCATTGCACTTCGGTTTCGGCGGACACGGCGGCTACCATCATCATTGACCCGGCAGCGCGACGCCGCTCGCGCTTGCAGCCCCGCCAACCATTCAGTTTCATTACATAAAATAGAGACCCACCCGCGCGTCGACCTCTTTTCAGCGGGTTCGCGAACAGCGATTCGCGTTTCAAGGTAGTTTCCCTATTGACTGAAACGGTACGCGCTCTATCCTTGCGTGTGCCACTGCTACGCCTGCTTAATAACCCGGGGTGAGCCGCGCTTGCGCGGCGCCATCGTCATCCGTACTGCTCCCACTCGGCTTGCCATGTCACGCGCGGTAAGGCGCAGAACCATGGCGATTCGAATAACAAAGAAGGAGACGTGATGTTTCACCAGTTGTTGACGCCTATCGGTAACTCGCTGTTCCCCTCGTTCCTCGTCGCCGTCCTTCCGATCATCGTCGTGCTGATACTGCTCGGCTGGGCGCGCCGTCCCGCCTGGCAGGCATCGCTCGCCGGGCTGATCGTCGGCCTGCTCGTCGCCATCTTCGCGTGGCAGTTCCCCGTCGGACTTGCGATCAACTCGGTCGTCGCGGGCGCGGTATTCGCGGTCTGGCCGGTGATGTGGATCGTGGTCACCGCGATCCTGCTGTACAACATCTCGGTGCGCTCGGGCCGCTTCGCCGCCTTCCGCATGTGGATGATCGATCACCTGCCCAATGACCGGCGCATCGTGCTCGTCGTGGTCGGCTTCTCGTTCGGCGCGCTGCTCGAAGGCATCTCGGGCTTCGGCACGCCGATCGCCATCACGAGCTCGCTGCTCATCATGATGGGCTTCCCGACGCTCGAAGCGCTGACCTTCACGCTGATCTTCAACACCGCGCCGGTTGCATTCGGCGCACTCGGCGTGCCGATCACGGTGCTCGGCGCGGTCACGCACCTGCCCGCCGATACGCTCGGCAAGATGGTCGGCCGGCAACTGCCGTTCTTCGCGTTCCTGCTGCCGTTCTACGTGCTCACCGTGTACTCGGGCTTCCGCAAGATGCTGAGCATCTGGCCGGTGCTGTTCGTGTCGGGCGGCAGCTTCGCGCTCACGCAGTTCGTCACGTCGAACTACATCAACTACAGCCTGACCGACGTGCTGTCGTCGCTCGTGTCGCTGGTCGTGACGATTCTCTTCCTGCGCGTCTGGCGTCCGGCGCCGGACCCTGAGTTCGCGATCAACATCGACCGCGCGAACGAAGTGCGCAGCGAAATCAGCGGCATTCAGGGCTGGTATCCGTGGCTGATCGTGTCGGCGGTCGTGATTATCTGGACCGTCGCGAAGATCTTCCTGATCGGCGACGTGAAGGTGCCGTGGCCGGGCCTCGACAAGGCGGTCTACATCACGCTCTATAACCAGCCGTATGGCGCGATCTGGGACTTCCAGCCGCTCGCGACCGGCACCGCGATTCTCGTCGCCGCCATCATCACGTCGTTCGTGGTCGGCCTGAAGCCGTCCGAGTTCGGCCGCGCGGTGATCGATACCTGGGTGCAAACGCGCATCGCGATCTTCACGGTCGCGACGATCGTCGGCCTCGCCTATCTGATGAACTACTCGGGCCTGAACTACACGCTCGGCCTCGGTGTCGCATCGGTCGGCGCGTTCTTCCCGCTGGTGTCGGCGTTCCTCGGCTGGGTCGCGGTGTTCCTGTCCGGCAGCGATACGTCCGGCAACGCGCTGTTCGGCAATCTGCAGGTGGTCGCCGCGAATCAGCTGAATCTGCACCCGGTGCTGATGGCCGCGACCAACTCGTCGGGCGGGGTGATGGGCAAGATGATCTCGCCGCAAAACATCTCGACCGGTGTCGCGACAACCGAGCTCAAGGGCAAGGAAGGCGTCGTGTTCGCGAAGACCTTCAAGCACTCGATTTTCCTCACCATCCTGCTCGGTATTCTGGTGTGGCTGCAGCAGAACTACCTGCAAGGGATGATTCCGCATTGAGCATTCGATAAGCGCTGCGCCGCGCCTCGCGCGCGGCGCTTGCGTGGCGGCCTTGCGTTGAAAAACGGGCGGCGCCTTTTTCAGGCGCCGCCCGTTTTTACATCGCACGCCGGCACTGCCGGGACGCACGCATCCGGTTTCCCGTTTCTTGCTATTTCATTCCAGCGTGAACTGTTCGCCCGATTGCCGGTGATACGATGCCTGCACGTCCTGACTCAACTGCGCGTGACGTCCCACCAATGACTCCGATCAATATCGTTCAACTACTGATTCTCGCCGCCCTATGGGGCGCGTCGTTCCTGTTTATCCGCATCGGCGTAGCCGACTTCGGCGTCACGCCGCTGATGGCATTGCGCGTCGGCATCGGCGCGCTG
Organism: Paraburkholderia solisilvae; assembly: GCF_902859875.1. Taxonomy (GTDB): domain Bacteria; phylum Pseudomonadota; class Gammaproteobacteria; order Burkholderiales; family Burkholderiaceae; genus Paraburkholderia; species Paraburkholderia solisilvae. The sequence goes on along the minus strand of NZ_CADIKF010000050.1, from coordinate 39,659 downwards.
TTTCTGATCGTGGTCCTGATTGTGCGGCGTCCGCTGCGCGCGTCGGCCGGCACGCTGCGGCGGCAAGCGTGGCCGCTCGCGGTGGTCGGCGTGCTGAATTCGGCGGCGCCCTTCTGCCTGTTCGCGTACGCCGAGCTCACGTTGTCGGCCGGAGTGACATCGGTGATCAACGCGACCACGCCGCTGTGGGGCGCGGTCGTCGCGTTCATCTGGCTGAAGGACCGCTTGAGCGCGCTGCGCAGCATCGGCCTCGCGATCGGTTTTGCCGGCGTGCTGATGCTGGTCTGGGATCAGATCGTTGCGCCGGCCGCCAACGGTGCGAGCGCAACGCCGGCCACCACCGCGCTCGCCGCCGCCGCGGCGCTCGGCGCGACGCTACTGTACGGCATCGCGGCCAGCTATACGAAGCGCCACCTGATGGGCGTCGATGCGTTGACGGTCGCGACCGGCACCATGATCGGCGCGACCGTCGTGCTGCTGCCGTTCGCGATCGCGCAATGGCCCGCCGCGCCGATTTCGCTGCACGCGTGGAGCGCGGTGCTGTGCCTCGGCGTCGGCTGCACCGGCATTGCGTACATGCTGTTTTTCCACCTGATCGCGGTCGCCGGTCCGGCCCGCGCGATCACGGTGACGTTCGTGATTCCGGTATTCGGCATCCTGTGGGGCGCGCTGTTTCTCGGCGAACGCGTGTCGGCCGGTATGCTCGCGGGCTGCGCGGTGATTCTCGTCGGCACGGCGCTCGCGACCGGCGTCGTCAAGCGGATTCCAGGCGTCGGCACGCGCAGCGGCGCGGCGGCGGCAGTGGATAAGTCCTGAGGCAGATCGGATCGGGCGCATCCGAATACGCCCGGCACCGCCCGCGGCCGGACAAACCGCGCTGCACATGAAAAATGCCGCAGGACGTTTCCGTCCTGCGGCATTTGCACTTTCACGGCCTGGACCGTGCATGGCGGCCGCTGCTCGCGGCCGTCACTCCCAGCCGTTACTGCAGCTGATCGACCATCAGCGACATGATCTGCTTCGCCTGCGGCGACGAATCGATCGTGCCCTTGTCGTCGATCACCGCGACGCGCGTCTGGTTCGGCGTAATCGCGCGCACGTTCACGCGATACTGCTTCGCGACCTTCTCCTTGCGGCCGTGGAAAATCTGGCTCCAGAAGCCCTGTTCGGCTGACGTCATGTCCTTCGGATCGACATAGCGCACGAAGTACAGGCCGCGCGTACGGTCGCGATCGTCGACCGTGAAGTTGCTGCGATCGAGCGCAAGGCCGACGCGCAGCCATGCGCGGTCGTACGGTTCGCCGAGCGTCAGTTCGGTCGACGAAAATTGCGCTGACGCGCCCGCGCTGCTGTCGGTCGCCTTCGATGCCGGCGGCGTCTGCGCGGCAAGCGAGACGTTTTGCGCGGCCGTCGCCGCAGCCGCGGCGTTCGCGCCAGCCGGACCCGCCGCCGTGCTGCCCGCAGCCGCGTTAGGCGCCGTTTGCGCACCGGCCGGCGACAGCGCGACGTTCTGCAGCTCGCCGCCACCGGTCGTGCCGGACGCCTGCTGACGTGCCTGCGCCTGCACGAGCGACGCCATCAGCCGCTTCAGATACTCGGCCTCGAGCGCCGGATCGTTCGGCTTCGGAACCCACGTGCTCGAATCGTTGTTCGCGCCGGACAACTGCTCGCTCAGCCCCTTCTGACTCACGAACACATACGTGCCGCCGTTCGGCGCCGGCTCGAGACGCGTGCGGTACTTGTTGCGCTCGGCCGTCACATACGAGTTGCCCATCGCCTTCGACAGCGTGTTGCGGATCAAACCGTCGTTGATGGCCGGATGGGTTTCGTTCCAGTCGGTTTCCATCACGCTTCTTTTACGGTCGTCAACGACCAGCAGAAAGCCCTGTTCCTGCCAGAAGCGGCGCACCTGCGCCCAGACCTGATCCGGCGCTTCGCTGTCGACGACGAGCCAGCTTTCGGTGCCGTCGCGCTGGATATGCATGCCGGTGACCTGCGGCACAACCGCGGTTTCCGGCGGCGCCGAGCTTTGCACCTGCTGCAGCGTGGAAAAGGACGTCTGGCCGCCCTGCGGCGGCAGCGAACGCTGATCGGCGGTCTCGTCGATCATGTTCGGCGGAACGGCGAGCGACACTTCCTTCGATTTCTGGTCGCTTTTGTAATCGATTTTGGTCGGCGACGACGTGCCGCAACCGGCCACCAGTCCGCCTGCCATCAGCAATGCTGCAAACCGCGTGGTGAAACGAAGATCAGTCATGTTCGGAGAATCCTTCCGCTACGCCACGGCGTATCCGTGGATCAACCCGCTATTTTACCGGTCCGGCGACCCTGATGGCAAAAACCGGGATTTGCCCGACCCGAACCCGATTTGCGCCCGGCCCGGACTCGACTCCCACCCGACCCGCATTCGATGCAAAACCGCCGTTGCGCGGAACGTCGCGCAACGCCGCGCGAGGTCATGCGCGACATCCGCCCGCGTGGAAGCGCATCCGCCGTGCTTGTCGATTTGCCGGCGGATCGCGCTGTCTGGCGACCGCAATTTAACACTCTGCAATGTTTTCCACGCAATTCGAGCGAACCGTCAAATTCGAGATAAGTCCATTGTTTTGCCTGGAAATTTCCGGCTCACGAAGCCCTTATTTTTGAGATCGAAATCGCCCGCTCCAGCCCACGGTTGATGGGACGGACCACGCAGGTGCTACTTTGAACCGGCGATCTCAAAAAACTCAGGAGCCCTTGGCAATGAATTTCGCGATAAATCGAAGCATGATGCGCGCGACCGTCGGACTCGTCGCGGGCGCGATGTTCGCGCTGACCGCGTGGCCGGCCTGCGCGCAGCTCGGCGGCATGCAGACCGCGACGCCGGACGCGGGCAGCGAAGCCATTGCGAACAACACGCTCGCCGATGCCGGCATTCGCATCCGCGGGTGGACCGACGAAGGCGGCACGGCGATCCGCGAGTACGCGACCCGCGACGGTCTGATCTTCGCGTACACGTGGCAGGGCCCGACGATGCCCGATCTCAACCGCCTGCTCGGCCAGTACCAGACGTCTTATCGCGCGCAAGCGGCTGCGCTGGCCGGCGCCGGCGCCAGCCTGCATGCGTTGCGCGTCGCGCTGCCTGACGTGGTGGTCGACTCGGGCGGACAGATGCGCAGCTACGTGGGCCGGGCATGGCTGCCGGCCGCGCTACCGCCCGGCGTCGTGCCGGCGGATCTGCCTTGACGGAGGAGCCGTGTGTACGCGAAAAACTCCCTGCTCTACATTTTTGCCTTCCGTGTCAAAAATGACACGCGCAAGACGTGCGCGCGCGGCGGCGCCGATTGCACACGCGATCGCGGGCGCGCTCGCGCTGGCGTCGGCAACGATCCTTGCCGCATGCGGCGGCGGTGGCGGCGATAGCGGCGTCGCACAACGGCCCGCCACGACAGCGCCGAACAGCGCGCCCGTAAGCGCGCCACCAGCCGCCGCACCGTCGATTCCGCAGTCGACCACGCCGAATGTGCAGCCGATCGCGATCAATGCGCTGCCGACCCGCGTGCGCAACATGCTGACGACGAGCGTCACCCTCTGCGTGCCCGCAACGACACAATGCGCGACGATCGACAACGTGCAGGTCGATACCGGATCGCAAGGGCTGCGCCTGCTTGCGTCCGCGCTGCCCGCCGCACTCGCGCTGCCGGCCGTGGCCGGCGCCGGCGGCACAGCGGGCGCCGGCACGGTAAGCGGCGAATGCGGCGTGTTCGGCAGCGGTTATACATGGGGCGCGGTGCGTACCGCGGATATCCGGATGGCCGGGCAGGTCGCGGCCGGCCTGCCGATTCAGGTGATCGCCGACCCGGCGTTGCCGACCGTGCCGGCAGACTGCGCGAGTGCCGGCCCGGCGATGATGTCGCCCGCCACGCTGCACGTGAACGGCATTCTCGGCGTCGGCCTGTTCGCCGCGGATTGCGGCAGCGCATGCACGCGCAACGCGTTGCCGCGCTGGTACTACGCATGCGACATGAGCGGCGCGTGCACACCGAGCTCGCAGCCGCTCGCCGCGCAAGTGACCAACCCGGTCGCCGCCTTCGCCGAAAACAACAACGGCGTGATCATCGAGCTGCCGGCCGTGCCCGATGCCGGCGCACCGAGCGTCACCGGACAGTTGATCTTCGGAATCGGCACGCAGGCGAACAACACGCTGGGCGGCGCGACCGTGCTCAGAACGAACGCGCAGACCGGCTACGTGGTCACCGCCGCGGACGGCCAGACGTGGTCGCGCAGCTTTATCGACAGCGGCTCCAACGGCATGTTCTTCGCCAGCACGACGCTCGTGCAGTGCGGCCTGTGGTACTGCCCGGCGGCCGAAACGACGCAAACCGCGACCATGGCCGGTACGGACGGCGCCACGGTGACATTGTCGTTTCCCGTTGCCAACGCACAGACGCTGTTCGCCACCTCGAACAACGCATTCGACAACCTGGCGGGCATATCCGGCACGACCTTCGACTGGGGACTGCCGTTCTTCTTCGGACGCCGCATCTACACCGCGATCGAAGCACGGCCGACCGCCGCGGGCAACGGCCCGTATTACGCGTTCTGACGCGTCGCGTGCAGGCCGCGCCTCGTGTCACGCTGTGTCCGGGTCGCCGCGCGCTTACGGCCGCGGCGGGGTGCTCGCCGCAGCCTGTCACGGCGAACCGCGGCCACACGCGCAGCCCACGCGGTTCCCGATAACGCCGGTCGCCGCCGTGCGCTCACCGCTGAGGGAGAGCGCGGCGAAGGCGTTGCGGAACGGTGAGGCGCGCGCACGACACGATGACACGCCTTATGGTCGACCGGGATGGGCGCGCACCGCCGTCTCGCCGGTCTATTGCTTCTGTTGCTTCTGTTGCTTCTGTTGCGCGTTCAATTGCGCACCGGTCACGCGAATCTCGACACGCCTGTCCGGCGCGAGGCAGGCGATCAGCGCTTCCCGGTTGCGCATCGAACAGGCGCTGCCCGGCTGCGCCTTGCCGAAGCCGCGCGCGTCGATCGGCACGCTCACGCCGCGGCCGGCCAGATAGCGCCGCACCGTATCCGCCCGCTCACGCGACAGACGCAGGTTGTAGTCCGCCGACCCGAGCCGGTCCGTATAGCCGGCGACGACCAGCCGCTCGATCGTGTCGAGCGCTCGCAAGCGCGCCGCGACACGATCGAGTTGCTGGCGCCCTTCGTCGCTGATCGCGGCGAGATCGCCGCGGCCGAACGCGAACAACGCATCGGCCGACAGCGCAATCACTTCCGGCGCAGGCGCGGACACGGAGGCGAGCGGCGCCTTGCACGCGGCGAGCGCCTGCGTGGCGTCGCGCAAAGGCGCTTGCAGCGCGTCGGCACGCTGCTGTGCGGTGGTGAATGCGCGCGTCCACGCGTCGTGCCCGGCTCGCGTCAGTTCCACCTCGGCGCATGCAGTCAGTTTCTGTGCCGGCGGACAGGACGCGAAACGGGTATCCGCCTTCAGCGCCGCCAGTTGCGCCCAGAGATCCGGGCGCACCGGCACGGACGTGCGCAAGGTTCGCCCGCCGACCGTTCGTGCATTACCCGATGCCGGGACCGGCTGCGACCTGGATTTGTGGCCTGACTCGAGGCCCGATTCGAGGCCTGATTCGCGGCCTGATTCGCGGCCTGATTCCAAGTCTGACTCGAGGCCTGATTTGCGGTCTGACTCGTGGCCTGATTCCAGGCCTGAGATCAGGCGTGTGGCCTCGCCGATCGACTCCTCGACAAAGCCCCATTCGTCGCGCGCCGCAAACGCCTGTTTGCCCGTGTCGATCCAGCATTGCGCCTTCGCACCGTCGTATGACAGCTGCTTCGAACCGAGCCGGTCGAGCCTCTTCTGTAACGCCTCGAGCGTGGCGCCGCGGCGCTTGATGGGCGTGTAGACGTCGGTCCACGCGCTGAGCGCCGCGCCTGCCGGCGCGTCCTGCGGCGTGCCGAACCCGCCGTGTGCGACCGACGGATCGCGAATATCGAGTTGCTCGCGCGCCGCCTGCCCTGCACAGCCCGAACAGGCAGCGAGCACGGCCGCGACGATGCACAGTTGCTTCATATCGTTCCCTTACGCTTGAGCGCCGCGCGTGAGCGTCTCGTTGATCGAGCGTTTGCACGCACGGCGCCCGCACACTTCTTCGATGGTTGACCGGCGAGCGTCAGTCGCCGATGACGATGCCGACGCCGGCCCTGACGATCGTGCTGTTGCTGCCCGCCGAAGCGACACCCGCATTGAGATTGAAGGTGCCCTTCTCGCTCCAGCGCGAGACGCCGATGGCAAGCGCCGCCTGCCCGCGGTACGCGGCTACGCCCGCATTGAGCGTCGTGCGCCCAGGCAGATACGGCGTGACGATCTGCAACGCCGAGGCCGACGCAATGCCTTTGCGTGTGCTTCGGTCGAGATCGCGGAGCGCCTGCTGGGTCTGGTTGAACGCGCTGTTCAACTGGTCGAGGTTCACCGCATCGGTGCCGCGCGTGCCCGGCGCGACGTTCGCGATCTGTCGTTCGGCGCCTGGGCTGCCGACCGACACCGTGTTCGCACGATCCGCCACCGAACCCGCGCCGAGCGCCACCGCGCCGTCCGCCGACGCGACGCTGTTCCAGCCGAACGCGGATGCGCCGTTGCCCTGCGCCGTGGCATATGCGCCGAGCGCGCTGGCGGTGTCGCCGGTCGCGTGGGCATTCGCACCGAGCGCGAGCGCCGCTTCGCCGTTTGCCGATGCGTTCGCGCCAAGCGCCGCCGCATGCGACCCGCTTGCCTGCGCGGCTTCGCGCGTCGCATCGCCGTTCACCGCGACAAACGGACTCGGCGCGCGCGGCAGATCGTTGTTGATCGCGTGACTGATCGCACTGTTCAACTGACCGACGTTGACCGCGTCGGCATCGAGCACGCCGTTCGCGACGTTGTGGATGTGCGTGCCGCCCGCGATGCCCTTGCCGAGCGTGATGCTGCTGTAGTCGACCTGGCCTGCGGCGTTGTCGTAAGTCACCGCGCTGCTTGCATTGCCGTTGCCGTCGATCAGGCCGGCATCTTTCAGCTGCCGCACGTTCACCGCATCGGTGTCCGCGGTACCGGCCGCGACGTTGGCGATCTGCCGCTCGCGCCCCGCGGCGCCGACCGATACGACGTTGTCGCGATCCGCGATCGAATTCGCGCCCAGTGCGATCGAATTCGCCGCCGACGCCCGCGCGTTGCCGCCGATGGCGATCGCTTCACTGCCGGTTGCCGCCGCGTCGCTCAACGCGGAGTTCGCGCGGAAGTAACGAACCACCATCGAGCCGCCGCTGCTGATGTTGTTCACCACGCTGGTCAGATCGTCGAGGCGGACCGTATTGGTCGTCACCCGGCCATCGAGATTCGCGAGCGCATCGCCGACGTTGCGATACACGCTGCCGCCCACGTCGTACACAGGCGCCGACACGGCGCCATCCGCGTTCAGCGAAGCGCCGCCGCCGAATGCCGCCGCGGCGCCTTTCAACTGCGCGACGTTCACGACGTCCGTATCCGAGGTGCCCGCCGCCACGTTGACGATTTGCCGGCGCAACCCCGCATTGCCGACCGACACCGCGTTCTGCCGGTCCGCCACCGAGTTCGCGCCCAGCGCGACGCTGCCCGCGCCGGCCGCAAGCGTATCGGCGCCTAGCGCCAGCGCGCCCACCGCCTCGCGAGAGGTGGTGGCGTTCGAGCCGATCGCGGCGGACTTTACGCCGGAAGCGGTGGACTCCCTGCCCATCGCCAGGGTCTCCGCGCTGTCGCCGCGCGCGAGGTGGCCGATCGCGACCGCGCCGTCCGCTTCGAAACCCGTCGATGCGTAGGCGCCGATCACGGTTGTGCGCAGCCCCAATGCGCCTGCGCCCGCACCCACCGCCGTCGAATACGAGCGCGCGGCAAACGCGCCCGCACCGACCGCGGTTGCATTGATGCCCGAGGCCGCCGATGTCGGGCCGACCGCCATCGCGTTGAGATCCTCGGACGCGTGGGTCGGCGCGCCCGGCGTGGTGTTGACGCTCACCGCAATGTAGTCGGTGACCGGCGCCGCGGCCAGCAAGGCCGCATGCAGCGGCAGCCCGGATGGCTGCGCCGACAGCTGCCGCATCAGCGCGAGCGTGACGCTGTCCGTTTCCGCGCTATCCGCCGCGCTCGCCGCATGAGCGAGCGAGGCCGCCCCGATGCCGACCGCCAGCGCCGCCAGCCGCGCCGCTCCCGGCGACATTCGCGGCCGCCGCGCGCTGCGCCGCGCCGCCACCACCGATGCATATTTGTCGCGCGCACGCGTGACATATCGTTTCTTCTTCATCTCTAGCCCTGCAACGTGTAAATGCCCGACCGATTCGAGCCAACCCCGCTCCGCCGCTCAAGACCGGCAAGCGGATGACACTGCCTATCAATATGGATAACGAATCAATTTCTACGAACCGATTGCATCGCGATCTCCTTCCTTTCCGGCCAACACGATCTCTCCAATTCGCCGGCCGCCGTCAATACAAAGCCGCGCCGACAGCATCGCCCAGTCGACCGACAAGTTTGCTTACGTCGAACGACAGGCGAATCCTACAAACATTGCGCGTCTTTCGATACAAGAAAACTCCCAAAACGATGGCAGCACGGGCACATTGACGGCCGCCATCCATTCACCAGCCGATACAATTAGCGATGCAAACCTTTCTACCTAAACATGTATGGCCACTTCTTTCCTGCTCGATGACTTCGAGCACCATGTCTATCGTCGTGAGCATGACGAAGCCGCCGGCCAGCTGACGCTGCTGCTCTCGCTGCTGCAACAGAAGCGCGGCGAACTCGACGGCGACTTTCGCGCATCCGGCATCGCGAACTTGCCGCCTGACTTGCAGCGCGAACGCTTTTACGCTCGTGCGGTGGCGGCCATCACGACGCTCTTTGCCGATCCGGCGTTTCGCCCGCAAGGCACCGTGTTCACTATGCTGATGTCCGCGCACGCATGGCTTGGCGCGTTATTCGCGGCCACGCCGCTCGGTCACGCCGACCACGTCGGGCGCTGTCTCTATGCGCAGTGGACCGGCGACTCGCCTTCGAGCGCCACAGACGGCGCGCTCGAGAAACTGTACCTGCTCTATTCAGGCGAATCCGATCTGACGCTCGAGCTGGATACGCTTTGGACACGCCAACCGGCGGTCGCCGCCAACCTTGCGCTGGCCTTGCTGTCCGCCGAATTCCAGGGCACCGCGAGCGCACACGGCAAACGCGAGGCGTTGCTCGAATGGCTGCCCGGCAAGCTCGCGCAAATCGGCAGCCTCGATGTCCTGCCGACCGGTGTGCTGCACAACGCGTATATGTTCTGCAGCTACGCGGATACGCCGCGCCGTCATGCGATCAAGGCCGACATCAATCAACTCGTGCGCCGCAAGCTGGACGAACTCGGACTGGACGACCTCGACGCGGCGGCGGCACCCGCAGCCGGACGCAAGCGCAGGAAAAAGCCGCTGATGATGGTCGTGCTCGAGTGGTTCGGCAGCGCGCATTCGATCTATCGCACGCATTCGCGCACGCTCGCCGCGGCGCGCGAGCATTTCGACGTGGTTGCGTTCGGCTTCGGGTATGCCGTCGACGACGCGGGGCGTGCGCTGTTCGATCGCTTTATCGAACTGAAGGAGCCGGACTATATCGGCGAATGCCTGAAGACGATTCGCGATTTCGCCGAGGCTGAACAACCGGACGTGCTCTATATGCCGAGCGTCGGCATGTTCGTATTGACGATTTTCATGTCGAACCTGCGCATCGCGCCGCTGCAGATTGCCGGACTCGGTCATCCTGCCACCACCCGCTCGGAGCGGATCGACTATGTGAGTGTCGAGGAAGACTACGTCGGCGACCCGGCCTGCTTCAGCGAAAAGCTGCTGATGCTGCCGCGCGACGGCCAACCCTATGTCGCGTCGAGTGCGCTGCCGCCGCTCACGCCCGCGGTGCCCGCCCGGCGCGACACGCTGGAGATTGTCGTGACGGCAAGCCAGATGAAGCTCAATCCACGTTTTTTCGACGCCTGCAGACGGATCCGCGAAGCCGCGCGCGCACCGGTGCAGTTTCATCTGATGACCGGCGCACGGCATGGCCTGCTGCTCGAGCAGATGCGCCGCGCCGCCGCGCTCGTGCTGCCGGGTGCCGTCGTGCACGGCTTTTATCCGTACGCGGACTATCTCGCGCGCGTTCAGCACGCGGATCTGTTCTTGAGCCCGTTCCCGTTCGGCAATACGAACGGCATTGTCGATGCATTCACGCTTGGGGTGCCAGGCATTTGCAAAACGGGACCCGAGGTGTTCGAGCATATCGACGGGGCGTTGTTCGAGCGTGCGGGAATGCCGGCATGGACCATCGCGTCATCGGTCGACGACTATACGAACGCCGCGCTCAGAATGATCGATCAGCACGATGAGCGCGAAATGTTGCGCGCCCGGTTGATCGAAACAGCAGCGGTCGGGCGATTCTTCGAGGGCCGGCCGCAGGTTTTCGGCGAACGCGTGCGGCAACTCGTCGAGCAAACCCGATCTGCCGCCGGCAGCGTGCCGGACGACGCGATGGCGCACTGATGGCGCGCGACGGATGCGCCGCTAGGCGGCGCCGCCCGCCAGCACCTTTTCGAGCGCCATCGAGCGCGCGGCCTCTTCCGCCGCCGCCGCAGTATTGAACACACTGCCCGACACATGCACCTGATGCCAGTCAGGCTGGTCGGCCGCATCGCGGAAAATCCGGAAGCGTGCGCAGAAGCCGTGCGGCTTGACCGGAACGACGTCGATATCCACCGACGCGCCTTCAATCTGATGTCTGATGTAGCCGTCCATGCTGACCTCCCGCTTCACCCTGGGGAAATCGTAGCACTGCAGGCCGCGCGCGCACGCAAGCGCAGTCGATGCGCATGTTGCGGTGCGATAGGGGTGGGCGAACGGCGATCGCTGCACGGGCGGTGAGAACGGGCCGCTCGTGGAGAGCGAGGCACGGCTAGCGGTTGGCCTGTGCGCTGGATGGTCCGGACGGATCGGCTGACGCGCGTGTCGCAGAGCGGTTGCGCAAGTGGAGCGGCGGCGCGACCAGGCCGTTCGTTACGTTACCCGTTACTCGGACGGCTCGCTCGCAGCAACATCGGCACGCTTCGCCAGTTTGGCAGGCGCGAGCCATCGGAATGACGTGAGGCTCTCGCCGTCGAACTGGCATTCCATCGCAGCGGGAATCGCGAGCTTGACTGGCTTCGCGGGCCCACGGCGTGTCACTTCCGGTTTGGCCGTGCCGCTTTCAACCGGCGCGGCCGCGAATGGCGGCGCCGTCGCGCCGAGTACGGCCATCGGCGTCGAGGTGGTCTGCCACGCCGGCGCGGTGGGTGACGCCATCGATGTCACCGCAGCCGCCGATGCGGCCGACGCAGCCGCAGCAGCGGCCGCTACCGACGAGTTCGATGCCGCCGCCGCAGTCGCCGCCGCGGTCGCCATGGACGGCGTCGGCGGAGGCGGCAACCCGGCCCAGTCCGCCTGAATCGCCGGCACCGACGACGCCGGCACCGTGCTCACGAACGCGCCCTCGACCACCACGCGGCTACCGTGAATACCCGCGCCGGTATGACTGATCGTCATCGTCTCCGACGCCGCGTCCTCGCCTGCCGCGCTACGCATTCTGTCTTCACACAGCGCGGAGTTCTTGTAGACAGCCGTACACCCCGCGAAGAGCGCGAGCGCCGCAGCAGCGGAAACGAGAGTAAAAACGCGGGTGTTCATAAATCGTCCGTTCTTGATCTGCCGGGCATTGTAGCCTGGGGCGATCCGGAACCCGCCGCCACACCGCGCATGCGGCACACGGCCGTACACAGCCGGCTCGCGGCCTGGCGGGACGAGCCGAAGGCCGGCGCCCACGCATGGCGTCCGGCGATCAGTTCGCCCACGCGTCGGGCAAGCTTTGCGTAAGCGTCGACACGAAGTTCGCGGTTTCCTGCTTGCGCGGCCGCGTAAAGATCTCGCGCGACGGACCGGCTTCGACCACGACGCCGTTGCTCAGGAACAGCACATCGCGTGAAATGGATGCGGCGAGGCGCAGGTCGTGCGTGGCCATCAACATCGTCATGCCTTCCTGCGCGAGCTGACGCAGCACCTCCACGACCTCGCCGGCGAGACCCGGGTCGAGCGCGGAAGTCGGCTCGTCGCACAACAGCACGTCCGGCGACGGTGCGAGCGCGCGCGCAATCGCGACGCGCTGCTGCTGGCCGCCCGATAGCGTGGTCGGCCACGCGTCCGCCTTGTGTGCGATGCCGACTTTCTCGAGCAACTCCAGCGCGCGCGCACGGGCACGGTCCGGATCCCATTTCTGCACGCTCACGAGCCCTTCCATCACGTTCTCGAGCGCGGTGCGATGCGGAAACAGCTGGAAGTTCTGGAACACCATGCCGGTCCGGCGGCGAATGGCGAGCACGGTGTCGCGCGGCGGCCGGCTTGCGCGGCTGAACTCGACACGCAGGTCGCCGAGTTCCAGCGTGCCCGCCTCCGGAATTTCCAGCAGGTTCACGCAGCGCAACAGCGTGCTCTTGCCGCTGCCCGACGGGCCGATCAACGCGGTGACGCTGCCCGGTTCGAGCGCGAGATCGACCGCGGAAAGCACGCGATGGCTGCCGAAGTATTTGTCGATTTTCTCGAGACGGATCATCAGCTGCCCGACTGGAAAAGCGCATGCCGCCCGAACCTGCGTTCAAGCCGTACCTGCGCGGAAGACAGCACCGAGCTGAACACCAGGTAAATCAGCGCGGCTTCCGTATAGAGAATGAGTGGCTCATACGTGACCGATGCGATGCGCTGCGCCGCCTGGAAAATTTCCGGCACGGTCAGCACCGCCGCGAGCGACGTGTCCTTGACAAGCACGATAAACGAGTTCGACAGCGGCGGTAACGCGACGCGCGCCGCCTGCGGCAGGACGACGCGCAACAGCGCCTGGCTGCGCGTCATGCCGATCGAGTACGCGGCTTCCCACTGCCCTTTCGGAATCGACTCGATCACGCCGCGAATCACTTCGGAATTGTACGCGCCGACATTCAGCGAAAAGCCGATGATCGCCGCCGTCAACGGATCGAGCACGATGCCGACGCTCGGCAAGCCGTAAAAGATCACGAAAAGTTGCACGAGCAGCGGCGAGCCGCGGATCAGCCACACATAGAAGCGCACGATTGCCACGGCCCACGGCGGCCCGAACAGGCGCAGCAACGCGGCGACGAACGCAAGCGTCAAGCCGAGCGCGAACGAGACGAGCGTAAGCGGCACCGTAAAGACGAGGCCCGCGTACAGCAGGGGCCACAGGGACTGACCCATCAGATGCAGCCAGGCAGGCATGATTCAGGCTCGCGTGATTCGTGTTTTGTGTGCAGCTGGCGAAAACAAATGTGCAGCGCGACGCTCGAGCGCAATGCCGCTCATTGCGACACGTCTTTGCCGAAGTACTTGTCCGAAATCTTCGCGTAGGTGCCGTCCGCCTTCATATCCTGCAGCGCCTTGTCGATCGCTGCCTTCAATTCCGGGTTGCCCTTGCGAATCAGCACGGCGGAATGGTCGCTATCCGCGCCGTTGTCGATTGCCGCGATTTTCACCTTCGCGTCCGGCTTGTGCTTCTTGAAGTCGAGGAACGACAGCGAATCGTTGACGGTTGCGTCGACACGGCCCGACGTCAGCAGGTCGATCGATTCGTTGAAGCCCTGCACCGGCACCACTTCCGCACCGCGCGCGGCAGCGAGCTTGCCGAAGTTGCTGGTGAGCGTATTGGCCGACTTCTTGCCTTTCAGGTCGTCGAACGACTTGATCGACGTGTTGTCCGCGCGGACGATCAGTGCCGGGTGCGACACGATGTACGGATCGGAAAAGTCGTATTTGACCTTGCGGGCGTCGGTGATCGCCACTTCATTGATCACCGCGTCATAGCGGTTCACATCGAGGCCGGCGATCAGGCCGTCCCACTTGCCTTCGATGAACTCCGGCTTGACGCCGAGGCGTTTCGCGATCTCGCGGCCGATCTCGACGTCAAAGCCCGTCAGTTGTCCGGAAGCGTCGTGAAACGAGAACGGCGCATAAGTGCCTTCCGTGCCGATCTTGATCACGCCGGCGGATTTGATCTGTGCGAGGCCGTCCGCCGCGAACGCCGTGGTTGCCGCTGCCACTTGCAGCAGGCCGATCAGCAGAAGGGATCGAATCGACTTCATGACTATGAGCTCCTGATTTGTTTTTCCGTCAAGGCGATGTCTGCAACTGACAGACGCGCCGCAGAGTGCGCGGACTGTAGCAAACGGCCTTTATTTCGGCAACGCATTTTGCGCTTTAAACATATGCGATGGCGGAATAAGCTAGACCGAAACCGCAAGTTTGGCAAGACGCATGTCTACCGGGCAAACCTCGCTTAACTGGCACCGGCGCGGGCACCGGCGCGCGACGCAGCCGGAAAGGTCAGGTATGCGATGCTCTGCAACAACCGTTCACGGAGGCCGTCGACGCAATGCACAGTCCAATCGAGCCCGCTCCCGCCCCCGACGGTGGCCCTGCGCACACTGCCCGCAGCGCATTTGCCGAACTGCCTTCGAGTGCAGCCCATCCTGCGCTCGCCCTCGAGTACCGGTGGCTCAACCCGCATTGGCGTGACGCGCCGCTCGCCGTGTTCCTGCACGAAGGGCTCGGCTCGGTCGCCATGTGGAAAAACTGGCCGCAGTCATTGTGCGACCGGCTGGGCATGCGCGGCCTCGTCTATTCCCGCCCCGGTTATGGGCGCTCGACGCCACGCCCACACGACATGAAGCTGCCCGTCGATTACCTGGCAACCCAGGCACGCGACGTGTTGCCCGCGCTGCTCGATGTGCTCGGCGTCGGCGCCGCGGAGCGTGCCCGCATGTGGCTGATCGGCCATAGCGACGGCGCGTCGATTGCGCTGCTGTACGCGAGCGCCTATGTGCGTGCGCTTGCGGGAGCCGTGGTGATCGCGCCGCACGTTTTTGTCGAAGCGGTGTCGATCGAAGGAATCGTCGAATCCAGAATGGCCTACGAGCAAGGCAATTTACGCGACAAGCTCGCTCGCTATCATGCCGATGTCGACTCCGCGTTTTACGGCTGGAGCGATATCTGGCTCAGCCCGGCGTTCAGGACATGGAACATTGTGGAGTTACTGCCTGCGATTCGCTGCCCTCTGCTCGCCGTACAGGGCTGCGACGATCACTATGGAACGATGGCGCAAATTGAGCGGATTGCCGATGAGGTTCCGCATACAAAGCGGGTCAAGCTGGGAAATTGCGGCCACTCGCCGCATGTCGAAACACCCGGCGCACTCGACGATGCAATTGAGTCGTTCATCACGGCGAGTCGTTCATCACGGCGAGTCGTTCGTAGCGGCGAGTCGTTCGTAAAGGCGTCAAAGCGTTGACACAATTCGCCCCGGCACGGGCGACTCATGCGAAATGACATGTAGTCAGCCTGCTGACACGCACTGCCTGCCTCACATGCGCAGCGCGCCATACCGAAGCCTTCCCCACTCCGGCATAGCGTGACGCCCGCACATCAGGCGACGGCTCGCAAGCCGTCAGGCGTCGGCGCCGGCTTGACCTTCTTCGGCGCATGCTTGCGCGCTTGCCACAAGTCGTAATCCACCTGCAAACCGAGCCATAGGTCGGCGCGGCCGCCGCGCTCGACACCGAGCCACGCTTCGATACGCAATGCCATTTCCGCCGTGACGCCCGCCCGTTCGTTCAACACACGCGACAGCATCACACGCGATACGCCCAACTGGCTCGCGGCCTCCGTCACACTCAACTGCAGCGCGGGCAGCACATCTTCGCGCAGGATCGCGCCGGGATGCGGAGGATTGAACATCTTGGCCATAAACACCTCTCTACAAGAAATACAAGAAAACCGACAAGACGCCATGCTTCGGCGCCGGCAATGCGCAACCACCTTAGTGATAGTTCTCATAGTTGACGAGAATGACATCTCCCTCGTCGAACTCGAACGTCAACCGCCAGTGGCTATTCACCTGAACCGACCAGCAACTTTTCCGGTTGCCCTGCAACTCATGCAACCCCCAGCCGAACTGGTTCATATCCGCCGGGATTTTCGCCCGGTTCAACACGCCCAGTTGACGTTGCAGCTTCGCCGCATGCGCCGGCTGTATGCCGCTTTCGCAGCCTGTCAGAAAAAAACGCTCAAGGCCTTTGTGCCTGAATGATTTGATCATCTTCGATCTTCCGGGACCGCGCCTGCCTCACGGCGTTGTCCTCATCCCGCACAGACACCACTATAAACTGTAAACCGAAGCTTTACAATAGTACGGAACCGGGCAGGACCGCCCCGTGCCGCTGCATGCTCTTTGCCTCATCGAAACATCGCACTGCGACTGGTTTTCGCGAGGGACGCGATACAGCGAACCGTGTCTTTCCGCGTGCTGTTTGCGCCGCCATCCGAGAAAAAAACTGCAAGGAAAACGGGAGCAAAAGCGCAGCCTTCACGCGGTCCTGCCGCGCTCGATACGGGTACCTGATCCACGGCTGCGGGCAACGAAAAACACCTGAGCGCCCGCGCCGTGTGAGGTCTATCTTCCGTGATGCACGAGGTCTGCCGCAATATGCCGATCGGCCAGTCGCGCGGACTTTTTTGTGTGATCGCGCGCGGCTGCGCACAAGCGTGAAGGCGCCGACGCTCAGCCTGGTTGCGGAATCGTCAAGCCGCGCGCGACTGCGGGGCGCGCGACGAATGCATCGAGCACACGCGTGACATGTTTGAAATCCGCGATGCCGACCAGTTCGCCGGCTTCATAGAAGCCGGTCAGATTGCGCACCCACGGAAACACCGCGATATCGGCAATCGTATAAGCGTCGCCCATCATCCATGGCCGGCCCGCGAGCCGGTCGTCGAGCACATTGAGCAGACGCCGCGCTTCGCCGGCATAGCGGTCGCGCGGACGCTTGTCTTCATAGTCCTTGCCGGCAAACTTGTTGAAGAACCCGACCTGTCCGAACATCGGCCCGATGCCGCCCATCTGGAACATCAGCCATTGAATCGTTTCGTAGCGCTCAGCGGGGTTTTGCGCAATGAGCTGACCGGTCTTGTCCGCCAGATACAGCAGGATCGCGCCGGACTCGAACAGCGCGAGCGGCTGCCCTTGCGGCCCATTCGGATCGATGATCGCGGGGATTTTCGCGTTCGGGTTCAGCGCGCGAAACGCGGCTGACTTCTGGTCTTCCGTATCGAAGTTCACACGATGCGGCTCATAAGGCAAGCCGGTTTCCTCCAGCATGATCGACACCTTCACGCCGTTCGGCGTCGGCATCGAATACAGCTGCAGACGATCGGGATGCTGCGCCGGCCAGCGAGCCGTGATCGGGAAAGTGGAAAGATCGGTCATCGGGTTGTCTCCTCTTTTATTCGAACGCGGCACGGTGCGATCGCATCCGGGCGCCAATACGGCAATACGGCGACCGCTAATCGAACGGCCGTCACGTACGCGACACGCCCAATATAACCATTCCACTTGCCATTGTCCGGCGCTGCCCGACCGGACCGCCAGCCCGCACCCCTCCCCGCGCGGCAAATGCAAAGCGCCCCACCAATGCATGCTCGACCCGATGAATCGCAAATATTTAATGTCGATTTGAAATGTTATGTTATATCATTTGCCCCGCTGCGCATGACGACGGATCGGCCTCAAAGCGGCTTCAAGCGATCTCAAGCGGCCGTAGAGATGACCGCATCACCACCGCGCAGCCACGGGAGCCCGCCGCGCAATAGCCATCGGATAGCCAGAGCGGGCCTGAAAGAAGACCAACAACTCGAAAACATTTTTCCGGATGAAATCTCGCACACACATCGCGCAAGCGGCCGTGCTGCTGTTCGCGGCGCTTGCCGGCAGCCACACCTGGGCGGCCGCTTCGGCCACGACATTGAGCGGCACCGTGCAGGACCCGAACGGCAAGCCGATCCCGCATGCGGATATCCAGCTGAAGACCTCGAGCGGCGGCGATGCCGGCCATGCAAGCACGGATGCGCAAGGTCACTTCGAACTGCACGACGTCGCGCCCGGCGCATATGCGGTTGCCGTCACCGCAACCGGCTTCGCGGCGACCACGAAGCTCGCCGATACGACGGGCGGCACGGCCGCACCGCTTGCGCTCACGCTCAAGAAAGACGACACGCTCGATGTCAACGTCAACGCCAAGCGGCTTGATCAGGCGCGCAACGGGCTGTTGCCCGAGACCGGCAGCAGC
Source organism: Paraburkholderia solisilvae (assembly GCF_902859875.1). Lineage (GTDB taxonomy): Bacteria > Pseudomonadota > Gammaproteobacteria > Burkholderiales > Burkholderiaceae > Paraburkholderia > Paraburkholderia solisilvae. Next base: position 21,417 of record NZ_CADIKF010000050.1, on the reverse strand, counting down.
ATCTACCGCATCACGAGTGCCGATATCCAGCAGATGCCGCAGGGCGAAAACACGCCGTTGAACCAGGTGCTGCTGCAGGCGCCCGGTGTGGTCGACGACTCGTTCGGCCAGGTGCACGTGCGCGGCGATCATGCGGACCTGCAATACCGGATCAACGGCATTCAGATTCCCGAGCCGATCAGCGGCTTCGGTCAATCGTTCGATACGCGCATCATCGACCAGGTGAATCTGCTGACCGGAGCATTGCCGGCGCAGTATGGCGACCGCACGGCCGGCGTGGTCGATATCCATACCAGGAACGGCGACGCCGGCGACGGCGGCTCGATCGACGTATTCGGCGGCAGCCATCAGACGCTGCGCACGAGCGCCGACGTGTACGGCAGCAAAGGCGACTTCAGCTACTTCTTCACCGGCTCGCTGGGCGTCAACAACCTCGGCATCGAGGCGCCGACCGCGAGCCCGTCTCCGATTCACGACCACACGCGCCAGGGCGACGCGTTCGGCTACATGTCGTATCTGATCAATCCGCTCACGCGTATTTCCGTGATGTTCGGCACGGCGGCCAACCAGTTCGAGATTCCGAACACGCCGGGTCTGCCGCAGGTGTTTACGCTGGCCGGCACGCCGACCTTCAATTCGGCGAACCTCAACGAGACGCAGTCGGAGTTGACCAACTACGCGGTGGTCGCGTTGCAAGGCACGAACGGGGCCGCGTTCGACTATCAGGTCGCGTTCTTCACGCGCTATACGCGTACGCAGTTCAATGGCGATCCGATCGGCGATCTGATCTTCAACGGCGTCGCGTCGAACGACTTCCACAACGACACCTCGAACGGTCTGCAAGCCGATACGACGTGGCGTCTGAACGGCGCGCACACGTTGCGCGCCGGCGTGCAGCTGCAGCAGGAACACGCGCAGTTCAGCGACACGGTGTCGGTGTTTCCGACCGACGCCGACGGCAATCAGGCATCCGACGTGCCGATGACGCTGCAGGATTCGAGCAGCAAGACCGGCTATCTGTACAGCGCGTATCTGCAGGACGAGTGGAAAATCACCAGCAAGCTGACGCTGAACTACGGTCTGCGCTACGACGGCATGGACGAGTTCGTGACCGCTCATCAGTTCAGCCCGCGCATCGGCGCCGTCTACCAGCTGACGCCCGCGACCACGCTGCACGCCGGCTTTGCGCGCTACTTCACGCCGCCGTCGTTCGAACTGGTGACGAGCGGCACGATCGGCCGCTTCGCCGGCACGACCAACGCGCCCGAAGTCACGCAAAACGACCCGGTGCAGCCGGAACGCGACGACTACTTCGATCTCGGCGTCACGCAGCGCCTCGGCTCGGACGTGACCGTCGGGCTCGACGCGTACTACAAGAAAGCGCACAACCTGCTCGACGAAGGCCAGTTCGGCACCGCGCTGATCTTCGCGCCGTTCAACTACCGGTACGGGCGCGTCTATGGTCTCGAGTTCACCGCGAACTACAAGCACGAAAACGTCTCCGCGTACCTGAACCTCGCGTATAGCCGTGCGCAGGGCAAGGACATCGATTCCGCGCAGTTCAACTTCGGCGCCGACGAGCTCGCGTTCATCGCGAAAAATTTCGTGTTCCTCGATCACGATCAGAGCGTGACCGCGTCGCTGGGCGGTGCGTACACGTGGCATACGTTCACCTTCACCGCGGACGGCACGGTCGGCAGCGGGCTGCGCGCGGGCTTTGCGAACACCGACAAGCTGCCGCTCTACGCGCAGTTCAATTTCGGCGTGATCGACCACATCCATGCGCCGGTGGTCGGCAAGGTCGACGTGCGCGCCTCGGTGGTGAACGCGTTCGGCCGCGTGTATGAGCTGCGCGACGGTTCCGGCATCGGCGTCGGCGCACCGCAGTTCGGCCCGTATCGCGCGTTCTATGCGGGCGTCACGAAGTACTTCTGAAGCAGTTCACGTTCCACGGGAAGATTCGATGCAAGACTGGCTCGGTATTGTCGAAGCGGCGCGCGTGGCGGGGTGGATCGTCTATCCGCTCACGCTGCTCGCGCTCATCGCGCTCTTTATCATCCTCGATCGGCTCTATGTGTTCTGGCGCTTCGCGCAGGTGCCGGGCATCGCGTCTTACGGCGGCGACGTCAGCGCGCTGCTCGCCACGCTGCCGCCGCAGCATGCGCTGCGCCGGCTGCTGACGCCGCTCGTCGGTCAATTCGCGAAGCCGGTCTGGTGGATCGAGGAACGCGCGAGCGCGGTCGCGCTCGACGTGCAGCGCGACATGTCGCGCGGCTTGTGGGTGCTCGAAACGATCGTCACGGCCGCGCCGCTCGTCGGGCTGCTCGGCACGATCGTCGGCATGATGCACGCATTCCGGCTGATCGGCGGCAATGGGCTCGTCAATCCGACCGGCGTGACCGGCGGCGTCGCGCAGGCGCTGGTCGCGACCGCGCTCGGTCTCGTCATCGCGCTCGTCGCGCTGTTTGCGTTCAACTACTTTGCGCGGCGCATCGACCGGCTCGTCGAAGAACTCGAGGCGTTCGCGAGCGCGTGGCTCGCCGATGTGCGGCTCGCCCGCGAACGCACGTCGGTCAGGGACGGCGCCGCCGGCACGGTCGGCACGGCAACATGAAGCTGCGGCGCTCCCGGACCGCGAAGCGCGGCCGCATCGAAATCATTCCGATGATCGATGTGATGTTCTTCCTGCTCGCGACGTTTATGCTGACCTCGCTGTCGATGCAGCGGCTCGACGCGATCCGGCTGAATCTGCCGCAAGGGCATGCGCAGGCGTTGGCGCAACAGCAGCCGCTGACGCTCGCGGTGACGCGCGACGGCAATATCGAAATCAACCGGCAACGGGTTACGCTCGACCAGGTCGCGGCGACGATCCGCCGGCTCGTCGGGCCGGACGGCAATGTCGTGATCGCGGCGGATGCGGGCGCGGCAAATGGCGTCGTGGTTCAGGCGATGTTGCGCGCACGCGAAGGCGGCGCCGGTCATTTTCTGGTGGCCGTCCAGCGTGACCAATAAGGCGGCCGGCAAACGGATGCGCGTCGGCAGCATGCTCGATGCGCGCGGGCCGCGTGCGTTGCTCTGCGTGCTGCTGGCCGTGGCGATCTGGCTCGGGTTCGCGGTGGGTTTCGTGCGCGGGCTGTGGCGCGCCGACGATCAGGTGAAAGCGCCCAGGCCGGTCGCCTTCGATGTGCGGCTGGTGCGCTTGCCGCCGCCCGAACCGCCGCCGTCGCAGCCCGCGCGGCAGCCGTCGCCAGCCACGCAGCAGCCGCAACGGCCGGCGAGCGCGCGCGCGGTTCAGACGCCGCGCGTGCCGCGCACGCCGACGGCAACCGCCACGCAGACGAATCCTGCGCAAACGGCGCGTCGCGGCCCGGCGCCGGCGCTTACTGCGCCCACGTCCGTGACACCCTCTCGCGACGTGCAGCAACACACTGCGCCAGCTGTTGTCACGGCGCCTGTCGCACCGGACACGCAGCCTGCGCCGCTGACACCGCCGATGCCGCCCACGCCGTCTGCCGCACAGGCGCCGAACGCCACGCCGTCTGCAACGGCCTCGCAGTCTCAATCCGCGCCAACACCTGCCCGATCGGCGACGCAGGACTCATCGTCGAGCGCCGGCAACGGCGCTGCGCATCCGATTCTGCAACCGCTGCCGTCGTTACCCGACGACTTGCGCGAGGACGCGTTTCAGGCAGTCGCGACCGCCCGCTTCTCGGTTCATCGCGACGGGTCGGTCGACGTCGAGCTGATCAAGCCGACGCACAATCCGCGGCTCAATCAGCTACTGCTCGACGCGCTGAAAAAATGGCGCTTTTTCCCGGCGATGAAAAACGGCGAAGCGGTTGAAAGCACGCAGGATATTCGCGTGCATTTCAACGTCGACTGAGCGTCGACGCCAAACTTTGCTGCGCTTGCAAGCGGCACGGCGGCGACCGACTGACCGACATACGGCGGCAATTTCAAGCGACACGAGACGGCAGCCGACATGCAGCGTACCGTACGGCGAGGCGCTCCTCGCCGACCTCCGCGCGCTAGCGAAAACCCCTCACGCCGCGCCGACCTTCCCCGCTTCGAGCGCCTCCTGCAGCGCCGCGCCGCCGCGCGCGAGCACCGGCGCCAACGCCTGTCCGGTATGGCTTGCGCGCACCTTGACGAGCCCTTCCGGATCGGTCGCCGCGACGATCGTGCCGCCACCGACGCCGCCTTCCGGTCCGAGATCGATAATCCAGTCCGCTTCCGCGATCACATCGAGGTCGTGTTCGATTACCACCACGCTGTGTCCGCCATCCGCGAGCCGATGCAGCACGCGGATCAGCTTCGCGACATCGGCCATATGCAAGCCGACAGTCGGCTCGTCGAGCACATACAGCGTATGCGGCGCCTTCTGCCCGCGTCGTGTGATGTCGTCGCGCACCTTCGAGAGTTCGGTGACGAGCTTGATACGCTGCGCTTCGCCACCGGATAGCGTCGGCGACGGCTGGCCGAGCGTCAGATAGCCGAGCCCGACGTCCTTCATCAGTTGCAACGGATGCGCGATGTTCGACAACGATGCAAAGAATTCAACCGCTTCGTCGATTTCCATCGTCAGCACGTCGCCGATATTCTTGCCGCGCCAGGTGACGGCAAGCGTCTCCGGATTGAAGCGCTGCCCGTGACAGACATCGCACGGCACTTTCACGTCCGGCAGGAAGCTCATGCCGATCGTGCGCACGCCCTGCCCTTCGCACGCGGGGCAGCGCCCGTCGCCGGTGTTGAACGAGAAGCGCGAGGCGGTATACCCGCGGGCGCGCGCCTCGAGCGTATCGGCGAACAGACGCCGGATCGCATCCCACACGCCGATATACGTCGCCGGGCATGAGCGCGGCGTCTTGCCGATTGGCGTCTGATCGACTTCGAGCACGCGGTCGATCGCTTCCCAGCCGGTAATCGATGCGCAGCCCTGCCACGCATGCGTAACGCTCAACGCGGGCCGCGGTGCGCTGCGCGCGAGCACGCTCGTGCGCCGGTTGGCCTGCGGCTCGTCGGACTGCGCGGCTTTGCGCGCGCGCCGCGTCGCCGGCGACGACAGCACCGAGCGGCCAACCGCGTCGAGCAGATTGGTCATCAGCACGTCGCGCGCGAGCGTCGACTTGCCGGAGCCGCTCACGCCCGTCACCGCCACGAGACGCCCAAGCGGAATGCCGACCGTCACATCGCGCAGATTGTGCAGCTTGCCGCCGTACACGGTCAGCCATTGCTCGGGCACCGCGGCCGCGCGCTTGCCGGGCGCGACGACCGGACGGCGCGCCTGCAGCGGATGCGGAATCGGCTTCGCGAGGAAGCGGCCGGTCAGCGAATCGGGCCGCGCGGACAGGTCATCGACGCCGCCCTGCGCGACCAGCGTGCCGCCGCGCTTGCCGGCGCCCGGCCCGATATCGATGATGTGATCCGCGCGCCGGATCGTATCTTCGTCATGCTCGACGACGACGAGCGTATTGCCCTTGTCGCCGAGCTTGCGCAGCGCGTTCAGCAGAATCTGGTTGTCGCGCGGATGCAGGCCGATGGTCGGCTCGTCGAACACGTAGCAGACACCCTGCAGATTGCTGCCGAGTTGCGCCGCGAGACGGATCCGCTGCGCTTCGCCGCCCGACAGGCTCGGCGCCGCGCGATCGAGGCTCAGATAACCGAGTCCGACTTCCTCGAGAAACTGCAGGCGGCTCGCGATCTCGCTGACGATATCGCGCGCGATATCGGCCTCGCGGCCTTTCAAACGCAACCCGTCGATCCAGCGGCGCGTATCGGACACCGTCCATTGCGCGACGTCGACAATCGGCTTGCCGCCGAACGTCACCGCGCGCGCGGTCGGGTTCAAACGCGTGCCATGGCAATCCGGACACGGCTCGTCGCCGACGCCTTCGGGCTCCTGCTCATCCGAAGGCAGCGTCTGCTCACGGCCGCGGTTGTCGTCGACGAGCACCGTGTCGTCATAAGCGGCGCGCTGCTCGCGCGTGAGCGCGAGGCCGGTGCCGACGCAGGTGGTGCACCAGCCGTGCTTGCTGTTGTACGAGAACATGCGCGGATCGAGTTCCGGATAGCTGGTGCCGCACACCGGGCAGGCGCGCTTCACCGACAGCACCTTGATCGCGCCGACCCGCGACGTGCCGCCGTTGCCCATCGCATGCTGCAAGCCGTCGAGCGGCGCGAGCAGATGCATCACGCCCTTGCCCGCCTCGAGCGTCTGTTCGAGCAGACGCCGCAACTCCGCTTCGTTATCCGCGGACACGATCAGATCGCCGACCGGCAATTCGATCGTATGCTCGCGGAAGCGATCGAGCTTCGGCCACGGGTCGACCGGCACGAATTCGCCGTCCACACGCAGATGCGTGTTGCCGCGCGCCTTCGCCCACTTCGCGAGATCGGTATAGACGCCCTTGCGGTTCACGACCAGCGGCGCCAGCATGCCGACATGCTGCCCCTTGTGATCGCGCAACAGCTGGGCGGCAATCGACTCAATGCTTTGCGACGTGACCGGCGTGCCGTCGTGAATGCAGTGCTGCAAGCCGAGCTTCACATATAGCAAGCGCAGGAAATGCCAGACCTCGGACGTGGTCGCGACCGTACTCTTGCGGCCGCCGCGCGACAGGCGCTGCTCGATCGCGACGGTCGGCGGAATGCCGTACACCGCATCGACTTCGGGACGGCCGGCCGGCTGCACGATCGAGCGCGCGTATGCGTTCAGCGATTCGAGGTAACGGCGCTGCCCTTCGTGGAAGAGAATATCGAACGCAAGCGTCGATTTGCCCGAACCCGATACGCCGGTGATCACATTGAAACGGCCATGCGGAATATCGACGTCGAGCGCTTTCAAATTGTGCTCGCGCGCGTTGACGATGCGCACCACGTTCTCGCCTTCGACGGCGCGCCGCGCGCGCGCGGCGGCGAGCGTCGCCTGCAGCGGCACGCCCTCGGAGGCCGCTTCGGCCGGCTCGACCGCGCGGCCCATCGCATTGTCGTATTGCACAAGCGCGACGCCGGTGTGCGACCCCGCGCATTGCTTCACGTCCTCCGGCGTGCCGGCGCACAACACGAGGCCGCCGCCGTCGCCGCCTTCGGGACCGAGATCGATCAGCCAGTCGGCCGCGCGGATCACATCGAGGTTGTGCTCGATCACGATCAGCGAATGGCCGCCCGCGAGCAGCTTGCCGAATGCCTGCATCAGCTTCGCGATATCGTCGAAATGCAGACCCGTAGTCGGTTCGTCGAACATGAACAGACGCGCGGCTCCGGTTTCCTTCCTGTTGCGCGCACCGCTCGCCTGCGCGGTCTCCGCAAGAAAGCCCGCGAGCTTGAGCCGCTGCGCTTCGCCGCCCGACAGCGTCGGCACCGGCTGGCCGAGCTTCACGTATTCGAGACCGACGTCGACGATCGGCTGCAGCACGCGCAGCACTTCGGCATCGGTGGCAAAGAACTCGATCGCTTCGTTGACCGTCAGATCGAGCACATCCGCAACACTGAGCGCACGCTCGCCGCGCGCGATTTTCACTTCGAGAATCTCGGGACGATAGCGCCGTCCGTCGCAGTCCGGGCAGCGCAGATAGACGTCGCTCAGGAACTGCATCTCGATATGCTCGAAGCCCGAGCCGCCGCAGGTCGGGCAACGGCCATCGCCGGAATTGAAGCTGAACACGCCCGCACCGTAACCGCGCTGCGCCGCCAGCGGCGCTTTCGCGAACAGCTTGCGGATTTCGTCGAACGCGCCGACGTAGCTGGCCGGATTCGAGCGCGTGGTCTTGCCGATCGGCGATTGATCGACGAATACCGCGTCGCTGATCTGTTCCGCGCCGGACAACCCGCGATGCACGCCGGGCGTTTCGGTCGCCTTGCCGAGATGACGCGCGAGCGCCGGATACAGCACGTCCTGCACGAGTGTCGATTTGCCGGAACCGGACACGCCGGTCACGCAGACGAGCCGCTGCAGCGGAATCTCGACGTTGACGTCGCGCAGATTGTGCTCGCGCGCGCCTTCGAGCACGATGCGCGGCGTGCTCGCATCGACCGGCCGGCGCGACCAGTGCGCGGCATCGGCGACGTGCTTGCGGCCGCCGAGATACTCGCCGGTCAGCGTGCCGGCCGCGCGAATGGCCTGCGGCGCGCCGTCGAAAATGATCGTGCCGCCGCGTTCGCCGGGTCCCGGGCCCATGTCGATCAGACGATCCGCGGCGAGCATCACCGACGGATCGTGCTCGACCACCACCAGCGTATTGCCCGCGTCGCGCAAGCGGTGCATCGCTTCGACGATGCGGTTCAGGTCGCGCGGATGCAGACCGATGCTCGGCTCGTCGAGCACGAACAGCGTTTTGGTCAGCGACGTGCCGAGCGCGGTGGTCAGATTGATCCGCTGCACCTCGCCGCCCGACAGCGTGCGGCTTTGCCGGTCGAGCGTCAGATAGCCGAGGCCGACGTCGCACAGATACTTCAGCCGCGTGCGCACTTCGGCGAGCAGCAGCTTGAGCGCGTCATCGAGCAATGCGCTCGGCAGCGTGATGTCGTCGAAGAAGCGGCGAATGCGTTCGATCGGCAACAGCATCAGGTCGTGCACGGTCAGACCGGGCAGCGCCTCGAGCTGCGCACGCGCCCAGTCGACGCCGCGCGGCAAGAACCGTTGCGCGGGGTCGAGCACCGCATCCGCATTGGCCTTGGTGCCGAGGCGCCACAACAGCGATTCGAGCTTCAGACGCGCGCCGCCGCAGGTCTCGCACGGCGTGTAGCTGCGGTACTTCGACAGCAGCACGCGAATGTGCATCTTGTACGCCTTCGATTCGAGATACGCAAAGAAGCGCTTCACGCCGTACCACTGCTTTTGCCACTCGCCGTCCCAATCGGGCGAGCCGTTGATCACCCAGTCGCGCTCGTCGTCGGTCAGTTCGGACCAGCGCGTGTCGCGGCGAATATTGGCCTTCGCCGCATAGCGCATCAGATCGTCCTGGCACTCCTTCCAGGCGGGCGTCTGCATCGGCTTGATTGCGCCGCCGCGCAGCGTCTTGCGTTCGTCCGGAATGACGAGACCGAGGTCGACGCCGATCACGCGGCCAAAGCCGCGGCAGGTGTCGCATGCGCCATACGCGGAGTTGAACGAGAACAGCGCCGGCTGCGGGTCCGCATAGCGCAGATCGCTATCCGGGTTGTGCAGGCCGGTCGAGAAACGCCATATTTGCGGCGCCGGCGCCGGTGACGCCGCGTCGGCCGCGCCGCCGGACGTGTCTGCCGCGGCAGGCAGCACGTAGACGTTCACGCGCCCGCCGCCGCGCTTGAGCGACGCTTCGATCGCTTCGACGACGCGCGCCTTGTCCGCCTGTTGCAGCCGGAACCGGTCGGCCACCACGTCGAGCACCTTGCGCGGGCCGGTCGGCGACTCGACCTCGCGCTGCGCCTGCACCCGCGTGTAGCCGCTCGCGGACAGCCATTGTTCGACTTCCGTATCGCTCGCGCTTTCCGGCAGCTCGACCGGAAACGTGACCACGACGCGCGGGTCGCCCGCCTCGGTGCGCGCGACGAGGTCCGCGTAAATCGTTTCCGGCGTGTCGTGCCGCACCGGCTGTGCGGTCTTGCGGTCGAACAGTTCGGCGGCGCGCGCGTACAGCAGCTTCAGATGGTCGTTCAGTTCGGTCATCGTGCCGACCGTCGAGCGCGAGCTGCGCACCGGATTCGTCTGGTCGATGGCGATGGCGGGCGGCACGCCGTCGACGCGGTCGACCTGCGGCCGGTCCATCCGGTCGAGGAACTGGCGCGCATAGGCGCTGAAAGTTTCGACATAGCGGCGTTGACCTTCCGCGTACAGCGTGTCGAATACGAGGCTCGATTTACCCGACCCCGACGGCCCGGTGACGACGGTCATTTCGCCGGTGCGCAAGTCGAGGTCGATATTTTTCAGATTGTGCTGGCGGGCTCCGCGGATGCGGATCGTTCCTTGAGATGCCAATTTGCTATCCGTCAAATGAATGAGCGTGAATACGCGTGGAGCGCGAAATGCGCGTGGTCAGGGTCGTACCGATGCTCAGCCTTATCAGGCTGGCGGCGGCAGTCGCGACCGGTCCGGCCGGCAAGCAGGAAGCACTGAATGTACGCCTGATCGCGGAAGCCGGCTGCCGGCGCGAACCGTCAGCGCACGCTTACGTGCGGGAGAACCGGCGCGCACGGCGCGGCGGCGTTGGCCGCGATCGTACATGGCTGCCTTTTCGACTCAACCCGAATCACCCGGACTTTGGCCCGTTACCTGTCGCCGAACTTGCATCGGGAAAAGCTGAAGCCGACGGATACTATACTGTATGTTTATACAGTTTTCCATGCCCGCGCCGACGGGCCGCACGATGACTGCCGCGCAAAGCGCCGGCCAGCACGCCGCGCGCGCACAAGAAAAAACCCGGCGCAAAGCCGGGTTCTGAAGGTCGCCGCCGGCCCGTTGCAAGCCGGAAAGCACCGGTACCGCCGCCATCTTCGCCTTGCGGCAGTCGACGAGGCGCCGACGATGGTCTTCGTTCACCACCCCCCGGTAGTTCACGAAAGCGGTCGCCAAGGGCGGGCGTTCTGGCCCGCGACTTGCGCGGCGGTATCAATGTAGGAGCGAACTCTTAACCGGAACTTAAGGCGCACTCCTGACGATGCGAATTGCAACGCCGCGACCATCCCGGCGTTTTCACCTTCTGAAAACGGGGCATTATCCGGCCGCACCGGCCGGCCGGCGCTTCGTTCAGGGAAAAGTGAGCGTCAAAGCGGCGGTCGCAACGGGCCGCGCGTGCCTATCATGAGAGAGCAAGGGACCGGAGGACATCGATGCAGAACCCTGCTCTGTTTCACGTGCTGCTGGACCAGTTCGAGGCGCTCGGCACGCCGCCGCAAGACGTCGAACGCTACGTCGACCGCTGGCACCGGCTGCGCTCGCATGAAGCGTTTCCGTGTCCGGTCTGCTTCCTCGCGGGCGAGGAGCAGCCGCTCGTGCTGGGTGCGCCGCAGGGCGAATTCATGCCGGTCGAATGCCGCGGCTGCGGCACGCGCTTCGAGGTGCCGCTCGAAGACTGAGCGACTGCGCGGAAAGCGGCGCGCACGGCCGGCGGTACACGCCGGCCGGAGGTTCACTCCACGTTGTCCGACACGTCGGTCATCCGCACCATATGCGGCTTCACGCCGTCGTCCCCGTCGTCGGTCTGGCCCGTCGCCGCGGGCGGATGAATCAGCGCTTCGAGCCGCGCGCGGGTCGCGATGAATTCCGCGGAGGTTGTCTGCGCATAATCGCGCGGACGCGGCACCGGCACTTCGATCAGCTCCTGCACTTCGCCGGGGTTCGCTTTGAGCACCAGGATGCGGTCCGCGAGAAAAATCGCTTCGTCCAGATCGTGCGTGATGAACAGCACCGTCACGTCGATGTTGCGCCAGATGTCGAGCAGATGCGTCTGCATCTTCGCGCGCGTTTGCGCATCGAGCGCGCCGAACGGCTCGTCCATCAGCAGGATGCGCGGCCGGTTGGCGAGCGCGCGCGCGATCGCGACGCGCTGCTTCATGCCGCCCGACAACTGATGCGGATAGACGTCCGCGAATTTCGTCAGCCCGACCAGGTCGAGCCATTGCAGCGCCTCGCGTTCGGCCTGGGTGCGACCGAGGCCGTTCATTTTCAGGCCGAACATCACGTTCTTCTTGACCGTGAGCCACGGAAACAGCGTATAGCCCTGAAACACCATGCCGCGCTCGGCGCCCGGCCCGTCGACCGGCTTGCCGTCGATCAGCACGTCGCCGCTGGTTTGCCGTTCGAGCCCGGCGAGGATGCGGATCAGCGTCGACTTGCCGCAACCCGACGGGCCGATCACGCAGACGAACTCGCGCCGGTGCGTCTGGAAACTGACGCCGTCGAGCGCGACATGTTCGCCGTGCGCGGTCGGGAAACGCTTGCCGAGATCGCGCACGTCGAGAATCACATTGCGCGCTTTCAGACGGTCGAAACGCGCGCGCACCGCGTCGGACTGCAGCAGATACGACGGAACCGGTTGCGGATTCAACATGATGAAGTCCTGTGAATGAGCATAGGAGCGGATAGAGGGCGAAGCGGCGCCGCAGCGCGCGGCTACGCCTTCAGCGTACGGTCCCATGGAAACAGCTTGCGGCCGATAAACGCGAGCACGAGGTCGGTGCCGAGTCCGATGATGCCGATCATCATGATCGCCGCGTACACGTTGTCGAAATGCTCGTAGCGGGCCTGCTGCGTGATGTACCACGTGATGCCCGAACTCGTGCCGACCAGTTCCGCGACAATCAGATAAGTCCATGCCCAGCCGAGCAGGATGCGTTGATCGCGATACAGGTCCGGCAGAATGCCCGGCACCACCACATGCGTGAGCAGCTTCAGCTTTTTCGTGCCGAGCGTCATCGCGGCTTCGAACAGCGCGTAGTCGAGCTTGCGCGTCGTATTCGCGACGATCAGCACCTGCTGAAAGAACGTGCCGATCACGATGATCGCGATCTTCGGTCCGTCGTAGATGCCGAGTATCGCGACCATCAGCGCGCCGAACGCCGGCGCCGGCAGATAGCGGAAGAACTCGATAAACGGCTCCTGCAGCCGTGCGAGCGCGCTGTATGTGCCGCATACGATGCCCAGCGGCACGCCGAGCGCCGATGAAATGACGAAGCCCCAGAAGATCACCTGGATGCTGTGCCACAGGCTCTCATGCAGCCATGGGCCGTCGCGCGAAGCGGGCGGCGTGGTGAACGCGGTGTAGAACGCGCGCAGCACTTCATGCGGCGCAGGCAGATAGACCGGGTTGGCCGGCACGCCGGTCGGCAGCGCCGCGTGCTTCGCGCGCGCCGTGGCGAGTTCGTCGTTGAAGGTCGCCTTGTCGATGCGCATGCCCGGCTGGAAGTAGTCGACGCTGCCGGGACTGTCGATCAGCATCTGCGGATGCCAGACGAACGGCACATAGCTGAGCACGCACCACACGAGAACCGGCAGCATGAACGAGCCGATGCCGAGCGTCCAGCGGCTTCGGGCCGACAGTTCGCGGCGCACCGCGAACCATTCGGTGCGGCGACTGCGAAGGGGGCGGGTCTGCGTGGTCATCGTGGTCTCCTTGCGCGTGGCGCGGCTGTTGCGTACTGCACCCGCCTCGCCCGGGTTCGAGCCATCGAGGTCCGCGCGCGTGGCGCGGGTCGTGTTCATCGCGCGGCGAGGCTTGCGCGATACGCGCGCCAGCCTCCGAACGATGTGATGTCGGTGGCGCCGTCGAGCGCGCTCGATTCGCACAGGAAGCCTTGCACGGTGCTGCCGTCCGCCAGCGTCAGCGTACCGATGCCAAGCGGCGCCGGTATTGCCGCGACGAAACTGCCGTACGCGGCAAGCGGCATGTCCCAGACTTCGAGCGCGATCGCCGCGCCGTCGGCCGGCACACGCACGAGGCCCGGCTTCGCGACGCCGCCGTTCGCCGCGGCGGGCAGTGCGTAGAGCCGGTACGTGGGCGCGGTGGTGGTGGCTTCGAGCAGGCGCGCGTTGCGGTCGGTCAATTGCGCATTGAGCGGCTCGCCGCGCAGATGCGCGCCGACGACCGCGACGCGGATCGATGCGGATGCGGATGACGACGTCGAGGATGCGGATGCGGGCGTGGATACGGATGCGGGTGCGGACGACGATGCTGGTGCGACCGCGGATGCGGGCACGGACGCGGACCGCGACGCAGACACAGACGCCGAATCCGCCTGCGCCGAAACACGCGCCTGCGACTGCTCATCCTCGCCGAGCCATGCATACGCTAACTGCAGCAACGCGGCATCTTCATGCGCGCGCCCGACGAACGTCACGCCGAACGGCAGCCCGCTATGCGCACCGACCGTGCAACGACCCGCGGGCACCGCCAGCGCGGACAGATCGAGCAGATTGACGAAGTTCGTGTAGTAGCCGAAGCGCGAGTTCACGCGAATCGGGTCGGCTTCGAGTTCATCGACCGTCGCGGTGGTGGCGGAGGTCGGCATCAGGATCGCGTCGATGTGCTGCCACACCGTGTCGGCGCGCATGCGCAGTTCCGCGAGCCGGTCCTGCGCAGTGAACAGATCGGCGGCGCTCCACTTCGCCGCGCCGCCGATAATCGTGCGGATCACCGGATGCAGCGCATCCGGATGCTGCTCGAAAAACGGCCGGATCGCGGCGAGCCGTTCCGCGACGAACGGGCCTTCGTAAAGCAGACGCGCGGCGTCGAGAAATGGTTCGAAGTCGATCTCGACGAGTTGTGCGCCGACGTCACGCAAGCGCGCTTGCGCCGCTTCGAACGCCTGCGCATACGACGTATCGCCGAAAAATTCGAGCTGTGCCGCGCGCGGCACACCGAAGCGCACACCGCGCAGGGTCGGCGCGCCGTCGCGTTGCGTGAGCGGACGCGCTCGCGGCGGCGTCCATGCGCGCGCGTAAGGGTCGCCTGCGGCGATGCCGCGCGCGACATCGAACACCTGCTGTGCATCGTGCGCGGTCTGCGCGAAGATCGACACGCAATCGAGCGACTTGCACGCGGGCACGACACCGAGCGTGCTCAGCACCCCTTTGGTCGGCTTCAGTCCGACCAGTCCATGAAACGCCGCCGGCACGCGTCCCGACCCTGCCGTGTCGGTGCCGAGCGAAAACGCCGCAAGCCCAAGCGCGACCGCGACCGCCGAGCCGGAGCTCGAGCCGCCGGACGCATAGCGAGCATCGAGCGCATTGCGGCACGCGCCATGCGGTGAGCGCTGGCCTGACAGGCCGGTCGCGAACTGATCGAGGTTGGTCTTGCCGACCGGAATCGCGCCGGCCGCGATCAGCCGCTCGACCACCGCCGCGCTTTTCTGCGGCGTGTACGCGTAGGCGGGACAGCCCGCCGTAGTCGGCACACCGGCGAGGTCGATGTTGTCCTTGATCGCGAACGGAACGCCGTACAGCGGCAGCGTATCCGGACCCTTACCTTCGAGCGCATCCACGTAATGCATCATCTCGTCGCGCGTGAGCGCGCGAATCCACACGCGATGCGGATCGTCGCCCACAGTGCGCGCGGCGATCATGTCGACCAGTTGCGCGGGCGTCAAACTCCGCCCGCGGTAGCGCGCACGCAGCGAAGCGATCGTCAGCGGCGGCGACGCAGTGTTGTCCGGCTTCATTTGCACACGACCTCCTCGATGACATCGGTTGCGACGGCACTGCGCACCGTCATCAGCCGTTGCCCTGCGACGACCGCCGCGCCTTCCGCGCAATCGATCGTTTCGATCACGCCATCGTCGACGGCTTCGATCGACACTTCCATCTTCATCGACTCGACAATCGCGACCACCTGCCCGGCGCTCACGCGCTCGCCCGCCGCGACCTGAAGTTTCCACACGCTGCCGGACACGTCCGCGACGATGCCGCGCACGCCGTCCGCAAGCGCGGCATCCGCCGTGGCTGCGCCATCCGCGCCGCTTGCGCCGGCTGCATCGACAGCGGGTTCGCCGACGTATTCCGCCGTGCCGGCCGCGCGCCAACGCTCGCGCTCGGCATCGAACGCGGCCTGCTGCGACGTCTTGAACGCGGCAATCGAGGCGGCCTCGTCGCGCAGAAAGCGGTTGTACGCGCCGAGATCGAAGCTCGATGCCTCGATCTTCAGACTCGTGCGTCCGGCAACGAAATCCGCACGCAGGTCAGCCAGTTCCGCTTCGCTGACTTCATAAAAGCGGATCTCGTCGAAGAAGCGCAGCAGCCACGGCTTGCCCGCTTCGAATTCGCGCGTGGTCCGGTAGCGGTTCCACATCTGCACGGTGCGGCCGACGAACTGATAGCCGCCCGGCCCTTCCATCCCGTACACGCACAGATACGCGCCGCCGATGCCGACCGCGTTTTCCGGCGTCCAGGTGCGCGCCGGGTTGTACTTCGTCGTCACCAGCCGGTGACGCGGATCGAGCGGCGTCGCGACCGGCGCGCCGAGATAGACATCGCCGAGTCCCATCACCAGATAGCGCGCGTCGAACACGATGCGCTTCACGTCGTCGATACTCGCGAGACCGTTGATGCGGCGAATAAACTCGATATTGCTCGGACACCACGGCGCGTCGGGCCGCACCGATTGCATATACCGTTCGATTGCGATGCGCGTGGACGGATCGTCCCACGACAGCGGCAAATGGACGATCCGGTTCGGCACCCGCATGCCGTCGATCGCGGGCAGTTCCGTTTCCGCGCGTTGCACATGCGCGAGCAGCACGTCGCGCGACAGCACGCGCGGATCGAAATGCACCTGCAGCGAGCGGATACCCGGCGTCAGGTCGACGATGCCGGGCAGGCGATGCGCGAGAAGCCAGTTCATCAGCGCGTGTACGCGAAAACGCAGATTCAGGTCGAGCGCGAGCGGCCCGTACTCGATCAGCACATTGCGATCGCCCGATTGCCGGTAGACCACACCGATGCCGTCGCCCGCCGACGGATCGCGGTACAGCACGCACGCGTCTTCGTGGCTGACGGTTTGCGACGCGCGCACATCGAGCGTTGGCGCAGCGCCAGGTTGCGTGATCGCCTCGATGAGTTCGTTACCGGATTCACCGCGCGCGTCTGCCGTGCCGGCCGTCGCCGGTTGCGCGGGCGCAAACCGCACCGTATCGCCGGGGCGCAATTGCCCGAGCTTCCACAATTCGCCGGCCACCACGGTCACCGGGCACACGAAGCCGCCGAGACTCGGACCGTCCGGTCCGAGAATCACCGGCATATCGCCGGTGAAATCGACGGCGCCGATCGCATACGCATTGTCGTGAATGTTCGACGGATGCAGCCCCGCTTCGCCGCCGTCCGGACGCGCCCATGCCGGCGCGGGTCCGATCAGCCGCACTCCCGTGCGGCTCGAGTTGTAGTGCACGGTCCAGCTCGTGCCGTACAACATCGCGATATCGTCGCGCGTGAAAAAGTCCGGCGCGCCGTGCGGGCCGTTCAGCACGTGCAGCGTCCAGTCGCGCGTCAGCGCGGGTCGGCGCGCCGTGTCGAGCGTCGCGCCCGGCTCGCCCGCATCCGCATCGGCGGCCAGATGCAGCACGTCGCCCTTGCGCAACGCGCGGCCCGCGTGGCCGCCGAACTGTCCGAGCGTGAAGGTCGCCTTGCTGCCGAGATAGTCGGGCACCTGCAGGCCGCCCCGGATCGCGAGGCATGCGCGCACGCCGGCGCCGGTCACGCCGCCAAGCTTCAGCACCGCGCCGGGCACCGCGCGCAGCACCTGCCAGAAAGGCGCCGGCTGACCGTCGAGGGTCGCCGCGAGCGGCGCGCCGCCGAGCACGAACAGCGCGGCCGTATTGAAACGCAGCGTCGCGCCGACCATCGTGAATTCAAGGCCGGCCGCATCCGGCGCATTGCCGAGCAATCCGTTCGCGAGCGCGAACGACAGGTCATCCATCGGACCGGACGGCGGCACGCCGATATCCCAGTAGCCGAGCCGTCCCGGTAACTGCTGCACCGTGGTTTGTACGCCGCCGTCGAGCACGTCGACGGTGTGCGGCGCGAACAGGAAGCGCGACAGGAACGCGGTGGTCTGCGCGCCGCGCGAGAACGTATCGGAACCGGCCACCGCACGCAGGTAATCGAGGTTCGTCTCGATGCCGTACAGCTGCGTGCGCTCGAGCGCGTCCCGTAGCGCCGCCAGTGCGGCGTCGCGCGTGTCGCCCTTCACAATCAGTTTCGCGAGCAGCGGATCGTAGAACGCGCTGACTTCGGTGCCGGCGTCGACCCACGTGTCGACGCGCGCGTCACCGGCAAACTCGACGTGCGTGAGCGTGCCTGCGCTCGGCTGGAATTGCTTGTGCGGATCTTCCGCGTAAATGCGCACCTGGATGCTTGCGCCGCCAGCAGCGTTCGCCGCGGGCGCAATCGATGCGAGCGGCGGCAGCGTGTGCTCAGCCTGGCGAATCATCCACGCCACCAGATCGATGCCGGTGACTTCCTCGGTCACGCAATGCTCGACCTGCAGCCGCGTATTCACTTCGAGAAAATAGAAGCGGCGCGCCTGCGCATCGAACACGAACTCGACGGTTCCGGCCGACTCGTAGTTGACCGCCTGCGCGAGCCGCACCGCGCTCGCGTGCAGCATCGCGCGCTCCTCGGCCGTGAGGCCGGGCGCCGGCGTTTCCTCGATCACCTTCTGGTTGCGCCGCTGCACTGAGCAATCGCGCTCGCCGAGCGCGATCACGTTGCCGCGGCCATCGCCGAAAATCTGCACTTCGATATGACGCGCGTGCTCGACGAACTTCTCGACGTACACGCCCGCATTCGCGAAGTTCGCCTCGCCCAGACGCACCACCGAAGCAAACGCCGCTTCGAGCTCCGGCGCGCTGCGGCATAGCGACATGCCAATCCCGCCGCCGCCCGCGGTGCTTTTCAGCATCACCGGATAGCCGATCGAGGCGGCTTCGCGCAGCGCAGTCGCGACATCGGGCAGCAGACCGGTGCCGGGCAGCAACGCGACATTGTTCGCCGCGGCGAGCTCGCGCGCCGTGTGCTTCAAGCCGAATGCGCGCATTTGCGCGGGGCGCGGTCCGATATAACGGATGCCGGCGTCCTCGCATGCCTGTGCGAACGCGGCGTTTTCAGAGAGAAATCCGTAGCCCGGATGGACCGCGTCCGCACCCGTCGCACGCGCTGCTTCGAGTATCGCCGCGACGTTCAGATAACTGGCCGAGGCCGCGGCCGGTCCGATGCAAACCGCTTCGTCGGCAAGCGTCACGTGCATCGCGTGTCGATCGGCCTCCGAATAGACCGCGACCGACGCGATATTCAAACGCTTCAGCGTTCGCATCACGCGGCATGCAATCTCGCCTCGATTCGCTACGAGCACCTTCGAGAAGCGCGACGGCTCGCTCATTGCGCCTCCCAGATCGTCAGCCGCACGGGCGTCGGGTTATAGCCGTTGCATGGGTTGTTCAATTGCGGACAGTTCGAGATCAGCACCGTCACGTCCATTTCGGCGCGCATCTCGACGTACTTGCCGGGGGCCGAAATGCCGTCTTCGAAGGTCAGTTTGCCGAGCGGCGTCACCGGCACGTTCATAAAGAAGTTGACGTTGCTGACAATGTCCCGCTTCGTCAGCAGCGTGCCGACGCCGCAGGTGCAATGCGTGAGCGCGTGCAGGAAGGTGTCGCGGCAGCTATGCATATGGCGCTTGTCGAGCGAGTAGCGCACGGTATTGCTCTCCGCCGCGCATGCGCCGCCCAGCGTATCGTGGCGGCCGCAGGTGTCGGCGACAATCTTCAGCAGCGGGTTGCCGAGGTTCGACATCAGCACGCTGCCCGCGCCCAGATACAGATTCAGCTGCGCGCGGATCGTGTCCTGCGCGCTGTAACGCTCTTGCGGATCGGCGCTGTTGTAGAACAGCGTGTCGACGGCCTGGTTGCCTTCGAGATCGAGTATGCGGAAGATCTGTCCGCGCTTCACTTCGTGCAGCCACGGTTCGCCGGACGGCAGCGTGAAGTCGTACACGGCGTCGCGCGGGTCCAGCGTGCTTTCGAGAATGGCCATCGCGGCGCTCCTTAGACGAACAGACGTTCAGTGTTGACGAAGCCGCGTTCGTTCTCCGCGCAGCGCGCGCGGCACGGGTCATCGGACGGCACGTTGGCATCGCTCGCGTAAGCGCGATAGGCGATCAGGCGGACTGGTTTCGGCTGGTACGCGGCGGCCGGATCGAGCGGATGCGGGGCAGTCGAAAACGCCGCGAGCGTGTTCATCTCGAAGCGCAGATCGAATGCGTCGCCGGCTCGCGAGTGGCCTTCGACGAAGGTCAGCGAGCCGTCGTCGCCCGGTGCGAGCTTGCTGAAGAAATTGATGTTCGCGACAAGGTCGCGCGCGCCGAGCCCGTACTTCGCCAGTTCCACGAGCAGGCTGTCGCGGCCGTTGCGGATCATCGCGTTGCGATGCTGCTGATAGCGCGCCGCGCCGTATTTCCGCTCGAACAGCTTTGCGTCGCCGACGCCGCCGAACGCGTCGTGCCAGCCGAGCGTATCGGCGGTGAGCGACGCCAGCACGTGGCCCATATCCGAGTACAGCACGCAGCCGCGCGTCAGATGCGCGGTGTGCTGCGCCTTGAGCGTATCGGCCATGTTGTAGCGTTCGAGCGGATTGTCGTCGCGATAGAACAGCGCGGACAGGTTGGCGCCGCCTTCGAGATCAATGATGCGCAACGCGATGCCGCGGCGCAGGACGCCGGACCAATGCGTGCCGGCAGGGATCACCGCTTCCCACAGCGGATGCGGGACGGGCGCAAGGTCGACGGGGGGATTCGACGGCATCGAGGCTCCTGTTTGATCGAAAGGAATAAGCGTGAGAGGAGCGACGAAACGACATCGCGACCTCCCGGGCTTTTATCCCTCCGTGGAGCCTCGCCGCCGCCTTCGAAACAAGGTGGCCGGCAAGACCGGATTGCTCTCGGACCAGCCATCGCGCGACGCGTGTCGCACGACCGGAACCCTAGCGATCCTGAAGATGATGCAAATTGCTTCGCACCTCTCGCCGCGTGTTTAAGCGAGTACTGTGCCAGCACAACGGCAACCCGCAGTGGATGTGACGCGGTTGCGCGTTCACGCATGTCTTCCATGCCGTGTTCGTGCGGCGTTCCCACGCAGTTCCCGATTCCGCAAGCGCCGGAGGCGCGCGCGTGCACCGTGTGCACGACGACAAGCTAGCCGCCCTGACGCGGGGCGAGCGCGCACCAATCGAATGCGCGCGAGCGCCATCTTCGGGCGCACGTCACGCAGGTGTCACGCGCTCGCCATTGCAACGCGGCGCTTTTCAGCGCGCTTACGCGATGGCATAGCCGTTGCTCTGATGGAGTCGCATACTCACTTCCCGCACCCCGCCATGTCGCTGCTCTCCACCGTTCGCCGCACGCTCTACGTATTGCTTTCAGCGCGCTTCATCGAAATGCAGAAGAAGCCTGTGAGCGCACGTTAGCCAAACGTCTTCCTTGCGCGATCGTCGCCCGCGCCCATCCATGCGCATTCGTTGGCATGCTTCTGGCTTCGCGCAGCCCCTCGAGAGGTGCGGCGGCGTCGCATCTTAGGGATGCTAGGGTTCCGGTTCACGCGAACGTGTCGTGAATGTCTGGTCCGAGAGCAGCCCGGTGCATCCGCGAATCGATGATGCTTCGCAGAGCGCACTACACGGCGGGACAAAAGCCCGGGAGATCCGCGATGGCGAGCGATAGCGGCCGCCGTCGTGCCTCTCCGTGACGGCTTTCCGCGCAACACAGGAAACCGGTCATGACGCCGGCACGCGCACGGTCTGCGCGCCGCCCCGGCGACCCATTTCGATAACACTTCACCCGGTCTCCTGGAGCAACCACAATGAAAGCATTCGAATATGCACGCGCTCAACTTCTCGCGTCCCGCACGCTGCGCCGCGGGCTCGCGGGCGCGGCGGCCGCGCTCGCGGTCGGCTTCACGCCG
>NZ_CADIKF010000049.1 GCF_902859875.1 Paraburkholderia solisilvae | reverse complement strand
CTCCCGTCAAAGGTCAGCCAGCATGACATGCGACGTTTCAGCTTTGCCCAGGTACGACATTACAGCTTTGCCGTAACAGCCAGTTCGTTGATAATTTATATTATGTCAAATCAAAAACCCACATCAGCGCAGTAGCAAACCACCCGTCATACCCCCGCATAAGCATCACTCACCGCACGCGCCGCCGCGCCGATATCCACGCTGACACCCTGCCGCTCAAGCGCCGCGCCATACGCAGTCACATTCGCCAGCACCGTATCAAACGCCGCATGCATGCCGGTGTGATTGAGCCGCACGATCCGTCCTTCGATATCGCCAAAGCCCGGCATCAGTTCGACACCGAGGCGCGCGGCATCCGCGATAAGCACATTCGCATCGACACCCGCCGGCACCGGCGCCGACGTGACAAGCGCGGACGCCGCAGCATCATGCGCAATCCACGGCTCGATGCCAAGCGCACGCAACCCCGCCCGGCTCGCCCGCGCCGCCTGCTGATGACGCGCAATCACCTGTTCGATACCTTCCGCGTCGACCCGATCGAGCGCCGCTTCGAGCGCCCAGAATTCGAGCGGCGCCGGCGTCCCCGGCAACGCGAGCCGGCCCCGCTCGATCCAGCCATGTTTGAGCTCCGCAAGCGACAGGCTCGACGGTGCGTAATCCGGTGCCGCTGCAATATGCGTCCATGCGCGCGCACTCACCGCAACCGCCGACACACCCGCCGGACCCGCGAGCGCCTTTTGCGCCCCCATCACCGCGATATCGATTCCATGCACGTCGAAGTCGATCGGATGACCGCCCACCGACGCCACCGCATCGACGACGAACAGCACCCCTCGCGAGCGCGCAAGCGCCGCCAGTTCGGCAAGCGGATTGAGCGCACCGTTCGACGATTCCGCATGCACAGCCGCAACGATATCGACCTGCGGCAAGCCATCGAGGCACGCCGATACGTCGGCGGCGTCGATCGGCTGCCCCGGCGCCGCACTCACCTGATGCACGGTCGCGCCGCCGCGTCTTAACCATGTGCCGAACCACGTGCCGTATGGGCTCGTCACAACATTGAGCGCGACCAGGCCCGGCCGCGCGATACTCGTCGCGACCGCCTCGAGCGCCAGCATCGCTTCCGCCTGCACAAACACCACATCGGCCTGCGTCGCGAGCAATCGTTTGATGCGATCCGCAAGCGGCGCAAAACGGTCGGTGGGATAACGCGGCGGATCGAGCAGCAGATGAAAATCGAAACGGGACATCGATGGGCCTTTGCTTGTGGTTTGATAAACCCGCTTACGAGGATACGGGCGCATGCAGCGGATGCTGCGTCGCGCGATACAACAACGCTGCCAACGCGAGCATCAGCACAGTAAAGGTGAACACCGCCGACGCGGCCGCATAGACAGCCGGCGACGGCCCATATTGAAGACTGCCGTACAGATAAACCGGCAGCGTGCCAGTTTGCGGCGTCGTCAGGAAAGCCGACACCACGAGATTGTCGAACGAAAACGTATACGCCATCAGCGCGCCCGCCGCGACCGCCGGCGCCAGTTGCGGCAAAACGATCTGGCGCAATGTCGCGGCACGGGTGCTGCCGAGATCGGCGGCGGCGTCTTCGAGGTCGCGGTCGAGCGT
Organism: Paraburkholderia solisilvae; assembly: GCF_902859875.1. GTDB lineage: Bacteria > Pseudomonadota > Gammaproteobacteria > Burkholderiales > Burkholderiaceae > Paraburkholderia > Paraburkholderia solisilvae. The sequence goes on along the minus strand of NZ_CADIKF010000049.1, from coordinate 52,668 downwards.
CAGCATACGAGCGCGCACAACCAGCGCGACCACGGCAATCGCCAGCGGCGCAATGCCCGCGACGAGCGTCGCGGTGCCGAGCGGCACGCCCGTCACCGCATAAAACAGCAACAGCGAAATGCCGATCACCGATTCCGGAACGATCAGCAGCAGATAGGTGAGCCCGCTCAACCACCGCCGCACGCGTCGCGCCGGATGCCGCACCACGACAAAACCGAGCATCGTGCCGAGCCACACCGACAGCAGCGCGCACCAGAACGCGACCACCACGCTTTGCTCAACCGCGCGCCGCAACGACAGATCGTTCCAGGCAGCGGCATACCACTGCACGGTCCAGCCGGTCAGCGTCGCAGTCTGCTTGTTGTCGATGCCGACATTGAACGAATAGACAATGCCCGCGATGATCGGCACAAACAGAAACACGACGACCAGCAGATACCAGGCCCTGAGGCCAATCTCCGCGACGCGCACGCCGGGTGCGCCATACGCGCGCGGCGCAGGCCGCACATCGAGCGAACCCGTCATCGCATCGCCGCGTGGCGCGTTCATCGCCCGACCTCCGCGAAGCCCGCGGTGACGCGCGCGAGCACGGCCACCAGCACCGCGACGACCGCCAGCACAGCCATCGCCATGGCCGAGCCGAGCGCATAGTTTTGCGCATCGAGATACTGCCCGGCAATCGCCTGCCCCATCAGCACGCCGCGGCCGCCGCCAAGCAGCGTCGGGATCACCATTTCGCCCAGCATCGGCACGGCGGTCAGCAGCAGCGCGGTTGCGATGCCGGGCCGGCTCAGCGGCAAAATCACCGCGCCGAAGGTGCGCCAGCGCGTCGCGCCGAGATCTTCGCTGGCGTCGATCAGTGCGCGCGGAATGCGTTCGAGCACGACCGCAATCGGCACGATCGCGATCGGCAGGTACACGTAGACCATGCCGATAAACACCGCAACCGGTGTATCGAGCACATCGAGCGCGCCCGTGTGCAAACCCAGCGCATCGAGCACGGTTTCAGCGAAGCCGTGCCGCGCAAGCACCATGCGCAGCGACATCACGCGAATCAGGAAGCTCGAGAAATACGGAATCAGGATTAACGTCAGCGCGAGCAGTCGACGCCGCGCATGAAACGCGATGAAGTACGCGGCCGGATAGGCGATGCCCACGCACAGCAACGACGCCGTCGCGGCAAAGCGCAATGTTCTCGCGAGCGTCGCGCCATAAAAACCCGTGAGCGCCGCCGCGTAATTGGCAAGCGTAAAGCCCGGCGCTACGCCGCCGAACGTCGCATGTCCGAACGAAAACACCGCCGTGAAGCCCAACGGCACCAGAAAGAACACCGTGAGCCACGACGCCGGCAGCGCCGCGAGCAGATGATCGCCTCGAAACGCGCGCATGCCGGACCGGTTCAACCCGCGGCCGCGCGGATCTCTGTCTGCATCTGCAGATAGACGCCGATCGTATCCGGATTGACGACGAATGAGGTCAGCTTGCTGAAGTCGATGTCCTTGCCGCCGAAGATCAGGTCGGCATTGTGCACATCGGGGCCGATCTTCTCGCGCAGACCCGCGAGCGCCGCCGGAAAACCCAGGTAACGCGTCTCGGACACCTGCACTTCAGGGCGCAACTGATACGCGAGAAAGTCATACGCGATGCCGATATCCGGCGCGCGCTTCGCAATCGCATAGTTGTCGACCCACAGTTCGCTGAGCGGTGCCGGCACGACCCACTTCAAGCGCGGGTTCAAAGCGATCGCCGCACGCGCGCCGGCCTGGTGAGTCTGCGCGAGCACAATCGAGCCATTCGCGGCCGCATCGGGTTCGAGCGTCGCGAAGGTCTTCACGTGCTTCGCGAAGCGCTTGACCGGCTCGGCCGCCGAGCGAATCTGATCGGCGCTCGCCTTGTTCCAGTCCTGACCGCGCATCCACAGCTCGGGCCCGATCGTCTCCCAGCCCGACACCGACAGACGCACCTTGCCGGACACGCCCGGCTTCTCGCCCGCCTTGAAGAAGTCTTCCCACGTGACAATCTCGCCGGTCGCCTGCGGATCGTAGAGCACGCCGAGCAGCCCCCAGTCCTTCGGAATCGAGTAGCGGTTGCCCGGATCGTATTCACGGTTCAACAGCTTCGGATCGAGCGACGCGAGATTCAGGCGGCTGTGATCGAGTTCCTGCAGCAGACCGCGCTTCGCGAACTGCACGATCCAGCTCGACGACGGAATCACGATATCGAAGCCTGCGCCCGCCGGGCTATTGAGCTTCGCAAACAGCGTCTCGTTCGAATTGAATGTCGATACCGCCGGCGTCACGCCCGACTGCTGCGCGAAGCGATGCAGATCGGCGCTCGAAAAGTAGTCGGGCCAGCTGTAGATGTTCAGCTGTTTCCCGCCCGCGAATGCGCCGGCGGCGGGTGCGTTGGCAGCGCGGGCAAGCTGTGCGCCGGCAAACGGCGCCGACACGGCTGCTGCGCCAAGCAGGCGTAAGACGGAGCGCCGGCGCGCGGCGCGGGTGGTCAGGCGTGCGTGTTCTGTCACGTTCGATTCAAACCTCATACACGGTGGACAGGCAAAACGGCCGGCAATTACGCGTGTCGGGAAACGCCGTGCTGACGTCGCCGCATTTACGTCGCCGCATTGACGTCGCAATTCCGGCCGACATTCGAAAAATAACACCCAATACGTAAGAATATTCCGTTGATTTGCTATCTTTCAGTTTCAAGGCAGATTCAACGCAGTTTTCAAAGCAGATTCAAGCGGCGTGACGACGTCGCGGACCTTCAAACGCTGATGACCGACGGTCCAACCCTACCACCCGCTGCCAACAGGGACATTTCATGCCGCTTCGCCTTCCGCCGCTGTCGTCGCTACGCTTTTTCGAAGCGGCTGCGCGGCATCAAAGCTTCAAGCTCGCCGCAGCGGAACTGAACGTGACGCCTAGTGCGGTCAGTCACGGCATCGTCGGGCTGGAGCAGGCGCTCGGCGTCGACCTGTTCGTGCGCGAGCCGCGCAGGCTTTCGCTGACGCCGGAGGGCAAACAGTATCTGCCGTATATCGCCGAGGCGTTCGCGTTGATCGCGATCGGCACGCAGCGGCTGCCGGACCGGCGTGCGAACCGGACCATCGCCGTCAGCTGTGCGCCGACGCTTGCGAGCCGCTGGCTCGTGCCGCGCCTCACGCGTTTTCGCGAATGCTGGCCGAACGTCAGCGTGACGGTCGACACGTCGCGCCGGCCGGTCGGTTTCCCGGCCGACGGCTTCGATTTCTCGCTGCGCCTGAGCCGCGGCCCGGTGGCGGGCGCGTTGTGCGAGCGGCTGTTCGGCGAGCAGCTCGTGCCGGTATGCAGCCCGGCGTACCTCCGCACGTTGACCGGTCCGCACGGACAACCCGACCTGTGCCGCGCGACGCTGATTCACGTCGATACGGCCAGCGCGGACTGGCAAGCGTGGCTGGACGGCGCCGGCCGGACCGACATCGACGCGTCGGGCGGCCTGCACTTCGACACCGCGCAACTCGCGCTCGAAGCGGCCGCCGGCGGCCTCGGCATCGCAATAGGACGGCTGCCGCTGGCCGGCCCGGACCTCGCCGCAGGCATGCTGGTGGCGGCCAGCGAGCGGATCGTCGACGCCGAGCCGGCCTACTGGCTGGTCGGCGCGCAAGGCACGGACGAACGACCGGATCTGCTCGCGTTCAAACACTGGCTGCTCGCCGAAGCCGCCCTGATCGAACCGGTTGAGCGCGCAACGATCGCCCCGCAGGCCGGGTGAAATTTTCTCATCTGTCGTCGAAAACATTTCCTTTGTCGCCGCGCGGCGCCGCTGCCACTATGGCCGCGAGGAGGAAACCCCACCATGTCGACGGCAACACGCGGTGATTCGCTCACCTTGAAAACCCAACTGACGCTCGTGATCGTCGCGGCGGCGCTGATCATGAGCGCGGCCATGGGCGTGCGGCAAACCTTCGGCCTTTTCATCGGGCCGTTCTCGTTCGACCGCGGCATGCCCGTGACGCTGATCGCATTTGCGATCGCCCTGCACAACCTCGTGTGGGGCTTCGCGCAGCCGTTCGCCGGCGCCGCCGCCGACCGTCACGGCGCAGCGCCGGTCGTCGCATTCGGCGCCGCGGTATTCGCGGCGGGTCTTGCGCTGGCGGCAGCCGCACCGTCGGGCTGGGCGCTGGTGGTCGGCCTCGGTGTGCTGGTCGGCATCGGCATCAGCTGCACGAGCTTCGGCGTCGTACTGACCGCCGTCGGCCGCGTGGCGTCGGCCGAACAGCGCAGCCTCGCGATGGGTATCGCGAGCGCCGGCGGCTCGCTCGGCCAGGTGCTGATGGTGCCGCTCGCGCAGGCGGTCCGGTTGAACGCAGGCATCAGCACATCGTTGCTCGTGCTCGCGTTCGTGATGCTGCTCGCCGCGCCGCTTGGCATCGCACTCGACCGCCGTCGCTCGTACGGCGCGCTTACGCCCGCCACCGCGCCGCACGATGCCGCGACCGCCTCGTTGCGCGACACGCTTGCGCTGGCCACGCGGCACCGCGGCTATCGGCTGCTCACGCTCGGCTTTTTCACCTGCGGCTTCCAGCTCGCGTTTATCGCGACGCATCTACCCGGTTATCTGTTTCTGTGCCATATGCCGATCGGCCTCGGCGCAACCGCTTTGTCGCTGATCGGGCTCTTCAATATGGCAGGCAGTTGGGCATGCGGCTGGCTCGGCGGGCGCTTCCGGCAGCAGCACGTACTCGGCTGGCTGTACCTGATTCGCGGCGCCGCGATTGCAGCGTTTTTTCTGCTGCCGAAGACGACGGCATCGGTTGTGCTGTTCGCGGCGGTAATGGGCCTCACGTGGCTCGGCACAGTGCCATTGACGAGCGGACTCGTCGCGAAGGTATTCGGCACGCGGCACCTGGGCACGTTATTCGGCCTGTGCTTTCTGAGTCATCAGCTTGGCTCGTTTCTTGGCGCGTGGCTCGGCGGCTTCGTATTCGACGTGACCGGCTCGTATTCGCTGATCTGGGCCGCCACGGCCGCAGCCGGCGTGCTGGCGGCGCTGCTGCATTTTCCGATCGACGATGCGGTTGTCGATCGCGCGCCGCGTCCCGTCGAAACGGCGCGCGCATGAGCGCGGCGCGTCCGACCGTCGGTGCGGCCCCTCAGCGCGGCCCCTCAGCGCGGCCCCTCAGTGCGCCAGCGTCTGCGCGAGAAATCCCTGCTCGCGTTCGTCCTTGCGGCGCGCGATATCGAAGAACTGCGCGGGCGGCCTGTCGTCGAGAATGCGGCCGCCGGCCATAAACAGCACGCGGTCCGCAACGGCTCGCGCAAACTCGTGCCGAGCGGTGACGACCAGCATCGTCATGCCCTCTTGCGCGAGATCCGTGATGATGCCGAGCACGCTGCCGACCCGCTCCGCCTCGACGCCCGCGGTCGGATCGTCGAGCAGCAGCACTTCGGGGTCGAGCACCAGCGAGCGCGCAATGCCCGCGCATTGTTGCTGCGCACGCGACAACTCATGCGGATATTTCCCTTCGCACATACGCAGCCCGACGCGCCCGAGCAGCGCACGGCTGCGCAAGCTCGCCTCGTCGCGCGAACGGCGCAGCACCTGGGTCTGGGCGAGATCGAGATTCTCCAGCACGGTGAGATGAGAAAACAGATGCACGCCTTGCAACACGATGCCGACGCTCAAGCGATGCTCGCGCGCCACCCGGCGGCCCGGTTGCAAGGTGCGCTTGCCGATCGTGATCTCGCCGCGCTGAAAGCCTTCGAGTCCGTTGATCGTTTTCACGAAGGTCGACTTGCCGGCGCCGGCCGGCCCGCACAGCACCGCGACTTCGCCCTTGTCGAGCGACAGACAGCAGTCGTCGAGCACCTGAACATCGCCATACCACTTCGACAGATGATTGATCCGGATCATGCTTCCACTCCTGAGTTCGGCCCGCGCGCGGCCCCCAACCGCGCGCGACGCATAAACGTGACGAACGCTGCGTGCATCTCTCAACGGGTCGGTTTGATGTTCTGGTTGAGACTGAAGAGATTCGTCGGGTCGTACTTCGCCTTCAGTTCAGCGAGCCGCGCATAGTTGCCGCCGAACGCGACTTTGGCCTGGTCGGGCACCTCATCGCTGAAGAAGTTCGGCAGATAGCCGCCGTTCGACTTCGATTGCAACGCGTCGAACATCGCGCGCGTCCAGGCGATGTGTTCGTCGCTTTCCGCGGGATCGAGCCATTCCGATGCGATATTCACGTTGTACAGCGGGTCGCGATGCGGGAACGCGGTCTCCGTCGGGGCAACGCGCGTGGCCGCGCCGCCGTAGTATTCGATGACGACTGCGGTCAGCGGCGACGTGCAGCGCTCCATGTGGTCGATCAACCGATCGATCACTTCGTCGTCGAACGCTTTGACGAAGGTCGATTTCCAATAGTTGTGCGAGTTGTCCGGGAACGACTGCTCGATCAGCGATTGCATCACCGGGAACGGCATCGGCTCGATGCCGTCGAGCACGGGCGTGCCGAACTGGCGCAGCGGCGCGAGCACGCGCTCGCCTTCGGCCAGATCGCCGCAATAGCAGACGATCATCCCGACCACCGGCACGCCATCCGGCGTCGACAGCAGACCGGCGTACGCGGTCAACTCTTCAGGCGCGGTCGTCATAAACTCGCGGAAATTGCGCAGCACCGCACGCGCATCGGCGCGTGGATAGAGCAGCAATCCGCTCAGCACGGTCTTGACCGGATGCGCGCGAAACACGAAAGACGTGACAATGCCGAAATTGCCGCCGCCGCCGCGCAGCCCCCAGAACAGATCCGGGTTCGAATCGGCGCTCGCGGTAATAATCTCGCCGTTTGCCGTCACGACCTCGCACGACAGCAGATTGTCGATGGTCATGCCGTACTTGCGCACCAGCCAGCCGACACCGCCGCCGAGCGTGAGCCCCGCGATGCCGGTCTTCGACACGACGCCGGCCGGCACCGCGAGCCCATGCACATGCGTTTCGCGATCGACGTCCGCCAGCAGCGCGCCGGCCTGGACATGCACGGTGCGCGTTTCCGCGTCGACCGACACGCGCTTCATTGCCGACAGATCGATCACGAGGCCGTCATCGCATAGCGAGCGCCCTGCGACATTGTGTCCGCCGCTCTTCACCGCGACGAGCAGATCGTTGGCGCGCGCGAACCTGACTGCGCGAATCACATCCGACGCGCTGGCGCAGCGGGCGATCAGGCCAGGATGCCGGTCGATGCTCGCATTCCAGATCGTGCGCGCCGCATCGTAGCCTTCGTCGCCAGGCAAAAGCGCCTGCCCTTTGAACTCACTGCGGAACGTCTCGACGGCGGCGGACTCGACGAGCTTGCCGTCGCGCTGCTTGAGCATACCTGCGTGCATTGTTTCCTCCTTGGAAATGGCGAAATGGCGGCTTGATGTGTTTCGGATGAAACCAGACTGACCGTACGGCCGTTCGTGTAAGAACAGTGACGGCAACGCAACAAGAACACGCGACGCGCTCGTGTTATTCCATGCGCGATCGGCGTCGCCGTGCCGCACCGGCCTGTGCGGCAGTCAGGCGCGGGTGCCTATGGAATCGACCAGCACCTGGGGTTGCACGTATTGATCGCGCGGGTTGACTGTTCCGACCGGAAGCCTAGCGATCCTAACTTCATTATCGGGCGCTGTGTGTGACACACAGCGGCGCCGCTACGCCCCATCATCGCGACCGTTTTGCATCGCACCGCGCTGGGCATCCGGGGAACGATCACCTATCATCAGGACGATCGGCGGCGCGCGTGTGATGTGCCGTCCTGCGCACCGATCCGCGCATGCTTGCCCGCCACGCACACCAGAACGGAGGTCACGGATCATGCAGGACAACACAGACGTGCTGATTGTCGGTGCAGGCCCGGTCGGCCTGCTGCTCGCCACCGAACTGCGCCGTGACGGCATCGATGCCTGCGTGATCGACCAGCTGCCCGGCCGCACGTTCTTCTGCAAGGCGCTCGGCGTGACCGCGCGCACGCTCGAAATCTTCGACGATATCGGCGTTGCCGATGCGGCCATCGACGCGGGCGTCTGGTTGACCGGCATCGAAACCTGGCAGGACGGCGCGCCCGCGGGCGGCATGCAGGTGCAGCCGCAAGGACTGCCGTACGGCGCGCTGTCGCTCGCGCAATTCGATACGGAACGCCTGCTCGAAGCCGCATTGCACCAGCACGGCGGACGCGTCGACTATGGATGGACGCTCGAGCGCTTCAGCGAAACCGCGGATGACGTGCTCGCCCGCCTGCGCGGCCCCGATGGCGAAGCGCACACGCTGCGCTGCCGCTGGCTCGCCGGCTGCGACGGCTCGCACAGTACGGTGCGCGCGCAACTAAACTTGCCATACGAAGGCGGACGCTATCCGCAGACATTTGCGCTTGCCGACGTCGATGTCGACTGGGCGCTGCCGCGCGGACCGATGTACCGCTTCAATACGTCCGATTCGTCCCGCGCGGTGTCGTCGCTCGCCGCGGTGCCGGTGCGCGGCTCGGTGCGGCGCTACCGGCTTTCGGTCATCGTTTCATCTGAGGAAGTCGCTGCGCGACTCGCGACGGTCGACGCACCGGACCTCGATCAGATGCGCTTACTGATGCAACCCGCGCTGCCCGACGGCACGCAATTGTCGAATCAACGCTGGTCGTCGGTTTATCGCGTGAGTCATCGGATCGCGCCATCGTATGGACACGGACGCGCATTTATCGCCGGCGATGCCGCGCATATTCATCCGCCGGTCGGCGGCCAGGGAATGAACACCGGTTTGCAGGACGCGCATAACCTTGCGTGGAAATTGTCACTGGTCGCGCGCGGCCTCGCACGCGCTGCACTGCTCGACAGCTATTCCGACGAGCGGCGCCCAGTCGGACTCGATGTGGTCGAATCGACCACTCGCGCGATGAACAATGTGCTCGCACAACAAACCGCGTTGCCGGGCATACGCGAAACGCAGGTGCTGATCGGCTATCGCGGCAGCCCGATCGTCGCCGACGACGGTCCGCCGCTCGCAGCCGAACTGCCGGCGCCCGGCGATCGCCTGCCCGACGCGAACGGCCTCACGCAGGCATACGTCGGCCACCCGGTGCGGCTGCATCGACGCATCGGCCGCGGCCGGCACGTGCTGATCGGTTACGTCGATGCACAAGGCGTTCAACTGGACGCGCAGCTTGCGGCATTCGCCGATGCGTCGCGGGCTTTGCACGCGGCGCTCGGTTCCGCCTCGGCGTCGCTGCTGATTGCGGCGCCCGGTTGCACGCCGCCACGCGACGAAACGATCCCCCTGCTGACCGACGCCGCCGGCGCGTTCGCAACCGCGTTCGGCGCGCCCGGCGGCACGGTCTGGGTGGTGCGTCCCGATGGCCATATTGGCTGGCGCAGCGCGCAGCCGTCGGCGCAGTCGCTCGACACCTGGCTGACGCAATCCCACATCCTCGCGTAGTGCCGGCATCAGGAGTGACGGGCGAATGACCGTTTTCCGCGATCCGTCAGACCGGACCGCGCCGGGGCGGAATAAACATCGGCACCGTTTGTTCTCGTTACAAGGCAGCCGCGAAGCGGCCGCGAGGCAACCGCAAAAGCGCGTCGCCGGCCTGACCAACAAACGAAACAAACGAAACAAACGGAGCCGCCGGATGAATTCGCCCACCCCTCACCCGCGTCTGCAGCACGCGCACTGGCTTCCGGATACCTCCAATCCTGTTTTCGAGCAAACCGTCGGCGACACGCTGCGCCGCGCAGCCGGCGTGTTTGCCGGCAACATCGCGCTGGTCGAAGGTCATGCGCAGCGGCACGCCCGCCGCGCGTGGACATACAGCGAACTGCTGAGCGCGTCGGAACGGCTTGCGCATGGTTTGTTGCAGCGCTTCCGGCCCGGCGAACATGTCGCGGTATGGGGCAACAGCAGCCCCGACTGGTTGTTGCTCGAACTCGGCGCGGCGCTGGCCGGGCTGGTGCTCGTCACGGTGAACCCGGCCTTCAGGGAAGCCGAGCTCGCGTACGTGCTCGAACAGTCGCGCGCGGTCGGCTGCTTTGCGGTGCCGCACTATCGCGAGCGCGACATGCTCGCGACGCTCGCCGGCGTGCGCGCCGGCTTGCCCGCGCTGCGCGAGGTCGCCGCGCTCGACGACCTGCCGTATGCAAGCGCCGACGACTCCGCCGCCGCGCGGCTGCCGGCGGTCAAGCCCGACGACATTGCGCAGATTCAATACACGTCCGGCACCACCGGTTTTCCGAAAGGCGCGATGCTGCATCATCGCGGCCTCGTCAATAACGCGCGCTTTTATGCGCAGGCGACCGGCGCGCGCGAGCGCGATGTCTGGATCAACCCGCTGCCGATGTTCCACACCGCGGGCTGCGGCCTCGTCACGCTTGGCTCGCTGCAGACCGGCGGCACACACGTGATGCTTCCCGGCTTCGACGCGGGTCTGATGCTCGAACTGCTGGAATCCGAACGCGGCTCGATCACGCTATCGGTGCCGACCATGGCGATCGCGCTGCTCGAGCATCCGGCGCTCGCGACGCACGACCTGTCCGAATGGCGCATCGCCGCGCTCGGCGGCGCGCCGGTGACGACCGAACTCGCCGAGCGCATCGAGCGAACCGTGCCGGCACGTGTGACGGTCGGCTTCGGCCTCACCGAGCACTCGCCGTACATCACGCACTCGCGGCCGGACGAACCGTTCGAACGGCGTGCGCTGACAGTGGGCCGGCCGCTGCCGAACACCGAAGTGAAAGTGGTCGACCCGCACACCGGCGCGATCGTGCCGATCGGCGAGGTCGGCGAAATCTGCGTGCGCAGCTATGCGGTGATGCGCGGCTACTTCGAACAGCCGGAAGCGACCGCCGCGGCACTCGACCCGCAAGGATGGCTGCGCACGGGCGACCTCGGCAGCATGGACGCCGATGGTTACTGCAGCATTCGCGGGCGTTTGAAGGATGTGATTATCCGCGGCGGCGAGAATATCTACCCGCGTGAGATAGAGGACGTGCTGGTGATGCACGCCGGCGTCGCGGACGCGGCCGTCGTCGGTACGCCGGACGACACCTGGGGCGAAGTGGTCGTGGCCTTCATTCGCACCGCGGCGGGTGTGCAGCTGAATGAAACCGAACTGTTCGATCATTGCCGCCGGCACCTCGCGCCGTTCAAAACGCCGCGGCATTGGCGCTTCGTCGACAGCTTTCCGCAAACGCCGTCGGGCAAGATCCAGAAGTATGTGTTGCGCGACTGGTTTGCCGGCAATGCGTGACCGTCAATGGCGTCTCATGCGCTCACGGACGGCCACCGCTTTTCACCCAACCGCTCGCGCCCCTGCTACGTGGCACGGCTTCACGCGTTGATCGCCAGCTTCGGCGCGGGCCCCACCGACGCCCGCATCGTCACCGATACCGGAAACTCGCGCACGATATCCCACGACGTGCGATAGCAGCGGTTGATCAGCCATCGCACCGCATTCTGCGTGAGCTCGGCGGTCGGAATATGCACGGACGTCAGCGCGGGCGCCGCGTACGCGGCGGAATAGTCGTCGTCGTAGCCGATCACCGAGACGTCGCGCGGCACCACGATGCCCGCCTGCTGAAACCGCGCCAGCACGCTGATCGCCATCGTATCGTTCGCGCAGAACAGCGCGGTGAACGGCCGCTTCATATCGAGCAGCGTTTGCGCAGCCGCATAGCCGCCTTCCGGCGAGAAGTCCGACTCGATGAGCGGCACCGTCTCGCGCGCAATGCCGTGCCGCGCCAGTTCGTCGAAGAAGCCGGCCAGCCGCGCGATGTTGTCCGAGGCGGTGAACGGCCCGGAAACCACCGCAATCTGCCGGTGCCCATGCGCGAGCAGCGTCGCCGCGGCCAGCGCGCCGCCGCGCTGATGATCGGCGCAGAATGACGCGTCCGGCAGCGCATCGAATGCGCGATTCAGAAACACGACGCGCGGATGCATGCGGTGCAACGCATGCAGGTCTTCGTCGTGCAGGTCGTGGCTGATCACGACCACCCCGTCGCAATCGCGGCCGATCAGAAAGCGCACCGCTTCCATCGCCTGATCGCGCGGCGATGCCTCGCCGCAGCCGGTTGCCACCACCACATGGCGGTGCACCGCGCGCAGCTGCGTGTCGGTTTCTTTCAGAATGGTGCCGTAATACGAACCGAAAAACGTCGGCACGAACAGGCCGATGATGCCGAGCGACTGCGTCGCCATCGCCCGTCCGATCGACGACGGCCGGAAGTTCAGCTCCGCGATCGCGGCATGCACGCGCGCCGCCGCGTCGGCCGACACCGGACCTTTACCGGAAATCGCGCGCGAAGCCGTCGAAAGGCCGACGCCCGCGCGCCGCGCCACGTCTTTCAGGGTTGCCACAGACTGCCTCCTCAGCCGGTGCTGGTCAGAGGCGCGAGCCGCTTGCCTCGTCGAACAGCGAGATGTGCGCGCCGTCGACCGTGAACGCGGCGGCATCACCCACCGCGACCGGTCTCTTATCCTGATCGATCGACGCTATCTGCGCGCCATGATAATCGAGCCAAATAACCCGGTGATTGCCCATCGGTTCGACGAGCGACACCGTTGCGCGCTCGCCGGTTGCTGCGTTTCCAGCGCCTGCCGCGCTGTTTTCGCCGTCGATGCGCACCCGCACGTCCTCGGGCCGCACGCCCAGCACGCAAGGCCGACCCGCCGTGGGCGCCGCGCGAAACGCATAGCGCGAGACGTCGAGCGTCAGATGCGCACCGCGAAAGTGCACGCGCTCGCCGTCCGGCACGAGCGTGCCATTCAGCAGATTCATCGCCGGCGAGCCGAGAAAGGTCGCGACAAACAGGTTCTCCGGCCGTGCGTACACTTCGGCCGGCGTGCCGAACTGCTGGATCACGCCGCTTTTCATCACGGCCATGCGCGTTGCGAGCGTCATCGCTTCGACCTGGTCGTGCGTCACGTAGATCATCGTCGCATTCAGGCGCTGATGCAGTTGCTTCAGTTCGCGGCGCAGTTCGGTGCGCAGCTTCGCATCGAGATTCGACAGCGGCTCGTCAAACAGGAACACGTCCGCTTCGCGCACGATCGCGCGGCCGATCGCGACGCGCTGCCGCTGCCCGCCCGACAGTTGCGCAGGCTTGCGCTTGAGCAGCGGCCCGAGCTGCAGCATCTCCGAGGCGCGCGCGACGCGCCTCGCGATCTCCGCCTTCGGCGTACCGTTGATGCGCAGCGCAAATGACAGGTTGCGCTCCACGCTCATCGTCGGATACAGCGCATACGACTGGAACACCAGCGCGACGCGGCGGTCTTTCGGGTCGGCCCACGTCATGTCTTCGCCGCCGATCTCGATGCTGCCGTCGGTCACATCGATCAGGCCGGCGATGCTGTGCAGCAGCGTCGACTTGCCGCAGCCCGACGGGCCGAGCAGCACGACGAACTCGCCGCCGCGCACGTCGAGATCGAGCGCGTCGATCACGGTGTTCGCGCCCAGCTGCACCTTGAGGTCGCGCACCGCGACATTCGCGAGACCCGCGGAATTCGCTACCGTTGCCATATTCACCCTTTCACCGCGCCGGACGCGATACCGCGCACGAACCAGCGCCCCGAAATAAAGTAGACCGCGAGCGGCACCAGCGACGTCAGGATCGTCGCGGCCATATTCACGTTGTAAAGACGCTCGCCGGTCGTCGTGTTGATGATGTTGTTCAGTTGCACGGTCATCGGCAGGTTCTTTGTGCCGGCGAACACGAGACCGAGCAGATAGTCGTTCCAGATATTGGTCACCTGAAGAATCATCGCGACGACGATGATCGGCACCGACATCGGCAGCATCAGTTGCAGGAAGATGCGCCAGAAGCCGCCGCCGTCGATGCGCGCGGCCTTGAACAGCTCGAGCGGAATGCCCGCGTAGTAGTTGCGGAACAGCAGCGTCATCACGGGCATGCCGAAAATGGTGTGGATCAGCACGATGCCGGGCAGCGAGCTGAACAGGTGCACGCTCGCCAGCACGCGCACCATCGGATAGATCATCACCTGATACGGAATAAACGCGCCGACCAGCAGCACGCCGAACAGCCAGCCCGCGCCGCGCGGCCGCCAGAACGACAGCGCATAGCCGTTCACCGCGCCGACCGCGATCGACAGCACGGTGCTCGGCACGACGATGCGCACCGAGTTCCAGAATCCGACCTGAATGCCGTTGCAGTCGAGTCCGGTGCAGGCGGCCTGCCACGCGTCGACCCACGGACGCAGCGTGAAATCCGCGGGCCATGCGAGCAGATTGCCGAGGCGGATCTCCTCCATTGGTTTCACCGACGTGATCAGCATCACGTACAGCGGCAGCAGGAAGAACAGCGCGCAGACAATCAGAAACGCGTAGATGCCGATGCGCGCCGGTGCAAAGCGCGGCCGGCGCGGGCGTGGCCGCGGCGCGCGCGCGGCGGCAGCGACGCCTGTCGCCTGTCGTGCCTGCTGCGGCCGATGCGCGGCGCTATCGGCAGGGTCGAGCGTGCTCATCACACGTCCTTTCGCGCAGCCGCGCGGCTTCTGGCATAGAAGAACGGCGCGAGAATCGCGAGCACCGTCAGCAGCATCACGACCGACGCCGCCGACGCGAGCCCGATATTCGCGCGGCCGAACAGATAGTCCATGATGAACTTCGCGGGCACTTCGCTCGCCGTGCCGGGACCGCCTTGCGTCATCGCGACGACCGCGTCGTACAGTTTTACGACCATCACGAACAGCAGCACGAACGCGGTGGACAGCGACGGCCCGAGCATCGGCACGACGATGCTCGCATACACGCGCCAGCGCGGAATGCCGTCGAGGCGCGCGGCCTTCCACAGTTCGTCGTCGACGCCGCGCAGGCCGGCGAGCATCAACGCCATCACGAGGCCCGACGCCTGCCAGACCGTCGCGATCACGAGCGTATAGACGACCCAGTCCTGATCGACGATCCAGTCGAAATGCGCATGCGCAAAGCCGAGCTTGCGCAGCACCGCCTGCGCGCCGAGCGACGGATTGAGAATCCACTGCCAGACAAGGCCGGTCGCGACAAACGACATCGCATACGGGTACAGAAAGATCGTGCGCAGCACGCCTTCCGCGGACACGCGCTGATCGATGAAAATCGCGAGCAGCATGCCGATCACGATGCACGCGATGATAAAACACGCGCCGTACAGCACGATATGCTGCAGCGACACAAGCCAGCGGTCATTGTGAAAGAGCCGCACGTACTGCGTGAAGCCGATGAAATCGTTCGATGGAAAAGTGCGCGAGTTGCTGAGCGAAACGCGCGCGGTCCAGACCATCGTGCCGAGATACGCGAACACCACGGTGAGCAGCATCGGCGCCAGAGCGATCCATGCGGCAAGCGGCCAGCGCTTGCGCAGCGGCCGTCCGCGCCGCGCGCGGGCCGAACGCGCACCCGCCTGCGCGCCGCTGCCCGCGTCGGCGCCGGCCGGCCGCGGTTTGCCCGCGACCTCCGGCAGAGCGTGCGACTTCAGCGCGCCCATCGTGCGCTCAGCCCTTCAGCGCGCCGGCGAAGGCTTTCTGCGCATCGTCGACCGACTGGTTCTTGTTCCAGAAATTGGTGATGACGTCGGTCAATGCGCCCTGCACGTCCGGCGAAATCAGCATCTCCGGATTCGGCAACTGCCGCGACTTGTCCTTCATGATCGCAATCCCCTCCTTCGCGCAGATGTCGAGCTGATTCGCATCGATGTCCGGGCGGATCGGAATCGAGCCCTTGCGCGCGCTGAACGCCACTTGCGCAGCCGGCGACGTCATCACCGTCGCAAGCAGATTCTGCGCCTTGATCGCGTTCGGGTTGTCGGTCTTCGGAAACACGAACACGTCGCCGGCCACCAGATACGGCGAATGCGGACCGAAGCCCGGGAAGCAGCCGAAGTCCTTGCCGGCGGCCTGCTTCGCCGCCGAAAACTCGCCCTTCGCCCAGTCGCCCATGATCTGCACGCCGGCCTTGCCGGAAATGACGAGCGCGGTCGCATCGTTCCAGTTGCGGCCGGGCGAACCGGCATCGACATAATCGTGCAGCTTCTTGAACGACGCGAGCACCTTTTTGAACGCATCGGACTTCACCGCGTTCACGTCGCGATCGCGGTACACCTTCAGATACAGATCCTGACCGCCGACGTCCGCGAAAATCGCGTCGAACGTGATCTTCTCCTGCCATGGCTGGCCGCCGAGGGCGAGCGGAATCGCGCCGGTTTTCTTCAGCTTGTCGAGATCGCCGACGAATTCGTCGAAATTCTGCGGCTCGTTCGCGATGCCCGCTTTCTGGAACAGCGGCTTCGAATAGAAGAACCAGCCCTGCATGTGAATATCGACCGGCGTCGCGTAGTAGTGGCCGTTGACGCGGATGCTGTCGAGAATCGACTGCGGGAAAATTCCCGCCCAGTTTTCCTTCGCGGCGACCGTATCGACGTTATTCAGCAAGCCCTGGTCGATCAGGTCGTGAAACTGCTTCGATGTATTGAATTGCGCGGCCGTCGGCGGATCGCCGCCGACAATCCGGTTGATCGCGGTCGCGCGCGCCTGGTCGGCGCCGGCCACCGCGTTGTCGATCCATTGGCCGCCGGCCTTGTCGTACGCTTCGGCGAACTGGCGGATCGCCGCGGATTCGCCGCCCGAGGTCCACCAGTGAATCACGTTCGCCTTGAGCGGCTCGGCCGCGTGCGCAAGCACGCCGCATAGCGTCAAGGCCGACGCGAGGGCTACGGCGGCGGCGCCCGACGCGCTGGGTCTGCGGTTTTTCATTCCGTCTCCTTCAGGCTTCGCGCCTGCTTTTTCTGCAAAGTCGGCTGCAGGCTCGCCGGCGCGTGCCGGCAAGCTCGATGGCATGGAACAGAGACGCGGGATCAGGCGCGCGCGGCGCGTTCCTGCAGGAATCGAGCGATCAGTTGCGCACTGCGTTTGACGGTGCGCTGTTGCGTACGATAGTCGACATGCACGACACCGAAGCGGCGCTCATAACCGAACGCCCATTCGAAGTTGTCGAGCAGCGACCACACGAAGTAGCCGCGCACGTCGACGCCTTGCGCAATGGCCTGATCGACCGCCGCCAGATGGCGCTTGAGGAACGCGATGCGCTGCGCGTCGTCGACGCGGCCGTCGTTCACCTGATCGTCGGACGCCATGCCGTTTTCGGTGATATAGATCGGCGGCAGCGCCGGATAGTTGCGATGAAATCCGGCGAGCAGATCGCGCAGCCCGTCGGGATATACCTCCCAGCCCATCTGCGTGCGTTCCACGCCGTCGAGCGGCACTTCGGTATAACCGTGCGCGCCGTCGCTCTGCACGTTGGTGCGGAAGTAATAGTTGATGCCGAGAAAATCGAGCGGCGCACGAATGGTCTGCATATCGCCATCGAGCACGAGCGGCTCGGCGCCCGGCCAGAGCGACCACAGGTCCGCCGGATACTCGCCTTTCAGCAGCGGGTCGAGAATCCACGCGTTGTGCTGCACTTCGAACAGATGCGCGGCGCGCGTGTCGGCGGCGCTCGACGTATTGCCGGTGCCCCGGCCGACGTTCGCGACAATGCCCTTTTTCGAGGCCGGATCGTTCGCGCGCAACGCCGTCAGCGCATGGCCGTGCGCCAGCAGCAGATGATGCATCGCCTGCGTCGCGTAACGCAGCTTCGCGAGCCCCGGCGCATGGTGGCCGTTGCCGTAGCCGAGGAAAGCCGAGCACCACGGCTCGTTGAGCGTCATCCATGCATCGACGTGACCGGCCAGTTCGCGGCTCATCAGATCCGCGTAGTCGGCAAAGCGATAGACGGTCTCGCGATTCAGCCAGCCGCCGCGGTCTTCGAGATGCTGCGGCAAGTCCCAGTGATAAAGCGTGACGAAGGTCTGCAGGCCTTTATCCTTCAGCTTGCCGAGCAGACGCTTGTAGAAATCGAGGCCCTTGCGGTTCGGCCGCCCCGCTTCGTCCATCACGCGCGGCCACGCAATCGACAGCCGGTACGCTTCGAAATTCAGCGACGTGAGCAGCTCGATGTCGCTTTCCCAGCGGTGGTAGTGATCGCAGGCGACTGCGCCCGTATCGCCATGCAGCACCTTGCCGGGTGTCGCCGAGAAGGTGTCCCAGATCGACGGCAGGCGGCCGTCCTCGTCGACCGCGCCTTCGATCTGATACGACGCGGTCGCGGCGCCGAGCAGAAAGTCCTTGCGCCAGAGCGCGGAGCCGGCGGCCGGCGTGAAGGGGTCGCTGCCCGCATCACTGCGGGAGTCACCGCGGGAGTCACTGCGTGCGGTATCGGTAGATTCAACTGCGTCGTGAGTCACGGGTACTCCTGTCGGAAACGTGAACCGGAAAAGTTGAACTTCAGGGACGTTGACACGGTGGTTGACCCATCTGGAATGGAAGCGCTTCCATTCGTCCGTTGCGCACGATATCAGCGGCGCTTTTGACGCAGCAATCCGGGTTTGTCTGGAGTCGAAACGAAGCGTGGCGCGGCACGTTATGCGGCGTGCGCGGCAGTCCATGCGCCGCGCATCAGCGTGTTCGCGATTCGCTAACGGCTGGGTTCAGGACGCGTTGTCCTGCCGTAGAAAATCGGCTGCCTGTTCGCCGATCACGATACACGGCGCCATCGTATTGCCGGCTGTCACGCGCGGCAGGATCGATGCATCGGCGATGCGCAAACGCTCGATGCCATGCACGCGCAGCCGGCCGTCGACGACCGACAGCGCGTCGCGCCCCATCCTCGCGGTGCCCGACTGGTGCCAGAAGGTGCTGATGCCATCGCGAAAGTACGATTCGAGTCCGGCTGCATCGAGCGGACCGGGCATCGCTTCCTGTTTCGTGAACGGCCGCAACGCGGCGGCTTGCCCGATCTCGCGCGCCATGCGCAAGCCGGCGAGGAGCCGTTCGAGATCTTCTGGATTGCCAAGATAATTCGTGTCGATCGCGACCGGGTCTGACGGGTTCGGCCCGCTCAGGCGGACCGTACCGCGGCTTTGCGGACGCATGCCGAGCACGAGCGACCACGCGGAATCGGGAATCGCAAAGCGTTGCGCGTTCTGAACGGTCGCCGACACACTTCCTCTGCGCGAATAGGCGTAGATGTCGGGGCCGTCGTTTTCCTCCGGGCGCGACGCCCAGAAACACGATGTCTGACTGCGCGGCGGGACGGGCGGCAAGCCGTCGGGCGCGCCCCAGATGCAGCCGAACGCGATGTGATCGTGCAGATTGCGTCCGACGCCAGACAGCGCATGTCGCAGCGCAACCTTCGCGTTGCGCAGTTCGCCCGGATCGCCGATACCGGACTGCATCAGCAGCTTCGGCGTGTGGATCGCACCCAGCGACAGCACGACTTCGCAGGCGGCTTCGACGCGATGCGTAACGCCGTCGCGAACGAATTCGACGCCGGTCGCGCGCAGCCCGTCGAACAGAATGCGCGTCACCAGCGCGCCGGTCAGCACCGTCACGTTCGGTTGCGCCATGTGCGGATACAGGTACGCGCGGAAAACCGACTGGCGTCGTCCATCGCGCACGTTTTCGTCGAGCGGCGCGCAGCCGTTGTCGGCTTCCATCATCTGGCCGTTCGCATTCGGATAACGCGTGAGGCCGACCGATGCTGCCGCGTCCAGCACCGCGGACGCGAACGGATGCGGATTGGGCGGCGGCTGTATATGCACGGCGCCGTGCGTGCCGCGATACGCCGGGTCGGGCGCGCCGGCCCAGCGTTCGATGCGGGTGCGGTACAGGTCGAGCACCGACTCGTAACGCCATGCGGGCTCGCCGGATGCCGCCGCGTAGCCGTCCCAGTCCGCCCGATGACCGCGCGACCAGACCGACACGTTGATGCTCGATCCGCCGCCCAGCACTTTGCCCATCGAATAAGGGATCGAACGACCGTTCAGAAGCGGGCTCGGCACCGTGACGAAGCCCCAGTCGAGTTCGCTGCCAAGCGCCTCCGGCCAGCGGTGCGCATCGTGCACGGCGTCCGTGTCTTCACTGCCGCCCGCTTCGAGCACCAGCACGCGCGTGTTGCTGCCGGCGGCGAGCCGCGCGGCCACGACCGTGCCGGACGTGCCGGCGCCGCAGACGATATAGTCGAACGTGCCCGCGAGTTGCGACGCGCGCTGCTGCTGATTTGCGCGCACGGCATCGGCGAACTCCGCGGCTGACGCAGCGGTGGGATCGGTCGGGTCGGGTTGGTTCATCGTGCTGGCACTCCTGCACATTTTTGGACCGCGTCTGCACCGCTTCTGCACCGCTGCTGGCCGGTACATATCGCGGACGGCGGGCCGTGGTCGTGGCCCGGCGCGAGAGGTGGTACGTCATACCGCACGCGATCGCACGCGATGGCGCGCGGTGTACCACACGACTCTAGCGGCCCGTATGCAGGCAATGTTGACTGTATGCGTCCGCCGGCTTGACTATGCGAAGATCCTTGCTCGCGCACGGCAATTTATCTGCCGCACACGGAATAGTTCGGCATCTCAATTGTTCTTCCTGAAGAAATTGCGTCAATGCACGCCGTCATCCGTCCCTGTCGGACCTGACGGCACATCAGCCGGACGACCCGCCGCGAAGCGGCACCAGCGGCGCGAAGACTTCGCGTTCGTTTCCGATAGGAGAAGTGCGGCCGTGGACACCTGGTATCACGAAAACAGTTGGGACGGCGCGCCGATCGGCCGCCACGCCTGGGTCGAAGCGATGTCGATGCGCGGCCTTGCGTGCCGCTTCGATACCTGCCGCTCCGGCGCGTCGAAAGTGGACGTCGCCCGCGCCGGGCAGACCGATATTCTCAACGTCGAACTGGCGTGGCAATCGGTCTCGCCGATCTTCGATCGCGCGCGGTACTGGAACGGCGAGCATCTGTTCGTGAAGGTCGTATTGAGCGGCGCGATGGCGATCGAACAACGCGGGCAGACGATGACGTTCGAGCCGGGCGAGATGGCTGTCATCGACCCGCTGCATTCGTTCAACGAATCGTTCTGCGAGCCGACGCGCCTGTCGGTGCTGCGCGTGCCGAAGTCGGCGCTGCGCGAGCGCGGGCTGCGCCACCGTTTCGCGGCGGTCTACCGTCCGGATCCGGCATCGGCGGATGTCGGCGCGGTCCGCGCCAGCGTGCTCAATCTGAGCTCGCAGGCCGGCAAGGTGAGCGACGCGCTGCTGGCACGGCTGGGCGACCAGTGCCTCGATCTGATGGACGTGCTCGTCAGCGATCGCGATGCGCCGGTTGCCGGCCGCGCGAACGTGATGACCGTGCTGCGTGCGAAACAGGCGATTGCGCGCCGCATCGGCGACCCGGAGCTGAGCGTGGTGAGCCTCGCGTCGGAGCTGAATATTTCCGCCAGTTGCCTTACGCGCGCGCTGAAGGCGGCCGGGTTATCGCCGATGCGCTACGCGTGGTCGTTGCGCCTCGAGCACGCGACGCGACTGCTCTCCGGTTCGCCACCGGGCCCGATTCAGGAGATCGCGTATCAGTGCGGCTTTGCCAGCGCGGCGCACTTCAGCCGCGCGTTCAAGGAACGCTACGGCATGACGCCGCGCGAGTACATGGCGAGCCGCAAACCGGCGGGCGAGCCGGCGGCGCAAGCCGACGATGCGCGCGCGGCGCGGACGGCTCACGCCGAGATGAATTGACGCTTCCTGCGCAGGGGCCTTGGCCTCTCCGGCCGTCCGGCATCGACCCGGAGGCCGCGCCGCCGGTCCCTCGCTCGCCGCTTTCCCGCTACGCGAGCCGTGCCACCAGCCACGCGCGCAGCGCGGCGATCTCCTCCGCGCACACCGAATGCGGCATCGGATACGCGTGCCATTCGACATCGTTGCCGTGCGCACGCGCGAAGTCGCGTGCCGTTTCGCCGAGGCTGACCGGCAGCACATCGTCCTGCGTGCCGTGCGCGGCAAAGACCGGCGTGTGACGGTTCGCATCGGTCGCGCGGGTCTCGATATACGGCCGCGACGGCAGATAGCCCGATAGCACGATCAGGCCGGCCAGCGCCTGCGGGTGCGTGAGCCCGGCCGAGTACGTCATCGCGCCGCCCTGCGAAAAACCCGCGAGAAAAATCTTCGATGTCGCGATGCCGCGCGCGTTCTGCGCATCGATCAGTTGCCGCACGGTCGTGCACGATGCGTCGATGCCCGCTTCATCGACCTCCCGGTGAATGCCCTGAAACGACCGGATGTCGTACCACGCGCGCATCACGTAACCGTTGTTCACCGTCACCGGAATCTCGGGCGCGTTCGGAAAGATAAAACGCACACCGGGCGCGCCTGACAGGCGCAGTTCGGGAATCAGCGGCACGAAATCGTTCGCGTCCGCGCCGAGGCCATGCATCAGGATCACCGCGAACTCGGGGTTCGGCGCGGTTTCGATTTCGATCGTCGACAGCGGGTCGTTCATGTGGAGTGGCTCCTTGCAGGGAAAGGCAGGCGTCAGATCAGCCGGGAAAGTATCAGCAGGATACCCGCGAGCGACACGACCCACAGCAGCGAACGCAGATACGGAATGCCGGCCGCGTAGAGCGGCACGTACGCGATGCGCGCCAGCAGGTAGAGCCACGCGCCCCATTGCGTTTGCGCGCCGTCGCGGCCCGCGACGTGCGCGATCAGCACCGCCGCGGCGAAAACCGGCAGCGTCTCGAACAGGTTGGCCTGCGCACGCATCAGCCGGCCGGTAATCTTGCCGACCGGCGCGCCCGGCTCGTCGCGCGCGCTCGTGTTGTAGGGAATGCCAGTTTCGCGGTTGCGCAGCAGCGCGGGCAGCAGCACCTGAATCAGCGCGAGGACCAGCGTCCACGCGAGCAAGGTCAGTTCGATGGTCATGGTTGGCCTTCCTTGTTGGAGCGGTTGCTCCGGTGTCCCGAATGTGCGTGAAATAGCCGGCTTTGCCGGTAGAGCCGCCGCCGCGCCCGCCCTGCCCCACGCTTTCCCTGCTTTCTGGCGCGCCCGGCGCATCTTAAAATAGCGCCTTCGTTCATTCCGACGCCGCCATGCCGAATACCGCCCCAGCCCAACCCGCGCCACACGACCACGCCACGCCGAGCGACGATGCCGATATGTTCGAGCTCGCCCCCGTGTCGCTGTGGCTCGAAGATTTCAGCGGCGTGCGCGCGCTGTTCGACGAGTGGCGCGCACAAGGCGTAACCGATCTGCGCACGTTCCTGCAAGCCCATCCACCGCGGGTGGCCGAATGCGCGAGCCGTATTCGCGTGATCAAGGTCAACCGCAAGACGCTGGCGCTATTCGAAGCGACCGACTGCGGCGAACTCACCAGCAATCTCGCCGCCGTGTTCCGCGACGACATGCTGATCACGCACCTCGAAGAGCTGTGTCAGCTCTGGTCCGGACAAACCCACTTCACGAGCCAGACTGTCAACTACACGCTCGGCGGCCGGCGCCTCGACGTTCTGCTCAAAGGCCAGGTGCTGCCCGGCCACGGGGCGCAGTGGGACCGCGTGCTGGTATCCGTCGAAGACATCACTGAACTCGAGCGCACGCGCCTGCGCATTGCGCACGCCGAACAGTACGCGCGCGGGCTCTTCGAGCATTCGCCGGTCTCGTTGTGGGTCGAGGATTTTAGCGCGGTCAAGCGGCTGCTCGACGATGCGCGGGCGCAAGGCATCGTCGATTTCCGCGTGTTTACCGACGTGCATCCGGAGTTTGTCGAGCGCTGCATGCAGGAAATCCATGTGCTCGACGTGAACCAGCACACGCTCGAGATGTTTGCCGCACCTGACAAACACACGTTGCTCGCGCGTCTGCCCGACGTGTTTCGCGACGACATGCGTCCGCATTTTCGCGAGCAGCTGATCGACCTGTGGGAAGGCAAGCTGTTTCAGCAACGCGAAGTGCTCAACTACTCGCTCGACGCGAACGAAGTGCACGTGCATCTGCAGTTTTCCGTGTTGCCGGGCCACGAGCAGAATTGGGATCTCGTGCTGGTGGCGCTCACCGATATCACCGCCCGCAAGAAGGCCGAGGCGTATCTCGAGTATCTCGGCAAGCACGACGTGCTGACGAAGCTGCGCAATCGCTCGTACTATGTCGACGAATTGAACCGGCTCGAACGCAAAGGCCCGTACCCGGTCACCGTGGTGGTGGCGGACCTCAATGGGTTAAAGCGCATCAACGATCAGTTGGGGCACGCGGCCGGCGACGCGCTGCTGCGGCGCGCCGGCGAAGTGCTCGCAAAGGCGATGGAAACGCCGTTCGTCGCCGCGCGCATCGGCGGCGACGAATTTGCGATTCTGTTGCCGGGCGCCGACGAGCGCGGCGGCCTCGCGATGATCGATACGGTGCGCAAGCTGGTCGAATTGAACAACCAGTTCTATCCGGGCTCGCCGCTCAGTTTTTCGATGGGCGCGGCAACCGTGCAGCGCGGCGAGCGCCTCGAAGCAGGCGTGCAGCGCGCGGATCTGATGATGTACGAAGATAAGCGCGCCATCTACGCGAGCGAGGACGCCCGAACGCGGGATGCCTGACTCGCGAGGCGCGCTCTCGCGCTGGTTTGTGCTGCTAGCGCGGCCTAGCGCGGCAGTTTCGCCGCGAGCACATCGATCTTTTCGATCTTCGGCGGCTCGGCCAGCAGCTCGCCGGCCTTCTCCATCAGCGCGGCGGCCACCTTGCCGGACAGATGCGCGTCGCGGCCCGCTTCGTCGTTGAAAGCATCGAAAATCGCGAACGTGGACGGGCCGAGCCGCACACCGAACCACGCGATCGTACCCGGCTCCGCGTCGACGAGCGGCAAGCCGCCGCGCAGAAACTGCTCGACGTCCTTCTCCTTGCCGGGCTTCGCTTCCAGGCGGACATACAGCGCCAGTTTGACCATCGTGCACCTCCTGTCTTCAAAGAGCATGGGAGCATGCAGTATAGTCGCGCGGCGCTTGCGCGAGCCGAGCCGCGGCGCTTTCGCCGCTGTGACACGTTGCCGGCGGGACGCGCCGGTACGCTGTCCCTCTCTCCTTCTCTCTGCGTCAAGGATTGCGAGGACCATTGTACGAAAGGCGTGCGGGCTCAACCCGTCAAGCGGCGATGCGGGTATGGCGATTACCCGCTTTTTCGCCGGGCGGCGTGGGTGTGTGCGGCATGCGTGCGCGCACGCCGCATGCGCATGGGCCGGATTCAGCGCGCGTCGGCGAGATGCCGCGGCGGCGGTGCGATGCTCACCGGCGGCGCTTCGAGCGCGTTGCGTACGCGCCGCAACTCGTCAGTCGGCGTAAGGCCGAAGAAGCGCTTGAACTCGCGGCTGAACTGCGACGCGCTTTCATAACCGACACGCGCCGCCGCGGCTCCCGCATTCAACCCGTCCTGCACCATCAGCAGCCGTGCCTGATGGAGCCGCGTCGTCTTCACGTATTGCATCGGCGAGGTGGACGTGACGCTCTTGAACTGCGCGTGAAACACCGCGAGGCTCATGCCCGCTTCGCGTGCGAGCGTATCGACGTCGAGCGCATTGCCGTAGTCGCTATGAATGCGTCGCAGCGCCTTCGCAATGCGGCCGAAGTGCTGCTGATGCGTGAGCGCCGCGCGAATCGCGTGGCCCTGCACGCCGGTCAGCACGCGATAGCAGATCTCGCGGACGATCGACGGCGCGAGCACCCGCGCATCGAGCGGCGCCGCGAGCGCTTCGAGCAGGCGCTCGACCGCATCGCACAGCGTCGGGTCGAGCGGCGTCGAATAGATGCCGCGCGGCTCGTCGTGCGTGTCGTTGCTGCTGCCTTCGAGCAGCATCAGCAGTTCGGCGACCATCGTCAGATCGACGTCGATCGAGATGCCGAGGAACGGCTCAGCCATGCTCGCCTCGGTTTCGCATTCGAGCGGCAGCGGCACTGACAGCACCAGATACTGCTGCGCGTCGTAGACGAACGAGCGGCCGCCGAAAAAGCCGCGTTTGCGCCCCTGGCAGACGATTACGATGGACGGATCGTACATCACCGGATGGCGCGGCATCGGCCGGCTTGCGCGCAGCAGCTTGACGCCGTGCACGCACGAATACGTGAAGCCGTCGGTCGGCGCGAGCCGGTCGAACAGATCGACCATGTGACGCTGCGCGCGGCTGACCGCACGGGCCGTCTCGCCGGCGACCGGCAGGTCGCGCGATGCGGGCAGAACGGGGAGATCGGGAAGAAAGGTCATCGCGATACCTGAGCGAAAACAGTGCGGAAACAGCGTTGAAAGTGCGCGGAGATCACACGAAATGTTCAGCATACCTCTCGTGCGGCACAGAATAAGGCTTGAAATCTAGCACCAAATGCGCTGCGGCGTGTGACGGCGAGAGAAAAAGGCAAACCTTCAAGACATTCAGGTATTCCCTGGGCAAGCCGTGCTCCGTAATATGGGAACCCTGGCGAGAGACCCTTTACTTCACGTCACCCGCGTCATTCAGTGTCTGCCGTGCTGATCGCGTCCGTGCGACGCCCGCTCATATGCCGATGCCGGAACACTGCCGACGCGAACGTGCAAGCCGTTGCCGCCATTAAAGGCGGCAGCCGCGAGGTCTCTTTTGCAGGAATCCACATGACCACGACGGGCGGCAGCACGCGCATTTTCGCTACCTTCGCCCATTAACGGCCGCGCGCAGTTCAGCGGCACAACCCGAGTTTCGCCCCGCAGTGCCGGTGCGCCTTTCCGACAGGAATGGCGCACCGGCCGCTCGTCGTTGCTGCATGTTTATTTTGTTTCTCATTGGAGAAGCCCGTGATTGACCGTATTCAAGCCATGCGCACTTTTATCCGGATCGTCGATACGAACAGCTTCACGCGCGCCGCGGAGTCGCTGAACATTCCGCGTGCAAGCGCGACGACGATCGTGCAAAACCTTGAGGCGTTGCTCGGCACCGCGTTGTTGATCCGCACGACGCGGCGTCTGAGTCTCACGCCCGAAGGCGCCGCGTACTACGAGCGCTGCGCGCAGATTCTCGCCGATATCGACGAAATGGAAGCGAGCCTGCAGCAGACCCACGCGAACCCGAGCGGGCGGCTGCGCGTCGAGATGCCCGGCGCGGTCGCGACCGCGTTCGTGCTGCCCGCGCTCGACGATTTCCATGCGCACTTTCCGAACATCGAACTGTCGATCGGCGTCAGCCACCGCACGGTGGATCTGGTCGGCGAAGCGGTCGATTGCAGCATCCAGCTCGGCGAGTTGCCCGACTCCGGCCTCGCCGCGCGGCGGCTCGGCACGCTCGAACATGTGACGTGCGCGAGCCCGGCGTACCTCGAACGCTTCGGCATGCCGGAGAGCCTCGACGACCTCGCGCGGCACGTCGCGGTGAACTGCACCGCGCGGCACAGCGAACGCGCGGCCAGCTTCGATTTCGACGTGGACGGCGACCCGCTCGCGGTGAAGGTCGACGGGTTCGTCAATGTGAACGACGAACAGGCGTGTTTGACCTGCGGATTGCAGGGCCTCGGGCTGATTCAGCCGGCACGGATCGCCGCGCAGCCGTGGCTCGATTCCGGGATGCTGCGCGAAGTGCTGCCGCAGTGGCAGCCGCTGCCGACCACCGTCTCCATTGCGTATGTGAAGGGGCGGCGTGTGTCACCGCGCGTGCGCGCGTTCGTCGACTGGCTCGCGGAGCTGTTCGAGAAGGCTGGGCACGTCGAGGCGGATTTGTCGCGGGTGCGGGAGTTGATGCGTGGGGGGTTGCATACGGCGTGATAGCGCGTGTGTGACGGGTTAGAGATGGGTTAGATATCCGATCGGCCGAGCCTGAGCGTGGCTCGGCCTTTTTTCACTTGCTCATCACGACTCTTCCGACCATACCATATTCTCCCGCGCCATCAACGCGGTCGATGCGCCCGGCCCGAACGTGCCGGCCGTGTACGGCCGCGGCCGGTCGCCGGCGCGCTTCCAGCCTTCGATGATCGGATCGGCCCATGCCCATGCGGCTTCCAGTTCATCACGGCGCATGAAGTGCGTGAGACGCCCGCGCACGACGTCGATCAGCAGACGCTCGTACGCTTCCGCGCGGCGGCCGCTGAACGCCTGCTCGAGATCGAGGTTCAGGTTGACCGGCAAGGTGCGCATGCCGCTACCCGGCTCCTTCGCGAGCATCTGCAACTGGATCGACTCGGCCGGCTGCAGCTGGATGACCAGCCGGTTGCCGCAATTGCGCGGGCCGCACGGGCTGTTCGGCATGATCGAGAACGGCAGGTCCGCAAACTCGATCACGATCTCCGACAGCTTCTTGCCCATCCGCTTGCCGGTGCGCAGGAAGAACGGCACATGCGCCCAGCGCCAGTTGTTGATATGCGCGCGCAGCGCGACGAAGGTTTCGGCGTGGCTGTCCTGCGGCACGTTGTCTTCTTCGAGGTAGCCCTTCACCGGCTCGCCGCCGACCGCGCCGGACGTGTACTGGCCGCGCACCGTATCGCGTGAAATATCTTCGGCGGTCATCGGGCGCAGCGAGCGCAGCACTTTCAGTTTTTCATCGCGCACCGCGTCCGGGTCGAGGGACACGGGCGGTTCCATCGCGACGATGCACAGCAGCTGCAACAGGTGGTTCTGCACCATGTCGCGCATCGCCCCGGTCTGATCGTAAAAGCCCGCGCGGCTGCCGACGCCGACCGTCTCCGCAACCGTGATCTGCACGCTGCGGATGTTCGGCGCCTGCCATAGCGGGCCGAAGATCGCGTTACCGAAGCGCAGCACCATCAGGTTCTGCACCGTTTCTTTGCCGAGGTAGTGGTCGATCCGGTAGATCTGCGGCTCGGCGAAATGCTTGCCGACCGCGTTGTTGATCGCCTGCGCCGATGCGAGATCGTGGCCGAGCGGTTTTTCGAGCACGACGCGCGAGTTCGCGTCGACGAGCGCATGCGACGACAGGTTGTCGCAGATCGTGGTGAACAGATCGGGCGACGTCGCGAGATAGAAGATGCGCTGCGCATCCGGACGCGAGGCCTGACTGAGGCGCGCGTAGTCATCGGCCTGATCGACATTGATGCGTACGTACTCGAAGAGTGCGAGGAACCGGTCCCACGCGCCCGCGTCGAGCGCCTTGCGCTCGATAAACGGCTTCGAGTGCTCTTCCATCCAGCCTACGTACTGTTCGCGCGTCCAGTCGCGGCGGCCGATCGCGAGAATACGCGTGTCGGCAGGCAGATTGCCGTGCGAATGCGCCATGAAGAGCGCGGGCAGCAGCTTGCGGGCGGACAGGTCGCCGGCGCCGCCGAAGATGATCATGTCGAGCGGGAGGTCGGGGGTAGCGGGAGCGGTGGAGGTCGTCATAGCGCAGGTGCACCAAGGTAAAGAAGCGGCGGTCGGGAAACTGGATTGCTAGAAAAGCGCGATGCCGGAGAAGGCCGCTCGGGACTCAGGCGGACCCGACCCGGCCGGGGTTCGGCACTTTGCCGCAGCGTTTTTCGCGAGACGCCTATGGTGCAACGTTTTCGGGTTGTTTGCACGTGGGGGGCGGTGGGGCCTGGATAGTGAACGGTCGTGCGCAGATGTGCAGGCGGAGTCGCGGGTTTCTACCGTACGCGCTTTTCGCCGCCCGTTTTTGGTTTCGGGACTCACAAGCAGGCGTTAGCCTGCGTTCAACACACTGCGCGCGACACGGCCCGCGGCGAGATCCCATGCGGCGCAGCCGACGGTCTTGAAGACTCGTGCGATGGCGTCGTAGTTGGCGGTGGTTGGCGCTGCGTTGAGCGCTGCGGCAAGGCCCGATACTTTTGCCCAATCCACTCCCGCCTGGATCAAATCCCCTGCCTCATGCTTCGCGCCGGCCGGATCGTCGACAAACACTGTGCTGCCGTGCAGCGTGCACGCGCCGATCTCCGCCATATCCGGTCTGAATGCGCCGACGCCGACTACAAGCCGCCCCGCGCGGGGTGCTTCGTCGTAGACGGGTGTGCGGCTGGTCGTCAATGCGATTACCAGATCAACTGAGTCGGGTACTGCGTCGTCTGTGAGCGGCTGCATGCGGCGCACCTTCGCCGCATGCTCGTCGCAAAACGCCTGAGCGCGCGCCGGCGCACTGCCTCGCACGCGTATGAGCGCATCCGGATACAGCTCGGCGATCGCGTCCAGATGGTTTGCCGCCTGCGCGCCGGTGCCGATCAGCAGCACGTCGCGCAGCGCCGCGCGGCTTAGCGTGCGCACGCCGAGCATGGTCATCGCGGCAGTGCGGCGGCCGGTCACGGTCGGGCCATCGAGGATGAACAGCGTCTCTCCCGTATTGGGTTCGATCGCCATCACCTGGCCATGAATGGTCGGCAAGCCGCGCTCCCGGTTGCGCGGGCATACGTTCACCAGCTTGTGAATGGCGAGGTCCGGCGCGGTGGCCGGCATCGATAGCAGTACGGCATCTTCGTTCAGGGGGACTACGAGCCGTTCGGGGCTCGAGATGCGTTGCGCTGTGTAGTCGGTGATTGCGGTGGCGAGTGCATCGACGAGCGCTGGATAGGGGGTGAGTCGCGCGGTTGCGGTAGCGGCAAATGGAGCTGGTGGGCGACTTTGCGGCATGTTATCGATTTCTGTGCAGGGGTCTTTTAGCTTATCAGGTGCGCAAGAAAAAAGCCCGATAGCACCGTTATCAGCGGCTTCTGAGATTCCGTCATTCGTCTGCTGTTACTACCGTCTCAACTGCTCCTTCCAGAAACCGTTTAAAACGTTTTGAAACCGGCCCACGCATGGCGCCATCAACTCTGGATACTCATAGAATTCGAACGTTATATTTCAATATGATTTACCAACTTAATCGATTTTCGATTTTCCTAATATTTTCCAATAGCTCCATCACTTTAATAAATCGAGGCTATATATTCTACTACATCGAAACCGTACGACTTGGCGAAGATATCTATCTTCAAACGTAAATAGCCGCCAACAAACCCATGGAAGTTGAAAACCTCACATTGGAGCATGCCATGAATGAGAACGCCAGATTCAAGCCATTAAGAAAGTACAACGATGACATACCTGCCTCCGCCGTTGTCACTGAACTACGAATTGAATTTGACGGTGCACCGGACGTGACACGAATGTCACTGTATTCCAATACCCGGCACGAGGTCGCGATAAAGGTGTTTGTTTCCTTTTACCCGGACTCGGTGCAACTCACCGAGGAGCAGATGCAGCAGTGCGCATATTTGTGTAACGCCCAGGACACCGACGGTGGCACAGATTTGTCGAGCACCCCGTGCACGTGGAGCACAACTAGCACAGGATATAACGAAAGCATCCCTTCCACCGGAAAAACGTCGAGCGCCGCCCGTCCCCGAACCACGGACAGTTCAATGACGGCCTACGTGACGTCAAAATCTCAGGGCGGATCAGGATACTGCGCAATAGCTGCGGGAATCTGCATTAACGGCACGACCTATACTACTCGATCATTCGGTCCAAATGCGTTTAATTGTAAACTTGATATCGAGCTCCTGGAACCCATTCGGTATACCAAAGACGATATTGCTTTGAAACAGGAAAATGTAACCACAATTTCCACCAGCGTCACCACTGGCTATCCAATGACCATTGACCATGACAATTACTACCTTGAATTCACGAACACCAAAAACATAATCAAAACCTGGACCGCTTCAAATGTTGATTACGGTTTTTCGGACGGCTTCAGTCTTTTTGGTTTCCATTACTCCTCCCACACACTAAGAAATTTGGTTCAGTTTATGGAATCCCAAACAACCACTGAAATGTCAATGACGGCGCAAACAACGAATCAGGGATTCGAAAATGTGACAAACTCATTTTCTATAAGAAATGTCAACTTGAACCATCGACCAACAGCCGCCCGTTTCACTGGACGCATTCCCGATGAGTACTATCAGGGCAATATAGCCAATAATTGGAACGTCCACCCTTATTTTACCGTATACGACGCTTACGGAAATAGTGTCAAAGTCACTCTTTACAAGGGCGACGACGATGACAACACGATTAAAATCGAAGCCATTGACGACGAACCGGTATGATCGATTGCAACCGTTTATTCGAGCATTATCTGATTTGAGGGTTTCGCTCAAGGAACCGTCGATTCTCCGGCAAGCGGGATTCCGTCCTTTACCTCGCAAAACTAATTTCCAACTCAATTGTTTTTACAGGCCCAGACAATCGTGCGACGTAAATCTGAATCACAAATTATGTAAAAAGGGAAAATCATGGCCGCATCCCATTTTAGCCAAGCTCCGTCCAATTTCGAAAATCCTGCTCAAGGTAATGTCGACTCCCGTACTGGTCAATACCACGTCCAGCTGGAAATTGCGGAATTCAAGGGAAATAACGGTTGCGGACCTGATTTTTCCTTAAATTTACAATACGCCCCGTTTTATTCAGACAATAGCATGGGTCTAGGAATTGGCTGGGCTAGTTCAGTGTCCACCTATGATCGGTCGAATCACCTGCTAACGCTTGATTCAGGAGAACAATATAAAGCAATCGAAACAACAGACGGTTCCGTCTTAATTCAGCAGAATCCGGCCAATCATTTCATATTTAAAAAAATATCTGACTCCGAATATCATTATATTCAAAAAACAGGTGAAATTCAAATATTAACCCCCGTCAGACCCGATCAATTTTACTGCACGAAAAAATTCAACTCAAAAGGATACGGTCTGATTTTTTCGTGGGGAATTTCTGGCAGCGCGACTCATTTGCTCGGAATTAGCGATGAGACCACTCAGTTGTGTAGCCTTACTTACAATGGCATAACTACAATCGAGGTTTGGCCCGGTAGCTCTGAGAGATACACCGTGACGTTGAAGTTTTCCAACCAGAACCTGACAGGTTACATGATTAACGCCGGTGCTTTGAACTTTACTTGGACGTTTGAATATCAAACCGTATCAAACTATACCCTGTTATACAAGATGACCTCCCCCACAGGCTACCAGGAGATCGCAAATTACTCTTCTGGAATAATGAAATTTCCACCAGCAGCAGGGCAACCTGATTTGCCTGCGGTACAACGCTATACACAGATTTCGTCGCCGGACCGGCCGGGTATGGTGACCACTTATCAATATACAACACAAAACTATCTAGGTTGGGGAGGTGTTAATACATGGGATCCAGATAACGATAACGCCTATCAGATTCTGAACGAATACACGTATGGCAGCACAGAGATAATTACTGACGAAAACAACTCTGAACATCGTACAATCCGCACATATAATAACTACCATTTGTTAGTGAGCGAGACAGTTGCCAAAGGCTCGTGCACTCGTAGTACCGCAATTGAATATTACGCACAAGTCGGAGTTGCATTTTCCAATCAACCACCTCAATTCCAGCAGCGGAAGAAAATAACTATTACCTGGACCGATACGACGCTGCCTGTTGACGCATCGTCTTATAGCGAGGTAACTACAACTACATACGACGAGGACGGCAACAAGTTGACCGAGCAGGCACTCGACGGGAAATTGACGACATGGGTATACTACTCGGCGGACGGAGAAGTGAACGCAGGCAATACTGGATGCCCGCCCGAGCCTAATGGATTTAAACTCCACGCAAAGAGCAAAACCGTCACCCCGGCGCCGTCTGACTTCGACGATGTACCGGAGGAGATAACAGAATACCAATATATGAGTATTCCAACCCGTGATAACAGCCCGGTGGAAAATTGCATATTACTAAGTCGCGAGACCGTTTCTAGAAATGGTACGAAACTTCTATCGAATGCAATCTCTTATGACGCATCTGATAAAAGCTCACCCAATTACGGACGTGCGAATTATTTGGAGAGTACTATTTTTGACGGCTCACTGAACTATATTCGAAAATTAAGCTCGATATTCGATGTACAGAGTACCTCGCTTCATCAAAATATCACATTTACCGGTTTTGATAACACAAGCTGGATTAAAAAAATATCTCGATCACGGCTGAGCATGAGATTACTTTCTGCCCAAGACAGGCTGGGAAATTCTATTAATTTCGTTTATGACGCTGCTGGGCGAATTGTTTCGAGAGTTCTTAATCCCGAAACAGAATACGAAAACACGTTAACATTTTTGTATGAACCGTGCATTAATTCGAATGGCGCTGTTTCGGGTGTCTGTACAACCATCACGGATATTTTGGGTAATGCAGAACAAATTTATGTAGATGGAAAGAATCACCCCATTCGCCGCTGCCATAATGCGATCGATGCTGGACTTCCAACAACGTGGTTCGACACGGCAACTATCGAATACAATGTATTCGATGTGCCTGCCCGAGTCACTGTCACCGATTATCTTGATCCAAAAGACAAAAGCAAGATTTTCCAGATGGTCACGACTTGTATGTATGATGACTGGGGTAACAATTATGAACTAAAATACCAGAGCGGACACACACAATACCAACGTAACGACCCAGTATCTCGCACCCAAACTTCTCAGCTGAAGATCAACTCAGGCTCTGTGCAGCTAGGCAGACGGGTTACTCACTATAACACTGCAAAATCACCGATTAAAATCGATCTTATCGATTCAGAAGGGATAACGCAATCTACAATCAGCTACGTCTATGACGGGCTAGACCGGTTGCGGCAGATAACAGACGAAGTGGGAAACACAACCCGATATAGCTATGACGTTTTCGATAGGGCAAGTACCCAAACTCTGGCAGACGAAACCGTGGTAACGAGGGGCTACGCGCCTCAGTCAAAGCAGCCGCAAATATCCCAAATTAAGGTCAGTCAAGGCGGCGTCGAAGCCGATCTTGGCAGTCAAACATTCGACGGACTCGGTCGCGTGACCAAGATTATGACTGGCGGCAGATCGGAAACCCGCTCCTACGCAAATGCGGGGTACGACCCATCGTCGATCACCGACAATCTAGGTGTGACGCTTTCATATCAATACATTCCCGAACTGAAAAACGCCGTGCGTGAGGTCAGAGGTCCGACGCTGTCGCAAGATTTCACATATAACAATCAGACTGGAAGACCGGTCGATGCTAACGAGAATGGGAGTCTCGCACGATCGTCCCAATGGTCCGCCAGCGGCAGGATTGCGCGGGAACAGTTTGTGCCAACCACAGGGGCAACGCGCCATGCCGACTACACATGGACTTTACTTGGCAAGCCGCTCTCATACACAGACGTCGGTGGTAAGTTGCAACAAGCGACGTACGATGAGTTCGGCAGGATGGTGATGCTCACAGATCCCACCGTGCACGTCACATTCGCATACGACGAAGCGGGTCGTCTAGTTACTCAGGTCGCGACAGATGCTACCTCGTCTGCATCGTTGACCACGCAGTTCACCTACGACGATTTCGGTCGGGAGACCAGGCGCGCATTCCTGACAAGCGGAGGTGAAACGATGACCGTCGAACGCACTTACCGGTTCAACAATCAATTTGCAACCCGAAAGACGTCTCGTGGCAGTAGCGTCTTACGCAATGAAGATTTTGGTTACGACAAACGCAATCGCTTGATTAGCTATTCATGCAGCGGAAACGAGCCTCCGTCAGACAGCTATGGTCAGTTCATTGCGTCGCAGGGTTTTCAATACGATATGCTTGGCAATATGACGCAATGTGTGACGACACCAGTCAACGGCAATGCCGACACCGCGACCTTCATCTACGACAATGCTTCGGACCCGACCCAACTTACTGCTGTTATTCATTCTGGTAATAGCGCTTACCCGGTCCGGATAGATTTGCAATACGACTCAAATGGACGAATGACGCTGGATGAGGCCGGCCGGACGCTCACCTATGACGACGCGGGCCGGCTTGCCACTGTCTCGTCACCGGATGGCGGAAGCGCCAGCTATGGGTACGACGCTAACGACATGCTGGTCACTCAAGTACTTAACAATGCTGATGTCCGGCAGTTGTATTATCGCGGCCAGAAATTGGTCAATGAGGTACGCGCAACTGCAAATCAGCAAAGTCGTTTTGTTCTGGTTAACGGCGGATGCGCCGCGGTCAGCGACGAGTGAGGTTTGCGCGAAGACTACGAAGTGGAGCTTGGCGACGCCGAGCGCACCCAAAGCTCAATACCTTTGCGGAGAGAACCATGGCACTTCAACTTATCGGCACCGATCTTACCGGCAGCGCCCTGCTCGCGCTGTCGGACGGCATGCCACAAGACCTTTCGTATGCAGCATTCGGTTGTCTGGAACGCGGCGAAGGTATACCGATGTCGATCCCGGGATTCAACGGAGAGCGGAACGACCCGATGAGCGGGGTCACGCACTTGGGGAATGGCTACCGTGCATTCAATCCTGCGTTAATGCGGTTCAACTGCCCGGACAGAGAAAGTCCATTCGGATTGGGGGGAATAAATGCATACGCGTACTGCGCAAATGACCCGATAAACCGGATCGATCCAAGTGGCAAGCAGTTTATGGTCGCATTTTTTTCCGCAATTTTTACCGAAGCCGTCACCCTGATGGGCAGCGTGGTGGGGGCCAGCTTGGACTCCGCGGTTGTGGGAGCGGCAGCCGCAAGCGTAGCCGCGAGCGCCGCGAATGCAACCGCGCTAGGATCGGCCGCTTTGGGTGTCACAGGACTTGCTTTAGGCATAGCCTCAGGCGTGGAAGCAAAGCACGGAAACGAAGCAGTGGCAGCCAAACTTAAAATCGCCCATAAGGTCATTGGAACCATCGGTAAAATCGGGAGCGTGGTCTCCGGCATAAATATGCTTCAAGAGGTACGAAAGCTTAGGCCGAAGAACCCTGAATTTAATCTGCACGATTACCGGAGGACCGGCCTGCCAATGCCTATTCGCGCCGAGTTGGAAGAAGAGATTCCGGCGTCATCCCGGCGTGCATCATCATCGCAAAGGGTAGTGGAATCGAACGAACCGGCTTTAGGGCAAAGCGATCATATCGCCCAAAGCCAACATGTGGACAATGATTCCGGTCTGGAGAGTAGTTTGGAGGCAGACCGACGGTCGGGTAGCGGCCGAATGAACAACGGGTCAGGTGGCAGTGTTAGCGGAAACAGCAATTCAAGCAACGTGCGACCGTGCGTGAAACGAACATCGTGGCAGCAAGAACTCCCCCCCAGCCGCGACATTCCCTCGGAGGCTATCGACTTGCAGACATTGGGTAGCTACACCCACCTGGAGTTCGACACCCACGAACCCACCCGGTAGTCCAACGACGCTGCGTCATACCGTGTCGAATCGTATCGGTTAGCGTGCGGTGATGGATGGGATACGCGAGTAACGGTCACCAAGAGGTAATGCCGCGTCCGCGGAGTAGTTCGAACGAATCCCTCACCGCACCAAAAACCCATAAGCCAACGGATCCCGCTCATCCACAATCCAGTTCGCAAACCCGCAAATAAACGCTTCCCCTTCGATCTCCGGAACGACCGCATCGAACCGATCGAGCTTCGTCTCCCGCAGCACACGCCCGCGAAAAATCGTCCCAATCACCGATTCATTAACAAGCGTCTCCCCCTCTTTCAACTCGCCGCGCAAATAAAGCTGCGCAACACGCCCCGCAGTCCCCGACCCGGTCGGCGACCGATCAACCTCACGGTCCGCGAAAACGCAGCAATTCGCCTGCGTCGACCCCGCATGACGCGGCGCGTTATCAATAATCGTCCCGTACACATGATTGATTTCGGGAATATACGGATGCCGCACCTCGAACGCTTCATTCGCCGCCCGCTTCACCTCAGCGCCAAAGCGAATCAACCGCTCAATCTCCGACTCCCGCACAGCCAGATCAAACGGCACACCTGATGTATAAAAATAGAACGCCCCACCAAACGCAATATCACCGCGCACTTCACCAAAGCTCGGCGTCCGCACGCTCACATCGCGTTCCCAGATAAACGACGGCACGTTGATAAAGCGCACGCTGCCCGCATGCGTGCCGTCCCATTTCACAAACGCCTCGATAAACCCACACGGCGCATCGATACCCACGCGCGTTTCCGGCGAGGTCCGCTCGACCCAACCCAGCGACACCGCCGCCGTGGCCAGCGCAATCACGCCATGTCCGCAATGATCGCTGTAGCCCTCGTTGTGAACGAAGATGATGCCGAAGTCAGCGCCCTCGCTAACCGCATCGGTCAGATACCCAGCGTACATATCGGCATGCCCGCGCGGCTCGAAAATCAGCGCGCGCCGCAGATAATCCGCATGCTCCTTGAGCCACGCGCGCCGCTCGACTATCGTTTTTCCTGGAATTTTCGGCAGGCCGCTCGTGACGATGCGAAACGGTTCCCCTGCGGTGTGCACTTCAACCGTGCTGATCACGCGGTTCAGTTTCATGCGCGCATCACCTCCGAGCCTTCCGCACCGCTTGTGGCAGCGCCGGCGAATGATCCTTTATGCAGACCATTTTGTTGTCTCCGAATCAGACTGTTCTATACTGGCACTGAATGTAGACCACCTTTGGTTCCATATCAACCAATTTTCAAAAATCCCGCGTCGAACTGGTTCTATTTCTGATCAGTTATCCGACGCGCATTCGGTCATGACATTGCTGCCGCCAGACAACGCGTTCCGCCCCAAGCAGATCTACGAGCAGGTCGCCGAGCGGATGCGTATCGACATCCGCGCAGGTCAATTCGCGCCGCTGTCGCGCCTGCCGTCGGAACGCGAGCTGGCGGCACGCTTCGGCGTCGGCCGGCCGGCGGTGCGCGAGGCGCTCGGCGCACTGCAGAACGAAGGGCTCGTGCTCACGCGCCGCAATTCCGGCACCTACGTATGCAGCGATGCGCTGCAGCGCCTCGCCACCGCGCCCGCAAACGGCGCACCGTCCGATGCGGACTTCAGCCCGACATCGGCACTCGACGTGCGTCTCGTGCTCGAGCCGGCCATCGCGCGCCGCGCCGCGACGCACGCGCAACGCGACGACCTCGCCGAGCACTACCTCGCGCAAATGGATTCGATCACCGATCTGAACGATGCCGCGCAGCGCGCGCTATGGAACGACAGCGATCGCCTGTTCCATCGCCAGCTCGCGATGATGACCGGCGACGCACTATTCGTGAAAATCGCCGACGAAGTCGCGAAGGCGATGAACCAGCCGCTGTGGAAACGGCTGAAAGACGACGCGATCTACGACATCGGCCGCCTGCGCCTGTATGTGTCCGAGCATCGTCTGATCTACGAGGCAATCGTCAATGGAGACGGCGATGCGGCAGCGTTCTATGTCGAGCAACACATCATCCGCGTGCGCCGCGATATTGCACCTAAATGAGCGCACCCAAATGAGCGCACCTGCATGAGCACACCCAATGAGTGCCCTCAAACACACGCACCCACGTGAACTCGCGCAAATGAACGCCCCGAAGTGAAGGAAGCGCTTCGTACTCCGGTGTACAACAGCCGTATCAACACCCGCACAACAGTCGCGCGTCAATCCGGTAGTGATCCTGATGCATTTTGCATCGACTTACTCGTTAGAATACGCATCAGGCGCCAATGCCCAATGAATAACTCGACGACTGAACAACCATCCAGCATGCCCAACGACGCCCAATCCCCGGACTCCCTCGCGGTCGCCGAACGCGTGCGCGAACTGATGAGCCGGCACGGCATTGCGAAGCGCCAGCAAACCAGCGAGCTGTGCCGCATTCTGGAACTGAGCTTCTCACAAGGCCATCGCAAACTGCGCGGCAACAGTCCGTGGACGCTGTCGCAAATCCGCAAAGTCGCCGAAGTGTTCGGTGAGCCCGCCGCGCAGCTGTTCGGCGCGCAGTCGCTCGACCCCGGCATGGTGGGCGCCACCGCGCAGGAGGCGCTGTTCTGCATCGGCAACCTCGAACTCGGGTGCACCGCATGGGTCGGCGCACCGATCGAGCCGGGCAGCCGGCCGGAGTTTATCGCGTGGTCGCGGCATGACCAGTGGCGCGTCGTGCGCTGCGACGGCGCGCTCTATCAGAACGCGTTCGAAGTACACAAGATCGAGATCTACCCGCGCCGCGCGGAAACCGACAAACCGCTGATCGCCGTCGTCGACGACGACCAACTCTCCGCCGACAATCTGCGCGACTACCTCGAACGCAACGGCTTCACCGCGGTTGCCATCTACGGCCTCGACGCGTTCAACGAGTCGTTGCACACACAAGTATTCGACGGTGTCGTGATCGACTGGCTATTCGGCAATCAGACATCGGCCAAAGCGATCAGCGCCGTACGCGCGTCGGAAAACCCGGATGCGCCGATTTTCGTGCTGACCGGCGAACTGCTGACGGGCAAGGCGAGCGAGTCGGAGATCAGCGACGTCGTGCGCTCGTTCGATGTCGCGTGCTACGAAAAACCCGCGCGGATGGCCATTCTGGTCGCCGATCTGTCGAAGCGGCTGCGCCGCGTCTAGCCAGCCACAGCTCCCACGCCGACGACGGCCGTTACGCGACCGCCGCACTGCCGCCCCGCGCGTCTCTGGCATCGCTGGCCTGTTTAGCCGCGTGCGCCGCAAGCGCGCGCTGCACCGCATTGCGCAATACATCGTAGTGCACAGGTTTCGTCAAACACTCGAAGAAGACATTCTCGACGCCTTTTGTCTGCAGATTGGGCCCGTATGCGGTGACCGCGATCACCGGCACGCGAAGCGCATGCACATCACGCGCGGCGAACTCGCGGACAAACGCGTAGCCGTCCTTATCCGGCATCTGCAGGTCCAGCAGAATCAGCTCGCAACGCTGCGCGTCGAGCCACGCAAGCGCGGCGTCCGCGCCGTCGAGCGCGGTGCTGTCGCAGCCCATATGCGCGACCATTTCGCATAGCGACTCGCGCACCAGCGGGTTGTCGTCGATCACCAGCACGCGCGGGCGCGCGCCGCGCTGCGGCGCCTGCGTGGCCAGCGGCGGCGCCGCCTGCGGCGCGACGGACCTGACCGGAATCGTCACGGTGAACGTCGTGCCTTCGCCGACGCGGCTGTCCACCACGATGCTGCCGCCGAACAGATCGACGAGACCTTGCACGATCGCGAGTCCCATCCCCGCGCCTTCGAGGCGCTGCGCGCGCGACTCGTCGAGCCGCGTGAACTCCTTGAAGATCAGCGGAATCTGCGCGTTCGGCACACCGCGCCCGGTGTCGCCCACGGCAATCACGAGTGCGTCGGCGCGCTGCTCGAAGCGCAATGTGACGCCCCCCTTCTCCGTATAGCGGATCGCATTCGTCACGAGGTTGGTGACGATCTGCCGGATCCGGTGCGGGTCCGACTCGACCAGCCCGCTCGCGCCGCTCGCGCTGCTCGAGAACGCGAGGCCGCGCGCGCTCGCGGCCGGTTCACTTTCGTCGGCCACCGATGCGAGCAGCTCGCGCGGGTCGAACTGCTCGTGACGCAACTCGAGCTTGCCCGCGCCAAGGCGCGCGTAGTCGGTCAAATCCTTCATCTGCGTTTCGAGCTGGCGCGCAGCGGCTTCGAGCCGCCGGATCACCTTGCGGTCCGCTTCGGCGTGATGGTTCAGGCCGAGCAGTTCGATCGACGAGACAATTGCGTGCAGCGGCGTGCGCAGCTCGTGGCTGATCATGCCGAGGAACGCGTCTTTCGCGAGACCCGCTTCGCGCGCCGCGCGGCTCGCCTGGTGCTCGGCGTCGAGCGCCGCGCGCTGCTGCCGGATCAGCTTCGTGCGGCGCCGCGCGTTCACGACGAGTTGCGCACTGGCCGCCGCCGGCAGCACCAGCAGCACGAGGCCGGCTGCGAACAGCATGCGCCGCTTCGCGAGGAAGTCCGTATTCAGCGCCGCGCGGTTGGTCACTTCAGAGAAGCGCCGGCTCAACGCGAGATGATTGAGCGCGTCCCAGTGACGGCGCAACTCGAGCACGATCGTGTCCGCAAGCATCGGGTCGCGCGGCAGCGCATCGAGCGTCGGCTCGAGCGCATCGAGCATGTCGGTCAGCTTGCGGATTTCGCGCCGCTGCTCGTCAGCCAGCGCCGCCTGGGCGGGCAACTGGCGCGTCGAGCCGGCCATCACGTGCAGCTTCGACTGCAGCAGGTGATAGTTCAGGCGCAGTTGCGCATAGTCGCCGTCGATGCCCGTTTCGTACTGCAGCAATTGGCTCTCGAGCCGCGCATACGCAATTTGCAACTGTGCGGCGTCCCAGTAGAAGCCGTCGTACGCACCTGCAAGCTGCGTCACGCGCGGGTTCAGCAGCGCGTCGTACAGCAGGTAGCCGATCGCCGCGGTCGGCGCGGCGAGCGCGGTCAGCCAGATCAGCGCGTAGACGACGCGCCGCCGCCACCGGCGCGCCGCGCGCCGCGGCGTCTGCGGCCTCGTCACTTGACGATCAGAGCCTTGATCTGCCATATGAATTTCGCGTCGGTCATGCCGCCGGTCAGTTCCGCCGGATACGCGTCGCGCGGATAAATCAGAAAAAGCGGCCCGAAATCGCTGATCTTGAGCCGCTGGCCGTTCATGCTGTATGCGACGATCACGCCATAGCGGCCGATGTCGGACACCGGCACCGTGTAGGTGTAGTCATCGTACGCATGTACCTCGATACGGTCGCCATAAGCGCCTACCACCCTGAGGATATCCGCGAGCAACGGCCCCGTGAAGGTCGATTTCGGCGTCCATGCCGTCGATGTCGAAATCGAATGCGCGGGCAGCGCGAGAATCTGCGCTTCGGAAAAGTGGAAAAGCCGGTGTTCCGGGTCGGTCGTATGCGCGATCTTGCCGGTCACGTCGAGCGCCATCGGTGTGGCGTGCGCCGCTGCCGCGCAGCATGCGAGCATCGCGAACGCCAGCGCGCCGCGTGTCGTCCGGTCGAAAAAACCCGCTATTCCGTCGTATTCCCGCATGGTTTGGCCTTTTCTTTTTGATGTGTATACGGGTTCACCGCGCGCGCTGCGCACGCCGCACAACCCCGTGCGATGCGCCATTTGAAGCGCGCATTCGGTGAACCGCATGCATAATATCGCCTCCATCCTGAAAAAGCCGCCACGTCGACGGCCCTTGCGTATCGACCTGCCGGCCCCTTTTGAACGTCCATTCGCACCCTCAACGCAACTGAACGCAACGAACGCAAACGAACGCCAGCCATGAAAAAGCCCGTTCTTCAGCTCACTTACGAACAGCTCGACCACTGGATCGAATCGCTGCAACCGGCCTTGCTCGCAGAAGAATTTTCAGCCGCGATCGGCATTCTGCGGGGCGGCGCGCCGCTCGCACTGATGGCCTCGCACAGCATCGGCGTGCCGGTCGCATTTCTGAGCTATGACCGCCGCGCACGGCATGTGACATGGGATTCGAGCTTGCCGCTGCCGTCGCCCGGATCGAAAGTGCTGCTGTGCGAAGACATCGCGGGCCGCGGGTTCACGCTTGTCGATTGCATTGCGTTTCTCGAGCAGCATGGGCTGATCGTCAAGACGCTGAC
Organism: Paraburkholderia solisilvae; assembly: GCF_902859875.1. Classification (GTDB taxonomy): domain Bacteria; phylum Pseudomonadota; class Gammaproteobacteria; order Burkholderiales; family Burkholderiaceae; genus Paraburkholderia; species Paraburkholderia solisilvae. Next base: position 9,470 of record NZ_CADIKF010000049.1, on the reverse strand, counting down.
CGGCGCATTCGACGAACTGAGCCGCATTCGCCCCGACTATGCGAACGACGCGACCGGCTATTTCGCGCTGTTCCCGTGGGAGCGGCAGGCGTACACGGAGGGTTATCGCGAAGACTGGCTGCAGGTCGAAGCCGGCGACGCGCAGGCGATGGCGCACGATCACGAGTACGCGACGTACGCGATCGACCTCGACGGCATCCTGCTGCCGGACGTGCCGCTGTCCCGCTACGACGCGGATTTGTCCGCCGCGCTCGCCGAACGCGATGCGCTGCAGCCGTTCGAGGTGCTGCCGGGTATCGATCTCGAGCGCGTGCGCGCGGTGATCACCGGCCGCCCGCAGACCGATCTCGATCGGACCCGCGGTTGGCTCGAGCGCCACGGCTTCGGTCACCTGGAACTGGTGATGCGCGTGCCGGACGCGCACGACGAGACGCCGCTGGCCGCGGCCGAGCACAAGGCCGCGGCGGCCCTGCGCTGCGGCGTCACGCATTTCATCGAAAGCGACCCGGTGCAGGCGCTGCGCATTGCGCAGGCCGCGCCGCTGCTGCGCGTGATCTGGTGGGATGCGGCGACGCGTACCGGTACGCTGGTGAATGCATCGCGCTGGTCGCCTTCGACAGTCGACGCCTCATAGCGTCCCGCCGAGCCCGGTTCGCACGCAGAGCCGGCGCTTCGGTTCCGTTCACTCGACCCCGTCGGCCGTTTCCGACGCTTCGCCCAACTGCAATTGCCGCGCCGCACGATGCGACGCGACCACGATCAGCTTCATCGTGGCGCGCGTCGCGCCGACGAACAGCTTGCGCGCACTGCGCTCGTCGAATACGTCGAAATCGACCTCGGTGAGAATCACACACGGCGCGGCCTGCCCTTTGAAGCGGTAGATCGATTCGAGCAGCACATCGCCGTCGCGATACTCGGGGCTGCCGAACAGATCGTACTTGCCGGTGAAGCTGCGCAGCCGGTGCGGGCCGAGTTGGTCGAGCGCGGCAAGCACCGAGCCTTCGCGTCCGCGAAACGACAGCACCGCGATGTCCTGCTTGCGAAAACCCAGCGACAACGCCTGCGTGATCGCGCGTTTGGTCGCATCGACGCAGCTGTGCGCAGCCTCGGTCTCGTCGTACGTCGACAGCGCGATGTCGGAGCCGTCGAACGGACTCGCGGCGGCGAGTCCGGCCGCGAGCGGCACCGTTGCGCCGACCACGTCGCGCAGATAATCAAGGATGTCGCGCGGGCTGCGATAGTTGGTGGTTTCCTTCAGCACGGTCCAGCCCGGCAGCGCCACCGGCTCGCGCATGTAGAGGTTCTGCAGCGGATCCTCCAGCCACCACCATTTGCCGCCCGGCCGCAGCACGCGTTCGAGCGGCGCGACCCACGCCTCGCGAAAGTCCTGCCCTTCATCGACGATCAGCACATCGTACTGCCAGCGCGCGTCGATCGGCGTCTGCGCGAACACAGTTTCGAGCTGCTCGAATACGTCAGGGGCGGTAAAGTCCGGCGCACGGCCGGCGTCGCGCGCGATCCAGTCGCATAGCTGGTGATAGTTCGCGATCTTCGCTTCGGGCGGCGCGACCCGCGCGATGTGATCGGCAAGCGGCCGGTTGAAGCACACATAGAGCGGCCGCTCGCCGCGCGCGACCGCGTCTTTCATCACCTGCACCGCGAGTTGCGTCTTGCCGGAACCGGCGGTGCCGATCACGCGCAGCCGGAACGGTGCGAATTCGAGGCGCCGCGCCCAGGTCGCCAGACCGCCCGCGAGGCGTGTGACGAGCGTGCCCGCCTGGCCGACGAGCGCGCTGGCGTCAGGCGTCAGCGACAATTCGTCGGCGAGAAAATGATGGACCTTCGACGCGCATGGCAAACGCGGCTCGTCGGCCGGCAGCGCGTCGCGAATGATCGCCGCGAGCCGCTCCTTGCGCGTCGCGTCGACGATCCGCGCCGGGTCCACGCCGGCGATCGCCGCTTCTTTCACCGCGTAGTCGGGGCAGTACAGCAGCCCGTCGACGAAATACGTGCCGGCGCCGAACGCCGCGGTAAAACGCCGATGCAGCCCTTCGACCGTGCGCGCGAGTGCGATCGCCACATTGCGCTCGACCTGCAGATGCGCCTTCACGAGCCCCTTCGGCGTTTCGCGCAAAAAGCCGGTTTTCTGCTCGACGAGCATCACGCGGCCCGACGGCGACACGACCACGAACTCGGCTTCGCCGAACACCGAAAAGCCCTGATTGACGCGCGTCCAATGCACGCCGTGATACACGGTGTAGCCGGCGGGCAGCGCTTCGGCAAAGAGGGCGAGCGTTTCGCGTTCGCGCGCCGCCGCGCCGGTGGCGGCGACATGCTTCCAGTCGTCGGGAACGATGCGGGCCATGCAGTGCCTCGTGATGAGTGGGCGCTTCTATCGGAGTGTCGGCGTGCAGTTGGCGAACACCTGGCGTGTGCCTGGCGTGCACCGGTGCCGGTCGATGCCGCTGCGCCAGCGAGCGCTCATTGTACGCAATGCCGCGAGGCGAACGCGACGGCCTCGCGTGCGCTTCAGTCGGACGATTCGGCTTCGTGTATCGTTAACCGCTGAACGCCGCACGCGTGCGCGGCTTGCCAAACTGTAATGTCAGAGGAAGTGTGCCGGTGATTACGATCTGGGGACGCAGCAATTCCGTCAACGTTCAGAAGGTCTTGTGGTGCTGTGACGAACTGGTGTTGCCGTACGACCGCATTGACGCGGGTTTGCAATTCGGGCGCAACAATACCGCCGAATATCTCGTCATGAACCCGACCGGCCGTGTTCCGACACTGGTCGATGGCGATTACGTGCTGTGGGAATCGCACGCCATTCTGCGCTATCTCGCGATGCAGTACGGCGACTCGAGCAGCCTCTATCCGGCTGAGCCGAAAGCGCGTGCGAGCATCGACCGCTGGCTCGACTGGACGCTCGCCACGCTCGCGCCGACCGAGCGCCCGTTGTTTCTTGCGCTCGTGCGCACGCCCGCGGAAAAGCGCGACACCGCGAAGCTCGCCGCCGATCTCGAAGCAACCGGCGCATTGTGGAAAATGCTCGACGCGCAATTGCAAGGGCGCTTTCATATCGAGGGCGAGCAATTTACGCTGGCCGATATCGTGCTCGGTTCGTACGCCAGGCGCTGGTTCGGCCTCGAGGGAATCGAACGGCCGTCGCTGCCGAATCTCGAACGCTGGTACGCGCGTCTCGCGCCGCGCACCGGCTTCCGGAAATACATCGATTTCCCGCTGACCTGAACCGCAACATCACGCGCGGGACACGCGCCGCGCGCGTGAGCCGGCGCGGCCCACCCCGCGGCTCATCCGACCCGCGCAGCCATTTGCGCAACGATCTACACGACCTCGCGACATGACCATCACCTTATACGCGTGGGCCACGCCCAACGGACGCAAGATCAGCGTCGCGCTCGAAGAAATGGCGCTGCCCTATACGGTCAAGCCGGTCAATATCGGCAACAAGGAGCAGTTTCAGGCGGACTTCCTGCGCATCAGCCCGAACAACAAGATCCCGGCGATCGTCGATCCGCAAGGACCGGACGGCCAGCCGATCAGCGTGTTCGAGTCGGGTGCGATCCTGCTGTATCTCGGCGAAAAAACCGGCAAATTCCTGCCGAAAAGCCTGCGCGACCGCGTGCCGGTGCTCGAATGGCTGATGTGGCAAATGGGCGGCTTCGGACCGATGCCCGGGCAAGTGCACCACTTCGCCGCGCTCGAATCCGAAAGCGACCGCGCGTATGGATTCAAGCGTTTTTCCGCGGAAACGCGGCGGTTGTACACCGTGCTCGATACGCGTCTGGGCCAGACCGAATACGTCGCGGGCGATCTGTCCATTGCCGATTTCGCGATTCTCGGCTGGGCATGGCGCCACGAACGCCATAAGGTCGACCTGGCCGACTACCCGAACGTGCAGCGCTGGTATCAGATGATGTTCGAGCGGCCCGCGGTGAAGCGCGGTTTCGATGTGAAGCTCGACTGAATCCGCACGCGCGCCGGACCTTTATAATCAGCGCATGAAAAATGCAAAGGCCTCCGCGGCCACCGAAAAGTCACCCCGCGCGCGCGCGTCCGCCGCGCATCGCCATGCCGCTTCGCCGGAGGCGGCGCTCGCGCTGGCCGATGCGTACTGCCGCAAGCGCGGCGAGAAACTCACGCCGATCCGGCGCAAGGTGCTCGAACTGCTGCTGAACTCCGGACGCGCGACGAAGGCCTATTCGCTGCTCGACGAAATGCGCGAAATCCACCCCGGTTCGGCGCCGCCCACCGTCTATCGCGCGCTGGATTTCCTGCTGTCCGCCGGACTCGTGCACCGCATCGAGTCGATCAACGCGTTCACCGTGTGCCACGATCTGACGCACTGTCAGCACGGCATGCTGGTGGTGTGCCAGCAATGCGGCAGCGTCACCGAACTGCATCAGCCGAAATTGCGCGAAGCGCTAATCGCGCAAGTCGAAGATGCCGGCTATCGTCTGGCCGGCGAAGAGATCGAGCTGAAGGGACTGTGCGCGGCATGCCAGGCGGCACAAGCCGCCGCCGGCTAGCATTCACGCGAGATTATTTCACGCGAACTCATTCGCGAGACGCGCCGGTCGTCCGCCGGACGCGGATCGCAACGCGCATGCGTTGCAACGCGCGCCGCAGCGACACACCAGTAGGCGCTAACCCGCTGCGCGCGTGCCGATTGCGTCGTGCAATAGCGTCACAAGCGTCTCCGGGCGAGCCGGTTTCGTCATGAAGTGCTGGAATCCTTCGCCGATGCTGCGTAGCCGGTAGGCGTCGTCGGTGTGGCCGGTAATCGCGACCGCCACCGCCGGCGCGTGATCGCCGCGAATCTCGTGGTCGCGCAGCCGCTGGATCAGATAGAAGCCGTCCATCGCCGGCAAGTCGATGTCGCAGACGACCGCGTCCGGCATCACACGCATCGCCGCTTCGACTCCCTCCTCGGCATCCGACACCGCCACCACATGTGCACCCTCGGATTCGAGCAAACTCTTGAGCGACTCGCGATTCTGCGGGTCGTCTTCTACAAGCACGATCGTCGCCTGATCGAGCCTTAATACACCGTTCATTTTTGCGTTGTTACCCAAAAAGCTGTTGGTACAGCTTGTTTATGCATTCTGACGTGGTCTGGTCAGGCACCTGCTCCGCGCCAGCGCCGACAGCGAAAAGACTGTACGACCTTCACACCCTTCCCCTGCGAAATTACACAACGTTCCTGCACGAACCGCCGGCGCGCTGTTCGCCGTGCGCTCCGTATCAATCTACCGTCCATTGACCCGGCTGCGTCCGACGAGTTGCAAGGAAGTGTACGCTGGTGCGCAATGCACCGCAGCGAGGCTGGCGACGCAACCTTAGCCCAACATTAAGGCGCTCGCGTGACCGGTTGCGGACCCTGCACAATGCTTAATCTACCGCGCGCTGACTGTCGTGATAGCCCAGTTGTGCCGAAATTGCACGCCCGGCGTCCTTGAGCAGCGCGACGTAGTGAGCTTTCGTATCGGCCCCGCAACGCATGCTCGGAAACGAAATCGAAAGCCCTGCGATCACGCGCCCGAAGCGCTCGAACACCGGCACCGCGATGCATTGCAGCCCTTCTTCCTGCTCTTCGTTGTCCTCGCCGTACCCTTGCTCCCGCACATGCGGCAGGATGTTCAATACGGCTTGCGCCGACGCCAGCGTTTTCGGCGTCGACTTCCTGAACACCACGTGAGATAGCACGTTGCGTGCCTCGTCGGGCTCCATCCACGCAAGCAGCACCTTGCCGATTGCGGTGCTGTAGAGCGGGTTGCGCCGGCCGATGCGCGATTGCATCCGCAAGTCGTAGTCGGCGTCGATCTTGTGGATATAAACAATGCTGTTTTCGTCGAACGCGCCGAGGTGAACTGCTTCGCGCGTGAGTTGCGAAAGGCGGCGCATCTGTACGTCGGCTTCGCGGACGAGATCGACGCTTTCGAGCGCCTTGGAACCGAGCTCGAACAGCTTGATGGTCAGACGATAGCGATCGGTGTCTTCTTCCTGCGCGACATAGCCAAGACCTTTCAGCGTTTGCAAGAAGCGATGTACGGTGCTCTTCGACATCACGAGGCGCTGCGAAAGCTCGCTGATGCCGATCTGGCTGTTTTCACCCAGCGCCTGCAGGATCGCGAACACCTTGTTGACCGCGGCCACCGATTCGCTGCGTTCGCCGCCGTCAGCCGCAAGCTCGGCGCTGCCGGCTAATGCGATGTCGCCGTGCCTGTCGTCAGCTTTAATTTTTCTGGCTGCCACTCGCATATTTCGTCATCCGTTCATCTTTCCCTGGAACGAGAGCATAGCGCTTTTGCCCATGCCCGCGCGAAGTGTTGCGGCGAACGCGAAGCGGCCCGCGTGCGCTGGTCCGCGCATCACGAAGTCACTGTGCGATGCGCCGCCGCGTCAGCGTGCGAGCCACCCGCCGTCGACGGCAAGCGTATGGCCGTGCACGTAATCCGATGCAGCCGACGCGAGAAACACCACCGGCCCCGCGAGATCATCCGGCACACCCCAACGACCAGCGGGAATGCGCGACAGAATCTCATCGTGACGGCGTGCATCGTCGCGCAGCGGTTCGGTGTTGCGCGTCGCCATATAACCCGGTGCGATCGCGTTGACGTTGATGCCGCGCTCCGCCCATTCGTTGGCGAGCAAACGCGTCAAGCCGAGCACGCCGCTTTTCGCGGCCGTGTACGACGGCACGCGCACGCCGCCCTGGAACGACAGCATCGACGCGATATTGATAATCTTGCCGCCGCCCTGTTGCGCAACGAACTGCCGAGCGACGGCCTGTGCGAGGAAGAACACCGTCTTCAGATTGACACCGGTCACCGCGTCCCAGTCTTCCTCGGTGAAATTCAACGCATCGTTACGGCGAATCGTGCCCGCGTTATTGATCAGGATATCGATACGACCAAACGCGTCGAGCGCTTCCTGCACGATCCGCGCGATCGGCTCGATCGTATTGAGATCCGCCTGCACGTCGACGCAGCGCCGCCCGATTTCGCGTATCGCGCCCGGCGTATCGCCCGGCGCGCTGCGATAAACGCCGACGATATCGCAGCCCGCCTGCGCGAGTGCGACTGCCATCCCCGCGCCGAGGCCGGTGTTGCTGCCGGTCACGATCGCGATCTTGCCGGTCAGATCGAACAGGCTGGGGTTCATGCGCGTGGTGTTCCGTGCGTGGTTGCGGTGGTTGCCGTAGTTGCCATCGTTACTTCGGATGCGATGCGCGCCCGGCATGTCATACGTGTGATGCGTGCGCTGCATTCAACCTGTTTCATATGCTCAGCGCAGATCCGCAACTGCGACATGATCCATGTCCTTGAACACCAGGTTCTCGCCCACCATGCCCCAGATGAACGTATACGCGCGCGTGCCGACACCTGAATGAATCGACCAGCTCGGTGAAATGACGGCCTGTTCGTCCATCCGCTTGTCTCCATCCAGTTGTCAGAAGTCGCGGCATACGCACCGGCCGCTTGCCGCGCATTAGAGCATGAAAAGATTGATTTCGGAACATCGGTCCAAAATGGTTCATGTCAATGCGCATAGATCTCGCGGCGATGCGTGACAGATACATATCCAGCTTGGATTACGTAGGTGTAAACGATGACGGTTGAATGCCAATTTTTTTAGAACGCTGTTCCGAAGCAATGCTAAATTGCAGTCCGGCACTGCCCGGCGCGCACTGCGGCGGGCAGCGCAACCGATAACAACCGAGCGGGCACGACCCGTCCGTGGAGGAGCGCTCCGGCATGAAGATCAAGCAAGCCATCGACCGTATTCCAGGCGGACTGATGCTGGTTCCGCTTCTGCTCGGCGCATGCGTGCATACATTCGCGCCGCATGCGGGCAAGTCCCTCGGCTCATTCTCGAACGCGCTGATTACCGGCACGCTGCCGATTCTCGCTGTCTGGTTCTTCTGCATGGGCGCGAGCATCAGCCTGAAGGCGACACCGGTCGTACTGCGCAAAAGCGGCGTACTCGTGGCGACCAAAGTGGCGACGGCCGCGCTCGCCGGCGTCGTCGCGTCGCGCTTCCTGCCGCCGGGCGGCATCACGTCGGGCTTTCTCACCGGGCTTTCCGCGCTCACCGTGATCTGTGTGATGAACGAGACGAACGGCGGCCTCTATATGGCGCTGATGCAGCAGTACGGCACGAAAGAGGAAGCGGGAGCGTTCTGCCTGATGTCGCTCGAATCGGGGCCGTTCATGACCATGGTGACGCTCGGCATCGCGGGCATCGCGAGCTTCCCGTACGCGACGCTGTTCGGCGCGCTGCTGCCGTTTCTGATCGGCTTCGCGCTCGGCAATCTGGACCCGGAGCTGCGCCGCTTCTTCGGCTCGGCGGTGCCGGTGATGGTGCCGTTCTTCGCCTTCGCGCTCGGCAATAACCTCGATTTCGCGGTCATCCTGAACACGGGCCTGCTCGGCATTCTGGTCGGTATCTGCGTGATGCTCGTGACCGGCACGACGCTCGTGCTGGCCGATATCTTCCTCGCGAAGGGCAATGGCACCGCGGGCATCGGCGCATCGTCGACAGCCGGCGCGGCGGTCGCGGTGCCGCAGATCATCGCGGGCATCGAGCCGCGCTACGCCGCGGTCGCGCCGGCGGCGACCGCACTGGTGGCGACCTCGGTGGTCGTGACCGCGTTGCTCACGCCGGTCGTCACGTCGCTGTGGGCGCGCCGCTGGGGTGTGCTGTCCGCGAAGTATCGCGATGCGGCGTTCGCGTCGCTCGACGCGCTGACCGATTCGCAGGGACTCGATGGACAACTCGAGCGCAGGCCGCTCGAGCAGTGAGCGGAGCGTGAGACGTCAGCGCGGTCCGACGCCTTGCGTCAGCAACGCCAGCGCGTGACGGGCGATATCGGCCGCAGTCAGCCGGTTGCGCGCAGGATCGCTACGCCATGCATTCGACGCCGCCAGCGGCAGAATCGTCAGCCCCAATATCGACACGAATAGCAGCGACGGCTCGAGATCCGGGTTCAGGCGCCCTTCTCTTTGCCACTTCGCGAGACGCGCGAGCGTCGCTTTCTGGCGTGTATCGCCGAAGCGCTCATTCATGCGCTTTTTCAGCAACCCGCCTTCGCTCATCACTTCGCGCACCCATAACGACGGAAACCACGGATATTCGCCGGCCATCTCGACGAGCCTGCGCGCCAGTTCCGTAATGGCGGCAACCGGGTCGTCGCCGTTCTCGTGGAACGCGCCGGCGAGCGCTTTGCGCAGCGGCGCAAAACGCTCGTCGATCAGCACGTCGATCAGCTGATCGCGCGTCTTGAAGTAGTAATGGACCATGGCCGGCGTGTAGCCCGCTTCGCGCGCGATCGCGCCGAGCGTGGTATCGACGATGCCCTGGCGGGCAAACAGCGCGATTGCCACGTCGAGCAGGCGGGCGCGCTGCTCCGGCGCGCGCGCGGCGCCCGATGGTCGGCCGGGCCGGCG
>NZ_CADIKF010000048.1 GCF_902859875.1 Paraburkholderia solisilvae | reverse complement strand
GGCCGCGCTCGCGGTCGGCTTCACGCCGGCCGCAGCGCACGCGGCGGCGCCGCTGAAAATCGGCTATAGCGACTGGCCGGGCTGGGTGCTGTTCCAGGTCGCCATCGACAAGGGCTGGTTCAAGGAGGAGAAAGTCGATGTCGCGTTCGAATGGTTCGATTACTCGGCATCGCTCGACGCGTTTTCGGCGGGCAAGCTCGACGGCGTCACGATCACCAACGGCGATGCGCTCGTGACCGGCGCAAGCGGCGCGAAGAACGTGATGATCCTGCTCACCGACTATTCGAGCGGCAACGACATGATCGTCGCCAGGCCCGCGACGAAATCGGTCGAGGCGTTGAAGGGCAAAAAGGTCGGCGTCGAAATCGGCCTCGTCGATCATCTGCTGCTCGATACCGCGCTGTCGAAGCACGGCATGAAGGAATCGGACCTGACGCTCGTCAATGCGAAGACCAACGAACTGCCGCAGGTGCTCGCGTCGTCGCAGGACATCGCCGCGGTCGGCGCGTGGCAGCCGAATGCCGGCGAGGCATTGAAGCGCGTGCCGGGCTCGCATCCGATCTTCACGTCGGCGGACGCGCCGGGCCTGATCTACGACGCGATCACGGTCAACCCGGCGAGCCTCGCGTCGCGCAAGGCGGACTGGGAAAAGGTGATCAAGGTCTGGTACCGCTGCGTCGCGTATGTGAACGATCCGAAGACGCAGGCGGATGCGGTGAAGATCATGTCGGCACGGGTCGGCCTCACGCCCGCGCAGTATCTGCCGCTGCTCAAGGGAACCCATCTGCTCGATGCGGCCGCGGCGAAGAAGGCGTTTGCGAAGGGCGACGGACTCGATTCGATCTATGGGTCGACCGCGAATGCGGACAAGTTCAACGTCCGCAATACCGTGTACAAGCAGCCGCAGGATATCAACGCGTATATCGATGCGTCGCTGACCGGCGCGGTGAAGTGACGTCCATGCGATAACGGTGGTGAGCGGAGCGGCGGCGACCGCTCGGCAAGCTGCCTGGTAGCCGTTCGCCGCTGTGATACGCGGCGAGAGCGGCAACAGTGGTGGCAACGGTAGTGGCAAAAGCAGCGGCAGCGGCAGCGGCAGCGGCGCATTGCACCGCCGCCCTGCCCGCTCTACCCGAACGGCTGCGCGTCGAAGCTGCCCGCAAACGCCTCGAACCCTTCGACCGGCAGCGGCCGGCAGAAGTAATACCCCTGATACGCGTGACACCCGGCGCCCGCGAGAAAGTCGCGTTGCGCTTCGGTTTCGACGCCTTCCGCGATCACCCCGAGGCCGAGGCTTTGCGCCAGCGCGACAATGGTGCGCGCGATCACCGCGTCGTTCGCGTCGATCAGAATGTCGCGCACGAACGAGCGGTCGATCTTCAGTTGATCGAGCGGCAGCCGCTTCAGATACGACAGCGACGAATAGCCGATGCCGAAGTCGTCGAGCGAGAACACGACGCCTTCGGCCTTCAGTGCGCCCATCTTCTCGATGATGTCCTGCACGTTGTCGACCAGCACGCTCTCGGTCAATTCGAGCTTGAGCCGATGCGGATTCGCGCCGGTCCGCTCGATCACCGCCAGCACCCGCTCGACGAAACGCGGTTCGCGAAACTGCTGCGCGCTGACGTTCACCGCGATCGTCAGATGCGCCATGCCCGGCTGCTGCGCCCACTGCGCGAGCTGCAGACACGCGGTTTCGAGCACCTTGTCGCCGAGCGCGAGAATCAGCCCGGTCTCTTCGGCAAGCGGGATAAAGTCGGCCGGCGCCACGATGCCGCGTTCCGGATGCCGCCAGCGCACCAGCGCTTCGGCGCCGGTCACCCGGTCGCCGTCGCTGACCTGCGCCTGGTAGTGCACGAGGAGCTGGTCTTCGTCGATCGCGCGGCGCAGCGCCGCTTCGAGCGCCGCGCGCTCGACCACCACGGTCTGCATCGCCGGATCGAAGAAGCACATCGCATTGCGGCCGCGCTCCTTGCACTTGTACATCGCCAGGTCGGCCTGCTTCAGCAGTTCGTCGATCGACGCCTGATGGCCCTGGAAGACCGTCGCGCCGACGCTCGCGCTGGTCCGGTAGTCGACGCCGTCGAGCTGATACGGTTCGGCCAGCACCGCGAGAATCGTTTCGCCGACCGCCTCCGTGCGATTCGCCGCTTCGTCGCGCAGCGCGCTCAGACTGCCGAGCATGACCACGAATTCATCGCCGCCGACCCGCGCCACCGTATCGCCTTCGCGCACGCAGCGGGACAGGCGATGCGCGACCTGTTGCAGCAGCAGGTCGCCCTTGTCGTGGCCGAGCGTGTCGTTGAGCGTCTTGAAGTTGTCGAGATCGATAAAGAGCAGCGCGCCGCATGTGCCGTTCTGCGCGCTCACCGCGATCGCCTGCCTGAGCCGGTCCCATAGCAGCGTGCGGTTCGGCAGGCGCGTCAACGCGTCGAAGAACGCGAGTTCCTTGATGCGCTCTTCGGCAATCTTGCGCTCGGTGATGTCGTGATGCGTGCCGACGTAGTGCGTGACCGCGCCGTTTTCGCCGGTCACCGCGGTAATCGTCAGCCATTTCGGGTAGATGTCGCCGTTCTTGCGACGGTCCCAGATCTCGCCCTGCCAGCCGCCGTCGCGATGAATCGTCTGCCACATCTCGCGGTAGAACGCCTTGTCGTGCCGGCCCGACTGCAGGATGCGCGGCGTGCGGCCCACCACTTCCTGCGCGGTATAGCCGGTGCAGACGGTGAATGCCGAGTTCACGCGCAGGATCGTGCCGTGCGCGTCGGTCACCATCATCCCTTCGAGCGATTCGAAGGCCACCGCTGCAATGCGCAGCTCCGCTTCGAAGCGCTTGCGCTCGGTGATGTCGCGCCCGCTCATACGGAAGCCGGTCAGCCCGCCTCGCGCATCGTAGATCGGCACCCACGACACGGACAGCCAGATCAACGCGTTATCCTTGCGGATGCAACGAAATTCGAGGTCGCCGCCGCGCAGCCCCTGGCGGCCCTTCAATAGCTCGGGCGCGACGCGCGGCATGTCGTCCGGATGAATCAGCGTGCCGGCGAAGTCGTGCATCGCCATGCATTCGTCGACGGTATAGCCGGTGTATTCCTCGACTGACGGATTGATCCAGCGCGGCTTGCCGTCCGGTCCCCACCAGACTTCGAGGTTCACCGTGCAGTCCGCGATCGCGCGAAACTTCTCTTCGCTCTCGCGTAGCTCGCGCGTCATCGTCGACGCGAGCCGCATCGCCCGGCTGCGGCCGGTCGCCATGATCCACGCGAGCAGCGCGAGCAGCACGGAGAGGCCGCCGCCGGTCCCTGCGATCAACCATTCCGCGTTGCGCCCGAAGCGGGCCATAAAGCGATCCTGCGCGGCGAGCGACAGCGTCCAGTCGTGCCCGCCGACCACCAGATACTCATGCGTGACGAGGTCCGACGGCACATGATGGGCTTGCGGGTCGGACGAGCGATACAGCAGCGATGCGGCCGACGTCCCGACGCCGTCGTAGATCGCCAGCGACAGGCCGGGCGGCTCCTCGCCGTACAGGCTCGCGATCACATCGTGCATCCGGAATGCCGCGTAGACCCAGCCGAGCAGATGCGCGCGGCGTTGCGCGACGGTATCGATCGGCTCGCCGTGCTGATAGACCGGCAGGTACATCACGAAGCCCGGCTGGTCCTGCCGGCCGACGTCCGAGGCGAGCTGCACCTTGCCGGAGATTGCCGCGAGCCCGGAGTCGCGTGCTTTCTCGAGCGCGTCGCGGCGCACCGGGCTCACCCATGAATCGAAGCCGAGCACCGCGCGCCGGTTGTCCGCGAACGGCATGCGCTCGATGATCGGTGCGTAGCTGTCGCGCTCGCCCACGGGGTCGACCGCATAGTCGGCGCCGGCGACGTGGCGCATCGTCGCGACGTGACTCGCGAGGCCGCGTTGCGGAACCCACTCGATCAGTCCGATCGCCTGGATGCCGGACAGATTCGCATCGGCGTTGACCGCGCCGATATAGTCGCGAAAGCGCTCGCGATCGAGCGTACCGGTCGCGACGAAGAGCGCCTGCACGCCGTGCAGCATCTGCTCGTACGACGCCATGCGCTGTTCGATACGGCTCACCGCGTCGCCGAGCGCGAACGTGAATTGCGCACGCAGTTCGTGCTGCGAAGCATGGCGCTCGTGGTCCCACACCGTCCACGTCAGCATCAACGAGGAGGCGAGCACCAGCAGCGGGATCAGGATCAGGCGCGCCCGGTTCACGGCGGCGTCGGAAAATCGACCATCGAGTCGGCGAGGTCGGGTTTGAAATATTTACGGAAAATGCGCCGCACCGTGCCGTCCGCGCGCATCTCGTCGACTAACGCGCGCCATTTTTCCCGTTGCGCCGCGGGCAACGCCTTCTTCGACATGATGAGGCCGTGCGGCACCGCGGGATCGTTGAATTCGATGATTGTCGTGATGTCGCGAATCTGCTTCTCGTCGACCACCGGGTAGTCGAACGGCTCGATGATCATCCCCTGGATGCGCTTCATGGTCAGCGCCTGATAGAGCGGCTCGAGACCGCCCGCAAGACTGACGCGGTTCTCGGCGGACAGCGTATCGACCAGCTGGTTGGCAGAATCGCTATAGCGGAAGCTGCGGATCACGCCGAGCTGGGAGCGATCGTCGCGCTCGAAGTCGGACAGACTCCGGATGCCCGCGTCCTTGCGCACCAATAGATAGTACTTGTCGCTGAAGTACCACGCGAACGACGCGTACTGATCGCGCTCGTCGTTGGTGATGCCGGACAGGCTGAAATCGAGCGCGCCGGACTCGATCAGCTTCCAGATGCGCGCACGCGACATCAGGCTCACGCGAATCTCGCAGCCGCTGCGGCGCGCCAGTTCGTCGGCGAAATCCTTGTCGATGCCGGTATCGGTGGCGAGCGAATACAGCAGCCCGTGGTCGTGCAGCGCAAGCGTAAACGGGCGCGAGCAGTCCGGACCGCTGGCGGCGTGCGCGCTGGCCGCGCAAAGCGTCACAAGCAGGCTACCTAGGACTTGCCTTATCAACTGGGCCTCCGGCGCGGGATATCGGTCAGATGCCGCAATTGTGTGGACGTTTGATGACAGCCATGCACGCGTTTGCAGTCATGAAATCCCCTTCGCAGCGGACGATAAGACGATCCGCCTCGCGTCGACTGATCTCCCGCCGTCGCGCGAATCGTTGTTCAGGCACACGAAACGTGTGGACGCACTTCAGTCCGTATATCGGCAAGCGTTCGCGAATCCTGAAGAGCCCTTCCTCTAATTCCGCTGTGGCCGGCTCGGGTGCCGGGCGCTTGTGACCCGGCCGGCAACGCATTCGGGCAGACTCGGTCCGCTTGCGTCAGAACGGCGACCTCCGTCAGGATCGCATCGATTTCGCGGTTCTGGAAGTCGACTTCGGGCTGCGTCACTCCAGTCGCCGAAAAGTGTCCCGACTGCCTGGCGGGCTCGTGACGGATAAGACGCATGCGTATCTCCGTTTTTATGAGCGGAGTGATATCGACGTCAGATGATCGAAAGCCGTCGCGCGCAAGGCCTCATGGATCGTCCTATTCGATCTGGTTGCGTGCGGGGGCGCGAGCGGCAAGCGGTCGACGTGTGATGCGCGGTGCTGTGCCAGGATAGCGGCGATGCTGTTGTCGCGGCATCGATGGGGAGAGAAGTCGCGGCTGATGGGCGAAGCCGAAGCATCGGCTTGTGCGCGCGCGGGTTGGCGTGGGAGAGTGGGAAGGGTTTGGGGGCGTTGCGTTGTGCTTTGCTGCGTTGTGCTTTGCTGCGATGTGTTCTGCTGCGATGTGTTCTGCCGCGCCGCGCGATGCGCGTGCGAACGAACTCCCCCTGTGCGAACCACTTGCTGACGCGGACCGCGGCGTCAGCACGCCGCGCGCGTCACGTGTGTCCGCGGAACAGCGCGCAGAGACGAAACACGTCTTCGCTCAACGGCAGCTGTTTGGCCTTGCAATAACGTGTCGCGAGCTTCAGCAATTCCTTGATGTCGCGCCCGCTCGCCTTCGGATAGCGAACCGTCAGCTCTTCGATCAGCGCGTCGTCGAGGTCCGCGCCGAACTGCTCCGCAAGCAGTTTCCAGAGGTGCGTCGCATCGGCCTTCGACGGCGTCTCGTAGTGGATCGTCGCGATGCAGCGCGACAGGATCGCATCGTCGACGTCGCCGATGCGATTGGTCGTCATGAACATGAGCCCGTTGAAATACTCGAGCGTGCGCAGGAATTCAGCGACGATCGCGTTGTGCTCGAGATCGTTGTCGCGGCGCCGGATATAGACGTCCGCCTCATCGAGCAACAGGATCGCGTCCCAGCGCGTCGCGCGACGCAGCACGCCGGTGAGCGCCGCGCCGACCGATGCGGCCGTCGTGCCGAGCTGTCCCGAATGCACGCGGTAAAGCGGCTTGCCGACCACTTCCGCGTAGATCTCCGCGGTCAGCGTCTTGCCGAGTCCGGGCGAGCCCTGGCACAGAATGGTCGTGCCGCCCGATTTGCCCTGCACGAAGTCCTGCACGAGCACGTTCATGTTCGACGTCAGGATATCGATCAGATCGCGGTGATCGCCGGGCAGCACCAGCTTGTCGCGCAACTCCGGCTGGTAGCGATACTCGCTCATATGCTGCACGTGCGCCCAGATATTCTTGTGCCACTCGAGGTGGAACAGGTGCACGTAACAATGCAACGGAATCCTGTCGAAACCGGATTCGATCCCGGCATTGCGCCAGAAGCCCGGATCGCAAGTCATTTCGAAGCGGCGCTCGAGCTGTTCCTCGTCGTTCACGCACTTCGCGGTGATGCCGTCGACAATCCGCGCGAGTTCCGGCGCGCCCTTCGCGTCCGTCGTGAACACCGACTTCGTGACGACGAACTGCGCACCGAAGCGGCGCTGGTACTTCAGGAATTTTTGCGCGTGCTGCTCGTATTCCTGCCTGAACTCCGCGCACTCCTTATAGAAGCCGAATTCGGCGAGCAGTTCGGGAATCGTGCGATCGACG
Source organism: Paraburkholderia solisilvae (assembly GCF_902859875.1). Taxonomy (GTDB): domain Bacteria; phylum Pseudomonadota; class Gammaproteobacteria; order Burkholderiales; family Burkholderiaceae; genus Paraburkholderia; species Paraburkholderia solisilvae. The sequence goes on along the minus strand of NZ_CADIKF010000048.1, from coordinate 47,623 downwards.
ATGTCGCTGCGATTGAACATCAGCGATGTCGTCATGCCGGAGCGCCGCTTGCTGTAGTCGGTCTGCTCCGAATTCGCCGATTGCATCGTGTTCGCGACCATATCGACGACGACGTACGGCATGCCCTGCTCCGGCTCGACATGGCGGATCCGGTTCACAAGCCACGGCAATAGCGTGCCGTCCTTGTTGCGCCGATACAGCCAGCCGTCGGTCGCCTCGCGGCCGAGATACGCGATCAGGCCCGGCACCAGTTGATCCAGCGACGGAATCACGCGCGCCTGCGGCGCGTTGTGGATGCCGTCGAGCGCAAGCATCTGGAACATCAGTCCGCGATCGTTCTGCGACTTGCACAGCGTGTACAGCGAGTTCAGCGACTTCGCATCGAACAGCCGGCTCGACACGACCATGTTGCCGTGACAGATGCCGTGCGCCGCCAGTTGTTTCGCAAGCGGAGAACTGCTGCCGATCATGCCGAGCAGCGGGTGGATCAACGATTCCGGTATTTCAAAATCCATTAGCGCGCCTCCCGATGATGAGCGCTCGTTTCCGCTGGCTGATTATCCGGCCCGCGTGCATCAGTCTTCTGGATGTTGCTTCAGAAAGAAGTCGACCGCGAGTTCGACGACCGGCGGCTGAATCGCGTGCGGGCCGTTGAACTCGATATAGTGCACGTCGTACCCGGCCGCCTTGAGTTTCGCTGCATTCGCGCGGCCGCTGGTTGCGACCGGCAACTGTTCATCCTGGAGACCGTGCGCGATCAGCACCTGCGGCGCGCCCTCCTGCATGAAGATCGAAAAGAATCCGCCGGAAAATGCAATGACGTGGCTGACGATATCGCCGTTCGTCACGCCGATCGATAGCGCGTAGCTTGCGCCGTCCGAGAAGCCTGCAAAGGCAAGATGGCGACGGTCGACCCGATAGCGCGAAGTGACTTCGGTCAAGGCCTGATGCAGGCGTTCGAGGTCCGGGCCATTGCCGCCGATCACGATGTCCCACGTCGGATAGGTCGAATGCGGCGCGAGCACGAGAAAGCGATGTTGCTGCGCGTGTGTTTCGATGAAGGGCAGCACTTTCTCCGGGAAGCCGCCCGCTCCGTGGAACATCACGAAGAGCGGCACCGGCGTGTCTTCGCTCAGACCTTCAGGGACGAACAACACCGCGTCGCGCTCGTCCGCGAGGCCCAGACGGTGGCGCCCGGGTGGCAGCGGACCCTTCGATGGCTCAGCATGCGTGAAGGACAAACGGCCAAGCAACGACGGATCGAGCATGGTGGACCTGCGGGGTGGAAAATGACCTGATATATCATATATCAGCACGCTATTCGACGGGAATGAAAAGCAACGGTGTTAGGTGTTTACGCGAATGCGTGGCGGCGGCGGATAGCGTGTTTGATGGCCGGTGGTGTGTGATGTTTGTCGAAACGGCCAGGATGGATGTCGCACTTCGCTTCGCGATCTTTTGCTGCCATGCTCGCATGGTCTGCTGCTTCGAGCGGATCGGATTTGGATGCGCGTCCGCGGCTTTTAAGCTTGACGGAGCTGTCTAAGATTGATGGCGCTTTTTTTCGAATGGCGTGTGGTGAGCAGCGTGCCGTGTACGAACGATGTCATGACCGACACGCCCAACAAAAAACCCGCGCCAGCATTAAGCCGACGCGGGTTTTCTGATGAATCTGGTCGGGGCGAGAGGATTTGAACCTCCGACCACCTGCACCCCATGCAGGTACGCTACCAGGCTGCGCTACGCCCCGAAAGTCGGCAAGTATAACAGACACGATGCTCGCTGAGCATACCCTTGCACTGCCTCACGCTGTTTCGCCGCTCAATGCCCGAGCAGATCGATCACATGCAGCAATTCCTTGCGCAACTGATCGACATCGACGCTGGCCATCGACGTCGTCACCACCGGCGCTTCGGCTTCTTCGCGTTCGTCCGCTTCGCGTTGCGCGCCGCCGTGCGAGTCGAGACGATTGCGCGCGCCGTTGATCGTGAAGCCCTGCTCATACAGCAACTCGCGAATCCGGCGAATCAGCAGCACCTCGTGATGCTGGTAATACCGCCGATTGCCGCGCCGCTTGACCGGCCGCAACTGCGTGAACTCCTGCTCCCAATAACGCAGCACATGGGGCTTCACGCCACATAGTTCGCTCACTTCACCGATGGTGAAATAGCGCTTCGCCGGAATCGGAGGCAAGACGACTTTTTCGATCGTCGCTGTCATCGTCAGTTAGCCGTCGTGGTGGTTGCGCGGAAACGCGCGCGTATCGATTCTAATATCGATCAGCTATCGATCAGCGCGTCAGGCTCGCTTCGGCGCCGTTTTCAACGAGCGCCTTCAGCTTTTGACTTGCGTGAAACGTGACGACGCGGCGCGCGGCGATCGGAATCGCTTCGCCCGTCTTCGGATTCCGGCCGGGACGCTGCGGTTTGTCGCGCAACTGAAAGTTGCCGAAGCCGGACAGCTTCACGCTGTCGCCGCTTTCCAGCGCATCGCGGATCACTTCGAAGAACGCCTCGACCATGTCCTTCGCTTCGCGCTTGTTGAGCCCGACATTGTCGAACAGCAACTCGGCAAGTTCGGCCTTCGTCAGCGTCGGCGTTTCGCCCGATGCGCCGGCGGATGATGTCGGGATATCGCGAATCATGGCGCTGCGTTGCGCCGTAAGAAGGGCTTCGAAATCACTCGAGTTCATTTCATTCATATCTAATCAGATGGCGCGCAAACTGAAACGAAGAATGCGGGAATAACCGTGACTAACCCGCCCTGCGGGTTATCCGCGCAACCGTGCGCCATATGCTCGAGCCAGACGATCCACCAGGGTTTGAATGGCCAGATCGACCGTTTCATCCTGAAGGGTCCCACCAGTATCTTGCAAGGTCACACGGAACGCAAGGCTTTTCTCATGAGCTGCCAGCCCACCGGAAGTACTTGATTTTGGACGAAATTCGTCGAAAAGCGCAACCCTCTGAACGGTCTTGCACGCGTCCGTCGACAGGGCCTTTTGCATCTCGTCGAGCAGCGCCTGAACCTCGATTTTCTGGTCGACGACGACGGCAATATCGCGCCGCACCGGCGGGAATTTCGACACGTCGCTCGGGCTCGGCAAATCACGCCGCATCAGTGCTTCCGCATCGATTTCGAACAGGATCGGCGCGTGCGGCAGATCATACTTCTGCATCCAGCGCGGATGCAGTTCACCGATCCAGCCGACCGCGCGGCCGTCGAGTTCGATGCGCGCGCTGCGGCCCGGATGCAGCGCCGGATGCTCGGCCTTCACGAAGCGCGCAGCGGACGCCAGCGCCGGCGTCAGCAGCGCTTCGACGTCGCCCTTCACATCGAAGAAATCGACTGCGCGCGTCGCTGCGCCCCACTGCTCGTCGAGCACCGGGCCGTAAGCGAGCGCACCCAGCCTCTTCGGCTGCGCGAAGCCTTCGACCGTCATCTCGCCCGCGGCGATCGACGGGTCGTGCAGGAACACGCGGCCCGCCTCGAAGACGCGGATGCGATCGGCGCGGCGATTCAGGTTGTGGCGCAGCACATGGATCAGGCTGCCGAACAGCGTCGTGCGCATCACCGACAACTGGCTGGCGATCGGATTGAGCAGGCGCACCGGGTTGCTGTTGCCGGCGAAATCCTGTTCCCATTCGGCATCGACGAAACTGAAGTTGACCGTCTCCGCGTAATCGCGCGCGGCCAGCGCGTGGCGCAGCGCATGGATCGAGCGACGCGTTTCGTTCGTCGCGCGCATTTCGCTTTTTGCAACGGGCGGTCGCGCCGGAATCTTTTCGAAGCCGTAAATGCGCGCGACTTCCTCGATCAGATCCTCTTCGATTTCGATGTCGAAGCGGTACGGCGGCGGCGTCACGGCAAACGTATCGCCGTCGCGCACATACTCGAGACCGAGGCGCGTGAAAATATCCGCAATCTCGTCGGCGCCGATCGCGATACCGATGATCCGCTGCGCGCGCGCGACACGCATCTTCACGCGCTCGCGCTTCGGCACATTGATGATCTGATCGTCGATCGGACCCGCCTTGCCGCCGCAGATGTCGAGGATCAGCTGCGTGATCCGCTCGATGTGCTCGGCGGTCGTCGCGTAGTCGACGCCGCGCTCGAAACGATGTCCGGCGTCGGTCGAGAAGTTGTACCGGCGCGAGCGGCCGCGGATGCTATCGGGCCACCAGAACGCCGCTTCGAGATAAATGTTGGTCGTATCGAGCGTCACCGACGTGCTGTCGCCGCCCATGATGCCGGCAAGGCTCTCGATATGGCGATCGTCCGCGATCACGCCGACCGTTTCGTCCACTTCGATCGTATTGCCGTTCAGCAACTTCAGCGTCTCACCGCGCTTGCCCCAGCGCACATCCATCGAACCGTGAATCTTGTCCAGATCGAACACGTGCGACGGACGGCCGAGTTCGAGCATCACATAGTTCGAGATATCGACGAGCGCCGAGATGCTGCGCTGGCCGGAACGCTCGAGACGCTCGACCATCCAGTGCGGCGTCTTCGCGCGCGCGTTCACGCCGCGGATCACGCGGCCCGAGAAGCGGCCGCACAGATCGGGCGCGGAAATCTTCACCGGCAGCGTTTCGTTCAGCGCAACGGGCGCCGGCTTGATGTCGACCGGTTTGAGCGCCGCGCCGGTGATCGCCGCCGTCTCGCGCGCAATGCCGAATACCGACAGGCAGTCCGCCTTGTTCGGCGTCAGCTTGACTTCGAAGATCGTATCGTCGAGCTTCAGCGTGTCGCGGATGTCCTGGCCGATCGGCGTATCTTCAGGCAGGATCAGAAGGCCGCTGTGATCTTCCGAAAGCTTCAGTTCGCGTGCGGAGCACAACATGCCCTGGCTCTCAACGCCACGCAGCTTCGACAGCTTGATGGCGAACGGCGCGCCACCCTCTTCGGCCGGCGGCAGTTGCGCGCCGACCAGCGCAACCGGCACCTTGATGCCCGGCGCGACATTCGGTGCGCCGCACACGATGTTCAGCGTCGCACCCGTGCCGGCGTCGACCTGGCAGACGTTGAGCTTGTCCGCGTCCGGGTGCTTGACCACCTCGAGCACGCGGCCGACGACGATCTTCGAGGTCGGCGGCGCGACCGGCCGCAGATCTTCGACTTCGAGACCGGCCATCGTCAGCGCATGCGACAGTTGCTCGGTCGTCAGTTGCGGATCGACGAAGGATCGGAGCCAGGATTCCGGAAATTGCATGGTTCTGTACGTTTTAAACGGGTTGAGTCAACGTCCGGCTAGCGCGGGGCGACGCATCTTCATGCAGTCGTGCGCCCGCGCCACGCCTGCTACGCGGCTTGCTCGCGGCGCGCTGCGCGTCATTGCGCAGCAGCGGCCGCCGCGGCGGCATCACGCGAACTGCCGCAAAAAGCGCAGGTCGTTTTCGAAGAACAGACGCAGATCCTGCACGCCGTAGCGCAGCATCGTCAGACGCTCGAGGCCGCTGCCGAATGCGAAGCCGATGTAGCGCTCCGGGTCGAGGCCCATGTTGCGCACGACCGTCGGATGCACCTGCCCCGAGCCGGAAATTTCGAGCCACCGGCCCGCGTTCTTGCCGTGCTCGAACATCATGTCGATCTCGGCCGACGGCTCGGTGAACGGAAAGTACGACGGGCGGAAACGCACCTGAATATCGTCGCGCTCGAAGAATTTCTTGAGGAAATCGCTATAGACGCCCTTCAGGTCCGCGAAGCTGATGTTCTCCTCGATCCACAGTCCTTCGACCTGGTTGAACATCGGCGAATGGGTCGCGTCGCTGTCGACGCGATAGGTGCGGCCCGGCACGATCACCTTGATCGGCGGCGTATGGGTACGCGCGTAACGCACCTGCATCGGACTCGTATGCGTGCGCAGCAGCAGCGGACGGCCGTCGGCATCCTTGCCGTCGACGTAGAACGTGTCCTGCATCGAACGCGCCGGATGATTTTCCGGGCTGTTCAGCGCGGTGAAGTTGTACCAGTCGGTTTCGATTTCGGGACCGTCGGCCACGTCAAAGCCAATCGATCCGAAAATCTGTTCGACACGCTCCCACGTCTGCATCACCGGATGCAGACTGCCGGCATCGGCGCCGCGACCGGGCAACGTGACGTCGATCGCCTCGGCAGCGAGGCGCTGGTTCAGCAGCGCATCGGCGAGTGCCTGGCGGCGCGCGGTGAGCGCCGCTTCGACCTGTTGTTTTGCGACGTTGATGCGCGCGCCTTCGGTCTTGCGCGCGTCGGGATCGAGCTTGCCGAGCCCCTTCAGCAGTTCGGTCAGCGCGCCCGACTTGCCGAGAAAGCGCGCCTTCTCGTTTTCGAGCGTGGTGACGTCAGTGGCGTGTTCGAAGGCGCCTTGCGCGTCGGCGACGATTTGGTCCAGGTCCATTGATCCCATCTTGTCAACGTCAGTGTTCAATTTGAAGCAAATCCGGCTCGACCAACAAAAAAGGGGCTCGGTGAGGAGCCCCGTTTTTGTTGCAGCGTCACCGGGGGCCGGGTATTCGCTGCAACGAACCTTGCAGTTACCGGGCGTCTGCTTCTGACGCCGGTGGTGCACCGAAGGCGCACCGGGCACGATCAGGCTGCAACGGCGGCTTTCACCTGCTGAACGATTGCCGCAAAAGCAGCCTTGTCGAACACCGCCATGTCGGCCAGCACCTTGCGGTCGAGTTCGATCGACGCCTTCTTCAGGCCGTTGATGAACACGCTGTACGTCATGTCATGCTGACGCACGGCCGCGTTGATACGCGTGATCCACAATGCGCGGAACACACGCTTCTTGTTGCGGCGATCGCGGTACGCGTACTGGCCCGCACGCATCACCGCCTGCTTGGCGATGCGGTAGACGTTATTGCGACGGCCGCGGTAACCCTTGGCCAGCTTGATGATCTTCTTGTGACGGGCCCGTGCGGTAACCCCACGTTTGACTCGAGGCATGTTTCGCTCCTTTGAGTGTCGGTTAAGGGGTTACGCGAACGGCAGCATTGCGCGCACGGAGTCCATGTTGGTTTCATGGACAGACGTGGAACCGCGCAGATGACGCTTGTTCTTCGTGGTTTTCTTCGTAAGGATGTGACGCTTGAAGGCTTGACCGCGCTTGACGGTCCCGCCCGGACGCACCTTGAAGCGCTTGGCAGCGCTCTTCTTGGTCTTCATCTTAGGCATGACGAACAACTCCATTATTTGATGGATATGGGTGTGCGGTTGGCCTTGACGGCCCTTCACCCGCCCTTCGAAACCCAGTCCACTTGGTATGCAGACGGCCGACGCTGTAACGATGCGGCCACTGCTTTCAGACAAACGCCCGCGATACTACCCGGTGCGGGCGCCGTTCCGAATCTTTGCCGGGCTTCGCCGCACAGATTGCGACCAGGCACCGTTCGATTCCTGCACGTGCTGCTAAACCTGAATCCAAACTCAATCTGCGAGAGCCCCCTGCGACTACCTGCAAGCACCGGCTTCGGCAATCGCAGCGCACATCGACGATGCGCGAGCTTACTTCTTTTTCTTCGGCGCCAGCACCATGATCATCTGGCGGCCTTCCATCTTCGGCATCTGCTCGACCTGACCGACCTCGTCGAGGTCGGTGCGCAGGCGCTCGAGCATGCGCATACCGATTTCCTGGTGAGCCATTTCGCGGCCACGGAAACGCAACGTGATTTTCGTCTTGTCGCCGTCTTCAAGGAAGCGCACGAGATTGCGGAGCTTGACGTTGTAATCGCCATCATCGGTACCCGGGCGGAATTTGACTTCCTTCACCTGGATGACCTTTTGCTTCAGCTTCGCTTCGTGCTGCTTCTTCGCTTCCTGGTACTTGAACTTGCCGTAGTCCATCAACCGGCAAACCGGTGGGACCGCCTGTGGGGCAATTTCGACCAGATCTACGTCCTGCTGTTCCGACATACGGAACGCATCAGGTAGTTTGACGATTCCGAGCGGTTCGTTGTTGACTCCGACCAGACGCACCTCAGGTGCGGTAATTTCACCGTTGATGCGATGCGACGACTTATCAGTAGCGATGTTACGTTTCCTCTAAAAATTGAAAAAAAACGGCCGCGCTGCCAGGTGGTTATTGGAACGACTGCACTTCCTGACGCAGACGTTCACTGAACGCATCGACGGGCATGACACCCAGATCGACGCCGCCACGGGCACGCACGGCTACCGTTTGCGCTTCACGCTCCTTGTCCCCGACAACCAGTAGGTACGGGACCTTCTGAAGCGTGTGCTCGCGTATTTTATAGCTTATTTTCTCGTTGCGCAAATCGGCCTCAACTCTAACCCCTTGTTTTTGCAACGATTGGGCCAGATTTTTCGCATACTCGGCCTGACTTTCCGCGATATTCATGACCACAACCTGTAAAGGCGCAAGCCACGCAGGCATTGCACCAGCGTGGTGCTCGATCAGAATGCCGAGGAAACGCTCCATGGATCCGACGATTGCCCGGTGCAGCATGATCGGTCGCCGACGCGTGTTGTCTTCGGCGACGAACTCGGCGCCGAGGCGCTCCGGCAGCACCATGTCGAGCTGCAGCGTGCCACATTGCCAGGACCGTCCCAGCGCGTCCTTGATGTGGTACTCGACCTTCGGACCGTAAAACGCGCCTTCGCCCGGCAGCTCTTCCCACTGCACGCCACACGCGCGCAAGGCCTCGCGCAGCCCTTCTTCCGCACGATCCCACGTTTCGTCCGTGCCGGCGCGCGCGTCCGGGCGCAACGACAGCTTGATCTCGACCTGATCGAAGCCGAAATCCTGATAGACGCTCATCGCGAGCGTGTTGAACGCGATCGACTCGCTGATGAACTGATCTTCCGTGCAGAAAATGTGGGCATCGTCCTGCACGAAGCCGCGCACGCGCATCAACCCGTGCAGCGCGCCCGATGCCTCGTTGCGGTGGCACGAACCGAATTCCGCGAAACGCAACGGCAGGTCGCGATACGAACGCAGACCGTGATTGAACACCTGCACATGGCCCGGACAGTTCATCGGCTTGATCGCGTAGTCGCGCTTTTCCGATTCCGTCGTGAACATGTTTTCGCGATAGTTCTGCCAGTGGCCCGATGCCTCCCAGAGGGAGCGGTCCATGATCATCGGCGTCTTGATCTCGAGATAGCCGGCCTCGTTCACGCGGCGGCGCATGTATTGCTCGACCTGCTGCCACAGCGTCCAGCCGCGCGGATGCCAGAACACCATGCCCGGCGACTCGTCCTGCATGTGGAACAGGTCGAGTTGCTTGCCGAGCTTGCGGTGATCGCGCTTTTCCGCTTCCTCGAGCATATGCAGGTACGCGTCCTGATCTTCCTTCTTCGTCCAGGCCGTGCCGTAGATACGCTGCAACTGCTCGTTCTTCGCGTCGCCGCGCCAGTAGGCGCCCGCCAGCTTCATCAGCTTGAAGACTTTCAGCTTGCCCGTGGACGGCACGTGCGGACCGCGACACAGATCCGTGAAGCCGCCGTGCGAATAGAGCTTGATCTCGTCACTGGCCGGAATCGACTCGATGATTTCCGCCTTGTACTTCTCGCCGATGCTCTTGAAGTATTCGATCGCCTCGTCGCGCGACACCACACGCCGCGACACGGGCTCGTCTTTCTTCGCGAGCTCCTGCATGCGCTTTTCGATCTTCTCAAGATCTTCGGGCGTAAACGGACGGCTGTAGGAAAAGTCGTAGTAGAAGCCGTTGTCGATCACCGGACCGATCGTCACTTGCGCTTCCGGGAACAGGTCCTTGACCGCGTACGCGAGCAGGTGCGCCGTCGAGTGACGGATGATGTCGAGGCCGTCCGCGTCCTTATCCGTAACGATGGCGAGCGACGCATCGTGGTCGATCAGCGCCGACGTATCGACGAGTTCGCCGTCGAGCTTGCCGCCGAGCGCCGCCTTCGCGAGTCCCGGACCGATCGACGCCGCAACTTCGGCGACCGTCACGGGGTGATCGTACTGTCGAACTGAACCATCGGGCAGACGTATCGAAACCATTGTTTTCTCCGTGATGCCGACCGGCCGGCGGCGGCTGCAACGATTCGTTTAAAAACGACTGTGACAAATCAAAAACGCAAAAACCGAGAACGAAACCGAGGCAAAAAAAATGCGGCCCCGCTTTCGAGGGGCCGCATTCACTTTCCAGCAAATCGCAATGGCGATAAGGCGAACAGGATCCTCGACTAGCGTCGCTCCGAAGTGGTTTCGGTCAACGTTCGCGGTGTCATAACCATGCTCGCTATATTGACGCGAACTGTGTTCGCGCCGCTTGCGGATTGGTGAAACAACGATGACTGCAAAAACCCGCCGCAATTCACCGATATTTCGATTTTCGTTGGTAGGCTCGATTGGACTCGAACCAACGACCCCCACCATGTCAAGGTGGTGCTCTAACCAGCTGAGCTACGAGCCTGAAGAAGACGAGATTATATGGAGCACTCAGAGTGTTGGCAAGTATTTTTATGCGCCGGCTTTAAAAAACCGGTCATTTTTGCGCGAGCCGAAACACCCGACAAAGCGCCCACAAAACGGCCTCCGGCGCGACCCAACAGCGGCCCGCATAACGGCCGTGGAGCGGACCGTGAAGTGGGCCGCGAAGTGGACCGTGAAGCAGGCCATGGAGCGAGCCGTAAAGCGGGGCGTCAAGCGAGCGTGAAGCAGCCGCAAAGCGCCCCGAACCCCACGCGCATTCATCCCTTACGCCCCGCGCGCACGACACCTGTCACTTCGCCGAGCAGCGTGCACGCACGCTGAATCTGCGACGCACTCGACACCTCGACGGTGAACATCATGAAAGCCGCGTTGCGGCGCGATTGCGTCTTTACGCCGATCACGTTCATCTTCTCGCGCGCGAACACTTCGGAGATATCGCGCAGCAAGCCTTGCCGATCGGTCGCTTCGATCGCAAGGTCCACCGGATACACCGACTGCCCGCGCCCGCTCATCACATCGGCGGACCACGTGGTCTGCAGCACGCGTTCCGGCGCCCTTGCCGCCATGCGCAGAAAGGTCGGGCAATCGCTGCGATGCACCGACATCCCTTTGCCGCGCGTGACGAAGCCGGCGATATCGTCGGGCGGCGCCGGCCGGCAGCAACGCGCGAGTTGCGTGAGCAGCGCATCGACGCCGACCACCAGCACGCCCGTCGATGCGCCATGCGCAACGCTTGCGCCGCTGCTGCGCTTTTCGAACTGCTCGGGCGCTTCGACTTCCGGTTCCGCGGGCGGTGCATCGTGCAACGCCTGTTCGATCAGGCGCAGACTGAACTCGTCCTTGCCGACCACCGCGTACAACTCTTCCGGCGCCTTGAAGCCGAGCTTCGCGGCAAGCTGATCGAGATTGACCGACGTCTTGCCCTCGCGCTGCAGCGTCTTCTCGACGAGCGCGCGGCCGTTCGCGATGTTCTCCGCTGAATCGACCGCATTGAACCATGCGCGCACTTTCTGCCGCGCGCGGCTGCTGCGCAGATAGCCGAGCTGCGGGTTCAGCCAGTCGCGCGACGGGCCGCCCTCTTTCACCGCGACGATTTCCACCGTCTGTCCGTTCTGCAGCGGCGTGTTGAGCGGCACCATCGCGCCGTCGACGCGCGCGCCGCGGCAACGGTGTCCGAGATCGCTGTGCAGGTGATACGCGAAGTCGAGCGGCGTCGAGCCGTGCGGCAACGGAATCACGCGCGCCTGCGGCGTGAGCGTATAGATGTGGTCGTCGTCGAACGTCGCGTCGCGCAGATGCCGCCACGGCTGGCGCGCCGGGTCCATATCGTCGCGCGCGCCGCCCGGGGCGGCGCCGAGGCTTGCGTCAGCGGCACGATCAGGTTCATCGTCGCGCTCGTCTTCGTGCTGAGCGGGCGCGCCCGATGCGCGCTGCTCGCGCTCCGACACATCGTCCTTCCACGCCAGCAACTGGCGCAGCCACGCGATCTTCTCGTCGTACGAGCCGCTCGCGCTGAACTGTCCGCCATAGCCGCGCGGGCCCGCTTCCTTGTAACGCCAGTGCGCGGCCACGCCATATTCGGCGAACTGATGCATCTCCTGCGTGCGGATCTGCACTTCGAACGCGCGCCCGTCATCGCCGATCACGACCGTATGCAGCGACTTGTAGCCATTCGGCTTCGGCCGCGAAATATAGTCGTCGAATTCCCTCGGCACCGGCTGCCACAGGTTGTGCACGATCCCGAGCACGGTGTAGCAGTCTTTGATGTCCGGCACGATCACGCGAAACGCGCGCACGTCGTAGAGCTCGGAGAAGTCGAGATCTTTACCGCGCATCTTGCGCCAGATGCTGTAGATATGTTTTGGCCGCCCGCTCACCTCGGCACGAATATGCGCGGCCGACAGTTCGCGCTGCAGCCGCCCGATCGCTTCGGCAACGTATGTTTCGCGCTCGACGCGCTTTTCGTCGAGCAGCTTCGCGATGCGTTTGTAGGTGACCGGTTCCTCGAAGCGGAACGCGAGGTCTTCGAGTTCCCACTTCAACTGCCAGATGCCGAGCCGGTTCGCCAGCGGCGCATAGACGTCGAGCGTCTCGCGCGCGACATCCGGCGACGGCGCGAGCTTCGCGGCCGCGTAGTAGCGCAGCGACTGCAGCCGCGATGCGAGCCGGATCAGCACGACGCGAATATCCTGCGCGAACGCGAGCAGCATCTTGCGCAGCGCTTCGACCTGCGCGCGACGCGCCGCCTGCGCTTCGCGTCCGCCGGAATCGGGCAGCGCGCTCTGCGCCGCGGCGCGCAGGCTGACCGTGCCGAGGCGCAACAGCTTGCGCACGTCGGCGACCAGTCGCGCGACTTCTTCGCCGAACTTCGCGGCAATCACCTGCTCAGGATCTTCGAGATGCGGCGTCAGTCCGAACAGTGCGGCCGCCAGCACCGCCGGCGGATCGACGTTCAGCGTGCGCATGATCGACGCGGTGCCCGCCGCGTGCTCGGCGAGCAACTCGCCCGTCGACAGCCGCGCCTCTCCCGCGTGTGCGCGCACGAACGCGAGCGCATCGTCGAACGATGGGGTGGAAGCGGGAGCGGTCGGCGAGGTTTCGGTATTCATGATGCGACGGCCCGCGGCGTGCCGCGGGCAAGCGGGCGGGCCTACATAACAGCGATGTGACAACAATGACAACAACGACGGCGACGATGGCTACCGCGTCAAGCCCCGCGACAGCCCCGCGTCAGCCGCATGGGCAGGCGCACCTGCCACGACAACCGGGAGTACGGCGAACGTCAGTTGCGCTGCGCGGCCACCACGACGACTTCGACGAGACATTTCGGGTTCGCGAGCTTCGCTTCGACGGTGGCGCGCGGCGGCGTGGCGCCCTGCGCGACCCACTCGTCCCACACCGCGTTCATGCCGGCGAAATGCGCCATATCGGCGATGAAAATCTGCACCGACAGCAGATGCGACTTGTCGCTATTCACTTCGGCTAGCAGACGATCGATGTGGCCGAGCACTTCACGCGTCTGGCCGCCGATATCCTGATCGGCGTCTTCCGCGATCTGGCCGGCCAGATACACGGTGCCGTTATGCACGGCGATTTCCGACAGACGCTTGCCGACGTGATGACGAATCACTGCCATGAGAATCCCTGTTGGTTGAGTGGTTGTATGAGCCGGCCATGCGGGCGCGGCACGACTCGCTATTATGACGCGTCAGCGCGTTCACCGATAAAGAAGCGCCGCGCAAGCGCAATCTGGTCAGGCGCGAGGAAAGCCGGCGCATGTCCAACCCCGTCGATCTCGACGCTCGATACGTTGCGCCCGCGCTCGACCATCTGCGTGACCGTCTCGCGCGACAGCAGATCCGACTGCGCGCCGCGCACCACCAGCACCGGCCCTTCGATCGCCGCGAACGACTTCCATAATGCCGCCTCGCCGAGTGCGGTCATCTCGGGCGTCACCGCCGCGAACGGTTCCGCGATACGCGGGTCGTAACGGAATTGCCACGCGCCGTCGCGTTCGTGCAGCAGCGGCGTGTTGATCTCGCGCCACTCATCGGCCGTCAGCGGTCCAAACGATTCCGCGAGCAACGACGCATGCTCGACACCTTGTTGCAACGTATCGAAACGCGCCGGCTTGCCGAGATACGTGCCGATGCGCGCCAGCGCTTGCGGTTCGATATGGGGACCGACGTCGTTCACCAGCAATTTGCGCACGGGCGAGTCCTTCAGGCCTGCGAGCGCGATGCCGATCAGACCGCCCATCGACGTACCGAACCAGTCGACCGTTTCCACTTCGAGCCGCGCGATCAGCGTGACCATATCGGCAACGTATTGCGGCACGCCGTAGAAGTTCGGATTGTCGAGCCATGACGACAGCCCGCGACCCACCACATCCGGACAGACCACACGATGCGTCGCGGCCATCGCCGCGGCGAGGCGGTCGAAATCGCGGCCGCTGCGCGTCAAGCCGTGCACGCACACGAGCACGCGCGGGTTACGCGGGTCACCCCATTCCGTGTACGCGACCCGATGCAAACCGGCCGGACTCAGACATTGCACATAGCGCTGGCGCGGCGCGCTGTGGCTCGAAGCGGCGTTGAGGCCGGGGGTACCGGAAACGGTCTCGGCGGTCATCGTGATTTCCTCCTGGGCGTATGAAACGAGATCAGGAAAATGCGGCCGGATGCGGCGCGTGCAATCGATTGTAGCCGCTGGCCCAAAAACGAAGCGGGCGCGGCTCTCGCCACGCCCGCCCTGTTCTGCTTCACGGTCGCTGCTTCATGGTCGCAGCTTTACGGCTACTGCTTCGCTGCCGTTGTTTCACGGCCGCCGCTTCATGGCCCGCTTCATAGCCCGCTTCATGGCCCGCTTCACTGCCCGCTTCGTATCTCGCTTCACAGCCGCTGCTCTGTGGCCACTGCCCTACCGCGATTGCTTCGCGACCAGCCACTCACCGCCACCGCTTCACGGTCATCGAACCGCTCAGTGCACCGCGCTCACATCGAGCGGCGCGCCCGTCTTCGCCTTGATCTCGTCGACCGTCACGCCAGGCGCCAGTTCGACGAGCTTCAACCCGTTCCCGGTCACATCGATCACGCCGAGGTCCGTGATGATCCGGTCGACGACGCCGACGCCCGTCAACGGCAGCGTGCATTGTTCGAGGATCTTGTGCTGATCGCCTTTCGCGACATGCTCCATCAGCACGATCACGCGCTTCACGCCGGCCACGAGGTCCATCGCGCCGCCCATGCCTTTGATCATCTTGCCCGGGATCATCCAGTTCGCGAGATCGCCGGTCTTGCTGATCTGCATCGCGCCGAGGATCGCGAGATTGATGTGGCCGCCGCGGATCATCGCGAACGAATCCGCCGACGAGAAGATCGACGAACCGGGCATGGTCGTGACCGTCTGCTTGCCCGCGTTGATCATGTCCGCATCGACTTCGTCTTCAGTCGGAAACGGGCCGATGCCGAGCAGACCGTTTTCCGATTGCAACCACACTTCGATACCGGCCGGCACATGATTCGCAACCAGCGTCGGCAAGCCGATGCCGAGGTTCACGTAGAAGCCGTCCTGCAATTCCTTTGCCGCGCGCGCGGCCATTTCATCCCGATTCCAGGCCATGATTACTCTCCTTTCGCGCGAGTCACACGTTGTTCGATGCGTTTTTCCGGATGCGCGTTGAGCACAAGCCGTTGCACGAAAATGCCCGGCGTATGGATCGCGTCCGGATCGAGTTCGCCCACCTCGACGATCTCTTCGACTTCCGCGACCGTCACGCGGCCCGCCATCGCGCACATCGGATTGAAGTTGCGCGCGGTGCGGCGATAGACGAGATTGCCCGATTTGTCCGCCTTCCAGGCCTTGACGAGCCCGACATCGGCGGTCAGCGAATGTTCGAGCACATAGTGGTTCTCGCCGAACTGGCGGGTTTCCTTGCCTTCCGCGATCACGGTGCCGAAACCCGTGTTCGTGAAGAACGCCGGAATGCCCGCGCCGCCCGCGCGCAGCTTCTCGGCGAGCGTGCCTTGCGGCGTGAATTCGAGCTCGAGTTCGCCGGCGAGGAACTGGCGCTCGAACTCCTTGTTTTCGCCGACGTACGACGAGATCATTTTTTTGATCTGCCGCGTTTCGAGCAGCAGGCCGAGACCGAAGCCGTCGACACCCGCGTTGTTGCTGATGCACGTAATGCCCTTGACGCCCGAATCGCGCAGCGCGGCGATCAGTGCTTCAGGAATGCCACACAGGCCGAAGCCGCCGACGGCGAATGTCTGCCCGTCCTTGACGATGTCCTTGAGCGCTTCGGCTGCGCCCGGATAGACCTTGTTCATCAATATGTCCCTTCCTTGAATGGAGATCCACAATCGAGCCGATGCGTTTTTCTCGTGCGCATCGGATACGACGCTTGTCGACGTGCATCGGGCAGCGCCCGAACCGTCATTCTAGTCACTGGCGCAAGGCGGTGTATCAACCGGCGGGCCCTGCGCGCGCGGCTGTCTCCGCTCGCGCGTCCGTGCGCCCGCCAGACGCCGGACGGACCCCGCACGCGAAAAGCGGCAAACCGGGCGGGATGGCCGATTGCGCACCAGCGGGTTACAACGTGCGCCCCATGCGCGTCGTGTGCCCTGCGCGCCGCCTCAACCTGCGTGGTGAGGGAACAAGGGTACGACGCGCGCGCGTTACGGCACAATACGCAAAAATACATAGGTATTCACACCGGATTCATGCCCGCCCTGGACTACCAAACCGCATTCCACCTCGCACCGATCGGGCTCGTGCTGTCGCGCTCACGCATGATCGAAGACTGCAACGACGAACTCGCATCGATTTTCGGCTGTGCGCGCGAGGCGCTGATCGGCCAGTCGTTTCAGGTGCTGTATCCGTCAGCCGACGAGTTCGAGCGCATCGGCGCGCGCATTCCGCCGATCATGAGCGCGCATGGCAGCTATGCGGACGACCGCATCATGAAGCGCGCGAACGGCGAGCTGTTCTGGTGTCATGTGACCGGCCGCTCGCTCGAGCGCGCCGACCCGCATGCGGCGGGCGTGTGGACCTTCGAGGATCTGAGCGCGACGCGGCGCGTCGCGGTCGAACTGACGCCGCGCGAACGGGAGATCGCCGCGCAGCTCGTGACCGGCAAGACCAGCAAGCAGATCGGCAGAATTCTCGATATCAGCTCGCGCACGGTCGATGTGTATCGCGCGCGATTGATGCGCAAGTACGATACGGGCAACGCGACGGAATTATTGCAGCGGCTTTTGGGTCATTGAGCGGGCCCATCGAGCGCGAGGCGCGCCTGCGCCGCACACGTCGATCACGCACTTGCAACACGCTGCAACACGCGCACACGTGAGTGACGCGTGCGCGTCACACGTCTGCCTGTCACGCGCCTTCACCCGCCGCGCTTCACCCACACTAGGCAGCGGCGGCAGCCTGCGCGAGCGGCGCGCGCTCGATCGCCGCACGCAGTTCCTCAGGCAGCGGCACCGACTTGCCCGCTTCGTAATCGACCCACA
Source organism: Paraburkholderia solisilvae (assembly GCF_902859875.1). Lineage (GTDB taxonomy): Bacteria > Pseudomonadota > Gammaproteobacteria > Burkholderiales > Burkholderiaceae > Paraburkholderia > Paraburkholderia solisilvae. The sequence goes on along the minus strand of NZ_CADIKF010000048.1, from coordinate 30,208 downwards.
CGCAGCGCGCCGCGCCGCGCGCGTAGACGGTCTGCGGATCATCGGCGCGCGTCAGCACGAAACCTGTGTCGAAGCTGCTGCGGCCCGGCGTGCCGACCGACATCCGGCCGATCACATCGCCCGGGTACTGCAGCTGCTTCAGAAACTCCATCGACGCATTGACGACGACCGGCCCGTGCCCACGCGCATCCGGCGCCGGCATGCCGCCGACCTGCTCGAGCCAGCCGATCCGCACCTGCTCCATATAGCGAAAGTAGACCGTGTTGTTCACATGGCCGAACGCATCCATGTCGCCCCAACGGATCGGCAGGGACATCTCGAATACTGCGTGGTAATCGCTCATCTGAATCTTCCGGGACAAAGCGGACACAGCCGCGTCCTCTGCATGATCGCGGCTGCGCGAGGCGCGCGAACGCGCCGAAACGAAAAGGCTTACGAAATGCCGAACCCGTCGTCGGCGGCGATGATCGAGCCGTTGATGAATTGCGACTCGTCGGCCGCGAGCAGCAACAGCAGGCCGTCGAGGTCTTCGGGCTTGCCGACGCGGTGGCGCGGCAGCATCGAGATCAGCTTCTGGCCCTGCTCGGTCGACCAGTGGTGGTGGTTCATCTCGGTTTCGATGTAGCCGGGGCAGATCGCGTTCACATTGATGCCGTGCCGGCCCCACTCCTGCGCCATCGCCTTCGTCATATGAACGACCGCCGCCTTGCTCATCGCGTACAGGCCGATTTGCGGCACGACGCGCAAACCGGCCATCGACGCGATGTTGATGATGCGGTACGGCGGCTTGCCGCCGCTGCCCGCGCCGCGCATGATCATCCGTTTCGCGACTTCCTGCGCGACGAAAAACGCGCCGCGCGTGTTCGTGTCGAACACGTATTCGAAGTCCGCGGGCGTCACTTCCGCGAGACGCTGCGTGGTCGACACGCCGGAGTTGTTGACAAGAATGTCGATCGTGCCGGCCTCGGTTTCCGCGTGCGCGACCGCGGCCTTGATGCTTTGATAGTCGGTGACGTCGATCGACACGACGTGCGCGGCGCCGCCGGACGCTTCGATTTCGGCACGCAGTTCCTTCAGGCGCTCGACGCGGCGGCTCGCCAGCACCACCTTCGCGCCGGCCTGCGACAACACTTGTGCGAACCGCTTGCCAAGCCCAACGGAGGCGCCGGTAATCAGCGCGACCTTGCCTTCCAGATTGATCGAACGGCCCATTGTGGTTTTCCTTGAATCGTTGGAGCGCCCCGGGGCGACACGGCATCAGCGCGCACGCGCATCATGTGCACAGCGCGGTGCGCGGGAAGCGGCTGTATTGCGCGGCATCCCGCAACGCCCGCGCGAAGCGATGCGGTGTCAAGCCCGGAGTCGAATAATAGTACGATCGTGCTAATGAGGGTGCATTCGGTTGCAGCGTCGAGACCGTTCGCCCACAATACGATCCCGAAAAAAGCATTCTAACGGTAAGAGGAGTTTCAATGACCCCCGCAAGTCTCATTGAGCAGTACGGCCCGCGCGAGTCGATGGAATACGACGTCGTGGTCGTCGGCGGCGGGCCGGCTGGGCTTGCCGCGGCAATCCGGCTCAAGCAGCTCGCGGCCGAAAAAGGCGCGGAGCTGGGCGTCTGCGTGCTCGAGAAGGGATCGGAGATCGGGGCTCATATCCTGTCCGGCGCGGTGATGGACCCGCGCGCGCTCAACGAACTGATGCCGGACTGGAAGGAAAAGGGCGCGCCGCTTACCGTGGAAGTAACCGAAGACCGCTTCCTTTTCCTGTCCGAAACGGGCGCGACCGCGGTGCCGAACTGGGCGCTGCCCGACAACTTCAAGAATCACGGCAATTACGTGATCAGCCTCGCGAACGTGACGCGCTGGCTCGGGCAACAGGCCGAGGCGCTCGGCGTCGAAATCTTTCCGGGCTTTCCGGCGGCCGACGTGCTGTATGGCGACGACGGCGCGGTGAAGGGCGTCGTGACCGGCAACATGGGCATCGGCAAGGACGGCGAGCCGACCGAAAATTTCCAGCTCGGCATGGAGCTGCACGCGAAATACACGCTTTTCTGCGAAGGCGCGCGCGGACATCTCGGGCGCCAGCTGCAGGACACCTTCAGGCTGCGCGACGGCGCCGAACCGCAGGTCTACGGAATCGGCATCAAGGAGCTGTGGGAAATCGACCCCGCGAAGCACAAGCCCGGCCTCGTGATCCACACCGCCGGCTGGCCGCTCGACACGCAAACCTACGGCGGCTCGTTCCTCTATCACATCGACAACAACCAGGTGATGGTCGGCTTTGTCGTCGGGCTCGGCTATACGAATCCGTATCTGTCGCCGTTCGAGGAATTCCAGCGCTACAAGACGCATCCGTCGATTCGCGCGTTCCTCGAAGGCGGCAAGCGCGTGTCATACGGCGCACGCGCGATTACCGCGGGCGGACTGCTGTCGCTGCCGAAACTCGTGTTCCCCGGCGGCGCGCTGGTCGGCGACGACGCGGGCTTCCTGAATGCGTCGCGCATCAAGGGCAGTCATGCGGCGATCAAGTCCGGCATGATGGCCGCGCAAGCCGCGTTCGATGCGCTGCAAGCGGGCCGTGAGCGCGACGAACTGAGCGCTTATCCGGACGCGTTCAAGCAATCGTGGCTGCACAGCGAACTGCATCGCGCGCGCAATTTCAAGCAGTGGATGAGCAAGGGGCTGTATCTCGGCACGCTGATGGTCGGCATCGAGCAGAAGCTGTTCGGCGGCAATGTGCCGTGGACGCTGCATCACCGTCACTGGGACCACGAGACGCTGAAGCCCGCGTCCGCGTGCAGGCCGATCGATTATCCGAAGCCGGATGGCAAGCTGACCTTCGATCGTTTGTCTTCGGTCTTCATCTCGAACACGAATCACGAAGAGAACCAGCCGCCGCACCTGACGCTGAAAGACCCGTCGGTGCCGGTCAACGTGAACTTCAGAACCTACGCGGGACCGGAAAGCCGCTATTGTCCGGCCGCGGTCTACGAGTTCGTGAAAGGCGACGACGGCAACGAGCGTCTTGTGATCAACGCGCAGAACTGCGTGCACTGCAAGACCTGCGACATCAAGGACCCGACGCAGAACATCGTGTGGGTCACGCCCGAAGGCGGCGGCGGGCCGAACTACCCGAACATGTGACGCGGCGCAATGCGCGTAATGCGCGCGGCGGGCGTGCCGCTACGCGCGACGCGTCGCCGCCAGCGCTTCGACTCTCGCCCTCACGTTGTCGATGACCGGCGCCCATGCGCCGACCGAAGGCTGCCGGTATAGCTCGATCGAGCCATACCACGGCGTGCTTTGCGTTTCATTGCCCCAGAACCACGCGGACACGTGATCGATCATCAGGCAGGTCGGCACGCCGAGCGCACCGGCCAGATGCGCGGGACCGCTGTCGATCGTCACCACAAGGTCGAGATTTATCAGCAACGCGGCGACATCGTCGAAGCCCGCGCTGAACTGCGCACTCGGGTCGACGATCTTCACGCCGCGCGCCTGCCATTGCGTGACCGTCTGTGCACGGCCCGGCGACAGCGCGAACCAGGTGACGCCCGGCACCGCGAAGAGCGGCTCGAGTTGATCGATCGGAACGGAGCGGCGCGCATCGCGACTATGCGCGGGGTTGCCGTTCCAGACGAGACCGACGCGACGCTGCTCCGCGCTCGCCGCCGCATCCGTATGCGCCTGCCACGCCTCGATGCGCGCCGGGTCCGCGCTCAGATACGGATGCCCCCACCCGGCCGCGTCCGTGATGCCGAGATGCAGCGGCAGGCTCATCAGCCCGCAGTGGTAGTCGGGATGCGTGTCGAGGTTCGTCTCGAGCGTCACGTCGGCGGGCAGCATGCGTTCGAATAGCGACCGCAGCGGTCCATCGTGACCGAAGATCACGCGACCGCCTTCCTCGCGCGCGCGTTGCGCGATCAGCGGCAGAAAGCGCGCCGACCACAGACAATCGCCGTGCCCCTGCTCGCCATAGACGACCAGCGTCTTGCCCGCGAGCGGCTCGCCGCGCCAATGCGGGCTGGTCGCCGCGAGCGCCCGTTGCGCGGGGTTGACGCCATCGTCGAACGCGAGGCGCGCTTCGTAGCGCGGCCAGCCTTGCGCGAAGCGGCCCGCGCGAATCTCAAGCTCCGCGAGATCGAACAGCGCATACGCACTGTCCGGCGACAGTTCGAGCACGCGGCGCAACAGCCCTTCGGCTTCGGCGAAGCGCGCCTGTTCCTTGATGCACAGCGCGAGCTTGTGCAAGACCACCGGATGGTTCGGCGCGACACGCGCGGCTTCGAGCAGCAAACGCTGCGCTTCGTCGAAATCGTCGCGCTGTTGCGCGGCGGCCGCGCGCCAGACGAGCGCGTTCGCATCGGCGGGATCGCGCGCGAGCAGCAATTCGGTCGCGGATTCGACCATCTGCCAGTCGTGCACGATAAACGCGGTCTGCGCGATCGTCGGCAGCAAGGTGGGGTCGCTCGATGCGTCGAGCCGCCATGCGCGCACCAGCGCGTTCAGCGCGTCGCGCAGGCGGGGGATGTCTCGGCCGGCTGCTGCGATCAGCGCGCGGCCATACGCGAGCCAATCAGCGGCCACCGCGTTCGGCGCGACGGCGTGCGCGTGAAGTTGCGCCAACGCATCGGCGCCTTGCGGTGTGGAGTTTGTCATTCTCGTGCTCCACGGTCGGGAAATTTGTGCGGACTCGCGTGCCGGTCTGTTGGCTTGACGGCCTCGCTCGCCGCTCATCACCGTGAACCATCGCGGCGGCTTTCACGATCGCGTTTGTCGTGATCTCTGTAGCGGCTAACCGTGACGATGCGCGGTTACAGCACGCGCGTCGCGATGCGCGTGCCTTCACGTTACGGCGCGCTACCTCGCGATGCGCGCTCGGGTTACAACGCTCTGCGTAGCGATGCGCCTTTGCGTGACGGTGCGGTGCGCTCCGCGTAACGATACGTCGTCGCGTTACAACGCTGCGCGCTTACTCGTGCCTGCCTTAAGGCTCCAAGAGCGCTAAGGGCTCCAAGGGCGCTAACGGCGGCGTTAAGAGCCTTAAGGCGCGCTCGCTGCAATCTTCGGCGTCGCGACGACCACGTCGCCGCACTGCGCGCGATGCCGCAGCGCGTGATCGATCAGCACCAGCGCCAGCATCGCCTCGGCAATCGGCGTCGCGCGGATGCCGACGCACGGGTCGTGCCGCCCAAACGTTTCGACGACGGCAGGTTGCCCGGCCTTGTCGATCGAGCGGCGCGGCGTGCGGATGCTCGAGGTCGGCTTGATCGCAATCGACACGGTGATGTCCTGCCCGGTCGATATGCCGCCGAGCACGCCGCCCGCATGGTTGCCGACGAAGCCCTCGGGTGTCAGTTCGTCGCCGTGCACCGAGCCGCGTTGCGCCACGCTCGCGAAGCCCGCGCCGATCTCGACGCCCTTCACGGCATTGATGCCCATCATCGCGTGCGCGATGTCGGCGTCGAGCCGGTCGAAGAGCGGCTCGCCGAGCCCGACCGGCACGCCGGATGCAACCACGTTGATGCGCGCGCCGATCGAATCGCCGTCCTTGCGCAACGCATCCATATACGCTTCGAGCTGCGGCACGATGTCCGCATTCGGCGCGAAGAACGGGTTCTCACGCACCTGCGCCCAGTCGACAAACGGCACGTCGACCTCGCCCAGCGCGGCCATATAACCGCGAATCTCGGTGCCGAACTGCTCGCGCAGCCACTTCTTCGCGACCGCGCCCGCCGCGACGGTCGGCGCGGTCAGACGTGCCGACGAGCGGCCGCCGCCGCGATAGTCGCGGATGCCGTATTTCTGCCAATAGGTGTAATCGGCGTGACCGGGGCGGAACGTTTCGACGATATTGCCGTAGTCCTTGCTGCGCTGATCGGTATTGCGGATCAGCAGCGCGATCGGCGCGCCGGTGGTGCGCCCTTCGAAGACGCCGGACAGAATCTCGACCTTGTCCTCTTCCTGACGCTGCGTGACATGCCGCGACGTGCCGGGCTTGCGACGGTCGAGTTCACCCTGGATATCGGCTTCGCCGAGCATCATGCCCGGCGGGCAGCCGTCGATCACACAACCGATCGCAGGACCGTGCGATTCGCCGAAGGTCGTGACGGTGAAAAGCGTACCGAGCGTATTGCCGGACATGAGCGTCGTCCAAAGTAAAGCGGGGAAGCCGTCATTATGCCAGCCTCGGGTGATGCCGGTCCCGCGCGGCGAGCGGGGGGAGCGTGCCTGTGCGTGTGTGCGCGTGTTTACGGGCGTGTTTTCTGTCCTTTTCGCGGGCCGTTTCCGGCGATTCGGGCGCGCTTCTGCGCGCCCGATCGTGCGCCCTTCCCAGCCTTTGCGCCGGCTGCGCTTTTCGCAGTTGCGCTTTCGCCGACTGCCCTCTCGCGGTTGCCCTCTCGCCAGTTGCCTCTTCGCCAGTTGCCTCTTCGCCAGTTGCCTCTTCGCCCGCGGCCTCTTCGCAGGCTGCCCCTTCGTCGGCTGCCCCTTCTCGTCGGCTGCCTCTTCGCCGACCTGTCCGCGCGGCTATTTAACCGCGCCGCGCAAGTCCGTCACGATCTGCTGCAAGCCTTCCGGGCTCACCTGCGCCGGATCGAGCGGCTCGCCGACCGCCAGCGTCAGCCGGCTCATCACGCCCTTATGCAAGGGGCGCGGCCAATGCGCGCCAGCGCGCGAAAAAACACTGCCCCATAACCCGCACAGCGCCATCGGCACGACCGGCGCCGGCGCGCGCCGCAGAATCTCCGTGACGCCATGGCGAAACGGATTCAGCTCGCCGGTGCGCGTCAGTTTCCCCTCGGGAAAGATGCAGACCAGTTCGCCGTCGGCGAGCGCCTGCGCGCAGGTGTCGTAAGCATGCTCGAGCAACGCGGCGTCCTCGCGCGCGGGCGCGATCGGAATCGCCTTTGCGTCGCGGAACAGCCAGCCGACCAACGGCATGCTGAAAATCTCGCGATCCATCACGAAGCGGATCGGCCGCGGGCTTTCGGCCATGATCACGATCGCGTCGACATAGCTCACGTGGTTGCACACCAGCACCGCCGCGCCGCGCTCGGGAATGCGTTCGGCATGCAGCAGGCGAATCCGGTAGAACGTATGCACGAGCAGCCACGCGATAAAGCGCAGCAAAAACTCCGGCACGAGCGAATAGATATAGATCGCGACGACGACATTGAGCAGCGCCGTCACGAGAAAGAGGCCCGGAATGCCGACACCGGCCGACGTCAGCGCAACCGCCATCAGCGCCGACACGATCATGAACAGCGAATTCAGGATGTTGTTCGCCGCAATGATGCGCGCGCGATGGCTCGGCTGGCTGCGCGCCTGAATCAGCGCGTAGAGCGGCACGCTGTAAAAGCCGCCGAACATCGCAAGCAGAAACAGATCGGCGAGCACGCGCCAGTGCGCGGGCATCGCGAGAAACTCCGCAACCGACAGCAGATGCGGCGCGCCTTTCAACGTATGGCTCGCAAGAAACAGATCGATCGCGAACACGCTCATGCCGATCGACCCGAGCGGCACGAGGCCAATCTCGATGCGGCGCTTCGACAAGCGCTCGCACATCAGCGAACCGATGCCGATGCCGAGCGAAAAAGTGGCGAGCAGCACGGTCACGACATCCGGGTTCGCGGAAAGCACTTCTTTCGCGAAACGGAAAAACGACGACAGAAAGGTCGCGCCGACAAACCACAGCCACGAAATGCCGAGCAGGCTCAGAAACACCACGCGGTCCTCGCGCGCGAGCTTCAGATTGCGCCAGGTTTCGCTGACCGGATTCCAGTTGATCCGCAGGCCGGCCTGAGCAGGCCGCGAGGCGGGCACAAAGCCGGACACCACCCGCCCGATCACCGCGATCGCGATGCAACCGCCCGCGAGAATCGCTTCACCGTGCGCGGCAACGCCCGCCGCGGCGCCGCCGACGATCGTGCCGAGCAGAATCGCGACGAACGTGCCCATCTCGACCAGCCCGTTGCCGCCGACCAGTTCGCGCTTTTCCAGATGCTGCGGCAGATACGCGTATTTGACCGGGCCGAACAGCGTCGAATGCACGCCCATCATGAACGTGCACAGATACAGCAGCGGCGCGCTGTGCAGCCAGAAGCCCGCGCCGCCGACCAGCATCACGACGATCTCGAAGGTCTTCACGAAACGCGTGAGCATCGCCTTGTCGTACTTGTCGGCGATCTGGCCGGACGTTGCGGAAAACAGCACGAACGGCAGGATAAAGATGGCGGAGATCAAAAACGCGGCGGTGTCCGCATTCACGCCGGAAAAACGCGCCGCCTGATAGGTCACGAGCGACGTGAAACCGATCTTGAACACGTTGTCGTTCATCGCACCGAGGAACTGGGTCCAGAAAAACGGTGCGAAACGCCGCTCGCGCAGCAGGCGGAACTGCGATTCGTGCGCGCCATCGGCATCGGCGGCGCGGCGGGCGGCGGGTAGCGGTCGGTCGCTCATCGGTGGGCGGGTGAGGCCGGAAGGCTCAATGTAAGGTGGAGAATAGGTCCGTCCTGCACGCGACAGGGCAACGCAGCACGAAGTGCGGCGAGGCTGCGGTAGTGGCGACGGCGGACACAAAAAAGCGCACGCTTGCGCGCGCGCTGCGGGTATTGTCAGCGATCCCGGTATCCGCGGCATCGCGGCGACATCGGGATAACCCGTACCGTACACCAAACGGGTGTCACCGTAACGTGAAGCTTGCTCGTGTGCGGGTTCGATGGCGGGCAAGCGTGGCCGCATCGCGCCTGTCGCGGCGGGCGGTGTTATATGAAGCCGGATGCCATAAAGAGCTATGACCCGCGGCTATGACCGCCGCTATCGCCCACAACTAGGGCCCACAGCGACGACCGACGGATACGGCCCGTAACGGAGGTCCTTACTGGACCCGCTGGACCAGTTGGACCCGCCGGACCCGCGCTGCGCCTTTGCCGGCCTTCTTACTGCGCCTGTTCCCGCTCTTCCGGCCAGTCGCGAATATAAGCCTTCAGCATCCGGTTCTCGAAGCCCTGCTCTTCGACAACCGCTTTCGCGACGTCATAGAACGAAATCACGCCCATCAGCGCGCGGCTTTCCATCACCGGCAGATAGCGCACGTGATGTTCGAGCATCATGCGGCGCACCTCATTGACATCCGTTTCCGGCGTGCAGGTGAGCGGATGGTCGTCCATGATCTTGCGGATCGTCGTGGTGCCGACGCTGCCGCCGTTGCGCGACAACGTAAGGATGATCTCGCGGAAGGTCAGCATGCCGACCAGGTCGCCGTACTCCATCACGACGAGCGAACCGATATCGTGTTCGGCCATCGCATCGACCGCGTCATTGAGCGGGGTATCGGGCGTCACCGTGAATAAGGTGTTCCCTTTGACTTTGAGGATATCGCTGACTCGCATGACTCGTCTCCTGATGAAGCGCGGATAGGCTTGAATGGCATTATTTTTGATGCTAGCGGAAAGACCCCTAAAAGGAAAGCAGGCACCTGGGTGATACGATGGCCGCACCGTCACCTTCGCGCGGCTCAACGGCCTGCGGTATCCATGCCTGCCAACCGTTTCGACACGCTTGCGCTGCATGCTGGCGCGGCCCCCGACCCTGCCACCGGCGCGCGCGCGACGCCGATCTATCAAACCGCCTCCTTTGCGTTTCGCGATACCGACCACGCCGCCGCGCTTTTCAATATGGAACGTGCGGGCCACGTTTACTCGCGGATCTCGAACCCGACCGTGGCCGTCTTCGAGGAGCGGGTGGCCGCGCTCGAACAGGGCGCGGGGGCAATCGGCACGGCCAGCGGTCAGGCGGCGCTGCATCTGGCGATCGCCACACTGATGGGCGCGGGCTCCCATATCGTCGCGTCGAGCGCGCTTTATGGCGGGTCGCATAACCTGCTGAATTACACGTTGCCGCGCTTCGGCATCGAGACCACCTTCGTCAGGCCAGGCGACATCGACGGCTGGCGCGCCGCGCTGCGCGCGAATACGCGCTTGCTGTTCGGCGAAACGCTCGGCAACCCGGGCCTCGACGTACTCGATATCGCGACGCTCTCGCAGATCGCGCATACGCACCGCGTGCCGCTGCTCGTCGATTCGACGTTCACGACGCCGTATCTGATCAGGCCGTTCGAGCACGGCGCCGACTTCGTCTACCACTCGGCGACCAAGTTTCTCGGCGGCCACGGCACGACGATCGGCGGCGTGCTGGTGGACGGCGGCAGGTTCGACTTCGCCGCGTCGGGACGCTTTCCCGAGTTCACCGAACCGTACGCGGGCTTGCACGGCATGGTGTTCGCCGAAGAAAGCACGGTTGCGCCCTTCCTGCTGCATGCGCGCCGCGAGGGGCTGCGCGACTTCGGCGCCTGTCTGCACCCGCAAGCCGCGTGGCAGTTGCTGCAGGGCATCGAGACGCTGCCGCTGCGTATGGAGCGCCATGTGGCGAATACACGCAAGGTGGTCGGGTTTCTCGCCGCCCACCCGGCTGTCGACTCGATCGCCTACCCCGAACTGCCCAGTCATCCGGACCACGCGCTCGCGCAGCGCCTGCTGCCGCGCGGCGCCGGTGCGGTATTCAGCTTCGATCTGCGCGGCGATCGCGCCGCCGGCCGCCGCTTTATCGACGCGCTCGCACTGTTTTCGCATCTGGCGAACGTCGGCGACGCGCGCTCGCTGGTGATCCACCCCGCATCCACGACGCACTTCCGGATGGATGCCGCCGCACTCGCGGCCGCCGGCATCAGGGAAGGCACCGTGCGCCTGTCGATCGGCCTCGAAGACCCGGATGATCTGATCGACGATCTCAAGCGCGCGCTGAAGGTTGCGCTGAAGACCGAGGTCAAGTCCGCTCAGCAACCCGCGGGCGGCGGCGCGGGCGGCCCGCGGCACAAGACGGCCACCTCTCGCGCCAAGGCCGGCGACTCGCGCAAGGCGTCGTGATGATAGTCGACGTGCACGGCAAGTCCGCCTACGCGTACACCGGCGGCCAACCCTTCGACCCGGCGCGGCCGACCGCCGTCTTTATTCACGGCGCCGAACACGATCACAGCGTATGGGCGTTGCAGACCCGTTACTTCGCGCATCACGGCTTCGGCGTGCTCGCCCCTGATCTGCCGGGGCACTGCCGCAGCGCCGGCCCCGCGCTGCGCACCATCGGCGCGCTCGCGGACTGGCTCGCGGCGCTGCTCGACGCGACCGGCGCGGCACGCGCGTTGATTGCCGGACACAGCATGGGGTCGCTCGTCGCGCTCGACTTCGCGGCGCGCCACCCCGCTCGCACGACGCATCTCGCGCTCGCGGCAACGGCGGTCCCCATGACCGTTTCCGATGCGCTGCTCGATGCGGCGCGCGAGCGTGAGCCGGAAGCGATCGACATGGTCAACCAGTGGTCGCATTCGACGATCGCCGCGAAACCGTCGTGCCCCGCGCCCGGCTTCTGGCTGCACGGGATGAACCAGCGCCTGATGGAACGTGTCGCGGCGAACGGCGAGCCCCACCTTTTTCATACCGACTTCAGCGCGTGCAACGACTACGCGGACGGCCTCGCGCGCGCCGCGCAGGTGCGCTGCCCCGTGCGTATGCTGATCGGCCGGCGCGATCTGATGACGCCGCCGCGCGCGACCCGCGCGCTCGCCGATGCGTTCCGGCAGGCCCGTGTGCGGTTCGATATCGTCACGCTCGATGCCGGTCACGCGCTGATGGCCGAACAGCCCGATGCGACGCTCGACGCGCTCTACTCGTTCGCGACCCAGGCAGCGAGCAGCCCCAGCCCATCAGGCCCAGCATCGGCGCAACCGTAGCGGATGCCTCGCCTGATGCGCGGTACGCGCGCCGTGCGAATCTCGCGAGCGCGGGCCGCGGTTTGCCGCGGCAGCGCGTTTGCGGACGATCACGGCATCGCGAACGCATCGCCGCCACCTTATCCGCATAGGCGGTAGCGCACCATCGTCCGGATGGCCAGGTTGCGCCGCCGGGTGGAACGCAGCACAATGAATTCGACCTGCAAGCGGCAACGCACGGGAGCCGAAGATGGATCCGCATTCCACACACGACGAACCGCATTTCGCGAATTTCGCCGAGTTTTATCCGTACTATCTGGAAGAACATCGCAATCTCGCGTCGCGGCGCCTGCACTTTCTCGGCTCGCTAGGCGTGATCGGCTGTGTCGCGATGGCGCTCGCATCGGCCGACTGGCTGTGGCTGCCCGTTGCGGTCATATGCGGATACGGGTGCGCATGGGTCGGGCATTTCTTCTTCGAAAAGAATCGCCCCGCCACGTTCCGCCATCCGGTTTACAGCCTGATGGGCGACTGGGTGATGTTCAAGGACATCTGCACGGGGAAAATCTCGATCTAGTCGTCGCGTGGTCAACGCGAAGGCGAAGCGGTGCGCCCGTTCAGAATGTTTGTCGCGCGCACATGCGGAGCACTCATGCGGAGCACGGATGCGACGCGCACCTGCTTCATGTCGATCGCACTCGCTGGTGTGCACGCTCGCGCAAAGTGTTCGGGTAAGCCACTGCGGCAACCTGATCACGCACGCCGCGCGGGCGAACCGATCACGCAAACCACTCACGCACGCAGTCCACCCCAGCAACCCGCGGCGCGTGCCTCACGCAATCCGATGCGGCATCGCCGACGCATCGCTCGCCGCGTCATCCGTCTGCTGCGCGGCCCGTTCGTCCGCGCGCGCCGTGATCAACGCGGCGAGCGTCAGGTCGAGCCTGTCGTTTTCGAGCGCGCTCAGCAGGGTCACCGCGTGCAGGCGCGACGAATCGAGATTGACCTGATACGCGAGCTCGCGGCGGTCGATCACCAGCAGATCGTACAGTTGCCTGACGGTGATCTGATGCGGATTCGCAAGCAGCACGTAATGAGGCTGCAAACCGTTTTCGTCGAGCGGCACGATCCAGCCGATCGTCTCCAGTTGCTGCAGCAGCCGCACGGTCGTATCCAGATCGCGGCGCAGCATCCGTGCGAGCTCCGGCACCGTATAGCCGCGCGAACCGGCGTCGCGCGCTTCGCTCAATGTGGCGAGCAGTTCGAGCGCATACAGCAGGTCGCCGCCGGCGAAGTAAGGCCGGTGAAACTGCCCGATGCGAATCGCCGGCAACGCCGATGCGATCATCGCGCCGGCCAGCGTAATGAACCAGCTCAGGTACATCCACAGCAGGAACAACGGCACCACCGCGAATGCGCCATACACCGCCGTATAGCTCGGGATGCGGCGAATGTAGAAGCCGAAGCCGCGCTTCGCGAGCTCGAATGCGATGGCCGCGCACAGTCCGCCCACCGCCGCATCGCGCCATTCGACGCGGCAATTCGGCAAATACACGTACATCAGCGTAAACGCGAGCACCGTCAGCGGCAGCGCGGCGCCCGTCAGCGACCATTCGATCATCGACGGAATATGCTGCGTGGCCGTGTACGCCATCGAGCGCGTGAAGAGATACGATGAAATCGACAGGCTCACGCCGATCAGCAGCGGGCCGAGCGTCAGGATCGCCCAATACACCAGCACCCGCTGCGCGAACGGCCGCGCCTTGCGCACGCGCCAGATCACGTTGAACGCGGACTCGACCGTCATCATCGTCATCACCGACGTAACGAGCAGCACGATCATGCCGAGCGTCGTCAGACCCTTCGCCTTCGACGCGAACTGGTTCAGATACTTGAAGATCTGGTTATTGAACTGCTCCGGCATCAGGTGATCGGCGAGAAAACCCTGCAGCGATGTCTGAAACGACGCAAAAATCGGAAACGCGGTAAAGAGCGCGAACACCACCGTCGCAAGCGGCACGAGCGAAAGCATCGTTGTGAACGTGAGGCTGCCGGCCACCTGCGGAATGCGGTCTTCGCCGCTGCGTTGCGCGGCGAATTGCGCGAGGCGTTTGATCGTGTCGAAGTCGACACGCAGTCGGGACAACAAAGGCAACAGGCGCGACAGCAAGCCGAGTTCCTTCCACTTCATCGATCGATCTCTCCGTGACGCCGCCATGCCGGTTATGTAGCGTGAGCGCGGGACCCAGCCCCTATAATACCCGTTCACTATAAACAGCCTATGAAAGACATCCTTGTGCTTTACTACAGCCGGCACGGCGCGACACGCGAACTCGCGCTCGCGATCGCGCAAGGCATCGACAGCGTGTCCGGCATGCAGGCACGCGTACGCACCGTGCCGCCGGTCTCGACGGTGTGCGAAGCAAGCGCGCCGGATATCCCCGCCGAAGGCCCGCCCTACGTGGAATTGCGCGACCTCGAAGAATGCGCGGGCCTCGCGCTCGGCTCGCCGACCCGCTTCGGCAATATGGCCGCGCCGCTCAAATACTTTCTCGACGGCACGACGCCGCAGTGGTTGTCCGGCGCGCTCGCCGGCAAACCGGCCTGCGTGTTCACGTCGACCGGCAGTCTGCATGGCGGCCAGGAAACCACCCTGCTTTCGATGATGCTGCCGCTTCTGCATCACGGCATGCTGATCCTCGGCATCCCGTACACCGAGAGCCTGCTCAACACGACGCAAACCGGCGGCTCGCCGTACGGCGCGTCACATCACGCGCGCGCGGATTCCGCCGCGCACGGCATTTCCGCCGACGAAAAAGCGCTCGCCATTGCGCTTGGCAGCCGCATCGCGCGCACTGCGGCGTCGATGACCGAACGTCCGTAGGCACAGAAGATGAGCGAGCGCACCGTATGACGATCCACGCCCCCTCGTCCCCGTCGCCCGCGCCCGCGCCGCGAGCGTACGCCGCATACGGCGCATCCGCCGCACTCATTCTGCTGATCGCGTTGTGTGTCGCATGGGAATGGCGCGTCGCGCCGCTGCGCGCAGGCGGCTCCGCGCTGGTGTTGAAGGCCGTGCCGCTTCTGCTTGCGCTGCCGGGCGTGTGGCGCCGCAGTCTGTACACGCTGCAGTGGGCATCGATGCTCGTCCTGCTGTATCTGATGGAAGGCATCGTGCGCGGCATGAGCGACCGTGGTCCGAGCGCGTCGCTCGCGTGGCTCGAAGTCGTGCTCGCGCTGGTGTTTTTCGGCTGTGCGCTCGCGTATGTCGCACCGTTCAAACGGGCTGCGCGGCGCGCGAAAAAGGCGGTCTGACAAGCACGCGGCGCGCTTGCCGCATAACGCACAAATCGCGCACCGGCATCACGCGGGCGCAGCGCCCCAAGGTGCTACGCTAGACACATCGCCCGCGTCGCCGCGTCACGCGAGCACCGTGCCAGCCCGGCCGGCTGCAATCGTGGAACCCGAACCCGCCGCCCGCACGCGGCACATGGAGCCGTCTCGATGAAAATTCGCGTGCTGTCCGATCTGCACCTCGAATGCGACGAGCCCGACGTCATACCCCACGCCGACGCCGATCTCATCGTGCTCGCGGGTGACATTCACAATCACGCGCAAGGGTTGCGCTGGGCCGCGCAAACATTCGACGGCGCCGTGCCGGTGGTGTATGTGCCGGGCAATCACGAGTATTACGACGGCGAATTCGGCGCGCTCGAAACGGCGATGCAGGACGCCGCGCATTCGGTCGACAACGTGCACTTCCTGAACAACGCGGCGCTCGTCGACGCGCAAGGCCGCTGGCGCGTGCTCGGCACGACGCTATGGACCGACTTCGCGTTGTACGGCGCCCAGCCCGATGCGCGCACGGTATCGATGGCGGCCGCTCAACGCGCGATGCTCGATTATCGCGGCCTGATCCAGCTCGCGTGGAGCGACCCGGCACGCGATCTCGCCGGCGAGCTGGCCGCAGAAGCACGCGCCGGCGAGCGCATCGACCGCGCCCGAGCGCCAGATTCAGGCGCCGCACGCACGCCGGCCGTCGCTACCGGACGCAGCGCGCCTCGCCATTTCACACCCGCCGATTCACTCGCGTTGCACGAGCATGCGCGCGCGTGGCTAGCCGCTGAACTTGCGAAGCCGTTCGCCGGCAAGACGATCGTGGTCACGCATCATGCGCCGCATCGGCGCAGCCTCGCCGAGCACTACGCGAATGACCGCGTGTCGGCGGGTTTCGTCAGCGACTTGCCGGACCTCGTGCGCGCGCCCGTCTCGCTGTGGATTCATGGCCATACGCACACCGCATTCGATTACGTCGAGAACGGCACGCGCGTCGTGTGCAATCCGCGCGGCTATTTCGATTTGCGCACGCGTCAATACGAAAACGAGCAGTTCAGCTGGCGCAAGGTGGTGGAGATCTGAACGACGCGGTACGTCGCGCGCGGCTCGAACGTGACATCGAATGCGAACGCACGCATGATTCGGTCGCACGCACAAAACAGCACTCAAAAAAACCGTGAGACTCAAAGACTGCTTGCATCATCCTTGCGCGCGGGCTTCATCGCGCCCGTCTTGACCGGCACGAGCCGCGGTTGCGGCCGCAAACGGCGCAGCACGTCGCGCGAGGCGGCGACAACAATCAGTCCGGCAATAACGGCGACACCGATCATCAGATGCGTATCCATGTTTCCCTCTTCGTGGCAAGGTGCGGCGTGCGCCGCCTCGTTCCAGCCCGGCGACAGCGGCATGGACTCCACGTTAGCAAAACCGGTTCGCGGGGAAAGTAAAGAAGTGTTGCGGCGCAACGCGCATCTGTAACATCGTACGGAAGCCCCATCGTATGGGACCGGCCACGCTCAGGTGCGCGCGAACTTGCGTAACTCGGCCTGATTGCGCGCCAGCGTCGCGGGCAGCGTATCGCGCAGATATTCGATCCACGTGCGAATCTTCGCGTCGAGGTACTGGCGCGAGGCATAGAGCGCGTACAGATTCATCTCCTGCGACGTGTACTCGGGCAGGATCCACATCAGTTCGCCGCTGCGCAGCCCGGCGATCGCCGAGAAAATCGGCACGAGGCCGACGCCCATCCCTTCGCGCACCGCGACCGCCTGCGCCTCCGCCACGTTCACCTGAAACGTCGCCGGACCGAGCGCGACGGTCTCCCGCCCGTTCGGGCCGTCGAAGGTCCACTCGTCGGTCGGGAACATCGGCGTGATCAGCCGCAGGCACACATGCTTGCGCAAATCCGCGGGCGTCTGCGGCACGCCGTTGCGCTCCAGATACGCGGGCGACGCGCACGCGATGCTGAACGCGCCGCCCAGACGCTGCGACACCAGCCCCGAGTCGGGCAGATGCTGCGCGAGCACGAGCGCGACGTCGTAGCCTTCGTCGAGCAGATCGGGCATCCGCTGCGCGAGCGTCAGTTCGACATGCACCTCCGGATACAGCTGTTGATAGCCGCCTACCGCGGGCACGACGTAGTGCTGACCGAAGCTCGTCATCGCGTGCATTTTCAGTTTGCCGGACGGACGCGCATGCGCATCGCTCGCCTCCGCCTCGGCCTGATCCACATACGCGAGAATCTGCTCGCAACGCTGCAAGTAGCGCTCGCCCGCTTCGGTGAGCGCGATGCGGCGCGTGGTGCGGTTCAGCAAGCGGGTGCGCAGATGCGCTTCGAGGTCCGAAATAGCCCGCGACGCGTAAGCCGTGGTCGTATTGAGATGCTGCGCGGCGCCGGTGAAACTGCCCGCCTCGACGACGCGGACAAAGACGCGCATGTTCTGAATCGTATCCATGTCGATCCTTGACTACCTTTGCAGCCGATTGTTGCACAAACGGTAACGGCGATTATCTCAGTTTCCGTAAGGATCCGTTACACCTTTACCGGTTATTCATTAATCTGCTGAAAAATATAATGGCACATACCGTTTCATAGTCAATCAGGGAGGCAATCGTGCAGTGTCCGGTGAGAAATGGGATCGCCGCGCTCGCGGTTTTTGCGATCCCGCTAATAATTGCCGGCTGCGCGAGTCCCGGAAACGTCGCGCCGCAAGCGCACGGCACCGACCCGATGTCGCTCGACGCGGGCGCCGCGATCCGTGCGGCCGACATCGATGCGAAATGGCCTGCCGTCGACTGGTGGCAGGCCTACCAGGATCCCCAACTGAACAGTTGGGTGGCCGCCGCGCTCGCGGGCAATCCGACGCTCGCGGTTGCGCAGGCGCGCGTGCGCAGCGCGCAGGCGCTCGCCGCGGTGAACGCGGCTGCGCTGTCGCCGCAAGTCAACGGCAACATGTCGATTCAGGGCGAGCACTGGCCCGACAACGTGTACTACGGCCCCGGTCCGCTCGGCGACCAGACCACCTGGAACAACACCGCGTCGCTCAACCTGTCGTATCACCTCGACGTGTGGGGCCGCGACAAGAACGCCGCCGAGGCCGCGCTCGACCTCGCCCACGCACGCGCCGCCGACGCGCGCGCCGCGCAGCTCGAACTCGAAGTGAACGTCGTGCGCGCGTATATCGATCTGTCGATGAACTACGCACTGCTCGACATCGCGACGAGCACGCTTGCGCAGCAGCAGCAGGTCGCCACGCTCGCGAACCGCCGGCTGCAGGGCGGCCTTGGCACGCAGCTCGAGGTGACGCAAGCCGAAACGCCGCTGCCCGAGTACGAGCGCCGCATCGATGCGCTCGACGAGCACATCGCGCTCGATCGCAACCAGCTGGCCGCGCTCGCCGGCCAGGGGCCCGGCGCGGGCGACGCGATCACGCGGCCGCAGCTTGCGCTATCCGGCCCAGCGGGCCTGCCGTCGACGCTGCCCGCCGCGCTGATCGGCCATCGTCCCGACGTGGTCGCCGCACGCTGGACGGTCGCGGCGCAGGCGCGCGGCATCGACGTCGCCCATGCGGATTTTTATCCGGATATCGATCTGCTCGCGTCGGTTGGCGGCTTTGCCGCGATGGGGCCGTTCTTCCAGTTCCTGCACGCGCAGAACGGCAGCTGGACCGCGGGGCCGGCCCTGTCGCTGCCGATCCTCGACGGCGGACGGTTGCGCGCGCAACTGGGCGTCGCGTCGGCCGGCTACGACGAAGCCGCCGAACAGTACAACCAGACCATCGTCAGCGCGCTCAAGGAGATATCCGATCAGGTGGTGCGGATGCGCTCGCTCGAAACGCAAGCGAAGGAAGCGCAGCGCTCGGTCGATATCGCAACCCGCAACTATCAGCTTGCGCGCGAAGGCTATCGGCGCGGCCTCACCGACTACGTGAACGTGCTGATCGCGCAAAGCCAGCAATTGCATGCGCAGGAGGGCGTCGCGCGCGTGCAGGCCGATCGGTTGACCGTGCGCGCGACACTCGTCGCGGCGCTCGGCGGCGGTCTCGTGGAACCCGCCGACGGGCCTGCGGAAGCCGACACCTTTCCCGCACGCGGACGCGGCAAAGCGGCGCAAGGCGCGCGCGCCGGCGCCGCTGCTGCACATTCGACCGCCGCCCCGGCGCCAGCGGCTGCGGCTGGAAGCACGACCGGAAGCACGATGAACGCGGGCAGTGCGGCAAGGCCGGCCGCACAAGCCGACACGCCGGGCACGAAACGGCCTGCCTCCCAGGCCGGCGCACAGCCCCTTATGCAGCGCGTGACACAGCCCGGCGCTACACAGTTCGCTACACAGCCCGCTACACAGTCCGCTACACAGTCCGTTGTACAGCCTGTCACGCAGCCCGCCGCACCGCTCGATGCGGCCACCTCCAACGCAATCGCCAACGCGAACGCGCGCTGACCGCGGAGCCGCCCGACATGTCCACTTCGTCTCCCGTTCAACCCGCCGGCTGGTCGCTGCCCGCGCTCTACGCGGCGTTCGCGGACTGGGCGCGCACCGACGGCCGCACCTGGCTGTACCTGTTCAAAGCGCTCGCGGCCGCGTTCCTCGCGCTCGGCATCGCGATGAAACTCGAGATGCCGCAGCCGCGCACCGCGATGACGACCGTCTTTATCGTGATGCAGCCGCAAAGCGGCGCGGTGTTCGCGAAGAGCTTCTACCGGATCTGCGGCACGCTGGTTGGGCTCGTCGTGATGCTCGCGCTGCTTGGCCTCTTTCCGCAGCAACCGGAACTATTCATCCTGTCGACCGCGCTGTGGGTCGGCATCTGCACCGCGGGCGCCGCGCGCAATCGCAACTTCCGCTCGTACGGCTTCGTGCTCGCCGGCTACACCGCCGCGCTGATCGGCATCCCCGCGTCGCAGCATCCGGACGGCGCGCTGCTGTCGGCGCTCACGCGTGTATCCGAAGTGCTGCTGGGGATTGTCTGCGCGGGCACGCTCAGCGCGCTCGTGTTTCCCCAACACACCGGCGATCTGTTGCGCACCACCGTGCGTGCGCGCTTCAGCTCGTTCGTCGACTATGTCGGCAGCGTGCTCGCCGGCCACATCGAGCGCGCGCAGATCGAAGCGACCAACGCGCGCTTTATCGCCGATATCGTCGGCCTCGAAGCGATGCGCAGCATGGCCGTGTTCGAGAGCCCCGAGTCGCGCATGCGCGGCGGCCGGCTGTCGCGCCTGAACAGCGAATTCATGGCCGCGTCGACGCGCTTTCACGCGCTGCACCAGTTGATGAACCGTCTGCATCAGGCGAGCGCGTGGGCGACCATCGATGCGCTCGAGCCGTACTTCCGCGAAATCGCGCCGCTATTGCGCCATCAGTCCGGCGAGCCGGTGCGCACGGCGGCCGATGCGACCTATGCGGCGCAACAGCTCGACGCGTACAAGGCGGCGCTGCCCGCGCGCATCCGCGCGACGCGCGCCGAGCTCGCCGTGCATCCGGACGAACCGCTGCTCGACTTCGACACCGCGTCCGAACTGCTGTACCGCTTTGTCGAAGACCTGCACGCGTACACGGCCACCTATGCGTCGCTGGCCGTGCCGAGCCATGCGCGCGAACGCTGGATCGAGCACTACGAACCGAAAACGAATCCGCTGACGGCCGGTATCTCGGGCCTGCGCGCGGCTATCGTGATGTGCGTGCTCGGCGGGTTCTGGATCGCCACCGCGTGGCCGAGCGGCACGACGCTCACGCTCAACGCGGCGGCCATCTGCGCGCTTGCGTCGTCGTCGCCGAACCCGCCGCGCACGGCGTGGCAAATGGCGCTCGGCACCGCGCTGGCATCGCTGATGGCGATCATCGTCACCTTCGGCTTCTATCCGCGCATCGACGGTTTCCCGATGCTATGCGCGGCGCTCGCGCCGTTTCTCGCGCTCGGCGTATTCATGACGACGCGTCCGGCGCTCGCCGGCTATGGGATGGGCTACTGCATCTTCTTCTGCTTTCTCGCAGGCCCGGACAATGTCCAGATCTACGACCCGATGACGTTCATGAACGACGCGCTCGCGCTCGTGCTGTCGATACTCGTCACCGCGGTCGCCTTCGCGGTGCTGTTGCCGCCGTCGACGCCATGGCTGCGCAACCGGCTGCTCGTCGATCTGCGCCGCCAGGTGGTAGCCGGCTGCCGCGGCCATGCGTCGCGGCTGCGCACGCGCTTCGAAAGCGGCGCGCGCGACCTGATGTTCCAGATCAACGCACTCGCGGCCGACGAGCCCGAGGTCAAGCGCGCCACGTTGCGCTGGCTGTTCGCGGTGCTCGAGGTCGGCAACGCGATCATCGACCTGCGCCGCGAGATTGCGGATCTGCCGCCCGACCCGCGCTATGCGCGCAAGATGCCGTGGCGCGTGAAGCTGCGGGCAATGCGCGACGAGGTCGGCCGGCTGTTCGAAAAGCCCACCGCGAAACGGTTCGATATCGCACTCGCCGCGACCGGCGACGCGATCGGCGCCGTGCAGCAGATGCTCGCCGAGGTCGAGCCGCTGCGCGACGAGCGCCATCGGCTGCAACGCATTCTGAGCCATGCGCACTTCGTGCGCAGCGCGCTGCTCGACCCTCAATCGCCGCTCGCGACACTGGCCGGCAACGGCCGGTGCGCCGGCGATCCACCGCCTGCCACACCAGGAGCTCGCCATGCCTCGTGAAGTCGCCATTCTCGATGCGTACATGCCGGCCATGATCGTGCTGTTTTTTCTGGGCGCCGTGCTGACCTGGGCGCTCGACCGGATGCTCGCGTACTTCGGCGTGTATAGCGTCGTGTGGCATCCGTCGCTGTTCCGCGCGAGCCTGCTCGTCTGCATATGCGGCGCGCTCGGCCTTGCCGTTTATCGTTGATCAGAGTCGAACCATGACCATCCGTAACCTTCTGGGCTTCTTCGCGACCGTGGCGATCTTCGCCGTCGCGGTGCTGATCGGCCGCGCGCTGTGGGTCCACTACATGGACGAACCGTGGACCCGCGACGGCCGCGTGCGCGCCGAAGTCATCAACATCGCACCGGACGTGTCGGGCGCCGTCGTCGAACTGCCGGTGCGCGATAACCAGCTCGTGAAGAAAGGCGATCTGCTGATGCAGATCGACCCGTCGCACTATCAGATCGCCGTCGAGCAGGCGCAGGCCGCGGTCGCCGCGCGCAAGGCGGAGCTGCAGATGCGTCTGGACGACGCGAAGCGCCGCGCCGATCTGGACAGCCTCGTCGTCTCGAAGGAAAGCCGCGAGAATGCATCGCACACCGCGAATGCCGCGCAGGCGCAGTACCAGCAGGCGCTCGCCGCGCTCGATGCGGCAAAACTCAACCTCGAGCGCACGCGCGTCGTCGCGCCCGTCGACGGCTATGTGACGAACCTGAACGTGTACCGCGGCGACTATGCGATTGCGGGCAGCGCGAAGCTGGCGATCGTCGACAGCCATTCGTTCTGGGTGTATGGCTACTTCGAGGAAACCAAGCTGCCGCACGTGCAGGTCGGCGATGCGGCCGAAATGCGGCTGATGAGCGGCGGCGTGCTGCGCGGACACGTCGAAAGCATCTCGCGCGGCATCTACGATCGCGACAATCCGGAAAGCCGCGAACTGCTCGCCGACGTGAACCCGACCTTCAACTGGGTGCGCCTCGCGCAGCGCGTGCCGGTGCGTATCCGGATCGATGCGGTGCCCGACGGCGTGCTGCTGTCGGCCGGCACGACCTGCACGGTCGTGGTGACCCCGGCGCGGCAGCCGGCGCTCAGACGGGCGGCCGGATAAACGAACGGTCTCGCGAGAAGATCGAACAAACAGTCTCTGACCAGCAGTCTCAGACAAGCTACCGGAAGACTCGTTGGACGATCGCCCTGACAGCGCAGCGCCGGCAGGGCAGTCCTGACGATCGGGCTAAAAAAAGCGGCAAAAAAAAGCAGCCCAAAAAAACAACGCAAAAAGCAGCGCGAACCCAGGCGGCCGACATGGGCCGCCCGACTCCGCGCGCGCGTTTATGCCTCGAGGCTCGTCTTCGCCGCGTCGAATTCCGCGCACAGGCGCTTGACCTTCTCGACGACCGCCTCCGTTCTGAGTTCCGTCGATGGTTTGAGCAGCGCCATCACTTCGAACAACAGCTTGCGGATATCCACGTCGATGCAGGCCGCGCGCTGCAGCATGCCGTTGAACTTCAGGCTTTCCTCGAATTTATCCGGCCGCGCGCCTTGCGTTTCGGGAAATGCGAAATCCGGCATCACCGCCAGCATCCAGATATTGTCGAGCGCCGGCAGCGTCTTCTGCATGAACGCTTCGAACAGTCCGTCGAGCGGGTGACCCGCATGCTGGCCGTCGCGGCGGCTCGCGAGCACATCGCGCAATCGCTCCGCCTCCACCGCGGCCGCCGACATGCCTTGTCCGTAGATCGGATTGAAGCGGCAGA
This sequence comes from Paraburkholderia solisilvae, assembly GCF_902859875.1. Lineage (GTDB taxonomy): Bacteria > Pseudomonadota > Gammaproteobacteria > Burkholderiales > Burkholderiaceae > Paraburkholderia > Paraburkholderia solisilvae. Next base: position 6,679 of record NZ_CADIKF010000048.1, on the reverse strand, counting down.
TCGCGTCGGCGAACGGGATCAATCCGCGCGGCCAGTTTTCGCAGCGTTCGAAATGCCTGCGGCGATTCTCCGGAAACGCGTACTGGACAAGCTTGCCGTGCAAGCGCGCCCGCTTGAACAGGTCGTGCAGCGAGCGCGTCTGCAGCCCCGCCGCGAATTCGATGAATCCCGGCCAGTCTCCGGGCGGCACGTCGGCGCCGCGCGAACCGACCGACGCGAAATAGCAATTGTCCTCGCGCGCGAGCAGCAGCCCCTGTCGCGGATTGTGCGGCGGAGCCGGCATCGTTCTCAACACGTCGAATTCGGGCCGTTCGCCGTCGGCAAACTCGATGATCGCGGTCGTGTAGCTGAAATCGATGCGGAACGCGGTTTCTTCCGGCGCGGAACGTCCGGTTGCCTGCAGGAAATCGAGCGTCGGTTTGCCGCGACCCGACGCATCCACCACGAGATCCGCGTCGTGCGTTTCGTGCATGCCGTCGCGCGTTTCGCACCGCACCGCCGCGACGGACTGGCCGTCCGGCGTGGCCACAATCCCGGTGACACGGCGGCCGTCGAGTATGGCGATTTCCTTGCGCTGATTCAGGAAGCGCAACAGCACCGACTCGATCAGCGGACGCGTGCACTTGAGCAGCGGAATGCCTAACGCCCCCTCCGGCACCGAATCCTGTGCGGAGAACTCGAATTGCATCTTCAGGCCGAGGTCGGAATATCGGGCGCCTGCGTCACGCAACGCCGTGGAGAAGCCGTCGAACAATGCATCAAGCGCTTTCGCGCCGCCGGGCAGCAACGCATGCGCGTGCCGCCCTTGCGGCACGCCCGCACGCGGTTCGACCGCGCCGGACGCGTGGTCCCGTTCGAGCAACACGATTCGCTCGAAGCTGCCAATGAGCGCCTGCGCGGCCGCGAGGCCGCCGATACCCGCACCGATGACGACTGCCTGTTTGCCGATGGTCATGAATTGCCTCCGGATGGACTGAACGATTGGCTCGCCTGTGTCGACACGTCCCGCGCGATGCGCGCGGTCAGATGCGAGCCGCTTCGTCTGTCACAACAACGGGCGATGAACAATATTCCGCCCGCGCACCGGATGTTTCGCGCACGCGTACGAAAATGCGCAGATACATTTGACAATCGCACGCAGCCGCAACCAGCCGGTTGCAGCCGTGGCCGTCATGCGAACGATGGGGAGAAAAGCGAGACGTCCGGTCCGCGTACTCGCGCGGACCCATGGACGGCGTGATCAGCAGGCGATCAGGACGAGGACGGACTCTTGCGCGGCATGCCGAAGCCGCCCAGCAGCGCGGCGAGCGGTTGTTTGGATGCCGGCTTCTGCGGCATGCCTTCGACCTCGTCGCGTTTCGCGGACGCCGCCGATAGCGCGCCGGGCGACGGCTCGTACGGCTTGAGGAAGAAATCGTCGACCGGCGGCTGACGATGCGCATGCGCGGTACCGCTGCGCTCGAAGCCGCCGCCCGCACGGCGCCGGCTGCCGCCGCGCTCATCGCGTTCGTCACGGCCGCGCCGGGCGCCCCGCTCTTCGTGATGGTGCCGCACCGGCACGTCGACCGCGAGCCGCTCGACGGTGAGCGGCCGCTTGATCAGCTTTTCGATGTCCTGCAACTGCTTGCGCTCGTGCGCGGTAAACAGCGACAGCGCGTCGCCCGACGCGCCCGCGCGGCCCGTGCGCCCGATCCGGTGCACGTAGTCTTCCGCGTTGAACGGCAAGTCGAAGTTGATCACCGCCGGCAGCTCGACGATATCGAGCCCGCGCGCCGCGACATCGGTAGCGACGAGCGCCTCGATCTCGCCGCGCTTGAACGCGTCGAGCGCCTGCATCCGCTCGCTTTGCGTACGGTCGCCGTGAATTGCGGTCGCGACCACGCCGTCGCGTTCGAGTTGCCGCGCGAGCCGGCTCGCGCCGATCTTGCTATTGCAGAACACGATGACCTGCTTGAGGTTGCGCTCGCGAATCAGTTGCACGACCGCGCCGGTCTTGTCGCCCTCGGCGACCTCGTAGACGACCTGCGTGACGTTGGTCGCCGTCGAGTTGCTGCGCGCGACCTCGATGGTCTGCGGATCGCGCAGGTACGTGGCCGCCAGCTTCTTGATCTCGCCCGAGAACGTCGCGGAAAAGAGCAGCGTCTGCCGGTCTTTCGGCAGCAGGTTCAGGATGCGCTGCAAGTCGGGCAGAAAGCCCATGTCGAGCATGCGGTCCGCTTCGTCGAGCACCAGGATCTGCACCTGGCCGAGATTCGTGGTTTTCTGCTGCACGTGATCGAGCAGACGCCCCGGCGTGGCGATCAGGATTTCGACGCCGCGCCGCAGCTCCGCCGATTGCGGATTCATATCGACGCCACCGAACACCACCGCGCTGCGCAGCGACGTGTGCTTCGCGTATGCCTGCACGTTCGCGGCCACCTGGTCCGCCAGTTCGCGGGTCGGCGTGAGGATCAGCGCGCGCACCGGATGGCGCGCCGGCGACGCGCTCGTGCTGGCGAGCGGCAGCAGACGCTGGATGATCGGCAGCGAGAAGCTCGCGGTTTTGCCGGTGCCGGTTTGCGCGGCGCCCATCACGTCGCGGCCGCCGAGCACGACCGGAATGGCCTGCTCCTGAATCGGCGTCGGCGTCGTGTAGCCCTGCTCCGCGATGGCTTTCAGGATGTCGGCGGACAGGCCGAACTGATCGAAGGTCGCGGTGCTGGGAATGGCAACTGTGTCGGACATGGTGGCTTTCGCTAAAAATGCGCCTGCGCGCGAGGGCACACGGCCCTTGAACTGACCTGAACGGCGGCCTCGCAAACACCGGCCCTACGCTGGCCCTGCATCGGCCTCAAGCAGGCTTGCGTACCGTTTGACTATTGCTGACTGCTTGCATAAGCGGCCGGCGCCGCCGGAAGCGTCACGATGAAGGCGGAGCCGCGATATGCGGGAAACGCGCCGGATGACCCGGCGCAAAGCGGGCGGTCGAAGCGGCCAGGCAGCCCGGCGAGCGGAATCGGCCCGGCTCCGGACGGCGCACACACCCGCCGCAAAGGGCGCTATTGTAGCACCTCGACGCCCATCGCCCGGATGCGCGCTTTGCGCGGCCAGCCGCGGCCCGACGCCCGCGGGCGCACCGCTCGCAGTAAGACTGGTCCCTGCTTGCGACAATGGCGTGACAGGCGCGCATCACGCGCGTTCCCGGCTAGCGAACGATCGTTATGCAATCGGACAGGACCGGCGGCGCGTTGGGTCCGGACATCGCATCGTAAAGGTCGGCGCGCGTACCCTTGGTCCACCACGTGTAGCTGCCCGCCTGATATTTCGCGCCGGAACCGGACAGCGTGTTGACGAAGAGCATCTGCTGCCCTTTCACCGGCACGACTGCGAAGCTTTGCCCGTTCGCCGCGCTCAGATACGTGACGTTGAACGTGCGCCCGGTCGCGCACGTGTATTTCTGCGTACGCGGGTGCTTCGTGCGCAGGTCGCCGAAACGCGGCGCGGCGGCTTGCGCCGCGCTACACGGCAAGGCCGCGGCGAGCACCGCGAGCGCGGCGATAGCCGGAACACAATGCCGGATCAACCTGTTCATCATCGAATACCCCGCGTCGTCGAATACCTGCGATGAAACCTGGACAGACCTCGCCACAGCGCATGCGCATGAACTGAACATGCCGGTTGCGCAAGCGCGGCCGCGCTTCGCCGTGGGCCTCGCGAACCACCCCGCACGCCACAGCATGCGCGGGCGGGGCACGGGCACGGGCACGGGCACGGTCACGACAAGGCTACTTCGCCGATACGGGGCGCACGGCCGCCGCGGCTTGCTTCGCCCGCGCGCGAGCTTCGTCGATCGTCGCGCCGGTCGCGACCGCCACGCCCATGCGCCGCTTCACAAAGCTCTCCGGCTTGCCGAACAGACGCAGGTCCGAACCGGGCACCGCGAGCGCCTGCGCGACGCCCTCGAATGCAATGCCGGCCTCATCGAGCCCGCCGTAGATCACCGCCGATGCGCCCGCTGCGCGCAGCGACGTGTCCACCGGCAAGCCGAGAATGGCGCGCGCATGCAGCTCGAATTCCGAGAGCCGCTGCGACGCGAGCGTAACGAGCCCCGTGTCGTGCGGACGCGGGCTCACTTCCGAGAACCATACGTCAGCGCCGCGCACGAAGAGTTCCACACCGAACAGCCCGCGGCCGCCGAGCGCCTCGGTCACCTTGTGCGCGACTTCGCGCGTGCGTTCGAGCGCAACCGCGTTCATCGGCTGCGGCTGCCACGATTCGACATAGTCGCCGGCCACCTGCACGTGGCCGATCGGGTCGCAGAAATACGTGCGCGTCGCGCCGCTCGACGGATCGACGGCGCGCACGGTCAGCTGCGTGATCTCGTAGTCGAAATCGATAAAGCCTTCGACGATCACGCGCCCGCGATTCACACGGCCGCCGGCCAGCGCGTACTCCCAGGCAGGCTCGACATCGGCGGCGCGCTTCACGACCGACTGCCCTTTGCCCGACGACGACATCACCGGCTTCACGACGCACGGATAACCGACCTTCGCGATGCCCGCCTTCAGTTCGTCGAGCGAGTCGGCAAACGCGTACGGCGAGGTCGGCAGGCCGAGCTCTTCGGCGGCCAGACGGCGAATGCCTTCGCGATTCATCGTGAGCTGCGTCGCGCGCGCGGTCGGGATCACTTCGGCAAGCCCGTCGGTTTCGATTGCCGCGAGCGCGTCGGTCGCGATCGCTTCGATCTCCGGCACGATCAGATGCGGCCGCTCCTTGTCGACGAGCGCGCGCAACGCCGCCGGATCGGTCATGTCGATCACATGCGCGCGGTGCGCGACCTGATGGCCCGGCGCATCCGCATAACGGTCGACCGCGATCACTTCGACGCCGAGGCGCTGCAGCGCAATGATCACTTCCTTGCCGAGTTCGCCCGCGCCGAGCAGCATCACGCGCGTGGCCGTTGGAGAAAGGGGCGTGCCGATGCGTTGGCCGGTCATGGAAGCTCCGAGGAAGTGCGATGAGTGGATGGAAAGGGTGCGCCGATGTTAACATGCGCCGCCGCGCCCGCGACGTGCGAGAACGCGTGCGCGTCGAGGCTCACGCGCGTGGTGGCGCGCGACGGCCGCGCGCCATCGATGATGCGCGCGCATGTCATGCGCACTCGCTTGCCCGCGGCGTAGTGCGTTACCCTTACGCCTTCCCCAGTTTCGACAGGAACGACGCCATGGTCCTCACGTCCGCTGCGCGACGCGTTGCATGTTTTCTTGCTGTGAGCGCGACGCGCGCCGGCGCGATCCGCCGTGCATCCGGTGCGGCGCGGGTGCGCCGCAGCGCCGCGCTGATCGCGGCCGCGGCCCTGGCGGCCGCGTGTGCGATGCCGAAGCACAACGATACGGACGCGCCGCCACCGGACCCGTTCGAGCCCTCCGCCACACAACTGCTCGACAACACGAGCTGGCAGCTTGCCGCCTGGACGCACGCGAACGGCGCGGCGCGCGTCGTGCCGCACAGCGAGGCCGGCAGCGCCGGCGACGCGCCGCTCACATTGACGCTCTCGACGGCCAACGGGCAGCGCCGCGCAAGCGGTTTTTCCGGCTGCAACCGCTATACCGGCACCTACACGCTGAGGGACGGCAAGCTGAGCTTCGGCCCGCTCGCGGGCACGCGCATGGCATGCGCGGGAACCGGCGGCGAACTCGAAGGCGACTATCTCGACGCGCTTGCGCATATCGACAAGACCGGCGTGCAAATGCGCCCGCCGCAGCAATTGCAGTTGATCCTCTCGAACGGCGACACGCTGATGTTCGCGCGCAGCGATCAATGACGCCGTCGCCGCGTCGCAAATTTGCGTTAGCCGTCGAAGGACGCCGCTTCGTCAGTTTAAACTCGGCGGGTTGCGCTGCGGCGCGTCCGTCAATCGTCGATGTCTAGCATGCATACGGTAGTTTTCAGCGGGTTCGGCGGGTCGACTGTCTGGTTGATCCCGCTCGTCTGGCGCCTCGTGAAATCGGTGCTGCCGGGCGGGTCCGGTCTGCGCGGTCCGGGCACGATCCGGCTGTGGCTCGGCTTCGTGTGCGTGATGATCGCGAGTTGCGGGCTCGAAGCGTCGCTTGTCGATATCGCGGGCGTCGACCGGGCCGGGCATGCTCTAGCGAACGGCGTCGGCCATCTGCTCGGCCACGTCGGCACCCCGCTCGCGATGCTCGCGCTACTCGTGGTGAGCCTGCCGTGGCTGCTCGGCTTTCGCTGGTCGAGCGCGCTGTCGTGGGCCGATGCCGCATTCGGGCTCGGTCTGCCCGGCATGGGCGGCGCGCAACGGCGCAGCCGTCGCGCGCAGGACGATGCGCCGGCCGCATCTGCCGCCCGCCATGTAAAGCCGATCGCGCCGCGTTCGACCGGACGCTATACGCGTCCGACCGCCTGGCAGCCGCCCGCCACGACGCGCGGCGGCAAAAGCACGCCGGGCGCCGTGCGTGATGACGCGGTGAATGGCAAGGCCGGCGGCTTGAACGCGCGGCTCGTGCAGCCCACTGCCGGACGCACGCCCGCCGAGCCGGTTGCGCCCGCCGGATGGCTGCGCGGTGAGTCGGACACGGCGCGGCCGGCTGATCGCCTACGTTCGTCCGATGGCGCAAGACGCGACGCGACGCGCGGCGCGGCCACCGCGGCAGCAGCGGGCGCGGCCGGCGTTCAGGCGTCG
>NZ_CADIKF010000047.1 GCF_902859875.1 Paraburkholderia solisilvae | reverse complement strand
GCCGTGCGCGAAGTTGATGATGCCCAGAATGCCGTACACCATCGTGTAGCCCAGTGCGATGATCGCGTAGACGCTACCAAGCACCAGTCCGTTGATGATCTGCTGGATGAATGTGTCCAATGTCTCCTGCTCCTTATGTCTTTCCGCGTGCGTCCCGGCTCCGGACGAGGCGTGCGCGAACGCATGCGGCGCGCCGCGGTCGATAACAATCTCGCCGCGGCAGTGACGCCATAAAAAAACGGCACAGGAGCACGCTCCTGTGCCGCTGCAACTACCGGAAATTGCTAAAAACCACGGAGAACGATTACCGGAAAACTACCGCAAAACGACGGCGCCGAAACCCGGTATGCATCGGGTTACGGGCCGCTGGTTGCCGTCACGCGGTCACTTCGAGACCACGCCAAGCAACGCCTGCTTGCCGTCGACGTACTTGTACAGCGAAATCACGCCGTGCTTCAGATCGCCCTTCGAATCGAACTGCGTTTCGCCGAGCACGCCGTGATAGTCGGTGGCGGGCATCGCGGCCAGAATCTTCGCCGGCTCGGTCGACTGCGCGCGCTTCATCGCATCGACGATGATGCCCACCGCGTCATACGCGAACGGCGAATTGAGCACCGGCGCGTACCCGAAACGCTTCTTGTAGCGATCGACGAACGACGGCCCCTCCGGCATTTTCAGCAACGGCGCGCCGGCTATCGAACAGATCACGTTATCGGCCGCATCGCCGGCGAGCTTCGCGAGATCCTCCGCGCACAAACCGTCGCCGGCCAGCGTCTTCACGGGAATGCCCAGTTGCCTCGCCTGCTTCACGAACGGGCCGCCGGTGCCGTCCAGGCCGCCGTACATGATCACGTCCGGCCTTTCGCCCTTGATCTTCGTCAGAATCGCGCGAAAGTCGACGGTCTTGTCGGTGCTGGCATCATGCGACAGCACCGTGATGCCGTCCGCCTTCGCCTGCTTCTCGAACTCGACGGCCAACCCCTGGCCATACGCGGTCGAGTCGTCGACGATCGCGACCGACTTCACCTTGAGCGTGTTCGCCGCAAAGTCGGCGAGTGTCGGGCCCTGCTGCGCGTCGGTCGCCACGACGCGATAGGCCGTCTTGAATCCCTGCTGCGTATACGCCGGATTGGTCGCGGAAGGCGACACCTGCACGATGCCCGCATCGCTGTAGATCTTCGATGCGGGAATGGTCGAGCCCGACTGCATATGACCGACGACCGCGGAGACCTTGTCGTCGACGAGCTTCTGCGCCACCTGGGTTGCCTGACGCGGGTCGCCGGCGTCATCCTGCGCGTCGAACATCAACGTGACCTTTTGGCCGCCGATCGTGAGCCCCGTCTGGTTGATCTCCTCGATCGCGAGCCGCGCGCCGTTTTCAGTGTCCTTGCCGAGGTATGAAGCCGGCCCCGTGACGGGCGCGACTTCGCCGATCTTGACGATCTGCTCGGCGCGTGCGGCGCCCGCCGCGGTCAACGCCAGTACGCCCACCATGCCGGCGGTCGTCATACCGCGCCCCAACGCTGTGTTTTTTCTCATACTGAACCCGAAGATAGATATGGTTGGCCGGAAAGACGGACTGCGCCGCCTGTCGAGGGAACACGCGCGCTTCTCTTGATGAAAGCGGCACGCATCCCTGCTTTCGCCGGGACCGTTCACACCTTGCGATACGGTGTCGTTCACCGGCGATAGGAATGTATGTAACCAGAATATGAAGGCATTGAACCGATCCGCCAGAAAAGTAGAAGAAATGCGGCAAGATTCGATCGGCCGGCGCGCCGCGCGAGCCGTATGGCTCATGCGATACGGTGCAGCGCCCGGTTGCGCGTGGACGCGTACCCGGCACACTCCCGCGCTGTCGCGATTCTTCTATTTCTGGGCTGATCGATGCAATGACGCCGCGCGTGCGCGTCTTACAGTTCTGCCGCGGGCTGATGACGTTCGACGCGGCGCACGCCCGAATAAAACACAACGAAGAGCGAGTGCAGCCGTATGCGGATCGTGATTGTCGGCGCAGGCGTCATCGGCCTGTCGAGCGCGTATTTCCTGAACAGATCCGGTCATGACGTGACCGTCGTGGACCGTCATCCGAATGTCGCGGCCGAGACCAGCGCCGGCAATGGCGGTCAGCTTTCGTACAGCTATGTCGCGCCGCTCGCGGGACCGGGCATCGTCTCGAAGCTGCCGCGCTGGCTCACGCGGCCGGATTCGCCGGTGCGACTGCGGCCGCGGCTCAGTATCGAACAATGGCGCTGGTGCATTGCGTTTCTGTCGGCCTGCACGCGCCGGCGCAGCGATCTGACGACCCGCCAGCTGATCGCGCTGTCGTTTCTGAGCCGCACGTTGATGCACGAACTGATTGCCGCGCAGCCCACACTCGATTTCGACTTCGTGCGCTCGGGCAAGCTCGTCGTGCATCGCGACGCGCAAGCGATGCACAGCGCGCGGCAACTGCTCGACTTCCAGCGCTCGCTCGGTTGCGAACAGCACGCGCTCAGCCCGGACCAGTGCGTCGAACTCGAGCCCGCGCTCGCGCACGTCAAGCCATTGCTCGCGGGCGGCATTCATACGCCCAGCGAAGACACCGCCGATTGCCGGCGCTTCTGCGAAAGCCTGTCCACCGTATTGCGCGCGCAGGGCGTGCAGTTTCTGATGGACACGCCGATCGATGCGCTCAGCACCAGGCGCACGGCAGGCGATGAAGTGGAAGTGTGGTCGCGCGGCGCGTCGATTGCCGCGGATCATATCGTCATCGCGTCCGGCGCATGCGCGGCGCCGCTGCTCAAACCGCTTGGCGTGCGCGTGCCGGTCTATCCGCTCAAGGGCTACAGCCTGACTTTCGATCTGCCGCCGCACAGTGCGACGCCGCAGATCAGTATCACCGACTTCAGCCGGAAAGTTGTCTACGCACGGCTTGGCGAGCGCTTGCGTGCCGCGGGCATTGCCGATATCGAGGGCTACTCGCTCGAAGCCGACGCCGCGCGCGTGGCCATGCTGCGTGCCGAAGCGGCCGCGCTGTTCCCGGACACCGCGCGAGCCGGCCACGCGCGTGCGTGGGTCGGCCTGCGGCCGGCGACGCCGCGCGGTACGCCGATCGTCGGTCCGACACGCTATCGCAATCTCTGGCTGAACGTCGGTCACGGCGCGCTCGGCTTCACGCTCGCGATGGGTTCGGCGGCGCTGCTGTCCGGCTGGCTCGGCTCGGGCGAACGCGCCGAACTGCGCGACCTGTTCGCGCCTTCGCATTGACGTCGTGACCTCAGCCGTTGCGCGCCCCCGACAGCCCCACGAAAACGGAACCTCATGACAGCAAAGCCCAATATCGCAGTGATCGGAACAGGCGGCACCATCGCGGGCAAAGGTGAAGCCGTCGTCAATACCGCGGCGTACCTGTGTTCGGTGCTCGGCATCGACGAAATTCTCGAGTCCATTCCGGACGCCGCCGCGCTTGCGAACCTGCGCGCCGAACAGTTGCTGCAGACGGGCTCCGAGAACTTCGGCAATGAACACCTGCTCGCGATCGGCAAGCGTGTCGCGCAATTGCTCGCGCAACCGGATATCGACGGCGTGGTCATCACGCACGGCACCGATACGATCGAGGAGACCGCCTACTTCCTGCATCTGACGCTCAAGAGCACGAAGCCGGTGGTCGTGGTCGGCGCAATGCGGCCGCCGTCGGCGATGAGTTCCGATGCATCGCTCAATCTCTACGATGCGCTGGCCGTTGCCGCGCATCCTTCGTCGCACGGCAACGGCACGCTGGTGGTGGCCAACAGCGAAATTCATACGGCGCGCGATGTGATGAAGGGCAACAGCTTCAAACTCGAAGCGTTTCGTTCGCCATATGGACCGCTCGGCTATGTGATCGAAGGCCGGCCGCACTTTTACCGCCGCCCGTCGCGGGCCCATACCGTCGAGACGCCGTGGTCGATCGACACGCTTGTCGCGTTGCCGAAGGTCGACATCGTGTACGGATACGGCGCGCTCGGCTCCAACGTCGTCGATTTTATCGGCTCCGGTGCGCACGGACTGATCTACGCGGGCACCGGCAACGGCAATGTCGCCGCCCATCTGCTGGAGCCGTTGCGCCGCCTCGCGGAACGCGGCGTTCTGATCGTGCGCGCGTCGCGCACCGGAAACGGCATCGTGCTGCGCAACGGCTCGCAGCCCGATGACGAATACGGCTGGCTGACCGTCGACGACCAGAATCCGCTGAAAGCACGTCTGCTGCTGACATTGGCGCTGACGCAGCACAGCGACGCGCGCGCACTGCAACAGGTTTTTGCGCGCTATTGAACCGCCTCGACCTCCACCGAAGACCGGGAACACCATGCATATCATTACCGACGAACAGGTTCATCGTCTCATCACGATGAGCGACGCGATTGCCACGCTGCGTCCCGCGCTCATGGAGCAAGGCGGCGGGCGTGCAAGCATCCAGACGCGGGTGCGCACGCTCGGCGAGAACATCTCGCTGAGCACGATGGGCGCGATCATTCCAGGCGCCGGCGTATGCGGCGCCAAAGTGTATTCGACCCACCGCGGCGTTTTCGATTTCGTCATCCCGCTGTTCTCGACGGAGGACGGCCGTTTGCTGTCGATCATTCACGGCGGCGCGCTGACCGAATACCGGACGGCGGCCGTCACGCGCATCGCGTTCGACGCATTCGGTCCGGCTCACGCGAAGGTGCTGACCGTGTTCGGCACGGGTGTGCAGGCCAGGGCGCATATCCGCGCGCTGGTCGAACACTCGGGAATCGAGCACGTGATGATTGTCGGTATCGAGGGCGTGCCGGAGACGATCGCCCGGATGCAGGCGGAATGGGCGAATGTGCGCTTCGAAGCGGCCGATGCGCAGACGGCCGTGAAAGCCGCCGACGTGATCGTCACCGCCACCCGCAGCGCCACTCCGCTCTTCGACGGCACGCAGATCAAACCCGGCACGTTTGTCGCGGCCATCGGCTCGAGCAAGCCGGGCGCGCGCGAGATCGACGACACGACGCTGCTGCGCGCGGGCCTCGTCATTGTCGAATCGATCGAACAGGCGAAGGCGGAGGCAGGCGACCTGCTGATGGCGTCGCCCGGCATCGTCGACTGGACGAGCGTGGCCGAACTCGGCAGCGCCCTTCACGCCGGCCGGGCCGAATGGCACTCGCAGGGCGAGATCGTCGTTTTCAAATCGCTCGGCATCGGTCTCGCCGACGTCGCGCTCGGCGAACTCGTCACACGCCGGCTTATCGCCGAGACGGCAACGAGCCGCTGAACAGCGCGCACCTCAATCTGCTTTCGCCAACGCGAGGAAAGTAACAAACCGTCAAAAACACGCGCCACGATCGTTATGTGATGAAAACATGCGTGCACTGCTTCACGAATCCGTTGCAGGTCACCACTGTACGTCACCGCTGTACGTCACATAACGCACGCTCTCATCGAGCCAGGAGCACGACATGTTTTCGACGATCTACTTTGCCGCCTCATCGGTTCTCACGACCGACAACATCCCGTCCGGGCTCGTATCGAAGGTGCTCGACGGCCGCTTCCTCGACGCGGTCCGGACCGCGGGCAACCTCGCCGATTTCAACGACGAGCATCACGAACATGGGCACGCGTACCTTCAGATTCACGGCGATCTGGAACTCGTGCTCGGCCGCTACGAAGAAGCGGAAGAAACGTACCGGCGCACGCAGCGGGCGATTCGTTCGTCGCGCGACACGCTGCGCATCGTCACGAGCCGCAACACCGGCTGGCAGGCATTCTTTCGCAATCAGTTCAACGTCGCATTGACGTGCTTCAAGCGCGTCGCCGCGGACAAGGCGGTGACGCCCGCGCAGCGCCTCGACAGCCTCGTGGGCGCGACGCTGGTGCTGTTCCATCTCGGCTGTATCCAGGCCGCGTGCGACCGCCTCGTCGAGCTGGCGTCGCTCGCCCGCGCGAGCGACGACACGCGCTGGGTCCATCTCGTCGACGCGCTGCGCCGCGACCTGCTCGCGCAGCACGAACTGCATTGTTCCGAGCATCTCGCGGATCACATCTACTGGCGCTCCGTGGTCGCCGGCTTCGCACACGACGAAGTATCTGCGCAGGAAGCCGACCCGGCACACGCGACGCTGCCGGTGCTCGCACAGCGTCTCACGCACCTCAAGCATCTGCTGCAGCTTGCGAGCGGCAACATGGCCGCCTGCGAGCCGTTGAACGAGTACGTGAACTGGAGCCGCCGGTCCGGTCTGATCGAGCATCACCGCAGCTTGTGCCTCGAAATGACGCTCGCCGCGATCGCCGGCCGGCTCACCGCGGTCGCGGACGCGATGCTCGAGGCGTCGGGCGCGGCCGCGTCGCAAGGCAGCCAGCATGCGCGCTGGTATCTCGACTACCTGTACTGCCGCGCGAAGATCATGCAGCAGCAGTCCCGCGCACAGGAATTCGCGCAACTGTACGGCCGCTACGCGCTTGCGTCGATCCAGCATGTGCGCGCGGACAATATATCGATGCCGGCCACCGTGTCGGACCTCGTGCTGCCTTCGCGCAACCAGCAGCGCACCGATGACGTCAGCGCGCGTCTGCCGGCGAAATACCGGCGCGCGTATCGATATCTGATGGACAACCTCGACCAGAAGGATCTGTCGGTGCGTGAAGTCGCCTCGCATGTCGGTGTGACGGAGCGCGCGATGCAGGCCGCGTTCAAGAACCATCTGGGCCTGTCGCCGAGCGAGCTGATCCGGCGCCAGCGCATGGAGCGCATCCGCGACGATCTGCTCGACGACTACGCGCCCGTCGCGCGCATGCTCGACGTCGCGAAGAAATGGGGCGTGCAGCATCGCTCCACGCTGATCAACGGCTATCGGCGCGTCTTCCAGGAAGCGCCGTCCGAGACGCTCGCGGCGCGCTGAAGTCCACATGGCGTCCGCCGTGCCCGCGCACGGCGGCGCTCCGCCCCGCTTCATACACGTTGCCGCGCATCGCGTCGCCGGCCGGGACATCCGTCTCGCGACCCCGCGCGGGCCTCGTCACGTCACGCACTTTTTTCAAATCAACCCAACACGGTTCTTCAGGAGAGCGACCATGTCCGGCCTGTCAGTTCAGAGCGGTTATTCAGTCTCACCCAATGATTATTCGACCAGCGGCACCGGCGCAGTGCCGCAGCAGCAACAGTTGATGCAGGAACTGCTTCAGGAAATCGAGGAAATCATCAGCGAGCTTCAGGATGCGTCGGACCCGGACGATAACCCAACGGCATCGCCGCAGGCCGGCGCCACGCCGCAGCAATTCAATGCGCAGCCTGGCGGCTCCGGGTCCGCTCCCGCGGGCGCTGCACCTGCCCCCGCACCCGCGCCCGCGCCTGGCGCCAATGCGGCCTCCGCGTCGAGCGGCGTGTCGGGCAGCGGCTCGACGCTCGGCCCTGGCTTTCCGAAGCAACTCGAACCGTTCCGTCAGGACATCGAGAACGCCTCGAAACAAACCGGCGTTCCCGCCAACATTCTCGCTGCGCAGATCTGGCAGGAATCGCGCGGCGTCGTCAGCGCGGGCAGCACGAACGTCAACGGCATGACCGACCAGGGGCTGATGCAGGTCGATCCCGCCACCTTTGCCTCGTTGCAGCAGGAACATCCGGAACTGCAAGGCAAGAGCCTGTCGGACCCGGCGACCAACATCATGGCGGGCGCCTGTTACATGGCCGATATGGGCAAGCAGTTCGGCGGCAACTGGAACGAGGCGCTGCGCGCCTACAACTCCGGCCCGGACCAGGTCAATCCGTCGAACCTGTCCAGCGTCACGGTCGGCGACCCCAACTATGTGAGCACCGTGTCGAACTTCGCTTCGATTATCCAGAACGGCGGCCAGTTGCCCGCGTAACACCGGCTGCTTCGATGCGGCCGGCGCTCGCCGCGCGCCGGCCTTTCTTTTTCCGATCCCGCCGCGGCCGCGCCCGCCAGCCTCGTGCATGGCCCGCGGGCGCGAGCGCTTATCCGCGTCACGCGTCTGGCGGCGATCCATTGCTCCGACCACCATGTCCATTCGCCTGAGCCTCCTGAAGCCCGCGTTCTCGCTGCCCCTCGTCGCCGCCTGCCTGGCGCCGGCGGATGCCCGCGCAGCCGCGGACTGCTTCGACACCGCCGCCGCGTATCAGCATGTCAGCCCGCTCATATTGCGCGCGATCGCGTGGCAGGAGTCGCACCAGAACGCAGCCGCGATCCACCGCAACCGCAACGGATCGATCGACTACGGCATGATGCAGATCAATTCCGTTCATCTGCCGGTGCTCGCGCACTATGGCATTTCCGCCGCCGATCTGATGAACCCGTGTGCGAACGTTTATATCGCCGCATGGCATCTGCGGCACATGATCGTCAAATACGGCTACACGTGGACTGCGATCGGCGCGTACCATTCCGAAGCGCCGGCCGAACGCGATCGATATGCGAGCGCAATCGAGGCGATCGTCGAACGCATGACCGCGGAACGCATGAATCTTGTGCCGATGGTGGACCGGCAGCGATAAGCGCGCCTCTTCACAGCGCTGCCGGTATGACGGCAGCATGGCGGCGCACAAAAACGAAGGGCCGCACGCATCGCCTGCGTGCGGCCCTTCTTGCCGGCATGGCCGATTTATTGACCCGATGCCGCTTTCGACGCGTTGCTCATGCCCTTGTTCATGATCGTCGCGATCATCGAAGCCCATTCCATCTCACGGCTTGCCTTGCTGGCTGCATGCGTCAGTGAAACCTGCTCCGCCGCATCCGCTTGCAGCATCGCCTTTTTCGCTTCGGTGCCCAGTATGTTCTTGCCCTCCGACAACACGCTCTGCGCCGTCAGGCCGACGTCTGTCGCCGTCGATGCGCCCTCTGCGAGTTTGTTGAGCGCACTGCGTCGCGGCGGCGGGGGCGGCGGCGGTGTCTTCATGGTTTGAACGCCGCCTTCCCCGCCCTCTGCCGCGCGCGACTTCGGCGGCGGAGGCGGCGGCCGTCTTCCGGACGACAGCCCCTCGAACTGCGCCGCGTTGCGCGTGGGGGATTGGGTCTTTGTGCCGGGCTTTTTCAGCGCGTGATCATCGCTAAACGGGTTCAGGTCTGGACCTGAAGATCTGCCAATTTTTAGATCGGGCATAGTGAGCACCTCAAAACATGACATTTTCTTGCCGCTTCGTGAGAGATGCCGGTATCGAGCATGGCGTACACGGGTCTCATCCGGGCGGGACGCTGACGACTGCAGTGAAACATTAGTTGAGCGAGGGTGTTACGTTCGATAGGTGCACGACAAATTGCACCATTTCGCGAAGCATGCCTTTCGCTGTGCCGATCATGCCTGCGGCGAGTGCGCGAGCGGTTTCTGCGGAATATCGCTGGACGTCAGCGCACTCGCGAGCCGACCGGCGCCGTTGTCGCCGGGTTGCGGAAGCGGGACGTCATCCGTGCCGAACTCGATCAGATCGTGCTCGTCGGCGGTATCGATGCCGTCCAGCAGTTCCAGACTTTCGCCGATGTGCGTCGCCTGTTTTTCGAATTCCGCGAACGCCGCGCCGGCGTGACGCAGCCCCCGCCAGCTTTCGAACGCGTTGTATCCCGCGACGACGGGCGCGCCGACGCCCTTGCCGAATTGCGACATGAAACCCATCGCCTCCTCGGGCTTCGCGTCGCGGCGCTCGTTCTTGATGTTGGTCACCATGCCCTGTGTCGCAGCGGCAAACACGCCGATCAACGCGCTGGCAAGCGCGAGCACGAACTGCACGGTCAACGAAATGTGACTGTTTCCGCCGAGCCCCGCGGTCGCGAAGCGCCCCCCTGCCGTCGCACCGGCGCTGCCCAACGGGCCGAGCGTGAAGGTCTGACCGAGCCGCTGCGATACCTGCGAGCTGAATTCGAGCGGCTTCGTCAGCTTCGCGTACGCCTCTCCCCATGCGAAACCCGGTGAACCCGTCAGCGCGCTTTCCAGCAATGCCTTCGTGTCCTCGTGCAGATCGTCCGGCACCGTCAACTTGCGCAGGTTTGCGACGTCTTTCTGGTATGCGGCGATTCGCTTCTTCAGTTCCGGGTCGCCGTCCGCCGCGCCCTGTTCCAGCGCGCCGGGGCTCGCCTGCATGCCGCGCTGCGCGACCAGTTCGGCGGTCATCCGCTTCAATTGCGCGTCGACTCGATCGGCCACGCGCTGCACGATCGTGGCTTCCGGCAGCACGACCATATTTCTGCACTTTGCCTCGTCAAGATCGGCCGATGTGATTTTTCCCCGGCGGATTGCCGTGTCCTTTCCTCCGTCGTTGAAGAAGTCCGCATGCAACATGTTCAGCTTGTGTTCGAGCCGAAGGCCGTTGACCTCGTCACGCGCTGCCGCCACATGCTGCATGACGATCGCGAAAAGCGCGATACCCGCCGACACGCCCGTCACGTTCAACGACGACAGCTTGGGGTGAATCAGGTCGCCGATGCGCGAATGAGGCGCCTGGGCGCCCGGCTGCTTGATGAACGGCGCGAACGCGCCGCTGCCGGAGCGCAGCGCGCGGGCGGGAATCTGCCAAAGCGTCGATTCGATCTGACGGGCATGCGCGCCATTGAGCGCCTGCATCTGGCCGGTATGCGCGCACAGCGTCACCAGCGCATCGAGATGCTTGTTGCACGCTTCGGTCAGCGCTTTCGCGTCCTCCGGCGAAAGCCGTTTCGTCGCGATCGTTTCGGCGAGCAGGCTCTCGTCGATCTGACCATCGGCATCGACGAAACCGTGCCGCTCGAACAGTTGCATCACGGCCGCTTCATCGGATCGCGCCGACGCGATCGCGTCATCGATCTTCTTCCTGATCCCGGATTGCGTGGCCTTCGAATTGATGCTGCCTTTGTCGAGCTTCACTTCGGGGCGCCCGAGGCGCCGGTAGTAATCGATCGCGCCGATGACAAGCGACTGCAGCGGCGAGGTGACCACAGGCTGAATGCCGACCACGCCAAGGCCGATGGCCGCGGTCACCCACGGGTTCTTGATGTTCCGGGTGGCGAACGGAACCACGAGGTAGCTGATCATATTGAAAATCGAACCGCTGGTCGGGACGAACATCCCCGCCCAGCGCGCGGCGCTTTCCATCTTGCCGATGTCGTCCTTCGTGACGCCTATCGCATCGTACCAGGCGTTGAGCTGCCTGTGCGAGATCTGACTGACGCGTTTGCTGTTGCTGTGCACCGTACCGTTCTGCGTCGGATGAAGCCAGTCCGGTCGAACTTCGTTCAGGACGCCGGCCAGGTCGTCCAGATGAATCGTTCTCGATTTCTGCTGCGCCAGCTTCGCCCGCAATGCGGCCAGGTCCAGCGGATGCGACGCTTGCGCCGCCTTGACCTGCGGGCTCGCGACTTCAATGGTCTCCCTGATCTCCCCTTTGGCGACAGCGCCCTTCGACACCTTCCCGGCTGCGTCGCCTGCTTCCAATGCCGCGCTTCGGTCTGCAACGACGGGCGCCTTTCGATCGATCATCTCGATGTCGTCCGACGCATGGGTGGCGCCTGTCGGCAACGGTGCGCGCATACGCATTGCGCTTCGCGATCCGGTGGTAGGCGTGGGTGACGGGGTTCGACGCGTCAAGTCCTTGAATTGTCCGGCGCCGGTTGAAGCCGCGCTCGAGCGCCGGGTCGGCGTCCGGCCCGGTTCGATTGCGGCAGTCGTTGGGAGGGGGTCCGCCGTTGCGGACGCATAGGCTGGCAGCGATGTGGTCGTTGGAATCGTTGACATGATTGATTAAGATCGGATCGATGACGTGCAAAGGAATCGGTTGAAGCGGGCCGATCGTATTGACCGTTCATGACACGAACGAAAATCGTCAACGAAGAAGCGTATTCAAAGGCGAACCTCGATCTATTCCTCGCGGCGCGCTGCGCACGACGCACGCGCGTGCCGGTTCATCGGCTGCACCGCGCATGCGCCGGCGGCGGCGTGCGTCCCGACATGCCGCTTACCCGACGGATGCCCGACAGGCGGGTTCACCATGCGCACGGCCCGGTTCGGAATCGCGCTACGCCGGTATCGGCTATTTGACCGATACCGGCCGCGCGCCGGCTCGGTCATCCTCTGGTCTGGCAGGTCATGCAGACGTCCGCATCCGGATGCCTGCTACCCGATTCTCATCTTTACCTGAAAGGAACGACGATGAAACGAATGAATATTGCGGTCGCGGCTCTTATGCTCTCCAGCGCAGCGGCTATCGCCGCGCCGCCCGCAGCCGCCCCGGCGCGGATCCGCGGGACGATCTCGTCGGTCGAGTCCGGCAAGATCGTGGTTCATACCACGGCGGGAGACGATCTCCCGATTACGCTGACCGCGGACACGAAATACCTCGGCGTCGTCAATTCGAGTCTCGACAGGATCGAACCGGGCAGCTACATCGGCACCGCAACCAAGAGCGTCGGCCCGACCCAGATCGCGCTAGAAGTCACCCTCTTTCCGCCGGCGATGAAAGGCATCGGCGAAGGCCATTACGCGTGGGACAAGCTGCCCGATACGACGCTCTCCGGACATTCGAATACATCGAGTGCGATGACGAACGGCAACGTCGTGTCGGTTTCGGCGCCGTCCGGGGCACCGGTAAACAGCGCAATGACGAACGGCAACGTTAGCGCGGCGTCGGCGCAAAACGGCGTGAAGAAACTGACGGTCTCCTACAACGGCGGCGAGCAGACCGTGCTGGTGCCGCCGACCGCGCCGGTCGTCACCTTTCGTCCGGGTTCTACGGCGGACCTGATGAAAGGCGCGTCGGTGTTCATTCAGGGCGCGACGAATGGCGGCGACACGACCGCCGGTCTGGTCGCGGTCGGAATCGGCGGCGTGAAGCCCCCGATGTAACTGTCGGCGTCAGGCGGGCCCGGTTTCCTGCCGGGTTGCCGCGCCAACCGTGTTCCGAGGAGATGCCCGATGCCCGACAGTCCCAAGCGGTCCCGCCCCGCCCATCCGGTTCCGGTCCGCGTGATGCACTGGATCGGCGTGTACGCGATGGGATGCATGATTTTCAGCGGATGGGAAATCTACAATGCTTCTCCGGACCTGCCGTTCGTCTTTCCCCGCTGGACGGGTCTCGGCGGCTGGTTGGGCGGCGCACTGGCGTGGCATCTCAGCGCGATGTGGGTGCTTTTCGTCGACGGGCTGGCTTATCTGGTCTATGGCTTTCTGTCCGGTCACTTTCGCGACGAACTGCGCCCGCCGTCCGTCGGCGCATTTGCACGTGATCTGCATGCGGCATTGCGCTTTCGGCTCGCGCATCGGCTCGGACACTACAACGCGGTGCAGCGCGGGCTCTATGTGGGCGTGATCGTCGCCGTCGCACTGCAGGTCGCAACCGGGCTCGCGATCTGGAAGCCGGTACAGTTCGGCTGGCTGACAGCTGCATTCGGCGGATATCCGCTCGCGCGGCTGATCCATCTGGCGATCATGCTCGGCATCGTCGCGTTCGCGATCGTCCATGTCACGCTCGTCGCGGTTCATCCGCGGACGCTGAAGTCGATGATCGTTGCCGCTGCGCGCGAGACGGAGGAACAGCCTTGACAGACACACGCAAACGGATTGCCGTCAGCCCCGACGAAATCAGCGCGGAGTTGGCGCGGGCAAGCCGCCGCGGTTTCCTGCGACGCACGCTCTCGCTCGGCGGCCTCGCCTTGCTAAGCGGTTGCGATCTCTCAAGCCATTCGGGCGTCGACGCGGCACTGGAAACGATGCTTCGCTTCGACGATCGGGTTCAGGCCGCGCTATTCGACCGTCGACGCCTCGCGCCAACCTACCCGGCAAGCGCTATTACGCGTCCGTTCCGCTTCAATGCGTACTACCCCGAGTGGCAGGTGCGCGAAGCGCCGGACGGTTGGGTACTCAATGTCACAGGACGCGTTGCGCAGAAGCGGCCCTGGACACTGGCGGCACTGATGGCGCTGCCGCAGGAGAGCCAGATCACCCGGCATATCTGCATCGAAGGCTGGAGTCAGATCGGTCAGTGGAGCGGAGTGCCGCTGCATGCGTTTCTGCGCCGGGTCGGAGCGGATCTCACGGCTCGCTACGTTGCGTTCACATGCTTCGACGGGTATTCGACCAGTATCGACATGGCGAGCGCACTCCATCCGCAGACCTTGCTGGCGCTCGATTTCGACTCGCGGCCGCTCGAGCCTCAATGGGGCGCTCCGCTGCGGCTCCGGATTCCGACCAAGCTCGGTTTCAAGAGCGCGAAACATATCGAGGCCATCGAGGTCACCAATTCGTTTTCTGGCGGGTACTGGGAAAAGCAGGGATATGACTGGTTTGCCGGGGTTTGACACGGGAGTTTTGCTCACCGTATGAATCTTCATCGGCTGCGCGACCATACGTTGATTTCATCCTGTTCCGAGGCTTTCCAAGGACCGCATTGCGCGCCTTGACGACCCGTTCGGCTACTTCGCTGCGGAACCGATAATAGATTCGCATGTGTCCGCCGAGCCTTCTGGACCGTTGTGCATGCCGGCGCGGCGCGCGATCGACGCGCGCCTTTTTTCTCATCCTGCCGCTATCGCGCCGTCAATTCTTCGACCGGTCGACGAGTGCATTCTTTGCGATCCACGGCATCATCGCGCGCAACTGCTTGCCGACGACCTCGATCGGGTGTTCGGCCATCAGGCGACGACGGGACTGAAGCGTCGGCGCACCCGCCCGATTCTCCAGGATGAAGTTTTTCGCGTACTGGCCAGTCTGGATATCCTTCAATACGTCCCGCATTGCGCGCTTCGTCGCATCGTTGACGATGCGCGGCCCCGATGCATATTCCCCGAACTCGGCATTGTTCGAAATGCCGTAGTTCATGTTCGCAATACCGCCTTCGTAAATCAGATCGACAATCAGCTTCACCTCGTGAAGGCACTCGAAATACGCCATTTCGGGCGCATAGCCAGCTTCGACGAGCACTTCGAAACCTGCCTTGATCAGATCGACGAGGCCGCCGCACAGCACCGTCTGCTCACCGAACAGGTCAGTTTCCGTTTCCTCCTGGAAATTCGTCTCGATGATGCCCGCACGTCCTCCGCCAATTGCCGCCGCATACGCGAGCGCGAGCGAACGCGCATATCCGGAGGCATCGCGGGCGACTGCGATCAGATGCGGAACGCCGCCGCCGTCCACATACGTGCTGCGCACCGTATGGCCTGGCGCCTTCGGCGCGATCATGATGACGTCGAGATCATCGCGCGGCTCGACCTGTCCATAATGGATGTTGAAGCCATGTGCAAAACCGAGCGCCGCGCCTTTTTTCGCATGCGGCTCGACCTCTTCCCGATAGACCTCCGCAATACGCTCGTCGGGAATCAGCATCATGACGAGATCCGCCTGCCTGACCGCGTCCGCAATCGACGCGACCGGCAGCCCGGCTTTTTCAGCCTTGGCTCGCGACGCACCCGCCCGCAATCCAACCGTCACATTCACGCCGCTGTCCTTCAGGTTCAGTGCATGAGCATGGCCTTGAGAGCCATAGCCGATAATCGCAACCTTCCTGCTTTTCAGAAGGGTGGGATCGGCGTCCTTGTCATAGAAAACTTTCATCATGGTCCAGTCTGGTTAGGGAGTCCGGTGCTCCCGACAAGATTCCGCCCGCGATACGTCGTGCCCATTCCGATCGGCCAGACGCATTGCGCGGCGGGTGGGTGTCACCTCCCTCTTCTCCCGGTTTCATCGGATGGCGACCTTGTCTGCACGTCGTACGTTGCGGACGCTTTTCCGGTGAACAGGCGATATGGATGGATTCTTCGCCGGGAATCTAAAGATCGAGCACGAGCCGGGCGCTCTTCGCGCGCGATACGCAGACCGTCAGATGGTCCGCTCGCTCGTCGTCGCTGAGAATGAAGTCGCGGTGATCGACCTCGCCGTCGAGATAGCGAACCTTGCATGTCGCGCACAAGCCCGCGCAGCACGATGTCGGCACCGGGGCGCCCGCTTCGTTGAGCGCGTCGGCGATGCTTTGCCCCTGGTCGACGGGAACGATGCGGCCGCTTTTTGCAAGTACGACCTCGAACGAATCGGGCGCCGCGCCCGGCAGTCGTCCATCGCGAAGCGGCTGCGAGACTGGCGGCTTTTCGGGCGCCTTGAAGTGCTCGAAGTGCACGCTGCCCTTCGGCCAGTGACGGGTTGCCTCGGCACACGCCTGCATGAATCCGGCCGGCCCGCAGTAGTAGACATGTTCGCCATGCGACGGTCTGGTCAACAGCCGGCCGATGTCAAGACGACCCTGTGCGCTCCCGCCGTCGAAGTGATAGTGCACATGGCCGCTTGCGGCGAGCGCCGCCAGTTCGTTGCCGAACGCCGTGCAATCGGCATCACGTGCGCAATAGTGAAGCGCGTAGTCGACGCCCTGCGCTTCAAGCGCGTGCGCCATCGACTTGAGCGGCGTGACGCCGATTCCGCCTGCGAGCAGGATCACTTTCCCGGCATCCGTCGCGAGCGGGAAATGATTGCGTGGCCGGCTGACGCGCACGATGTCCTGGACGCGCAGTTTTTCGTGAACGGCTTTTGATCCGCCGCGCCCTTTCTCATCCTTGAGCACGGCAATCACATAACGCTTCGTGTCGGCCGGTGAATTGCAAAGCGAGTACTGGCGGATCAGGCCGTCGCCGAGATGAATGTCGATATGAGAGCCTGCGTCGAATGGCGGTAGATTGGCGCCCGATGGGTCGACGAGTTCGTATGAGTTGATGCCTTTGCCTTCGAACCGGATCTGCCGGACCCGCAGATGCAGGGCCTCGTCATCCGGTTTGGGCGATCTCTCTGTATTTTCCATGGTGATGTTCCTCAGCGTCAGCGGCAGGCAACCGGTGGGAGACCGATTGCCCGCACGCACGGAGCTCAGCGCTTCATCGATTGCTCGAGTTCCTCGAAGCTGTTGCGCACGAACGTCGAACGCTCGGCGCCCTTCATGCTTTCCCCGTTGTTCAGGATGTCGATGATCCGCCTCGTCACCATGCGCCGACGCTGCACCTCTTCCTCGACGGTTTCGCCTTCGGCGATCTCGAAGACGTTTCCTGAACAGTAGCTATTGGGCGCGCCGCCCTGTTCACGGAACCATTCGGCGAAGGCACGTGCGGACGCCGCCGCGTTCGTGCCGCGCACCGCATCGCGCAACATCTTGCGAAACTGGAAGAGACCCGCATCGAAGCGTGTCGGATGCTCGAGCGCATGCACGGCGATCGGCCGCTGGCTGATGATCGCCTCGTAATCGCCCGGCGCGTATTGCGCGTCCTTGTAGTGCTCGCGCTCGCGGTGATCCGGTGGAATCGGCGGAAGGTCTTCGAGCGCGTATTGGCCGAAGCGCTCGGGGCGGCGCATCGCGACCTGGCCTTCGAGAAAGTCGATCGACTCGTAGCCGACGAGCGACTTGTCGCCGACGCCGCGCGTATCGATGCCGGGACCCATCACGCGCCAGCCGATCATCTTGCTGTTCTCGTCGTCGACAGGCACGGTCCAGCGGATGATGTGAAAGCGGCTAAACAGCTTCTTTTTCGAGCCGTCTTCGGATGTGTACGCGTGCAGGCTCAGGTTCGGCAACACCTGATGCTGTACCCGTACAAACAACCGGTCCTTGTCGACCCGGCGCGCGCCCGCGCAGGCAAGGCTGCGGCCCTGCTGCACCGGCACGAAGTGCATGTCCGGGGCGACTTCCATCGACGCGGCGCCGACTTCGTCGAAGGTCGTGCCCTGGTAACGCTCATTGACGACGTTCTTGCCCGCATGCAATGCGGTGGGGTGGTAGTTGTCCGCGGCATTGTCCTGCACCTGGAGCCAGTTGCAATGCTGGAAGTTGCTGTACGGCACGAGTTCGTCACCGGGCAGGACCGTGAAATCGCCTTCCCATTCGGGAAACGGCGGCTCCGCTTCAGGCGGTCCCATGTACGCGAACACGAGGCCGTTGCGCTCGACCGCCTTGTACGCGCCCTGACGGATCGAACAGGCATACTTCTGCGCTTCTTTTTCTTCGCCCTTCGGGAACGGCACGTGAAGGCAGGCGCCGTCCACGTCGAACACCATGCCGTGATAGCAGCAACGAATGCCGTGCTCCATGATGGCGCCGTACTCGAGCGATGCGCCGCGGTGCACGCAATGCGCATGCAGCACGCCTACCCGGCCGCTTCCATCGCGGAACGCCACGAGTTCTTCGCCAAGAATCTTCAGAAAGCGCGGTGTGTCGGTCAGTTCGATCGACATACAAACCGGATGCCAGAACGCGCGCATAAACTCGCCCATCGGCGTGCCCGGGCCGGTCCCGGTGAGTTCCGGGTCGTGACCGGGCACCTTGTTCGTGTAGTAACCGCCATACGGGACCAGTTTTTTCGCAACTGACGCGCCGCCGCTGCTTCTCTGATCTTCCAGCTTGTCCGATTTCACGCTCATGACTTCCATCTCCTGCGATTGGTGGGGACGTTTCGACATCCGGTTCGTTTTCGATTGTGCTCTGAACTCTGTATACAAAGATTAGTATCCTGGGTTCGGTATGTCCAGTACGGGTTAACGCGGACCCGATGGATGGGCGGAACGTATGGAGATTGCAGGGGCCGGAAGGAACAACGAAAAGTGTGCCGTCACGGCATCGTTGCCGGATACCGGCAACGTGCATGCGCAGCTCACCAGGGCAGCGGCTGCAACCTGCCCTGTCCTTCGGCAGTCAGATCCGCTTTGCGCCTGCTGTCCTGCTGCCATGACGCGCGTGCCGCGCGGTTGGCTCCGGCGATGACGGATAGCCGCTATCGCAAGCGCTGATCTGGCCGGGCATACCGGCTTTGCCGGATGCGATCAGCCGCACGCCAGCCGTCGCCCTTTCCAATGACGCAAGAATGCTCATGGCGTCGGCGCACAGTTGCCTGCCTGCGGGGGTCAGTTCGGTGCCGCGCGGACTGCGTTCGAGCAGTGCAACGCCCACGGCGCGCTCGAGCGACGCCATTTGCCGGCTCAGCGCCGCCTGCGACAGATCCAGCCGCGCCGCCGCCCGTCTGAAGTTGCGCACTTCGGCCAGCACGACGAACGAGCGCAGCAGTCTGATCTTCATATTTGCCTCCGATCCCGCCGGTTGTGTAAGCTACGGAAACTCTGTATTCAGTATCTTGTGACCATGACCGCCAAACTCGTCAAACTTCAAACGCGTCCTGACTATGTCGACGAGGTTTACCGTGTCCTGCTCGACGCGATCAGCAACGGGTCGCTCGCGCCTGGCGCTCGGCTGACGCAGGAAGACATCGCCGGGCAGCTCGCCGTCTCGCGCTCGCCGGTTCTTCAGGCGCTGCGCATGCTCAAGAAAGATGGCCTCGTGCTCGATGCGCCGGGGCGTGGCGTGCTCGTCGCGCCGCTCGACGCCGACTGGATCGCGAACCTCTATCAGATTCGCGGTTCGCTCGATTCGCTCGCCGCGCGGCTCGCTGCCGGCAAGCAAGTCAAGCTCGACAGGAGCCTCATCACGAACGGCCGCCGAGCATCCAAAGGCACCGACGTAACCGCGATGATCGAGGCGGACGTCGCTTTCCATTCGGCAATCTACATTGCGTCGGGCAATCCGCTGATCGCCGAAACGGCGCATATGCACTGGGTTCATTTGCGCCGCGTGATGGGTGCGGTTCTGCAAGCCTCCGGACAGCGCAAATCGATCTGGGACGAGCACGCGGCAATCGCGGCCGCGATTGCGGAAGGCGACAGCGAACGGGCGGGCGAACTGAGCGAACACCACACGCGAATGGCGAGCGAGAATCTTGTGCTTCGGATCGCCGAGGTGCTTGGCGAGAACCCCGGCGAAGCGCGCCCGTCCTGACACACTGGGCGCGCGCTCGCACGTCGCCGGGTTACGCGAGATCGCCGAAGCGTCGTTGTCCGGCTGGGCCAGCTGCTTGTCCGCCCGCTCGTCCACTTGCCTGTCCACTGTCGCATCCGCTGCCGCGCCGCGCGCTGTTCACGAGCCGCGCCGGCACCGCCAGCACGAGTGCGCCGCCTATCACGAGGCTTGCCGCGAGGCCGAGCACGCCTGCGCCGGTCGAACCGGTCGACACCTGAATGAAGCCGATCACCGACGGGCTGACGACGCCCGACAGGCTGCCGACCGAATTGGCGAGCGCGAGCCCCGCTGCGGCCGCGCCCCCGCTGAGCATCGCCGGCGGCATCACCCAGAACTGTGAAATAGTCGTCATCACGCCCATCGTGCCGAGCGTCAACGCGGCCAGTGCAATGGTGGTCGAGTGAGCGAACACCACGCTGAGGTAGAGCCCCGCCGCGCCAGCGAGACCAGGCAAGATCAGATGCCAGCGCCGCTCGCCGCTGCGGTCCGAGCTATGGCTGACCATCACCATCGCCAGCGCTGCCGCCGCGTAGGGAATTGCCGTCAGCAGACCGATGTGAAGCGGATTCGCGACACCGCTCGCCTTGATCAAGGTCGGCAGCCAGAAACTGACACCGTACAGCCCCATCGTGTAGAAGAAATAGATCACGCTGAGCAGTAGCACCTTCGGGTTGATCAGGCCGTCCTTGACCGAATGCATCGCGTGCGCCGGCAACTCCTGCCTGAGGTTATCCTCGATCATGGCTTTTTGCGTGTGGCTGAGCCAGCGTGCATCGGCCACCTTGTCATCGAGAAAGAAGAAGGCCGCCACGCCGAGCAATGCGGTCGGGATGCCTTCCAGCAGGAATAGCCACTGCCAGCCGGCGAGGTGGTATACGCCACCCAGGTGCATCATCAGCCAGCCCGACAACGGACCGCCGACCACGCCGGACATCGGAATGCCGGTCAGGAAGAGCGCGGTCACCTTGCTACGCCGCGACGCGGGGAACCAGTAAGTCAGATAGAGAAGGATGGCCGGGATAAAGCCTGCTTCCGCGACACCTAGCAGAAAGCGCATCACATAGAAGCTCGCCGGCGTCGTGACAAACAGCATGCCCGCGGAAATCAGGCCCCACGTGACCATGATGCGCGCGATCCAGCGCCGCGCGCCGACGCGCAGCAGAATCAGATTGCTCGGTACTTCGAAGATCAGGTATCCGACGAAAAACATGCTCGCGCCCACTCCATATACCGCGTCGCTCAGGCGCAGGTCCTGCAACATCTGCAATTTCGCAAACGCGACGTTGATGCGGTCGAGATAGGCGCACAGGTAGCAGAGAAAGAGAAACGGCAATAGTCGCCATGTCGCTTTAGCGTATGTCGACGACTCGTCGCTGTCGCGACTGGCGAGTGAACGGGGGGCACTCATGTTGTTTGTCTCCTGGTATGCGTTGTCAAACAGCGAGCCTGGCGCTTCGCGCTCTTCGTCTCGCTGTCCCATGCAAATTTCCGGCGCCGCGAAGGCGCGTCTTGCCGGCAATCGGGCGAGGTGTCCGCTTGCCGGCGAGCGACGCGCTAGTCGAACATGTCGTGCTGTGTCGCGACCAGATCGTTCCAGACAGTCTGGAAATGCAACCATCCGATATATTCGCTACCGACGTGTTCGCGGCTGTAGCGCGCGCGCTCAGGCGCGACGAGTCTCGGCGTCGCGCCGGTCGCTTCGATCATCAGTTGCTGCTGGCAACAGCGTTCGAGTGCGATAAACCAGAACGCTGCCGAGTCGATGCTGTGCCGGCTGGCGGTCAGCAGCCCGTGGTTCTGGTGAATCGCCGCCTTGACGCCTGAGAAGGCGTGAGCAACACGGTTGCCGCCTTTCACTTCGACTGCGACCTTGCCGGCCTCGTCGCCAATCACGACGTGATCTTCATAGAATGCCGCGGCATCCTGGCTGATCGGTGCAAGCGGCTTGCCAAGCGATGCGAACGCGGTGCCGTAAACCGTATGCGCGTGGCACATCGCGACAATGTCCGGGTGCATTTCGTGCACCGCGGCATGCAGCACGAAACCGGCGCGGTTGATCGCATGATTGCCTTCGACGACGTGGCCCTGATGGTCCGCGCAGATCAGGTTCGACACCTTGACCTGCGAGAAGTGAACCGCCATCGGGTTGGTCCAGTACAGCGACGGATTCTCCGGGTCGCGCACCGTCAGGTGACCGGCAAAGCCATAGTCGAAGCCTTGCAGCGCAAAGGCGCGGCAGGCGCCGACCAGATGCTCCTTGAGATGCTGCCGGTGCTCCGCAGCCGTTCTGAAAGTGGGTAGCTCCGGATAGATCAGACCTTCCTGATCGGGTTGATAGATGGAAACTTTCCCCGGCTTGACGATCGACTGCGGTTTCTCGTCAATGATGGCAGTGGACATGAGATGCTCCTTCGAGTTGAAAGATGGAAGGCCGCGCAGACCGGCCCGCGGCGCCTCGACGTTGAATCGCTTACCGATGCGCAAATGGTCGCGGCATACGCGTCGATTGACAAACGATGGCTGTTCATAGAAAGATGAACCTGATTCATACATAGGACGCGGCATGAGACGGATCCCCAACTTCGTTCTGCTGCGTGCGTTCGAAGCAACCGCACGGCTTCAAAGCTTCACGCTCGCCGCTGAAGAACTGCATCTCACGCAGTCCGCGATCAGCCATCAGGTGAAGGAGCTCGAGGAGTATTTCGGCCGTCCGCTGCTGATGCGCCGCAATCGCCGGGTTGAAGCCACGCCGGAAGGTGCGCGGCTGCAGGAGAGCCTTGGCCGCGTGTTCGACGTGATCGAAGCCGCGTGCAACGAGGTCGCGCTGTCGCCGGCCGCGCAGGTGCTGGTCTTGCACAGTGCCCCCAGCTTTGCGGCCAAATGGCTCGGCCCACGCCTGCCCCAGTTCATGAGTGCGCACCCTGACATCACAATCCGTCTTTCGTCGGCTGCGGAGCCGATCGATATGACCCGTGCACGCGAGGTCGATGTAGCGATCTCTTACGGATTTGCGCAGGAGCGTCCTGGTGTCGTCACGATTGCTCTAGGCGCCGAACGCATCGTGCCGCTATGCGCGCCGTCGCTGTTGCGCGACGGCGTCGGAGCGGACCGGCTGATCGGAGAGCTGACGCTGATCGACTCGCAATTGAGCCGCATCACCTGGCCGGACTGGTTTGCGCACAACGATATTCCGTTGCCCGCCAAGCCGCGGCCATCGTTCGATCGCGCCGCATTGGTGCTATCCGCGGCGGTCGATGGCATGGGCGTCGCGCTGGAAACCACGCGGCTCGCGGAACGCGAGTTGTTGCGAGGCGACCTGGTCGAGCTTGGCGTCGACGTGTTCAAGCCGCTCGCGCGTGAAACGCATTTCTTTTCTTATCGGGCGGAGCAGCGCAATGTCGACAAGGTCAGGCGATTTCGTGAATGGCTATTCAGCGAGGCCGGCATCGACCGCGAATTCGATGACACTCCTCGAAGACGCTCAAGCACGGCTTATAAAAGCAGCGAAGCGTGATCGACTACTGCGGACGCAACACATACGTCCATCGTAGCAACGCGATGAAAAGAATGGCCGCCACGCCTACGCGTGGAGCTGATTCGCTACGCAACAACACCGGGATTGTCGAGGCCATCCCCGCGCCGCAGTGCGGGTGCCGATTGCCAGAAACCGGTCGCGGCGTATAACAACGGGAAGGAATTTGACCGGGTTTTCGACGAGTAAACGGCATACGGTTCCGACACGACGAGTTGGCCTTCACCGCCATTCATCCCCCGCCCTCGCCTAACGATGTGCCGTACGCGAAACCCTGCGCGGCAAGCCAGCGCCGGTACGCAACCGACATGCGATCACATCGCTGATGCAATTCAGCCGCCGGATCGAGTGGAAGATACTTCGGCTGCTGCGACTCGACGATGGGCGTGTCCTGCATGAGAATTTCCATATTGAAGTCGTAGAGCTGCTTGTCGGTGTGGGTTGTCTCGTCCTCATGTGCGGATACGAGCCACGCGCGACTCTGCGTCGGCGAAACAGGCGACACGACGATCATGATGTGCAGCGCGCCGAAATTGTCTTGGGCCTTTTTGCTGAGCGTCGCGATCAGCGCACGCTTGACGCAATACGCGTACTCCATGTTGGCGCCGGCCTGTCCGGGTATGCCGTTGGGCTGCCAGAATTTGCAGCCGCGTGCCTCGAGGCCGAGTTCACTTTCGTCGACTTCGTAGTCGGCCACTTCCGTGTGAGTGGGCTCGCCGAGGATACCGGTGTGCACAAACGGGAAATGAGCGAGGTCGAGAAAATTTTCGATGACGCGCGGTCCCGATGAATGAATGGTCTGCGGCGCCAGGTTGATGCAGCGCGCGCCCGCCAGATGGTATTGCGGAAAATAGTCTATCGGCCGCGCAGGTTCGCCGAAGCACATCCACACCACGCCGTATTTTTCTTCACTCAGAAAGCGGGTCGCGCACGCACGCGCGGGCGGTGTTTGCGATGGATGTGCCGGGATATGAACGCACCGCCCGTTCGCATCGTAACGCCAGCCGTGGTACGGACACTCCAGTTCGGCCGCTTTGACGGTTCCGAGTGACAACCGCGCGCCGCGATGCGCACAGTAATCGCGCCACACATGCATGCGGCCGGCCGCATCGCGCCATGCGACGATAGACTCTCCGGCAATCACAAAGCCCTGCGCGCACGACCGGCCAATCTCGGCGCTATTGCAGACAGGCAGCCATTCGGAGCCAAGCGAAGTGGGGGGCATGCCTGGGGATCCTTCGGCTTGGGCTAAGCCAGTTCTTCGGTTACCACCGGAATCTTGACGCTCGAGAGCCTGATGCGCTTGGCCAGCCGATGCGATGGCGCTTCGATCAACAGGTAGAACACGTACGCGAAGGCAAGCATCGATGCCAACGTGAACAACCATCCGGATCGCGTCAATATGTCGATCCCGGGCAGAAAATGCTTCACGGCATCGCGCACGCCTACGTGGACCAGATACAACGAGTAACTGAACGCCCCTGCCGCCATGAGCAATCGTGAAACCTCACGGTTCATGTAATATGCAATTTCCGCGCGAACCCAGAAATACGCAACGCCGCCGACGTACAGCATGCACACGACCTTCGAGACGCCCATGTGGAATATCAGGAACTCGCTGACCCACATCGTGAACCAGGCGCCGATGCGCCAAAGCCATATTATCCGGCTGCTTTCCAGCGCTTTTAACCCTTCCACCTGTTCGGCGAGGATGCATCCACTGATCCAGACCGGGAACAGGATCAACGCGGTCGGGATCGCGCCGATGTCGGACCATTCAGGCGCCCGGCGCAAGAGAACGGAAAGCGCAATGCTCGTCGCAACAGTGGCGCCCATGATGGGCCACCAGCCCGCCTTGAACCGGATCGCGCGAAGGAACGGATAGACCGCGTAGTAAATCTCCTCGCAGACCAGGCTCCAGAGCGTGCTTTTCCACAAGATCGAATCATTGCCGAAGATATGCAACTCGGGAAACAGTTCGGTCATCAGCAGCACCGTTACCGCGACTGGCGCGAGCACCCGGAAATACCGGCGCAAGTAAAACCGCAGAATCGGGATCTTGCCGGGCTGCCTGAATGGCATGTGGATACAAAAACCCGATATCACAAAAAAAGCCATCACAGCCGGCAAACCATATACCAGCGAATGCACGAACCGGTCCATCGAGTAAATGGCGCCGGCCCCTCCAAAAGTCTGTTTGCCGAAGATGGGGAAATGACCCAGGTGCCCGATCGCGACCCACAACGCCAGGATAAAACGCAATGCGTCGATGACGTCATATCGCTGCTTCTTCATTTCAGTTCCTTGGTATTTCAATTTCCCGGTACTGAGGACTCAATCATCATATGAAGCATTGGCTGTGACGCTGCGCGAGGATTACGGGTGATTACAACAGTTCGATATTCCAAAAAAAACAAAAAAAATGATCAAAGCGATATTACTTGCGCCGGCTTTCCGAAGCCGCGCGTGTTGGCGCGAAAAGACATAAACCGTGTTTTCATTATCCGCATACATCGCAGGTGCGTGCGGCAATCCGATATGCGTTTTCGAATACACGCATTCACAACGCTCAGCGAGGCAACGGCCGATGGCAGCGAAAAGCTGCTGTCGGCATTCAGAAAACTGCTGCAGCCGCGGCGAGCATCGACGCATCGACGCATCGAGGTCGACGCGCCGCCGTGCGATGCCCGAACCCAGCGCCTGCGCGGCGCCTGCACGTCAACGCACGCCCGGCCGCCGTGACGCTTATGATCAGTCCATGCGTATTACGCCGATGCGCATCGATTCGCACCAGGCCGCCCGATGCGTGCCGTGCTGCCGGCTTTCGTTCACCACGTTGTCAGGAATGAATATATCTATGTGGAACAGGTTCGCCGCGCTGACAGCCGCATTGATCGCGCTGAACTACGCGCCATTTTCGTCCGCTAAAGGAAATGACATGACGCCCACGAGCGACGCGCAGGTCCACTACCGCACCATCGACATCGACGGCGTATCGGTGTTCTACCGTGAGGCCGGTCCGAAGAATGCGCCGACGCTGTTGCTGTTGCACGGCTTTCCTTCTTCGTCGCGCATGTTCAATCCGCTCTTTCAGCGCCTCGCGAACCGCTACCACCTGATCGCGCCGGACTACCCCGGCTTTGGCAATAGCGCCGCGCCGCCGCCCGCGCAATTCACGTACACGTTCGATCACATCGCGCAGGTAGTCGATGCATTCACGGTCAAGCTGGGTCTCACGCACTACATCATGTATATGCAGGACTACGGCGGTCCGGTCGGATTCCGGCTGGCGCTCGAACACCCCGAGCGGGTCGATGCGCTGATCATTCAGAACGCCGTCTCGCATGAGGACGGGCTGGGGCCGCTGTGGAACAAACGGCGCGAATACTGGGCAGACCGCGAAGCGAATGAGGCTGCGCTACGCGAGAACCTGATCTCGTTCAATGCGACGAAGCTGCGCCACCTCGGCTCGAGCCCGAACGTCGATCTGTACGACCCGGACCTGTGGACGGACGAATTCGCTTTTCTGAGCCGACCCGGTGAAGTCGACATCCAGAGCGACCTGTTCTACGACTATCGCACCAATGTCGCGTCGTATCCGAAATGGCAGGCGTGGATGAAAAAAACGCAGCCGCGCACGCTGGTGCTGTGGGGCAAATACGATCCGTCATTCCAGGTCGCCGAAACGGACGCGTATCGGCGCGACCTGCCGAACGCGGACATTCATATCCTGGAGGCCGGGCATTTCGCGCTCGACGAACAGCCCGATCAGGCCGCCGGACTGATCGACCAGTTCGTGCGCAAGATTGCGACGCGTCCGCATGCATGACAGGCCTTGTACTGCCGCACGGACCGTATAACGCCGGTTCGTGCGGCAGCACAAGCCCGCCCGTCGCACCTGAGCGCGTCAAATCGCATCAGATGGAGAAGTCGATCGTGTTCTGTTTCCCCGAAGACGACGTCCCGCTTTGCGTACCCGTTTGCGTGCCTGCCTGCTGAATCTGCGCCATTTGCGGGGCCTGGCTCGCCTGCTGCTGCGCCTGCATCTCCTTCTTCATCAGATCCTGGACCTTCTGTTCGATCTTCTCGCGTTCTTGCGGCGTCATCTGCGCGAGTTGCTGCGGCGTGATGCCCAGTTGGCCGAGAATTGAGTTAAACATGGCTTGCCCGGGGTTGCTGCCGGTATAGCCCTGCAACTCGGACAGCAACTCCTTGAACGACGACCCATTGCTGCTGCCGGTGGCGCCGGACGGCGCAAAGCTGCCAGCCGACGACGAGCCGGCGCTATCGCGAATCTGCATGACGGTAATTCTCCTTGAGGGCTGCGTGTATTCGGGTAGTTCGGGTAGACGAGGCATCTGGAGCATACGGCTCCAGCATCAAGAATACGATTGCCGGCCGCTTGCGAATTGATCGATCAGCGCGCCTATTTGCCCGCATCTTTATGGATTGCCTGATCCGCGCGCAGCCGAAACGCTTCGTATGCGAAGCGTTCATGAGCAATCCACTCTCACAGATTCTCAGCTTCGCTTGCCGGTTCTGGGTTGCCGGTTCCCGCAGATTCCGCGTGCCGGGCTGTTAGTCCCCTTCGCTCACTGCGTTGCGCAATTCGCGAACGCACACGCCAGCTTCACGCTCACGCCCGCAATCGCAATGCCAAACGATCGCTTGATGTCCGATAAAAGACCGAATAGATGCGTGTGTCCAGGCGTTCAGACAAAGAAGCCCCTTAACTCCGGCCGCATTCAAAGCGAAGTGACCTATGAACGCCCTGACATCGACTGCCGAACCAACCGCAACCGTCGCGTGGCCCGACCTCGTCGCTGCGCTGCTGATGCACGCGACCGATAACCCTGAAGCGCCCGCCGTCGTCCACGGCAGCAGCACGACGACATACGAAAAATTCGCCGGCGACGCGCAAAGGCTGGCGGCAAGTCTGTCCGACCTCGGCGTCACAGCGGGCGACCGTATCGTGCTGCATCTTGGCAATTGCGTGGAGGCCGCGATCGGCTGTTACGCGGCGATGATGCTCGGCGCTATCGCCGTACCGATGAACGTCCACCTGAAACCGCACGAAGTCGGCAGGCTGATGCAGAGGCTGCAACCTGCCGCCTATTTTGGGCACCCGGCACAGCGCGGCGTGATGGATGAAATCGCAACGAACCTGCTGCCCGTCACGCGCCGTTTCTACGTCGACGATCGTCCAGCCGCTCAGTTCGCCAAACGCGATGACGGCCACGCCGGCAATACCTGGCACGCGCTCGTTGCGAATGCACGCGAGGGGCGATCCTTTCCCGCAGGAGATCCTGATGCTGTGGCCGTGCTGCTCTGCACATCGGGCAGCACCGGCGAACCGAAGCTCGTCGCGCATACGCGGCGCGCGCTCGGGCACATGGTCCACTATATGCACGAGAGCGGCTTTGGCCGCAATACGAAACCGCTCGTGCCGACGCCGCTCTTTCATTTGCCCGGCTATGCCGTGCTGTGCGCAGTCATTTCGACGGGCGCCTGCGTCGCACTGCCGCTGTGTGTCGATTTCGACGGCGACGCATTTCTCGATGCTATCGAGCAGCATCGTTGCACCAACACGGCCGTCACGCCGTACGGCGCCGCGGAAATGATCCGCGCGCAACAGGCCCGCCGCCGCGTAACCGATTCACTGCATTTATGCGTGGTTGCCGGCGATGCCTGTTCGATCGATCTTCAGCAGCGTTTCGAGCAGACCTTCGGCGTCGAGCTGGTATGTCGATACGGCATGACTGAGGCGCCGTTGGGCGTTCTGTCCGGACGTACCTCGCGCACGATGCGCGCGCGTGCGGGCATGGCCCGCGTGATCGACCGCGACGGCAATGACGTGAGCGCCGGCACGCCGGGCGAGTTGTGCCTGAACGTCCCCACGCTGCTCAAGGGCTACTGGATCGCGCCGGACAAGTTCGACTCCGCGCGCGACGCGGATGGCTGGTATCACACCGGCGACCTCGTACGCGAAGACGAGGACGGCGATCTGCACTACCTCGCGCGTATCAAGGAGATCATCGTGCGCGATGGTGAAAACATTGCGCCTGCGGAGATCGAGCAGACGCTGCTGTCACATCCGGCGGCGGCGGACGCCGCGATAGTCGGTGTGCCCGACGAAGTGCTCGGCGAGCGCATCGTCGGTTTTGTCAAACTGGCCGACCATGCGCGCGGCATGCGTGAGCAGGCGATCATCGCGTGGCTCGCGGCCCGGCTTGCCGATCACAAGCTGCCTGAGACGATATTCCTCGTCGACAGCATTCCGCGCACGCCGTTCGGCAAAGCCGATCGCCGTGCGCTGCGCGCACTGGCAAGCACGGAATTCGCACGGCAACGCGGCATGCTCGCCGACACACCCGCGGCGCCATCGCGGACGTAGCCTACGCGCGACGCAAGCGCATCAGAAACCGTGATCGGCCGCCAGCATCTGCGCGGCCCGTTCGCCGATCACGACGCAGGGCGCCATCGTGTTGCCGGTCACGATGCGCGGCAGAATCGACGCGTCCGCGATCCGCAGCCGGTCGACGCCGTACACCCGCATACGCGTATCGACGACGGACCACGCGTCGTGGCCCATCTTCGCGGTACAACTCTGATGCGAATGACTGACGGTGCCGTTGCGCATGAACTGCTCGAGCGCCGCGTTGCCGACCGGTCCCGGCAGAAACTCGCGCTTCGCAAATGGCCGCAGCGGCGCCGAATTGCCGACGTCGCGGCAAAACTCGATACACAGCTTAAGCGTGCGCAAATCGGCGGGATCGTCGAGGAAGTTCGCATCGATCGCGACCGGATCGAGCGGATGCGGCCCGGTCAGGCGCACGCGGCCGCGGCTCTCGGGCCGCAATACCGCGGTCGTCAGCGACCAGCCGTGCATCGGCAAATTGCCGCCGGCCGCTTCCGGGCTCGCGTACGGCAACTCGGTCAGGAATGATTGCAGGTCCGGCCGGTCCAGCCGGCTATCGCTCTTCCACATCGCGGTGATTTCGCCGAGATTGTTGCGGCCGTCGATCGGCCCGGCCGCCTCCCACACGCACGGCGCCATGAAATGGTCCTGAAAATTGCGGCCGACGCCGGGCAGATGCTGTTTGACATCAATGCCAAAACGCCGCAGATCCGCATCGTCGCCGACACCCGATTGCATCAGCAGCTTGGGCGTATGGATCGCGCCGAGCGACAGCACCACTTCGCGCGTCGCGCGCACTCGCACCAACTCGCCATACCGCAGATATTCGACGCCGGTCACCGCGGCGCCATCGAATATCAAACGCGTGACGAGCGCATCCGGCAGCACGGTCAGATTCGCACGATCGCGATACGGATGCACATACGCGCGATAGACCGACTGCCGCCGGCCGTCGCGAACGCAGACATTGGTCAGTGCGGCGCCGCCGTCGCCCTCCATCATCGCGCCATTGTGATCGGCGAAGGTCGGCACGCCCGCGCGCGCAAAAGCGTCGAGTCCGGCCGCCGCGATCGGATGCGCGTGGGGCGCCGGCTGCACGAACAGCAAACCGCCCTGCCCGCGGCGGCGCGGGTCCGGCTCGCCGTGCCAGTCCTCGACGCGGCGGTAAATCTGCAGCACCGAGTCGTAACTCCAGCCGTCGTCCTCGGTCATGCGGGCGAGATCGTCCCAGTCCGCCTGGTGGCCGCGCGCCCATGCCATCACGTTGATGCTCGCGCCGCCGCCCAGCACCTTGCCCATCGCCATCGGGATCGTGCGGCCGTTCAGATTCGGGTTCGGCGCCGCGCGAAACAGCCAGTTCTGCTCGCTGCGCCTCAGAATCGGCCAGGCGGTGCTGTCGATAATCGCGGGAACCTCGTCGGTGCCGCCGGCTTCAAGCAGCAGCACACGCAGGTCCGGATGCTCGGCAAGCCTGCGCGCGACCACGGACCCTGACGTCCCCGAGCCGCACACAATAAAGTCGTAGTCCGTATCGTCCACGCCGGCATGCGCGGATGGATGATCTGCAGAAGCATTCGGGTTCGTCATGGCGACCTCGCATGAACGCGGCACGCAACGTCGGCGCAAGATCAGGCGTGCTGAGAAGCGAGGACGACGCGCGATTGCCGCGCGATAAAGGCGCACACCTGCTGTGCCATCGCTACGATGGCGATTGAGGCGGCGCGCCGGATGGAGGTCGA
This sequence comes from Paraburkholderia solisilvae, assembly GCF_902859875.1. Lineage (GTDB taxonomy): Bacteria > Pseudomonadota > Gammaproteobacteria > Burkholderiales > Burkholderiaceae > Paraburkholderia > Paraburkholderia solisilvae. Next base: position 23,617 of record NZ_CADIKF010000047.1, on the reverse strand, counting down.
GCGTACGCGCGCGGCGTCGCGCGATGATGCGTCATGCGAAGTGCCGCGCCGCGCACCGAACGCGGCGCAGGACGATCACGCGTTACTTCGCGAACAGCGACGCCATATTGGCAAACGACTTGATCTCGACCGCATTGCCCGACGGATCGAGAAAGAACATGGTTGCCTGTTCGCCGACTTCACCCTTGAAACGGATATGCGGCTCGATGATGAACTTCGTGCCGGCTGCTTTCAGTTTGTCGGCAAGCGCATGCCACTGCTGCATTGAAAGCACGACGCCGAAGTGACGCACCGGCACCGCGTCGCCGTCGACCGCATTGGTCGCACGATGACCCGCTTCATCCGGCGACAGATGCGCGACGATCTGGTGACCGTAGAAATTGAAATCGACCCACTCGGGGGAACTGCGGCCTTCCGGACAGCCCAGCAATTCGCCGTAGAACGCGCGCGCGGCAGCAAGGCTATGAACAGGGAAAGCGAGATGAAAAGGCGGCATCGCGCCTTGCGTCGTATCGGTCATGGGACTCTCGTTGGAGAAAGCTCGTTGGAACGGAAAAGCGAATCGCACAATCCGCTTTTGCACGGTAGTTTACTTATAAACAAAATGGCCTGAAAGCAATATGATTTCGCGCTCAGCCCCAAAAATATTGATCGATCGAAAGGGGCTACGCCTTGCGCAATGGGCCGGTGGTGCCGCGCACGATCAGGTCGGTCGGTACGATGTTCTGCGAACTGACTGGCCGCCCTTCGATACGCGCGAGCAGATATTCGGCGCTGCGCGTGCCGATCTCGTCGGCGGCGAGCCGCATCGTCGTGAGCGGCGGCGTCGTGAAGCTCGATACCTCGATATCGTTGATGCCCGCAATCGACAGTTCGCCCGGCACGTCGATGCCCGCTTCGCGCGCTTCCGCCAGCGCGCCGATTGCGAGCAGATCGGTGCCGCAGATCACCGCGGTCGGCGGCTCGGGTCCCTGCATGAGCGCCTTCATCGCCATCTGCCCTTCGATGATCTTATGCGGCATCTCGATCAGATGCTCGTGACGCAACTGCAGCCCGCGCGACTGCAGCGCCGCGCGCACGCCGACGATGCGGTCCGCCGCGCGGTCGCTGTGCTGTGTCATCTGCGTGATCATGCCGAAGCGCACATGTCCGAGATCGAGCAGATACTCGGCCAGACGCCGGCCGACCGCGACATTGTCGAAACCCACATACGGGTGATCGTGATCGACGGTCCAGCCGTTGACGAGCGGAATCTGTTCCTTGTCGATCAGTTCATAAAGCGCCGGCGTGTGACTGCGGCCGACCAGCATCAGCCCGGCGATGCCGTCCGCGATCAGCGCGCGCACCTGTTTGAGCTCGTCCTGCTGGTCGTAGTAGGAACAGCCGAGCAGCAACGTATAGCCGGCCTCGCCGATCCGCTTTTGCAGCGCAAACACGCCGAGCGCGAAGTTCTGGTTTTCGAGCGACGGGATCACCGCGCCGATCGTCTTCGAGCGCTGCGACGCGAGCGCACGCGCCGCCGCGTGCGGCGTATAGCCGAGCTGCTCGGCGATCTTGCGCACGCGCTGCTGCAATTCAGGTGCAACCGCCGCGTTGCCGTTCAGCACGCGCGATACGGTCGCCGTCGACACACCCGCTGCGCGGGCGACGTCCATCACGGAGATCGCATTCGATTTGCGGCGCGGCGCCCTCTTTTTTATTTCGACACTCAACGTTGCACCCGGCCGGTCCTGGTCCTGGTTGGGTCCGTGGTTGTGGACCTTGTCTCGGCGGCGCGCGAAACCGCGCCTGCCACGAGCGGCATTTTATAGCGCACGTGCGTACACGTCGAAATTCGCCGGGTGCGGGACTGCTTTTGCGCCCGGACACTGGCCGCGCCGGCAGCGCGTATCAGGCCTCGCGCGGCGCGCGGCGTGAATCGATACGCCGCGGGTCGCCGTCGAACTCGACGAGGCGGCTGAAGCCGCCATGAAACAGCGCCTCATGCGCGTCTTCATGTCCGTTTCACGCACGTCTTCACGTGCGTCCGCGGCCGCGATGCGCGCTTTGCTCCGCGTCGTCGTCAATACCGACCGACCCGCGCTCAGCGCTTGTCGCCCGGCACCGTCGCGACCACCTTCGGCGCGCGCAGGAAGTCGAAATCGCAGCCGTCGTCGGCTTGCATGATCGTCTCGAGGAACAATTTGCGGTAGCCGCGCGCATCGGGATCCGCGACGCGCGGCGGCAACGCGGCAAGCCGCGCGGCGATGTCGTCGTCGGACAGCAGCAGTTCGATCGAACGCGTCTGCACCGAGAGCCGGATCCGGTCGCCATTGCGCACGATGGCAAGCGGTCCGCCGATCGCCGCTTCCGGCGTCACGTGCAGCACGATCGTGCCGGCCGCGGTGCCGCTCATGCGGCCGTCCGAGATGCGCACCATGTCCTTCACGCCTTCACGCGCAAGCTTGCGCGGAATCGGAATATAGCCGGCCTCGGGCATCCCCGGCGCGCCGACCGGTCCGATCCGCTTCAATACGAGCACGTCCTGCGCGGTTACATCGAGCGCCGGATCGTCGATGCGGCTTGCAAGGTCTTCCGCATCTTCGAACACCACCGCGCGCCCCTCGTGCTCCATCAGCTGCGCGTTCGCCGCCGACTGCTTGATGATCGCGCCGCCCGGCGCGAGATTGCCGCGCAGCACCGCAATGCCGCCTTGCGGATAGACCGGTTTGGCGAGCGGCCGCACGACCTCCTGTTTGAAAGCCGGCGGCGCGGCGTCGAGCTCTTCGCCGAGCGTGCGGCCGGTGACCGTCAACGCATCGAGGTGCAGCAAGTCTTTCAGCTCGCGCATCACGGTGACGAGGCCGCCTGCGCGATGCAGATCTTCCATGTAGTGCTGCCCGGACGGTTTCAGATCGACCAGCACCGGCGTCTCGCGCGCCATCCGGTCGAGCAAGTCGAGATCGATACGGATGCCGAGGCGCCCGGCGATCGCGGTCAGATGAATGATGCCGTTGGTCGATCCGCCGATCGCCAGCAGCACGCGCAACGCGTTTTCGACCGCCTTCGGCGTCAGGATTCGGGCGGGCGTAAGGCCCGCGCCGATCATCGCGACGGCCTGCGTGCCGGTGCGCTCCGCAATGCGGATGCGATCGGCACTGACGGCCGGCGGCGACGCGCCGCCGGGCAGCATGATGCCCATCGCCTCGGCAATGCAGGCCATCGTGCTGGCCGTGCCCATCACCGAACACGTGCCGACGGTGGCGACCAGTTGCGTATTGACCGCGTCGATTTCCTCCTGGTCGATCTGGTCGCCGCGAAAGCTCGCCCAGAAACGCCGGCAGTCGGTACACGCGCCGACCCGCTCGCCGCGATGCGAGCCCGTCAGCATCGCGCCGGTCACGAGCTGGATGGCCGGCACGCCGGCCGATGCCGCGCCCATCAACTGCGCGGGCACGGTCTTGTCGCAACCGCCGATCAGCACCACCGCGTCCATCGGCTGCGCGCGAATCATCTCCTCCGTGTCCATCGACATCAGATTGCGCAGATACATGCTGGTCGGGTGCGAGAAGCTTTCGGCAATCGAGATGGTCGGAAATTCGACCGGCAGGCCGCCCGCGAGCTGCACGCCGCGCTTGATCGCTTCGATCAGTTGCGGCGCGTTGCCGTGACAGGGGTTGTAGGCGCTGCCGGTATTCGCGATCGCGACGATCGGCCGCGACAGCGCGTCGTCCGTATAGCCGGCGCCCTTGATGAACGCGCGGCGCAGGAACAGCGAGAAACCGTCGTCGCCGTAATTCGTCAAGCCTTTGCGCAGACCGGTTTTTGCCTTGCCGTTCGCGTCGCCGTTTGCGTTGTCAGCCATGGGGGAATGTCCTTGGTCGAGTGATGGGCAGCAGAGTGTCCAGGGTGTCGACGACGATTCTATCGGGGCCGGTGACGAACTTCAAGTAAGCGCTTTCTTGACGATTTCCTGATATTCGGGGCGCCTCGTGGTGCTTCGTCCGCCATCGGATCGCGGCGCTCCGCCTGCGCGTCAGTGCCGCGCGATCGCCGGCGAACCCATTCGGCAAATGCTTCGTCCTCGATACGATAGTCTCCGACCGCGAGTCGCGTGACGGCGTTTTGTGCCTGCAGGCGGCGTAACGCCTGGGCAGCGGTATTCTTCGTCGCGACTCTGCCGAGCTGCGACGACAGCCGCTTGAGGCCGGCGGCGCTATGCATGTCGGTCTCGCCGCGCGCGAGCAGCGCGATGACGACCTGGTCGGCCGGTTTCATACCGTTCCACTGCTTCAGGAAGTCTTCGTCCGAAAACACGGACGCTTTGGTGTGAGCAAGTGCATCCTCCTCGCCCTGAAGCTGGTAAAGCATGTAGCGCTCGATGAATCTTTTGAAGAACTCCGGAGTTCGATGCAGTTCCTCGAATGCCTGCTTGCCTTGTTCGAGCGTGAGCCTGTTGCGCGCCATCCGGTTCATCAGCCTGATGGTGAACGCAACGAATTCGTCGCCGAGCAGCGGGAAAGGTTCGAGCGCGGCCCAGTTGTAGAACGGCTCGGACGTACGCGCAAACATATTGCGCAACGTGGTTTCCGAACTGCCCGCGAAAATCACCTTGATGCGCTCCTTGCGAATATCGAGCGCGGCGCGCACCGCGTGCGAGAAGTCGGCGTGCTCGACGCGCGCGAGCACCTGCGCTTCGTCGATGACGAGCAGCAACGGCTTTTTCTGCCGATCGAGTTGCCTGAGCACTTCACGCAGCGCCAGCGCGGTATCCATTTCGGGCGCCGACAATTCGGCCTCGAGCGTGCCTTCCGCACCCGGAATTTTCGCGCTGGCCTTGACCTTGCGGACCGGTCTGCCCAGCTTCGCGAGCACCGCCTTCAACCCCTGCGGCTCGAGCGCATCGGCAAGCGCCGATACGAGCGCCGAAGCGGGTGACGACCGGCTGTCCCAGAAGTTCGTATAGGCCGCGAGATAACCCCGCTCCTGCGCCGCCGGCAACAGGTCCCGCCGCAGGAATTCGGTTTTGCCCATGCGCCGGCGAGCGAACAGCCCTCTCGCGGCAGACAGCTTCAGATCGAAGGCATCAAGATAGGCCGCGGCCAGTTCCGGTCTGGCGAAATGCCACGGATCCGGCGGTAGAGTTTCATGGAGTTTCATCAAGAATGAGAAGTTTCAAAATCGATGATACCGCATGATACCGGCGCCGCAATTCCACGTAAATGAACCGTCCGTGCGAGCGCCGCGGTCCGGCCTCGCGGTACAGGAACACCGCGCGCCGCGTGCGCGCAGGCCTGAGCGGCAAGCGGAAAATTACGCAAAAAGGTCGAGTTGGCGGATCGCCGGCGCCGGGTCCTGGCTGCCGGTCTGCTGCGCGGCGTGTTTCGCTTCGATGCGGAAAAAGTCCGGGTCGACGCCGGCGTTTTTCGCTGCCTGCAGCCAGTCGGGAATCTGGCCCAGGCCGTTCCATTCGTTGCCGCGAGCATCACGGTAGAGCGGCGGGTGGCGCCGGTCGTGCTCGATCGACGCGGCGAGCGCGTCGATCGTAATGCCGAATTCATCCATTCGACGACGGATCCAGATGATCAGGCGATCGCGGGCCTCGCCGTCGGCAATTCTTGTCTTCATGGGTGCCAATTCGTGGTTGTTTCGCCCGAGTATAACGGGCGAAACGCAACCGCGGCCCGAAGCAGCGCCCATCGCTTGCAAAGTCTGGCTGTTTCGCCACACGCTTGCGGCAGCGGCGCCAACGCGAGAAAACCTCGACGGCGAGCGGCTGCGGCTGCCGCGCGTCACCCCCACGCATCGACTGCATAGCGCTCCAGCGCGGCCTCGTCGAAGCCGAACCCCAGTCCCGCGCCGGTCGGCACCGTCAACATGCCGTCGGCGAACTCGAGCTGACGGTCCACGAGACGCCGGAAGTTCAGCACCTGGTCGTCCGGAAAGAACTCGACATAGCGCGCATTCTCCGTCGACGCGACCAGATGCACATGCAGATCGTGAAACCAGTGCGGGCACATCGTCGCCCCGGCGCCGGCCGCCGCCGCCGCGATACGCCGCCATTCGGTGATGCCGCCGCAAACCGCCGCATCCGATTGCAGGATCATCGCGGCGCGCTTGTCCAGCAGTTCCTGATGCCGCCAGCGCCCCGCCTCGATCTCGCCGGTCGCTACCGTCACCGGCGTGCGCCTCGCGAGCTGCGCATGGCTTTCGATGTCGTCGGGGCTGAACGGCTCCTCGATCCAGTACGGGTCGTAGCGTTCATAGCGGCGCATATACTCGAGCGCGGTCGGCACATCGGACCATGCGTTGTTGGCATCGAGCATCAACTGCACGTCGGCGCCGATTGCCGAGCGGGCCGCGGCGATGCGCTCCTCTTCCTCGCGGGGCGAGAGCCGGCCGACTTTCATCTTCACCGCGCGAAAGCCCATTTCGACGTAGCCTGCCAGTTCGTCGCCGAGATGCTGCGCGGTCTTGCCGTCGACGTAGTAGCCGCCGCTCGCATACGCGGGCACCCGGTCAGCGGACATCCCGCCGAGATAGCGCGCGAGCGGCAGCCCCGCCGCGCGCGCATTGCGGTCCCACAGCGCGACGTCGACGATCGACAGCGCGCGCATCACGCTGCCCGCACGTCCCTGCAGCAGCGATTCCTGATAAAGCTCGCGCCATAACCCTTCGACATTGATCGCGCACTGGCCGGCGAGCAGCGGTGCGAACAGTTCGCGTACCGCATGCGTGACGAGCGACCCCGCGCGATGCCCGCCGTAACAGAAGCCGATGCCCTGCTGACCATCGGCGGTGGTGATGCGCACGAGTGTGTAGTCGCGCGCGGCAACCACTCGTGTGGCAAACGACATGACGCGATCGAGCGGCACGCGCACGGTGCGCGCGTCGACCGATACGATTTTCGCGGCCTGCTGCCACGCAGCCTGCGAATGTTCAGCGACAGGTTGATTCATGATGTCCATCCATGATGGAAGAAAAGAAAAATCAGTTCGACGACGCCGCCACCCGGGCCCCGACCGCCTGCCGGCCACGCACGAACAGCAGCATCGCGAGCACGCCGGCGAAATCGATCAGTGCGCCGAACAGAAACGCGCTGTGGTAGCCGCCGAAGTACTGGATCAGCACGCCGGTCAGCAGCGGCCCGATGATTCCGGACAGATTGCTCAGAAAATGGATAAAGCCGCCGACGCCGCCTTGCCGGTGCAGCGGCAGGATTTCGTGCTGCACCGCCCAGATCGACTGACAGGACCCCGTCAGAAACAGCAGCGCGGCGGCAATCAGACCGACCGCGGCGGCGAGCGAGGTGGCCGACGTGATACTCAGCACCGCGACGCCCGATAACGCGAGCGGAATCGTCGCGACCAGCTTGCGCGCTTTCACCGGGTCATCCATCCGCTTGTAGATGAAGTCGCCGACCAGTCCGCCGCCGAAATACCCGATCGCCCCGCAAATCCATGGAATCGACGTGATCACGCTCATCTGCTTCAGGTCCAGATGCAGCACGTTGGTCAGATAGCTCGGCAGCCACGAGATGAATACGTATTGCGTGTAGTTCACCGCGAACAGCCCCGCGCCGAGCGCGAGCGTGCTCGGCCGGCGCAGATACGCGCCGAGCGTCATCCCGTCGTCCTCGGCGTTGACCACCTCCGCGGCCGCGCGGCTCGCGTCGATCAGCTGCGTCTCCGCAGCGCCGACACGGCGGCTCTGCGCCGGCCGGTCGGTGACGAAAATGCGCCAGCAGACGAGCCACACGAAGCCCAGCACCGCGATCACGACAAACGACACGCGCCAGCCGAATGCGACCGCGATCAGGCCGACCACCGGCCCGGCGATCGCGTTGCCGAGCGTTTGCCCGGAAAACGTGAAGCCGATCATCGTCGCGGTTTCATGGCGCGGAAACCAGTTCGAAATCGTGCGATTCGTATTCGAGCTCATCGGCCCCTCGCCGATGCCGAAAAACACGCGCGTGAGCAGCAGCGACACGAAGCCGGTCGCCGCCGCCGTCAGCCCGCAGAACAGCGACCACATGCCCATCGCCCATGTGAATACGCGCCGCGTCCCCCACCGGTCCGCAAAGTAGCCGCCGAGGAACGAAAAAATCGCGTAGCTGACAAAGAAGCTGCTGAAAATCACGCCGAGTTGCGAAGGCGACAGGTCGAGCGTCTTGCCGACAATCGGCGCGACAATGCCGAGCGCCGCGCGATCCATGTAGTTGATTGCACCGGCCGTAAACAGCAGGCCCGCGACCACATAGCGATATTTGCCGGTTTTCATGGGTCTCCCGATGCGCTCGGCTCGCTCACTGGTTGACAAGTTTCGCGGGCATGCGCGTGAGAATCAGCAGCGCCGACAGGCACAGGCACGCCGCGATCAGGAACAGGCTCGGGGTCAGCGAATGCGTGAGCGTCTTCAGCCAGCCGACCACCGCGGGACTGACGAAGCCGGCAAGATTGCCGGTCGAGTTGATCAGCGCGATGCCGGCGGCGGCGCCGGCGCCGCCGAGAAACGACGTCGGCAGCGCCCAGAACATCGGCAGCGCGGTGATCACGCCGGTGGCCGCCATCGTCAGCCCGGCAAGCGCGAGCCACGGATGGGTCCCGGCAAACCCGCACAGCACGAAGCCGCACGCCGCGACCAGTTGGGGAATCACGACGTGCCAGCGGCGCTCGCGCGTGCGGTCCGCATGCCGGCCGACGACGATCATCGACACCAGCGCGCTCAGATACGGAACAATGGTCAGGAGACCGATCGTCAGCGGATCGGTGATGCCCGATGCCTTGATGATGGTCGGCTGCCAGAAGCCGACCGCGTACGAGCCCATCACAATGCCGAACAGGATCGCGCACAGCAGCCAGACCTTCAGCGACGAAAGCGTCTGCCCGACCGATGCATGACTTTTCGCGCGCGCTTCCGCATCGATCTCGCGCTGGATATGCGCGCGATCGTCCTCGGTGAGCCACTGCGCATCCTTGACGCGATCGTCAAGAAAGAAGTAGATGATGACGCCGAGCAGCAGCGCGGGCAGCGCTTCGATAATGAACAGCCACTGCCAGCCCGCCATGCCGCCGTAACCGGCCAGCCGCTGCAGGATCAGTCCCGACACCGGCCCGCCGACGATGCCCGAGACCGGATTGCCCGCCATCAGGAACGCGACCATCTTGCCGCGGCGGTGCGCCGGAAACCAGTACGTCAGATAGAGCACGAGGCCCGGGAAAAAGCCCGCCTCCGCGATGCCGAGCACGAAGCGCAGCGCGTAGAACATCGCCGGCGACGTGACCCATGCGGTCAACGCCGCGATCACCGCCCACGTGACCATGATCCGCGCGATCCAGCGCCGCGCGCCGACACGATGCAACAGAAGATTGCTCGGCACTTCGAAAAAGAAATAGCCGACGAAGAAGATGCCGGCGCCGAAACCGTACATCGCTTCGCTGAAATGCAGATCGTTGAGCATCTGCAGCTTCGCGAAACCGACGTTGACGCGGTCGAGGTACGCGACCACGTAGCACACGAACAGCAACGGCATAAACCGCCACATCACCCTTGCATAGATTGAATTGCCCGATGCCGCGCCGCCAGGCGACGCTACCGCCATGCCGTTCGTGCTCAAGCCTGTCTCCGTTTGTCATGGTGGTCCTCGTCCGGGACACGCTGCGCGCCTCGTGTCGGGCGACCTTGTGCAGCGTTCGTACCGCTTTCGCGCAGCCTCGCGTACTGGCATCAGGGGGAATGACAGCCAGGCCGGCCGTGCGCGAATGTAATCGCTTGCTCAAAATGCATCGTCATTCTGCATCCGCCTCACGGATCAGACGCAGAACGCTGACAGTTCGGCCACTGTAGGAGATATCGAGGTCGATTTCAAGAGAAAGCGCTTACTCAATTTCGCGTATACTGGTCCGGTCGCCCTTCCCCGACCGTCCGACCAAGGAGACACTCCATGTGGCAGCAGGCCGAGCGCTACCCGGACCCACGCGTGATTTCCCTCGACCCTGCGTTCGACACGTACCGCGTCGCGTTCTCCGCCGTCGAAAGGCTCGCGACCGGCTGCCGCTGGACCGAAGGGCCGGTCTGGTTCGGCGATGGCCGCTATCTGCTGTGGAGCGACATTCCGAACAACCGGATGCTGCGCTGGGACGAGGAAACCGGCGCCGTCAGCGTGTACCGGCAGCCATCGAACTTCGCGAACGGCAACACACGCGACCGCCAGGGGCGGCTTGTCACCTGCGAACATGGCCGGCGCGTGACGCGCACCGAATACGACGGCAGCATCACGGTGCTGCTCGAATCGTTCGAAGGCAAACGCCTCAATTCGCCGAACGACGTGGTCGTCAAATCGGACGGCTCGATCTGGTTCACCGATCCGCCGATGGGCATCGCCGGACATTACGAGGGCATCAAGGCCGAACCGGAACTGCCGCACTCGGTGTACCGGATCGACGGCGCGAGCGGCGAAGCGAGCGTGGTCACACGCGATCTGAAAGGACCGAACGGCCTGTGCTTTTCGCCGGATGAAAAACAGCTCTACATCATCGAATCGCGCGGCGTGCCGGGCAAGCGGATTCACGTCTACGAGATGTCGGCCGATGGGCGCCGCATCGGCGCGGGACGCGTGTTCTTCGATGCAGGCGCCGCGACCATCGACGGGATGCGCGCGGACATCGACGGCAACCTGTGGTGCGGCTGGGGCATGGGCAGCGACGAACTCGACGGCGTGATGGTCATCACGCCGGCCGGCCGTGTGATCGGCCGCATCGCGCTGCCGGAGCGCTGCGCGAATCTGTGCTTCGGCGGCCGCGCACGCAATCGGCTCTTTATGGTCGCATCGCAATCGATCTACTCGGTGTTCGTCAATACGCAGGGCGCAGTGGGCGGCTAACCGCGCAATCGAACGCACGCGCGAGCGCTCAGGATGCGCACTATCGTCTGATCATGCACGCCGGCAAGTACAGCTAGCCAAAGCCGCGGCAACTACTGATACTGCCGCAGCTTCATGCTGATCACCGGGTCGCTGATATTGTCCGCGGTCAGCGACAGCACGTCGATGCTGATTTCCTGCGGCACGCGCTCGCCGGCTGCGACCTTCAGCAGCGTCTGCATTGCGACATAGCCCATCTGATACGCGTCCTGCGCAATCACCGCGTACAGCACACCCGTTTTCAGGTACTCCTTGAAGACCGGCCGGTAGTCGAAGCCGACGAGTTTCGGGCGCTGCTTCGGCGCAAGTTCGTCGATCGCGCGCACTGCGGCGACCGTGGTTAAATCAGTCGGTGTGAAAATTGCATCGAGCGGACGGCCATACGACTTGATCGCGTCGACGGCGGCAAGCGTCGGCTCGTGCACGCCGTGTCCGATATACGCGTCGACGACAAGCTCGAAGCCCATCTCTCTGGCCGCATCGATAAAGCCCCGTTCGCGTGCGCTCGTCGATACGACGTCGGGCGCGAGCCTCAGCACGCCGACTTTCGCCCCGCGCGGCAAGCTCCGTTGCAAGGTGCGCGCGGCAACACGCCCGGCGGCATAATTGTCTGTAGAGATGGTGGCAAGCGCGCGATAGTCGTCACTCGGGCGATCGACGAACACCACCGGCACCGGCAACGGAATCGGTGTCTTCACACCATTGACCGGAATCGGCGCGAGAATGATCGACTTGACGCCGGTGTCGATCATCCATTTCACCATCTTCAGTTGCAAGTTCTGCGACGTGGTTTGCGGATCGTCGTCCAGCGGACTGCGCACCACGATCTGCACGCGACGCTCCGTGGCAGCCTGTGCAATGCCCTGCTCCATCGCCTTCCAGAATTCGCTTTGCGCGCCCGCCAGCACCGCTCCGTAATCCGCGGCGTGCGCGGCCGGGCTCGCGCCGGCGAGACACGCGAGGCCGGCGACGCCTGCGAGGCCGGTTACGCCGAGCACGCCCGCAACGCAAGCGACCACCTGAAACCCTCTGCGCAGCAACCGTTCGCCGTTCATCGCCTCACCTTTCCGTGTGCGCTCATCACCCCCGCAAGCGTCGCTTGCTTCATACCTTAATCGCACAAGCCGCACTGCTTCCCGCAGACGTACTTACTATACTAGTAGGCTGGATTTGAACCGGGGGGTGCCAGACTTGCCACGGCGAGCGAAAGCCACGTTTGCGCCCGACACGCCCGAGCCTGACCGCGCGTCCGCGGCGGGTACGGAGCGCACCGACGGATGGCTGCCGCCGGCCTCCGCCAGCGAGACTGGCGAGCCGTGGCGAACCGTGGCCGGCATGCGCCGCGGTATCGGCATGCGACTTCTGATCAGCGTGCTGATCTTCAGCTCGGTGATCACGCTGATCATGACCGCGGTGCAGCTGTATCTGGACTACCGCTATGACGTCGAGCTGATCGAGCGGCGTCTGAACGAAATCGGCGAAGGCTATCCGGATATCATCGGCGAAAGCCTGTGGCATCTGGACCATGAGCAGTTGCGTATCGAAGTCGAAAGCATCCTCAAGCTGCCCGACATCCAGGCGGTGTCCGTGCGCGAAACCGGCACCGTCAATCCGCTCGTGATTGCCGACCGGCGCCGCCAAAGCACGCCGGTACTCACGCGCGAGCTGCCGATCAACCGTGTCGTCGAAGGCACCGTCAAGCAGATCGGCACGCTCTATATCGAAGCGGCATTGACCGACGTGTACCGGCGCCTGATGGGCGAAGCGCTCATCATCCTGGTGAGCCAGGGTGCGAAGACCTTCCTCGTGTCGCTGTTCATCCTGTTCGTCTTCTCGCGGCTCGTCACGCGCCATCTCACGGCGATCGCGCAGTTCATGCGCCGCTACGATTTTCATCGGCCGGCGGGCGCGCTCGTCTTGAAGCGCCGGCCGCCCGCGGCGCCCGACGAACTCGATCAGGTCGTGATGTCGTTCAACGATCTGTGCACCAGCCTGCAGCTCGCCTATCGCAACCTGCAAGCCGCCAACGATGCGCTCGCCCAGGACGTCGCGATGCGTATCCGCAAGGAAGAAGCGCTGCGCGAGGCCGAGCAGCGCTACCGGCATCTGTTTCACAACATGCCGATCGCGCTGATGCAGATGCGCGGCAACTTCGATCTCTTTCCCGCGCTGCACGATGCAGGCGTGATCGATCTGAATGCGTATTTCGATGCGCATCCGGACGTGCTGCGCCGGCTGATGAGCGCAATCACGATCGACGAAGTCAACGCGCGCGCGGTCGAGCTCTTCCACGCGCGCGACGCCGCGCAACTGACCGGCCCCGCCGGACGGCTATGGACCGAAAGCCCCAGCACGCTGCGCCGCGCGTTCGAGAGCCGCTATCACGGCGACACACGCTTTGAAGAAGAGATGAAAGTCGCGACGCTGGACGGCCGCGTGATCGATGTGCTGTGCATGCTGTCGCGGGCGAGGCCGCTCGGCTTCCATACGCCGACCCTGTGCGCGCTGATCGACATCAGCGAGCGGGTGCGCACGCGCGACAAGCTGCAGCAACTGGAAACCGACCTCGCCCATGCCGGCCGGATCTCGCTGCTCGGCGAACTGATGGCGTCGATTGCGCACGAGATCAATCAGCCGCTCGGCGCGGTCGCGGCAAGCGCGCAGGCCGTGCAAAACTGGCTGAACCGGCCCGAGCCGCGGCTCGATGAAGTGCGCGAGCTGACCGCGCTCACGCTCGCGTCGGCGCGCCGCGCCAGCGACATCATCGTGCGCACCCGCGCGATGGCCGGCAAAGGCGCGCCGCGGCGCGATCTGCTCTATCTCGACGAAGTGATCGACGAATCGCTGATGCTGCTCGGCCACGAAATCCAGACGAGAGGCGCCGAAGTCTGGCATCGGCCCGCGCCTCGCGCGCCGCGCATCATGGCGGACCGCACGCAACTGCAGCAGGTCATCGTGAATCTCGCCGTCAACGCGATGCAGGCGCTCGCCCCACTTGGTTCCGGCAACGGCAAAATTGCGCTGACCGTCACCGTGCCGGCGTCCGGCACGGTCGGCTGCATGGTCGAAGACAACGGCCCGGGCATCCCCGCGGAGAATCTCGCGCAGCTCTTCAACCGCTTCTTCACGACAAGCGAAGGCGGCATGGGGCTGGGCCTCGCGATCTGCCGGACCATCATCGAGGCACATGGCGGACGCATCACGGCCGATAACGAATCGACGCTCGGCGGCGCACGCTTCATGTTCACGCTTCCGGCCGGCGAGTAAACCGACGCGCACCGGCGGGCGCGATACTGTTTTCGCCAGGGTTGTATCGGCAAGCATGTTCAGCTTGCATACGCACTTTTTTGTGAAACCGAACATGCTGTCGGCTTTGCACGAACGCGTGATCCATCCAGGCCGTCCAGTCACGCGCAACGTCCGATGCAGCGAAACCGTCCGTGCGCCAGCCGGTCTATACGCGTCGTACCTGCCTTGCAAACGCGGCGGCCATCGTCTACAACGCCAGGATGCGTTGCCGTCCACCGCGGGTTGATCGACCGCTGGCGAGGCGCGCAGCCTTGCAGTTTTCTTGCATCACGCATGGCATCGCATCCTTCGATGATTTGATGGGTTCAACAGGAGAACAGCAATGACGATCGTAGCCGACCAGTTCGTGGACGTCCTGCTCGCAGCGGGCGTGAAGCGTGTGTATGGCATCGTCGGTGACAGTCTGAACGGCCTGACGGACGTGATCCGGAAAAACGGCCGCATAGAGTGGATTCACGTGCGCCATGAGGAAGTGGCCGCATTCGCGGCCGGCGCCGAAGCGCACCTGACCGGCAGCCTCGCCGTCTGCGCGGGCAGTTGCGGGCCGGGCAATCTGCATCTGATCAACGGCCTGTTCGATTGTCATCGCAACCGGGTGCCGGTGCTCGCGATCGCCGCGCAGATTCCATCGCGCGAAATCGGCAGCAACTATTTTCAGGAGACGCATCCGCAAACGCTCTTCAAGGAATGCAGCCATTACTGCGAGCTGGTGTCGATCCCGGGCCAGATGCCGCGCATGGTTGAAATCGCGATTCGCGAGGCGATCGGCAAACGCGGCGTATCGGTCATCGTGATGCCGGGCGACGTCGCGCTGCAGGAAGCCGTCGAGGCGCCGACCCTTGCGCCGGCCGGACTCGTGCCGCCGCGCGCCGTGCTCACGCCGGCCGAACAGGACATCGATGCGCTCGCCGATCTGCTCAACGCGAACGAGCGCGTCACGCTGTTGTGCGGCTCCGGTTGCGCGGGCGCGCACGCTGAAGTGATGGCGCTCGCCGACACGCTCAAGTCGCCGATCGTCCATTCGCTGCGCGGCAAGGAACACGTCGAGGCGAACAATCCGTACGACGTCGGCATGACCGGGCTGATCGGCTTCTCGTCGGGCTACTACGCGATGCGCGATTGCGACATGCTGCTGATGGTCGGCACCGACTTCCCGTATATGCAGTTCTATCCGTCGAAATACGAAGCGAAGATCGCGCAGATCGATCACGAGCCCGGCAATCTCGGACGGCGGGCCGCGCTCGATCTCGGCATTGTCGGCGATGTGAAGACGACGCTGGCCGCGCTGCTGCCGAAGCTCGTCAAGCGGACCACCCGCGCGCATCTGGACAAGGCGCAGGAACACTATCGGAAGGCCCGCAAGGAACTCGACGCGCTCGCACTCGAAACGTCGCGCGCAGCGCTGATTCACCCGCAGCAGATCGCAAAGGCATTGAGCGACCAGGCGAGCGACGATGCGATCTTCACCTGCGATGTCGGCCTGCCGACCGTGTGGGGCGCACGCTATGTCGCGATGACCGGCAAACGGCGTCTGCTCGGTTCGTTCTGGCATGGCTCGATGGCCAATGCGATGGCGCAGGCGATCGGCGCGCAGTCGGCGTTTCCTGGCCGCCAGGTGATTTCGATGTCCGGTGACGGCGGCTTCACGATGCTGATGGGCGACTTCCTGAGCCTCGCGCAGCTCGGCCTGCCGGTCAAGGTTTGCGTGTTCAACAATGGTGCGCTCGGCTTTATCGAGCTCGAGCAGAAATCGACATCGTTCATTCCGTTCGGTACCGGCCTCGACAATCCGAACTTCGCGGCAATGGCGGAAGCGGTCGGCATCAAGGGTATCCGACTCGAGAAACCGTCCGAGGTCGAAGCGGGTATCGCGGCCGCGCTCAAGCATGACGGACCGGTGCTGATCGACGCGGTGGTCAACCGGATGGAGCTTGCGATTCCGCCCGCGATCAATCTGGAAATGGCGAAGGGCTTTTCGCTCTACATGCTGAGAGCCATTCTGAACGGCAAGACCGACGAAGTGATCAACCTCGCGCAGACCAATCTCTGGCGATAGCGCGGCGGCGAATGCGACGCGACATCATGCCGGTGCGCTGACGCGCGCGCCGGCACGCCGCCCGCGCGCTGCCGCTCAGTCGAGCCGCGCCTTGATACGCCAGCGGTTCGGCGTATCGCCGACGAGCCGCCTGAAGACCGTCGTGAAGTGGGCCTGACTGCGAAAGCCGCAATCCAGCGCGACGTCGAGCAGCGTTTTCTCCGAGTGCTGCAACAAACCCTGTGCATGTTCGACGCGCCGCCGCAGCAGATACGTGTGCGGCGTACAGCCGGTCGAGCAGCGGAACTGCGCGGCGAAATGCATGCGTGTGAGACCGACGCTCGCCGCAATGTCGCCGAGCCGCACCGGCTCCGCGAGGTGCGCCTCGATAAAGTCGAACGCACGGCGCAAGCGCCATGGCGGCAACGGCGTCGCGCGCGTCACCGTCGGCGGCGTGCGCAGCGTGAAATGCCGCTCGAGCAATCGTGCGACGATCGCAATACAGATGCTGTCGACGTACAGCGAAGCGAACGTCGCATCGGTGCACTGGATTTCGGCGAGCGCCCTGCTCAAGCGCTCGAGCGACGTGTCACGCGTGATCTGCGACACGCCGATCGCAAGCTCCCCCGCATGCGGATGACCGAACGCTTCTTCGTATTGCCGGGCGAGCACGCATTGTGGAATGAACAGATGAATCACGTCGCACGCGGCGCGAAACACCGCTTGCGCGCTTTCACCCGGATCGGTCACATGCATCGAGCCCGGCGCCAGTTGCCCGTCATACAGCAGCGAACCGCAACGAAAACGCGCAATGGTCGGCTTCAGCACGATGCCGACCGTGTGCTGGTCGGCGCTGCTCGTGCTCGTGTGTTCGACGCCGTCGACGCTTTGCCGCGTCCAGCGCGACGCGATCACATAGTCGCTGCGCGCTTCGAGTGCATCAGGTAGTGCAGTGCTCGCCCGCATAGCTTGCATCTCGTGCAAATGCAGCGCGGGCTGACCCGGCGGCACGCGCCAGCTTTCCTCCGGTGCAACCAGGACGCGCCGCGGCGCCGCCGCAGGTGCGTCGTCGTGAGCGCATGCGTGCGTCCCGCCGGTGCCGATACGTTTCTTGTCTGTGTTCATGATGGGCTCCGTGACCACGCATCGAAGCGACGCACAACCGGCGACGCGGCCGCCTGACGGCACGACGGCGGGCACTGCGTCGACTCGCACCAGACGAGGCGCGAACGCGTCGCTTCGAGCATGGTTTCGATGCTAGTCGACATGGCACGATGCGCCAATCATGTCTATCCGTTAGACACGTGTGACACCCATGCCACATCACCGCAAGCGACCCGTCCGCAAGGCGCGGCGGCCGCATCGTCATTGTGGCGCGCAACGCGGCGCGCCGTGCGGTTCTTCAACGAATACCGGATAACAGGCGCCTTTCGCAGCGCAATCGATAAACGCGGGTTCGTCGATCATCTTTGAAAAGCCGATGGTCGTTGCGGCGGACAGCCACGTCAACGTTCAGATGGAATCCGGACTGAATTCGATCTGATACGGCCAGCGAACTTCAGCGAAAGTGTGCAGCTTATGCAAGCTCATCAGCGATGATCGCCGCTCGGATGCGCTGCGACCATTTGCCCGGTGGACGGCTGCGCAAGATGGAAACCGGGCAATCGATCGAGCCTCGAACGCAACGCGCGGCTCGCGCATGCGAGCAGATAGCCACCCTTCGTGCGATCTCCAGGACCGGCCGCACTGCCGGCCAGCGTGCCTTCGACAAATGCGGCCGGCTCTTCGCGAGACACGAAAATTTCGATGCAGCACGAAACGGCGGAACCTGCTCGGCGCTTTCAAAAGTTACGCTCCGCCACGCCGGCTCGACGTCCGCGCGCACAGGCCCGCAACAATAGCGAGCTCGCGCACGCGAGGTCGACGTGTCCGATTGCGAAGCAATCCAACACAATTCAATACAAAACTCTTCGCGCGTGCGTGTATCGGACGGGAATAAGCGTTGGTGCCGCTGCGTTTCACTGAACGGCATCGCAGCGCCGTTTCAGGAACCATCCGATTTTTCTTTCGCTTCGCGAGGACACTTACACCCATGTCGCAAACTGTTTCTCCTGTTGCCCGTGTCTCCTCCTCCTGGTCGCGGCTTGCGATCTTCTTTCATTGGGCCACAGCGCTCGCCATCGCCGTCGGCCTCTTTGCAATCGAAATACGCGGACCTAAAGGTTCGGATAGCCGCCTGATGTGGAATGCGGTGCACATGTGGGCCGGCACGGTTGTGCTTTGCCTTTCAGTGCTGCGCGTGTTGTGGATGCTGTGGCACGGCACGCCGCGCGAACTGCCGCACAGCCGCATGCAGTTGTTCCTCGCCCGGCTCGTGCACCTCGCGCTGTATCTGCTGGTCTTCGTTCAGCCGCTGTTGGGCATTGCGATGGTCAACACCGGCGGCAGCGCGGTGCAGTTAGCCGGCACCGGCGTGCAACTGCGCCTCTTCGCAAAAGACCCGGCCGCGCATCAGTTCCTGCACGACGCACACTTTCTGATCGGCAATGCGGCGTTCTGGCTGATCGGCTTGCATGCGCTCGCCGCGATCGTGCATCACCTGGTGTTCAAGGACGCGACGCTCGTGCGGATGCTGAGGGTGTCTAACGAAGAATGACAAAGACGAACCCGCGTGATGCGCGCAACGCGTATCACGCGTCGTCCTGTTCCCAGATTTCATAGCCGGTCGCGCGACGGATCAGCCCGTCGGCGATATGGAAGGTGCAAAGGCGCCGCACGCTCGCGTGCGCACCGACCGGCAACGGACAATGGTCAAGCGCGTCGCCGGTGAGCGTGAATCTCAGGCGCGAGTCGACAAACACGCGCTCCGCGGTCGCGAACTGTTCGAGCGGCTCGAAGCGCAAATCGCGTACGTTGCGAAAGAACCGCAGATAGTTCGCGCGAATCGCCGTCAGCCCGCTGTAGCTGACATGGCGTAACGGCGCGTCCCACACCGCATCGAATGCACAGAGGCGCAGGCACTCGTCGAGCCATTGCGCATTTTCCTGCTGCAGATACAGGCCCACGAGGTCGAGCGCGTACTGACATCTCTCTTCGTCGCTCGCCGTTATCGGGCGGCGCGACAGAATCGCGTCCACGCTGTCCGTGCGGGTCGCGCGGGTTGCGTATTCCGCCTGCAGGTCGTTCATGGTTGCCCTCTTCCGGTTCGCCCAATACGCCGGCTTCGCGTGCGCGGGACCGGTATGCCGCGCTTGCGTGCTCCCTCAGGGGTGGGGAGGCGCGAGCGGGCCCTTGCCGCGCAGCGAGACCGCCCGCTCGTACCGCATGCCTCCGCTTTTCAAAACACGCGAAGCCGGAACCCTATTCCCGAATGCCCACCGGTATCGATGCGCGACGCACGCCAGCGCGAGCGCGATGGATAGTCATGACCCGCGGCGCACGCCAGTCCCTAGCATGTATCCGCGACGCACATCGAGCACAACGCGTCGCGGCGTGCCCCGGGGCGCGCGCCGATCCGGCTTGACGGCTCATCCGACCTGACAAAGGCAATTCGAAAAAAATATGGCCCAACACCACCAGAACGATTCCGCACGGCCGCGCCGCACATTCGTGGCACGGATCGCGACGCTCGCCGCGGCGGGCGTCGCGAGCGGATGGACGCCCCTTTATCAGATCGCCGCGCACGCGCAAGACGCGGGGCCGACGCCGCCGGGCTTCCCGTCCGGCATCGCGCTATATCGCGAAGCGTTCCAGAACTGGAGCGGCGAGATCGCGGTCGCGAATGTCTGGACCGCCGCGCCCGCGACCTGCGAAGACGTTGTCGCGATCGTTAACTGGGCGCGTGCGAACGGGTATCGGGTGCGCGCACGCGGCCACATGCACAACTGGTCGCCGCTCACGCTCGAAGCAGGGGGCGCCGCGCAACAGGTCGTACTGCTCGACATGACGAAGTCGCTGACGAAGGTCACGGTCGAGCTTGCAGCGCGGCCCGCGCGCGTGACCGCACAGACCGGCGTATCGCTCGACACGCTGCTCGGGACGCTCGAAAGCTATGGTCTGGGGGTCACCGCCTGCCCCGCGCCCGGCGACGTTACGCTCGGCGGCGCGCTCGCGATCGGCGCACACGGCACTGGGCTTGCCGCCGCACGCGAAACGCCGTTGCCGGGACATACGTATGGCTCGCTCAGCAACCTGATCCTGTCGCTGACGGCCGTCGTATTCGATAGCGGCCGGCAGCAATACGGGCTGCGCACCTTCACGCGCAGCGACCCGGAAAGCGGCGCGTTCCTCGTGCATCTCGGCCGCGCGCTGATCGTCGAGGTGACGCTCGCGGCCGGCGCGAACCAGCGTCTTCGCTGCCAGAGTTTCACCGACATCCCGGCCGCCGAACTGTTCGCGCCGAGCGGTTCGCGCGGCCGCACGGTCGCGTCGTTTCTCGACCAGTCGGGCCGCATGGAAGCGATCTGGTTTCCGTTCACGAGCTGCCCCTGGCTCAAGGTGTGGACCGTGCAACCGGTGAAGCCGCTCCTGTCGCGCGCGGTGACAAGACCGTTCAACTACCCGTTCTGCGATTCGATCCCGCAGCCGCTATCGGATCTCGTCAAGCGCATCGTCACACGCGGCGAATGCGCTGTGACGCCGCTCTTCGGGCAGACACAGATGTCGATTGTCAGCGCCGGCCTCGCGTTCACGCAGTCGTCGGACCTGTGGGGCTGGTCGCGAAACCTGCTGCAGTACATCCGCCCGTCGACCTTGCGTGTCACCGCGAACGGCTATGCGGTGCTGACGCGGCGCGACCACGTGCAGCGCGCGATCGCGGAGTTCGCGCAGTGCTATCAGAACCGCGTCGACGTCTATCGCGCGCGCGGCGAATATCCGATGAACGGGCCCGTCGAAATTCGCGTGACCGGCCTCGACCAGCCCGCCGACGCAGGCGCAGGCGCAGGCGCCGGCGCGGCGGCGCCGCTGCTTTCGCCGCTGCGGCCGCGCGTCGACCGGCCCGACTGGGACACCGCGATCTACTTCGACATCCTGACGATGCCGGGTACGCCGGCGGCGAATCGCTTCTACCGCGAAATCGAGCAATGGATGCTGTCGAATTACGCGGGCTCGTACGCAAGCGTGCGGCCCGAGTGGTCCAAGGGATGGGGCTACACCGAGGCCGCCGCGTGGCAGGACGCCACGCTGATCGGCTCGACCCTGCCCGCGCTCTTCAACGAAGGGCAGCCGGCCGCCGCCACATGGCACGCCGCGTGTGCGGTGCTCAACCGGTACGACCCGCAGCGGATTTTCTCGTCCCCGTTGCTCGACCGGCTGCTGCCCTGAGCGCGGCGCACGGCGACCGGCACCCGGCCAGACGGGCACTCTGGCATCACCCACGACAAGGAAGCGACTGTGGTTTCTTCAATCTCCAATCAAGGCGGCAACCCGCTCGGCAACGGCATCATCAACGGCGTCGACGGCTTCAACCGCTTGCTGAATACGCGTGCGATCTCGTCCGTCGGCGCGGCATTCAACGCGACCGGCATCCTCACGCCGGTGCACTTTCTCGCGGACTCGCTCGGCTACGGCGCGATGAAAGCGATGGAAGGTCTCGGCCGCGCGCTCGGCGGCAAGGGCGATATCGACTACCACATGAAGGATGAATGGGGAATCGGCGGGTCGTCATGCTGCACCACGCGCGGAGACAACGATCCGGCGCAGCGCAAACAGGACTGGGACGGGTCGATGTCGGCCTGTCGCGCCCGACACGGCATGCGCTGCGATCGCACACAGCCGCACGAAGGCTTCGACGGCAGCCATGCGCGCGCCGCCAGCATCCGTATGGATATCGAGTTTTGAGCGCACGCGCAACGCTGCGCGTCGCACAGCAGAGATTGCCCGGCCACCGCGCCGACGGGGCCGGTCGATACCCGGCCAGATGGGTCATCTGGCATCCTCACTCACAAGGAACAACAGTCATGTGTATTCAAGCGATAGCGAAAGCGATGTGTGGCGACTTCGGAGGCGCATTGCATGCCGAGGCGAATGCCTGGGGTGTCGGCGGCTCAGGCGCCCATGCCGGCGGCTGCGCGCCGCGCTCCGGCAACGGCAGCTTCCACGCGAGCGCGGCGTGCGGCGAGAGCCGCGGTGCGCATGCATGCGCGTCCGGTTCGGCATCGCACCACGGCAACCGCGGCGGCGCGTTCGAACAGACCACCACGCGCACGAGCCGCGGCGTCGACGGCAGCATCACGCAATCGACTACGACCACGCGTGCCCATTCCGGCGGCGAAAATCGTTATGGCGACGGGCGTTGCTTCGGCCATCACGCGGGCCATGAGCATTCAATCGGCCGCGGCGATGCGCGAGGCTACAGCGACCATCAAAGCGTGTCGATGCACTGGAGTTCGGACGCATCCGGCGGCGGCATCGGCAGGTCGAATGGATTCGCCGGCGGCGGCTCGTTCGCGGCCGCCAGCATGTCGATCGCGCCGGCCGGACCGCTTGCCGGTCTGATGAACATGTTCGGCGGCCTCCTCGGCAGCACCGGCGGCCAGGTGGCGTGAGCGTCGCGCGCCGCCGGCGCCGGCCTCAGCGGCCGGCTGGCCGACGGCGCGCGTGCCGCATGACCTCGGCGAGGCGCGTGCGCCTGTTCAACCGCGTGCCGCGCGGCCGTCCGACAGACTGACACGCATGCCGCGCGGACCACCGGCACGTGCGCCCAATCCTGACGCCGCGTGTATGCTGGCCCACGCGCGACGCAACGCGTCCATGCTACGATGCGCCCAACCGTATCGAGCGTCGATCCGACATGGCAACCCTTTACTCAAAGCTCGGCGTAGCGGAAGATGCGAGCGCCGCTGAAATCAAGCGGGCCTACCGCAAAGCCGCGATGAAGTGGCATCCCGACCGCAATGCCGGCAACGAGGAAGCCGTGCGTACGATCTTCCTCGAGATCAAGGACGCGTACGAGATCCTGTCCGATCCCGAGAAACGCAAAGTCTACGACTTGGTCTACGCGACCGAAATGCATCGCTGGGAAACCCAGCAGAAACGCCAGCGCCAGCGCCAGCATCAACAGCACCAGCAGCAGCATCAACAGCAGCAGCGCGATCACGAGCGCTCCGAGCGGGCGCGGCGCGAGCGCGCCGAACAGGCCGCGGCCGAAGCAAGGTACGCGGAGCGCGTC
This sequence comes from Paraburkholderia solisilvae, assembly GCF_902859875.1. GTDB lineage: Bacteria > Pseudomonadota > Gammaproteobacteria > Burkholderiales > Burkholderiaceae > Paraburkholderia > Paraburkholderia solisilvae. The sequence goes on along the minus strand of NZ_CADIKF010000047.1, from coordinate 202 downwards.
ACGTTTGCGATGCGCTTTGCCGAACAAGGCCATAACCGCGACGTGATTTTCGGCGTGCTGCTCGGCCGCGATTGCCCGCCGCTGCTCGCGGCGCGCATCGCGGACAGCGTCTGGGCGCTGCATCAGTCGCGTGCCGGCGCGCCGCATGCCAACGCGGCGCGCCGCAAAACGGCGGCGCGCCCGCACAGCCCGGGCGCGAGCC
>NZ_CADIKF010000046.1 GCF_902859875.1 Paraburkholderia solisilvae | reverse complement strand
GTCGCTGCGCACAGCCGCGCGCTCGCCGCGGTGAGTCGCGACATCGCCGCGGCGATCCGCAGCACACAGCCGTCCTGACGCGCGCAACGCGCGCGCGACGCGTTCGTCGCGCGGCTGCGCTCGAACGTTGCGCGCTTTTCCGTCTCCACGGTCGACGTCCATGAAAGGTCTGCTTTTCCATTTCGTCGTGTTTCTCGGCGCGGCGCTGGTCGTCGTGCCGCTGTCGCTGCGGCTCGGCTTCGGCGCGGTGCTAGGCTATCTGCTCGCAGGCGTGCTGATCGGACCGTCGGTGATGAGGCTCGTGTCGAATGTCGATGACATTCTGCATTTCTCGGAGCTGGGCATCGTGCTGATGATGTTCGTGATCGGCCTCGAAATGAACGTCGAACGGCTGTGGGCGATGCGGCGCACGATCTTCGGCTATGGCGGCATGCAAATGCTGCTGTGCGCGGGGCTGCTGACCGCGATTTTTCTGCTGTTCGGCTCGCCGTGGCGCATCGCATTGACCGCCGGTCTCGCGCTTGCGTTGTCGTCGACGGCGATGGCGGTGTCCGACCTGCAGCAAGGCGGTCAAATGAATACGCGGGCAGGCGAGGTCGCCTTCGGCATCCTGCTGTTTCAGGATCTCGCGGCAATTCCGCTCATCGCGCTGCTGCCGCTGTTGAGCCCGCTCGACACGGGCGCGAGCACAGCGGACAACTGGCTCGCGGCCGGCAAGGCGCTCGCGATGCTCGCCGCGGTCGTGCTGGTCGGCCGCGTGGCGCTGCGGCGCGGCCTCGCGATCGTGTCACGCCCGGGCGCGCCGGAAATCTTCACGGCGTTCGCGCTGCTCTGGGTGATCGGCGTCGCGCTGCTGTTTCACAGCGTGCATCTGTCGTCGTCGCTCGGCGCGTTCCTGGCCGGCGTGCTGCTCGCCGATTCCGGGTATCAGCGGCAGGTCGAAGCGGACATTGCGCCGTTCAAGGGACTGCTGCTCGGGTTGTTCTTTATCGCGATCGGCATGTCGATCGACTTCAACGTGCTGATGCACGATACGCGGCGCGTGCTGGTGGTCGTCGCGGCGGTGGTCGGCATCAAGGCCGCGGCGCTGTGGCTGCTCGCACGGCGCTTCGATGTGCCGCGCGAGCAGCGCGCGTATTTCGCGCTGCTGCTGTCGCAGGGCGGCGAGTTCGCGTTCGTCGTGATGGCGTCGGCGCTCGCGGTGCGGGTGGTCGAGCCGCGCGCGTCGGCGATCGTGACGCTCGCGGTCGTGCTGTCGATGATCGCCACGCCGCTGCTGCTGTTGCCGTTACGGCGGCGCTTGCCGGTTCTATCGGGGGCCGCGGCGGGACCCGAGGTCGTGCCCGAAGCGGCGCCCAAAGCGGTGCCCCAGGCGGTGCCCGATGCAACTCCCGACGTGGCGTCCGATGCGCCGCCGCAAGCGGGCGCGCCGGGTCTATCCGCAAGCGGTGAGGCCGCACGCTCGCACGCCGGGACATCGCGCGCGAGCACTGCCGACGGCACCGATGCACCCGGCTGAAAATTGCCCGTCGGTGAGACTCGGTACAATGGCTGGTCGATAACCCGGTGACGCGCCGCGCGAGAGGCGTTTCGCGCGCCGTTCCGATTTTGTGCACATGGCCATTACCTACAAGACTCCTGATGACGTCGCGAAGCTGCGCATTGCCGGCCGCCTCGCGGCCGACGTGCTGTTGATGATCGGCGAACACGTGAAGGCCGGCGCGTCGACCGACGAGCTCGACGCGCTGTGCCGCGAATACATCGTCAATACACAGCATGCGGTTGCCGCGAATATCGGCTACATGGGCTTTCCGAAAACCATCTGCACGTCGGTGAATTCGGTCGTCTGTCATGGCATTCCGGGCCGCAATGAGATCCTGAAGGACGGCGACATCATCAATATCGACGTCGCGGTGATCAAGGACGGCTACTTCGGCGATACGAGCCGGATGTACACGGTCGGCGAGCCGAGCGCACTCGCGCAGCAGCTGATCGACACCACCTACGCAGCGATGGTCGCGGGCATTCGCGAGGTGAAGCCCGGCGCGACGCTGGGCGACATCGGCCATGCCATTCAGAAAGTCGCGCAGCGCGACGGCTTTTCGATCGTGCGCGATTACTGCGGCCACGGCATCGGCAAGGTGTATCACGAAGACCCGCAAGTGCTGCATTACGGCCAGCCGGGGCAGGGACTGCGCCTGAAGCCGGGCATGGTGTTCACCATCGAGCCGATGGTCAATGCGGGTCGCGCCGGCACGGTTGTGATGCGCGACGGCTGGACGGTCGTGACCAAGGACAGATCGTTGTCCGCGCAATGGGAGCATATGATCTCGGTTACCGAAGACGGCTTCGAAGTGCTCACGCCGTGGCCCGACGGCACCGGCCGTTACGACGTGCCGTGAGCCGCGCCTCCCGTTTGGCAGGCATCGGGCCGGGTCGTACACGCGCCGCCGCCGATATCCGAAATAAGGATTTGACTCGCACGGCGGTTCGGTTAGGCTATTCCGTTGAGCGGAAAGGGTCAGGTCGGAGCCGGTTGTGCAGATTCGCGCCGGTTCGTACGCGCGGGTACGATCGGGTTTGGTTTTACGCTTTCAGGTCCGGGGATCTACGTCTCTCATGAGTCCGTCACTCACCGTTGCGCGCATTGTCGCCGAGCAGGGCGACGTCTTTCGCGAACTCCGCACCGCATCGCTACGGGAGGCGCCCTACGCGTTCGGCGACACGCTCGAGGAAGCGTTGTCCGCGGATGTCGCAACGTTCGACGCAAAAGCCGCGCTGAACGCGGCCTCCACCACCTCCACCACTTTCATTCTTTACACCGAGGGCCATCCGGCCGGTCTGATCGACGCGTGGTTCGACGATACGCCCGCGCACCGCGCGTTCGTCAGCGACCTGTGGGTGGCGCCGGCCGTGCGCCATCTGCGTGGCGGCGAACTGCTGGTCAATACCGCGAGCGAATGGCTTGCGCGGGGCGGTGCGATCGAAGTGTTTGCGTGGATCGCCGACAGCAACCGCAACGCGATGCGCTTTTACGAGCGCCTCGGTTTCGGACCGACCGGCGATCACCGCCCGACCGCGCGGGCGCAGGATCAGGGGGAAACGCAACTGGTGCGCCACGTGATCCCTGCGCGGGTGCCGCCGGCCGGCTGACACTGCGCGCGAATGGGTGCGCAGGCTCGCGCGGGTCCTTATGGGGCGTGCACGAGCCGCGTATTTATCCGACGCATGAAGCCTCTTTGCAATCGCCCGTTGCCTGCCTGCGTCACGCGCGCCGCTTCGCGTGTTGTGCCGGTTATTGGCAAAAAAGTTCGACGCGCGCCAGGACCCCTGTAAAATACGCAAAATTTTTTGCCGAACGCTATGTCGCCCAGGAAATCGCCATTTTTCGAATTGCGCAGCGGTACGGTGGACACGCTTCTGTTCGTGGTCAAGACCACCAACCTCGCTGAAATGCGCGCGGAACTGACGCGCCGCTTCGAGGCGACCCCCGAATTCTTCGCCAATGACGTCGTCGCGATCGACGTGCGCCGGCTCGCCGAAAACGAGCGTGTGCCGCTCGCCGACATCGCCGCGCTGCTCGACAGCGTGCGCATGCGTCCGCTCGGCGTCGTCGCGGAGGCGGCGCAGCACGGCTGGGTCAGCGAAGCCGGTCTGCCGCTGCTCGAGGCGCGCGACCGGCGTCCGAACGCGAAGGCGGCGCCGGACGAAGACGGAACGCAGGCGGGGCAGGCAGTGCAGGCGGAAGGCGCCGCGCCGGCGGCCGGGACACCCGCACCGGCAGACGTCGCGCAGGCGGCTGCCGCATCCGTTTCCACCTCCGCCACCTTGCCGGCCGAACCGGTTCGCATCGGCACGTCGTCGCAAACGATGGTGATCGACAAGCCGCTGCGCTCCGGGCAGCGCATCTACGCGAAGGGCGACCTCGTGGTGCTCGGGCTCGTGAGCCACGGCGCGGAAATCATCGCGGAAGGCAACATTCATATCTATGCACCGCTGCGCGGCCGCGCGCTCGCCGGCGTGCACGGCAATCACGACGCGCGCATTTTCTGCACCTGTCTCGAGCCGGAGCTGATTTCGATCGCAGGCATTTATCGTACGACCGAAAACCCGCTGCCCGCCGATGTACAGGGTAAGCCGGTGCAGATCTGGCTCAACGAAGAGAAGCTCATGATCGAGCCGTTGCGGCTGACATAGCGCGCCGCGCGGGTGTACATGCAACGCGCGTGCAATCCGCGTGCGATCCGTGTGCAACGCGCGCAGTCTGCGTGCACAGGGTGCCGGACTATTATTCACGAAATCGACGGATACAAGGTAAAGGCCAATGGCAAAAATCATCGTGGTGACTTCGGGCAAGGGCGGCGTAGGCAAGACGACCACGAGCGCGAGCTTTTCGTCGGGCCTCGCATTGCGCGGCCACAAGACCGCCGTGATCGACTTCGACGTCGGCCTGCGCAATCTTGACCTCATCATGGGCTGCGAGCGCCGTGTGGTGTACGACCTGATCAACGTGATCCAGGGCGAAGCCAACCTGAATCAGGCGCTGATCAAAGACAAGAAGTGCGAGAACCTGTTTATCCTGCCGGCCTCGCAAACGCGCGATAAAGACGCGCTGACGATGGAAGGCGTCGAGAAGGTCATCAACGACCTGGTCGCGATGGACTTCGAGTACATCATCTGCGATTCGCCGGCCGGCATCGAATCGGGCGCGCTGCTTGCGATGCATTTCGCCGACGAAGCGCTGATCGTGACGAACCCGGAAGTGTCGTCGGTGCGCGACTCGGACCGCATTCTCGGCATCCTGTCGTCGAAGACGAAGCGGGCGATCGAAGGCAAGGAGCCGATCAAGGAGCACCTGCTGATCACGCGCTACAACCCGAAGCGGGTCAGCGAAGGGGAGATGCTGTCGCTTTCCGATATCCAGGAAATTCTGCGAATCGATCTGATCGGTGTGATTCCGGAGTCGGAGGCGGTGCTGCATGCGTCGAACCAGGGCTTGCCCGCCGTGCACCTGGACGGCACCGACGTCGCGGAGTCCTATAAGGACGTCATCGCGCGCTTCCTCGGCGAACAGAAGTCGCTTCGCTTTACCGATTACCAGAAGCCAGGCCTGCTGCAACGCCTCTTCGGCACCAAGTAAGGGAGGCGCACGTATGTCGATTCTTTCGTTTTTGCTGGGCGAGAAGAAGAAATCCGCGTCGGTAGCGAAGGAACGCCTGCAGTTGATCATCGCACACGAACGTGCCGGCGGCCGTGCCCCCGCCGATTATCTGCCGGCGTTGCAACGCGAGCTCGTCGCCGTGATTTCGAAGTACGTCAAGATCTCCGACGACGATATCCGCGTCAATCTCGAACGTCACGACGATCTCGAAGTGCTCGAGGTGAAGATCGAGATTCCGCAGGCCTGACGCGTTTCACGTTTTTCGTGCGCTTGCGGCGCGTGTGCGGGCGCGCTGCAAGATTCCCGCTGCGCGTTTTTGCGTTGTTGACGTCGCGCGCGGTGATCAGCGGCGCGGCGTATCGAGGTCGGCGTCGTCGTTTGTATCGGTTGCCGCGCGGTGTTCGGCCGATGTGCCGTCGTGCTCCGCCGCGTCCGGCGGCGCCGCATGCGCGAGCGGCTCGGGTACCGGGTTCCCGGCTGCGGCTGCGGCCGCGGCCGTTGCCGGCGCCGTGTCCGCCGACGGCGCCATATAACGCTGCGCGAGCGATTCGTACAACGGCGGCGTGAAGAAGGCCGATACGCGACTCGAGATCAGCGCGGTTGCCATCAGCGAGATCACGAGTGCGTGGCCGTTGATCATCTCCACCACGATCACAAACGACGTAATGGGCGATTGCGTGACGGCCGCCATATAGCCGACCATCGCGAGCGCGATCAGCATCTGCAGCTGCATGCCGTTGAAGACCGTATGCAGCACGTTGCCGAAGCCCGCGCCGATCGACAGCGACGGCGCGAAAATACCGCCCGGAATGCCCGGCAGGTATGAGCCGACCATCGACACCATCTTCAGCAGCGGATAGAACATCGACAGCTGCTCGCGGCCGTCGAGCAGCCCGCGCGCTTCCGCGTAGCCGCTGCCGAACGTCTTGCCGCCGGAGATCAGGCCGACCACGGCGATCAGCAGTCCGCACAGCGCGGCGAACACGACCGGATGCTCGGCATTGAGCTTGCGCAGCGGCGCGGGCAGCCAGCGCGCGGTATTGAGCAGCAGCCAGCCGAAGATGCCGCCCGCGATACCGGTGACCACGCCGGTCAGCAGCACGGCGAGCGCGAGCAGATCCGGAAAGCGCGTGCCGACATCGATCGTGCCGAAGTACGTGTAGTTGCCGTTCAGCCCGAGCGCGATCACGCCGGCGATGATGATCGCGGTGATCAGCACGCCGCTGGCGCGCGCTTCGAAGCTGCGCGTGAGCTCTTCGATCGCGAACACGATACCGGCAAGCGGCGTGTTGAACGCGGCCGACAGGCCCGCCGCGGCGCCGGCCAGCACGAGCTGCCGTTCGATCAGCGCATTCGAGCGCGGGTAGAGCCGGCGCAGGTTGAACATCAGCGCGGCGCCCACCTGGACCGTCGGGCCTTCACGGCCGATCGTGAAACCGCCAAGAATGCCGAGAAACGACACGATGATCTTGCCGGCCAGAATCTTCAGCGTGAGAAGCCGCGCGCCGGTTTCGCGAGGATTCGTATGCAGCGTGGCGATGACCTGCGGGATGCCGCTGCCTTCGGCGCCGCGAAAGTAGCGCCGCGTGAGCCAGGCGGCGGCCGCGGCGACCGCCGGCGTGAGCAGCAGCGGCAGCCATGGCCGCTCGCGCTGCTGCTCGAGAAACGTGTTATATCCCCAGTCGATCAGCCGTGCGTAGTAGACGGCCGCGAGGCCGACGGCGATCGCGCCGAGCCAGAAGATGCCGAACTGGCGCCACAGCCGCTTCGTGTGCCGGACAAGATTCGATAACGGTGGGACGGGTGTCCGAAGCATGGCGAAAGCGCAAAAGCGCGTGCGGTCGTTCGGTTGCGGAGGGTGAATTATAGCGGCGCGCGCCGTGCCGCGCTCCTGCGAAAGCGATTTGAAATAGTATGGCGGGGTGCTCGTCGGTCCGCCCGTTGCGTTCTGTACTGCGTGTGGACGCGGGCGTGGCGGCACCGGCGAGCCCGGGTCGGCTAAAATTCGGGGGCGGGGAACAACGTTGTCCACCACCGCGAGGAACAGGGCAGGTCATCAATGAAGCGAATTCTTGTCGTCAAGGTCACATCCCTCGGCGACGTTATCCAGGCGCAAGCGGTCGTGGCCGATCTGAAGCGCGCGTTCCCCGGCGTGGCAGTCGACTGGGCTTGCGACGACGCGCACGCGGAAGTGGCGCGCTGGAACCAGAGCGTCGATCGCGTGCTGTGCGCGCCGTTGCGCCGTTTCAAGAAAGCGCGGCGCTGGGCCGATTTCAAGGCGATCGCCGCATCGATCGCCGAATTGCGCGCGTACCGCTATGACGTGGTGCTGGATATCCACGGCGTCTACAAGAGCGCGATCATCGCGTTTCTCACGCGCTCGAAGCGGCGCCTCGGCTACCACTCGAAGAATCTCGGCGAGCAGGGTGCGGCATTCGCGTACACCGGCCGCTTCAAGGTGCGTCGCGACGTCAACGCGTGGCAGGGCATGCGCGATACGGTGGCCGACGCGCTCGGCTACACCGCCGACGGGCCAGCGGTCTACAACCTGCGTATTCCGCCTGCCGGGCAGCCGATTGTCGACGCCGGCGGCAAGCCGCTTGCGGTGCTGTTCCACGCAACGTCGAAGGACGACAAGAAATGGCCGATCGCGCATTGGGTCGCGGTGGCCAATGAACTCGTGCGACGCGGGTTTCATGTGGTGCTGCCGTGGGGCTCGGACAGCGAGCGCCACGAAGCGCGGCAGATCGTCGAGCAGGTGCCGCAGGCGCAGGTGCTGCCGCAGCTGAGCGTGACCAGCATCGCGCAACTGGTCGACGCATCGGCGTTCGTGATTGGCGTGGATACCGGCTTCGTGCATCTCGCGCATGCGCTTGGCAAACGCACGGTGATGATTTTTATCGCGACTTCGCCAACGCATTTCGGCAATGAAGCGCCGTACCGTTCGACGTCGATCGGCGACGGCCACTCGGTGCCGCCGGTTGCGCGCGCGATCGAAGCGATCGACTACGTGCATGGCAGTCCGCCCGCGAGCGGGGAGCAGGATGCCGCGGGTGGTCGGCCCGGTGCGGCCAATCAAGGAGGCGCACAATCTGATGCGCCCCCAGCGGCGCTAGCAACCGCACAAGCGGCCGCACAATCGTCCGCAAGCGCAGAAGGCAACCCGCAGACGCGCCCGCTTGCCGCCACCTGACGCCGGCTGGCGTCGCAACCTTCACCTATGCGCTGCTGCGTGCCGTTGCACGCACGCCGATCACGCGAATCACGCGAACAGACCGCGAGGCGTGGTTCGCGCTTCCTTCTGCCGTTGAGAGTGCGTGGCCGGCGCCCGAAAAGAAAAAAGAGGCGCAGCGCGCAGGCGCCCGATTCGCCGGGCACCGGATCGCTACGCCTCCAGAACGCTCGCGCTACGCACGCGGGCGGAGAGGAAACAGCAATGAACAAACAAAATCAAACACTGCATCAGTAAAGACTGTGCCGCGTGCGTCGAGTTCAATCGGGCCTCAACATTCGCCGCGACAGGCGAGAGATGTCGCAAGGCGCATTACAGGCTTGTTAAAACTGTCGCTTTTGATTGAGCCGCCAAAGCCATCTTATGCCGCGCAGCTGAACGTCGGCCGCCGCTCAGGCAGGCTGCTGCACCGGTTGCGAGCGATGCTTCGCGTGCACGCCGCAATGCCGTGCTCCGATACCTCGGTGCGTGTAACAGATCCTCGACCGCTGCTTACAAATTGCAACGCTTGACGCTCAGGCGTTCGTGTTCAATCGGAAGCATTCGAGATGCACTCGAATAACGACACCGAGTCGATGGGAGAACGATGTGAAAAGTGCAGTGAAGCGTGACGTGAAGCGCCTGATAGCGACGTTGATTGCGGGGGCGGTGCTGGCGACCGGGTTGAGCGGATGTATCGTCGTGCCGTACGACGGCGGCGGCGGATATCATCATCACGACGGGTACTACTACCGGTGATGCAGTGCATCGCGTGGCCGGCGTGACGATCGACAGGGAGGCGGCGTCACACCGGTTGCTGTTGCGATGCCTGGTCCCGGGCGCAGTGACTGCGCCCGGGTTTTTTACTGCTGCAAAGCGATGCTTTACATGAGACGTGCATCGCGTGTCTCGCGCATGCAGATCACGCCGAACAGACTCACGAGCGCGGCCACCGACACATAGCCGCCTACCCACGTGAGACCGCCGCGCGCCGCGAGCAGTTGCGCGATATACGGTGCGACCGATGCGCCGAGTATGCCGCCGAGGTTGTACGACACACCCGCGCCGGTATAGCGGACGTTGGTCGGAAAGAGCTCGGGCAGCAACGCGCCCATTGGCGCGAACGTGACGCCCATCAGGAACAGCTCGATGATCAGGAACAACTGCACGAGCGGCATCGAGCCGCTGCCGAGCAGCGGCGCCATCGCGAAGCCCGACGCACACGCGAGCAGCGCGCCGACGATCAGCACCGGCTTGCGGCCGAAGCGGTCGCTGGCCCACGCGGAGAACGGCGTGGCGAGCGCCATGAACACCACCGCGACGCACAGCATGCCGAGGAAGCCTGGCCGCGTGAAGTGCAGCGCGGATACGCCATACGACAGCGAGAACACGCTCGAGATATAGAACAGCGTGTAGCAGACGACCATCGCGAGCGAGCCGAGCAGCGTCGGCCACCAGTAGCGCGCGATCAGCGTTGCGACCGGCACCCGCACCCGTTCGTGCCGCTCGATAGCCGCGCGAAACGCCGGCGTTTCGGCGATCTTCAACCGCACGTACAGGCCGAGCGCGACCAGCACCGCGCTGACGATAAACGGCACGCGCCAGCCCCAGCTGCGAAACTGCTCGTCGGAGAGCGACAGCGCGAGCCCGAAGAACAGGCCATTGGACGCGAGAAAGCCGACCGACGGCCCGAGTTGCGGAAACATGCCGAACCAGCCGCGCTTGCCGGCCGGCGCGTTTTCGGTGGCGAGCAGCGCGGCGCCGCCCCATTCACCGCCGAGCCCGATGCCCTGGCCGAAGCGCAGCACGCATAGCAGGATCGGCGCGAGACTGCCGATCGAATCGTAGCCGGGCACAAAGCCGATCAGCGTGGTGGACAGACCCATGACCAGCAGCGATGCGACGAGTGTCGACTTGCGGCCGATGCGGTCGCCGAAGTGACCGAACAGGAACGAGCCGATCGGGCGCGCGACGAACGCGATGCCGAACGTGACGAATGCGGACAGCGCCTGTGCGGTGGCGGAGCCGTGTGGGAAGAACACGGGGCCGATCACGAGCGCCGCGGCGGTCGCGTACACGTAGAAGTCGTAGAACTCGATGGCCGTGCCGATGAAACTGGCGAAGATGATGCGTGCGGTGCTTTGTTGCTGACCGACGTTCGGGCCCGCGGTTGAGATCGGCGGTGAGGACATGCGTAGAACTCCAGTATCGATGGTGCGACCGCGTGCGTGCGCGTTCGGCCTTCTGTCATGCACGATACGCGCGGTGCCGGCCGTGGATGTCGGTGCACCCGTGTTTGATTGGACATACCGGGCGGGCTGATCGAAGCGTGGAACAAGCCCTGACGCCCGGAGGGCAGTATGTTTGAGTGTGCAACTTTCATGCAACGCCAGCACGCTGCTCAGGCCGCTTGCGGCGCGTGTGCCATGCCGGCGCGGCATACCTGTCGGACTGCTGTCGGTTCTGGCAGCGTGCCGTCGATGCGTGGCGGACGGGCGAACGCGCGGATAACGCGGCACGCGGCGACCGTGCTGTTCGCGGCAGGCGGATGACCCTGCGGCGAAAGCGATGCCGGGAGTTTCCCGGCGCAAGCGTGACGAAATTATATCGACACCGAAGCGTTGTCACATTAAAGAACGGCTTCGCCTCGCGTTGCTTCGTTTGTCACGACTGTCATGCGACTGACCGCGGCCTGCATCGTGCACCGCGTCAATCGAAGGTTTGTGCCTGTGGAGAGGCGAAGGTGCGCAGCTGGAATTTGCCGTTGTCGTTGAAAAGCCAGTCTTCGAATAGCTCGAGGTGGCCTGCGCGATCGAGCAGTTTCGCGGGCGGTAGAGGTAACGGCGCGGAGCGGCGCAGCGTGGCGAGCGCGGTGCTTTCCGCCTCGTCGTCGCCGTTCGTGCGATACACCGACGACGCAACGATCTGTCCGCGGCCGTCGACCACGAACGACACGACGACCAGCGAGCGCAGCATCGCTTGCGGCGAACCTTGCAGCACGTAAGATGGATTGCGCTCGAGAATGCGTTTCGCAACGGCTTTGCGGTACTGGTCGAGCGTGAGGCTGTTGATCGCTTCGAGCGGCACGCTCGCTACCGGTTTGGGCGGCGGGGTGAAGGTGCAGGCGCTGAGCGCGAAGAGCAGCACGAGTGCGGCGCCGCATGCGGCGGGCAGCGCGCATTCGGCGGCGGCCCGGATGGCGGGAAGAACGGAGCGGCGGTCATGGGCGCGATCGAACATCATCTTCGATACCTGCGTGCGGCGGGTAGCCTGTATCAGGATCGTAGTCGACGTGCTGCGCGATTCAATTCATGTTCATACGGATACGAGGGGCGGCGCACGGTCACGGGCGCCGCTTGAGCGACGACGCCGCGAGGCGCGGTGTCGTGTGCTTTGGCGATTAGTGGCGGCCGCCCCCGCCGCCATGCCCACCGCCTCCGCCATGCCAGCCGTTTCCGCCGCCGTGCCAGCCTCCGCCGCCATGCCAGTAGCCGCCGTGATGGTAGTAGCCGTGTCCGAAGCAACAGCCGCCACCCCAGAAGCCGATGTTGACGCTGCCGTACGCGGGATATGGGTAGTAACCCGGGTAGTAGCCTGGGTAGTAGCCTGGACCGTATGCATACGCGTAACCGGGGTCATACGCGTCGTAAGGTCCGTACGGGTAACCGTAATAGCCGGGCGGCGCGACGACGCAGCCGGTCAGGATTGCAGCCGCCCCGGCGACGAGAGCAGTTTTGAGCATTGCAGCCTCCTTCCTTTAGTGTGAGAAGGGCGATGCAAGGAAGGGTTCTGGTTCAATTGTATCGGCGGTTTACGGATGTAACCTGGATGATGGGGAACGCCCGGCCGGTGTGCTTCCGGCGGGTGTGCGTGTTGTGCGAAGGGTTGGCTTGCGGGTTGGACTGGTGCGTGAGCGGACGTGTCGGCCGAAGGTGCGTGTGTTCGCACACAGCATCGGGATTTTCGGATGTTCGACGGCGGGTTGCGCAGTTCGCTTGTGGGGCGATTGATGTATGTTCATTGCGGCGTTCGTCGTCGGACGAGCGCCGTTCAGGTGCCGTGCTGTCACGATTGCGTTCGTCTTTGATCGGCGCGTTTGCTCTATGAAACTGATCCGGATAACGAACGACAGCGTCGCCATTCGACGCATGCATGAGCGTTTGCTGGTTCACCGCGTGCCGGCCGTGCTGTGCCGTGCAAAGAGACGGAGTGCCACTTCAGCCTGTGATGCTGTTGTGCAACTCGCGAGGGCGGAAATGAAAAACGGGCCGAAGGCCCGTTTCAATGATGCGCTGGCGGAGGGCATGTCCTCTATGAATGACCGTCTGGCAGGGCGATCCGGCAGGTTGCGGGGCGCTACCCACCATACAACCCGCCAAAATTCGGTGAGGTCGATGCAAGTTAGTGCCGTGGACTTAAGAAGCGAAAAGCAAAGCCGTAAACCCATAGTACGCTCCTCTTACATGGCCGTCGCGTGAAGGACGAAACCATAATGGCAAGACCATACCGCCCCCGAAAGCGTTGGACCCCTGCGGATCTCGAGAGACTCGTCGCCAGATACCCGTTTGTACCGACGCCGACCCTTGCTGCTGAATGGGGCCGCCCCGCGGCGTCAATTAGATCCAAAGCGGAGGAGTTGAGAATACGAAAGAATCGCCTCCCCGCGCCGAACGCCTTGCCCATCGGAAGTGAGCGCGTAACAAATGGCGGCTATCTGACTCGGAAGGTGTCCAATACGGGCAATTGGCGGACGGACTGGGTGATAGCCCATCACCTTGTCTGGACTGCTGCGCATGGACCAATTCCAGACGGATTCGTCGTGACATTCAAAGATGGCAATCGCTTCAATGTAGGCCTGGAGAATCTGGAATTGTCGACGTCTAGCGAAGTCTTCAAACGTCATTGGTTTGAGAAATATCCTCCTGAGCTGCGCGACGTGATCCGGTTGCATGCACAACTAAAAAGGAAAGTTGATGAACACGATAGCGGACCTTCGGCAACACCTGTTTCGAGCGATGGAGTCACTGAAGGACGGCAAAGACCCTGCTGAAATTGACCGTGCAAAAGCCATTGCGGAGATCGCCCAGGTCATCATCAACTCGGCAAAAGTCGAAGTTGAGTATTTGCGTGTCGCAGGCGGCAAGGGAAGCGGCTTTATCGCGGGTAACGCCGTCGAAACGCCAGCTGGAATAGTCGGAGTCACGCGTCACCATCTAGGCGGATAGAGCGGCGTCACAGGCAGAGTCTCGCGCATCCAAGTTCGTAGCTTTCAATAAACAGAATGGCGAACTAAACTCGACAGATCCTTACAGCGTCGCAAAAAGTCCGATATGACCCGAGACGAGCTCATAGACTCACTGGAATCCTACTCTGCCGAGCTTAACGCGATTCTTGGTCGATTCACAAAGACAAGAGACGCTATCTCAATCGCTCATGGGGATGAAAGCCGGTTCAGGGAGATCGGTCTCGAACTGTTCGACCTGTTTAAGGATGAGATGGTTGATGGTTTGCATCACGCGAGAACCGTGAGTGCCTACCTCAACGACAGCGTCAGCAACTACGTCGGCTCTCCCTCGTATCGAGGCGTGGAAAACGTAAAAGGTCTAGTCAACGCGGTTCTCGCTCGAGTCAAGAGGAGTCCGGGGTGTATGAGGAGCACACATGCGGCGCCGGACGCGCCAACGGCACCCGATCGCATCGAAGCTTTGTATCAGATAGGCGCACGATTCCATCTGGTCGCGAAGCAACTTCGAATTCGACGCCAAGATCGCCCCACCCTGGATGTGAATGACGAATACGACGTGCAGGACCTTTTCCACGCTCTGCTGCGACTGGCGTTCGATGATGTGCGGCCCGAGGAGTGGACACCGAGCTATGCGGGTGCATCATCGCGTGTTGACTTTCTCTTGCCGGAAATCGAGGCAGTCGTCGAAATCAAGAAATCGCGCGAAGGATTAAACGCGCGACACCTCGGCGAACAACTTATCGTTGACATCGCCAAGTACAAAAAACATCCAAACTGTCGGACTTTGTTTTGCTTCGTATACGACCCCGATGGAAGAATCAATAACCCGCGCGGGATTGAGAACGATCTTAATGCGACTCAGGATGAACTGACGGTCAGAGTACTGATTGCACCGTGAGCTCTAAAAGGCACACCTTGCCGACACATAACAGGGCCTTGGACGAGAACGCACTAACATCTGCCGACCACTGCTCCGATAGTTCGCTTTCTCAGTGTCCGGAAGGTTTGCTATCGCGAGTCAGGTGCGACCGTAGCATTTCGAGCCGGGAAACGACGAATGCTAGATAGTTAATCGTGCCCGTACCAAGCGTCAGTTAGAGGTTCAACGCGGACCGCCGTGAAATCAGGCCGCCCTTCAAGCCATTGGCGAACGCATTCGCGCTGCTCGTCGGTTGCGGACTTCCGCTTGCCGTCGGCAACGATGTATCCATCCAGATCTCGATTGATGCCGCCACCGAACAGCATGTCGTTTGCTTCGATGCACTGCTCGAGAAATGCATCGATTAGTGCGTCCCGTTGTGCTTCATCGAGCGGATGCGACAGGTCCGCCGTCGCGTGAAATCCCATCTCTTGGAATTCGCCGATGTGCAGTTTTTTGCGCTGGCGTTTGTTGTGCTTCATGCTCATCTATGATCAGTTCGTTTTCGAGTGACTCTCTGCGTAGAATGCCATAGACAGCGCAACCGGCCCGAGACTTATATGAGCGCATTGGAAGGGAAGACCGGGATCATCCACGGAATCGAAGTAACCGAACGAGACCGCATACATGAGTCCAAGGCGAGAATTGCTACAGATACCAAAGAGGGCCGCGAAGCTATCTTACGGGCCGCGGAGAAGGTGTACGAGCGTCACCACGACGTCATCCGGGCACTGGCGAAAAGGTAGCTAAAGACGGCTTAAACGTGTTGATTGGCTAGCTGATGTAGTCGAGGCCGCTGCATCGCTTGCCGTTTCCATGGCTCCGGCCGCACAGGCACGCTACCTCAAGCCGGATGATCCGTCGCCGACGGATCCGACGCCGGCGCAGACGATTGCGCATTGTCAGTGAGACGGTCCGCCTCGAACCCTTGCCCGACAATGGCTTAAGCGAATTCCAAAATTCTATCCACCAAACGACTCACCTAAGAGACTGAAACGTGGGCCGATGTTGTCGGCTCCTCTATGGCTTCGCGGCGCCCTTGGCTGGCTTCGCGACTGTCTTCGAGTTGGATATGTAGCGAGCATCACTCAGCGGAGACTGATAATAATCTTCGTCCAAAAATCTGAGGACGCGCTTCAACTCGGCTCGTTTGTCCGGGAAAACAATTGCGAGCTTTCCGTCTACTTCTTGTGTTTTTATTTCGATGTCAAAGCTGACGGCGACTTTCGCGATTTGGTCCGCCGGTGTTTTTTCTAAGATTCCGGATTGACGAATCAGGCCAATTTTTCGACGCGTCCACGCATCGCATGTGTCGAGGAATGCCTTTTGCGCTTCCGCTGGCTTTTCTCCAATCCGACAGAATTCCTTAACGTCAGCGTCGGTCGCTTCCTTAAAATAATTTGAAACGTCGAAAATTGTCCTGACGAAGTGAAAGCTGGAAAATAACAATTTTGTTCCATCAAGAACAGCTGTAAGTTTATTGTCAAGAGTCAGACCCGTTCCGTCGAATTTTGTAAATTTATCCTTGCTATGGATGATCGAAAAGCCTTTGGGGCTGATGATTCTGCGTCGATCAAAAGCCTGAGCCAATATACGAGTTTTACCTTGGTCGACGTATCCCGAGAAGACCGCATGGACGTGCTCTAATCCTCCGTTCTCGATGCTTAGCTCAGGATAGCCGAGCGGGTCGGAAATCGCCGATCCAAGCTTGTCAATGTCATCAAAGTCCTCGATGTAGAGCAGTTCACGATCCTCTGGACGATACTTACCGTCGAACTTGTAGTAGTCTTCAGCGTCGACTCCATTGAAAAAACGTTCTTCTTGTTCCTTGAACAAGACGGTTATTGATTTTTGCAACTCCTGCGTAACAGACACTCGCATCACTCGAGATTCATTAATGTCCGTCAGAACAAACAAATTCAAAAGGATCTCCGGCACGACCTAACTCCTGTCTAATATTAAATACTCAGTTAGTTGGACGACAACTGTGACGCTTTTCACGTTAACTATTTTTCTCTTTGTTACAAGTAAAAATGATATTCCGCCTTCGGAATCCACCTCATAAAAATGATAGCCGAATATTCCAAGCAAAGGATTTACCTGAATCGAATGAGTACCCCATATAACAAAAGCCAGCAATGCTATAAATATAAGTATGGCTGTCGGTTCTAGAGTGACCGTTTTTGCAAAAAAAAGTGGTAGAACGTATGCCACAAAGAAACCGATTACATCTTTGTCCGCCGACTTCGCTTTCTTGATAGAGATCGGAACGGTTTCGAGTTGGCTCTTCGCGAGCTTCACAATGACAACGCAAGATCCGCCGAGCACAATCGCAACCGCAAGCGCTACAAGGCCCCATGGCAGGAATCCCTGCTTTTGCGAGATAACATAGCTCAGAGAAAAGCAGACGGGCGCGAGGGCTGTAGCGATGAAATAGGTTTTTACTAATTTTCCGAACATGGTAGTCCACGAAATCAAATACTGTATAAAAACACAGTAATCGATCGAGGTGGTTAGCGCAACGCTTTTTGGAGTGAGGCAATAGCATCAATTTCATTGGCTTGCCGCAGTTGCCCCATCCGCCGCACTGCTTGCTGCTTCCATGCCCGCCGCTGCATTGCGCGCCGCCTCGGCCGGATCATCCCTCGCTGTTGGCTCCGAGGTCGGCGCAGAGGATTGTGAATTGTCAGGCACGCTTTCCGCAGCGCGATTAACGAGTTGTATTAACGGAAGGCTGGATTGAATGACGTACATCGAACTTCCGCCTTCGCTCGGGTAAGACGAAAACGAGAACGACGCGTCGTCGCCCGACGCCACCTTTCCATCGCTGCGCTTGAAGGTCATCGCAGCGTCGGCGCCGCAGGTCACCGACCCCGTGTTCGGATCGGCCGCTGTCAGATAGAAATTCGAAAGAGCAACAGTCAGCCGTCCCTTCACGAACTGCTCTACGTCAGAACGCGTTGCCTTACCGTGGTCCACGGCCATCAGAGAATCGACGATCTGCCGCGAAATGGCCCTAGTCGAGAGCGACTTAACTGTTTCTTTTGCGCCGGCGCTCCAGCACGCGCTCAACAGCTTTTCATCCGGCTTTTGCTGGCATCCCGTGAGCGAGATAGCCATTGCGATCGCTGCAATCCCCGTAGTCCGTTTCATAAAGTCCCGTTTTGATCGTTTTATGCTGTGTGAATAAATTGAGAGTCGATTGGCATCATCCGATGCGAGTTGCATCGGTAATTCAGGTTCAGACTTTGCAGTCAACGATTTATTTTCTAATTCTAAACGATCGAGCTTTGTCAGACTAAAAGTTTACGGTAGCGTTTACCGGCGGCGGCAGAGGTGACAGTAAATAGTGCGGACCGTCGATAATCGTCCACCTTCTTCCTGTGATCAGCTGGTGGGCATTCTCAAACACGCCGAGGGTTAAGCGCCCGATGCAGGACATAGGAGTGTGAGTATGACGAGCAAAGTAAAGCCGGGGCAACCGGCGCCGCGGTCAGGCGAATACGGCATCGTGGGTCCAGGAGGAGGTGCCACGGGGCAGGAGCGGACAGCAGTAAAGGGCAAACCCATGCCGCCTACTCCTAAGCCAGGCCAGTCATATGAAATGGACCGTCCGGCCCATAACGGCGCAGGCAAACCGACGAAGAAGTAAAAGGAAGCAGGCCGAGCATCCCGAGTTGCAAGGGGTCGCCCGGCCCGCCACTCTTTGGGCCAAAAGATGACCACGTATATCGTCGGGTACGACCTTACCCGTAAAGACGGCCACGACTACACAAATCTGATCGATGCTCTAAAGGGATTTCCAAACTGGTGGCACTGTCTGGATTCGACATGGATCATTATCAGCAATCAAACTTCGGTCGAAATTCGCGATGCGTTGATGACGCACATGCATAAAGACGACAGGCTGTTGGTGGCGCAGCATACGGGCTCGGCAGCGTGGTTTGGCTTCAACGACAACTGCTCCGACTGGCTGAGAAAAAACTTGTGAAGACGACTACGACTAATCCAGCGAGTAAGCAGCGTGTCGGGCGGCTCGCGCGATGGAGCGAAACCGGTCGTCAGCAGCCCTCCTGCTAGCTCGCCACATCACTTCGGCCGAAGTCGACAATGGCGGCCGAAAATTTTCACACGTGAGGGGCGCGTCGACTTCAAATGGCACGTCGGCATCCGATGTGGTCAAGTCCACAGCAAGTTTGATTTTCATAGGCATCCCTGCGTTGATGATTCTTCAATTGCGCGCGAAGGCCAGATCCGGATCCGGCTCTCCGAGTTGCGTGATATGCCGATGCACGTGCCCGGTGAGCAGCTCGGTTACGCGGCCCGCATCGACGTTCAATTCCGCGGCGAGGATAGGACCGACCCGAGCCGGCCAGTTCATCCATGCGTCGCGCGCAGACCTGAACTCTTCGAAGAACACAGTCTGAGCCTCGTTCAGATTGATCAGTGAACCGATGCGCTCCTCGTACTCGATTCCGTTCAGCAGCGCGAGATAGACCTCCTTAAGGCGCCGGGCCTCGTCGAACGACATGTTTCATGTCGACATCGCCGATGAGCCGGTCTGCGGCCTGTTCGGCGGTCTCGCCGGGAAGCATCTGGATGTCGTCGACGCCCGGCACCAGCGCGTTGTTTCGCGGAGCCGAGACGGCTGGACTGTTACCCTGTCTGTTACCTTCGGAAGCTTGGGTAACAGCCAGGGTAACACGGGGGGGTAACAGCCGGCGTGCCGCCTTTGCGGTGTCGCTCCATCAGCTCGAGCGTCGCCTCGACTTCGACCTGATCTCCTTGAAGCACAAGCCTTCCGGCCTTTTTCCATGCGCTCACTGTCTTGCGCGATTTACCGCATCGACGAGCAAACTCAGCCTGGGATTCCGTCGTCATAGATTTTCTCAATGGGCGGTTTTGAGCCCGGTTGTTACCCAAATTTCGAAGTTCAGCGCTGGTGGAAATCCGGGGGTTATCGTCCGCGCACGCACCCGACGGCTGTAGAGGGACCCGTTGAAATTTCTACCCGTTTTGAGTGGGTCGAATGGGGTCGGGATGGCTCGCTTCCGGTCATGTTTACAACGCTTCGCGGCCCGCCACGACCCACCTTCAATGCGGACGCACCGCTCACACTGCACAACTCCCGATAAAGGCAGGCGCATTGCTGCAAGAGCCTCTGCGCGGTTTTCTCGCCACTCGCTCGCCACTGACTCCGCCGTCATTGCAGGCCGCCCTGTTCGGCGATCCGGGCCTGTGCGCGGGCTGCATGCGCGAGGTCGGACTCAAGGTAGCCCAGCGTCGTACGCACGTCCTTATGGCGCAGGACGCGCTGGATCGTCTGGACCGGCGTACCGTGTTCGCTAAGCAGCGTGGCGAAAGTGCCGCGCAACCGGTGAGCCGCACTCGCCGGCGTATGCACGCCATCATGCAGTGGGCGTGGGCAACGCCCTACGATGATGGAAGCATGGGCGCACACCTGATGTCGGAGACAGGGTCGGAGCTCATCGCGGCGCTTGAGCTTCTCTAGTTTTGAGTTTTAAGAAAATTTAGGGACTCCACTCACAACTTTCCGAAATGTCGAAGGCTTTGACATAAGAAGAAAGTTCTCACTGATAGAATGGGTCGGCTTTGTCTGTCGGTCAGGGCAAGCATACGCACGACGAGAGACCATTTATTCATAACGCATAATCAACGAGACCATGAGTGACAACAAGCAACCCTGTTTTGTTATATCGCCAATAGGCACGGATGGAAGTGATGTACGACGGCGTGCCGATCAGGTATTCCGGCACGTAATTGCGCCGGCAGTGGAGGCACACGGCTTCGAAGCCATACGCGCCGATAAGATTGCGGAGCCGGGCCTGATTACAACGCAGGTTATTCAGCACATCGTTGAAGACCCGCTAGTTATCGCCGACCTGACTGGCTCCAATCCGAACGTGTTTTATGAACTCGCGATCCGGCACGCAATACGTAAGCCTCTGGTTCAAATAATTCAGAAAGACGAAAAGATTCCGTTTGATGTTGCAGGCATGCGAACGATACCTGTTGATCATCACGACTTGGATAGCGTGCAAGAGGCGAAGTCAGAAATTGAAAAGCAGGTGAGATCCGTTCTCGGCAAGGAGCCCGATGAAATTGAATCCCCGATTTCAGTCTCCGTGGAACTACAAGCGCTCAGGCGTAGCGAAAATCCAGAAGATCGCACCCTTGCAGAAATTGTTTCCACACTGGGAGATCTTCGAACTGACATTGCTGCATTGGACAAGCGAATTTCCGTATCCGAAGCGAGTGCCAACCCGGAAATAGTCACGAAGCTGATGGATCGTCATATGCGCCGGATTGCACGAGAAATCGATATATCCCGGGAGATTGAGCATCGACTCGATCGCGTGTTTACCGTGCTAGAGAAAGAGAAGATTCCGACAAAGGAATGGCACGACGAGTTGTCGCGACTTCGTGAGATGATGATGATAATGCGGCACGAGCGAGATCGATATCCCGCGTAATCCAAGGCGAAAGGCGCTAAGAATGTCACTCGAAGGATGACACCATGATTCTTTCAAAGCCCGCTATGGTGGGCTTTGATAGCGGTTCTGCCGCGGCCCTCTCATCCTGCTACAAAGCAGCCTGACTCTGCGTTTCAGATGTGCATTCATTTTTGAGTTTGTTTTAGGATAAGTCCACAAATATTTCGGAATTTTCCGGCAAAATATCAAGCGACTTTGGGACGGGGATTTCTGAATCAATACACCCATCGAATTTAGCCCGCGCAGGCGAACACAATTCCGTTCGGCGCCCATATACTCCATATGCCGTCGAAGTACCGACGGCTCAGGCTTGGCGGCCTGATAACGTTAGACCGGCACGCCTGCGCACGCAGGTCGTGCCTTGCCTCTGCACGTCAGTTGTCAATGGGCGGGCCGTGGCAGGGAGACCTTTGGGTCTGCCGGTTTTGGTCTAACGCCGGTCCGCCAACCTTGTCATCGCGCCCGCTCACCCATCTATTGATGCCGCGGGCTTTCACTGACAGTGGAGGACGCAGCATGAAAAAAGACCAACGCCGAAAGCAGCCTCGACCGAACGGCAGACACGATCGCTATACCCGGCTCGCAGCGTCATCGCTTCGTCACTGCGACCGCTCTCTTGAGCAGCTTCGCGCTGTTTCTGTCCTCGTGTCGACTGTCCTGCGTAATCCTGCCGTGACGCTCGAAGAGCGTCGTAGTGAGCATACGGTTCTTTCGTTGCTGATGGAGACTGTAGAGGGGTACGAGCGCGCGGCTGAGGCATATCGCGAACTCGTAGAGGCAGTAGTCACGGATGCGCGTGATTTGCCCGACAGGCGTTTGAGCGCGGGTGAAGCATTGAGACTGATGGAGTCGGTTGAGATACCTGTATCGTACACGCCGGAACGAGGCAACAGACACGCGTCTTCACGGCGATCCGCGACGCTCCGGCAAGATAGTTCGGATGTCGAAACTGATCGCGCCGATAGGCTGAATAATGGGCTGAGAAAAGAAAAATCCCGCAAACCTTTGAATTCACGGGATTTTGTGGTGTTCGCTGGCGGAGGGCGTGGGATTCGAACCCACGAAGGCCGTAAAGCCTTGCCGGTTTTCAAGACCGGTGCATTCAACCGCTCTGCCAGCCCTCCGAGCCCGAAATTGTAACCTGAAATGCGATGGCCGCCGCAGCGAGACAGAACCTTACTGCGAATCTTTGAGAAACAACGCCTGCAAATCATTCAGAAACGCCTGCCCCAGCGGAGTCGGCGCAATCTTCTCATGATCGCGGGTGATCAGCTTGCGCCGCTCCGCTTCCTGCAGCGCGGGTTCGATCGACGTCATCGGCAGCCCGGTGCGCTCGATAAAGCGATGCACCGGGAACCCCTCGACAAGCCGCAGCGCGTTCAGCATGAATTCGAACGGCAAGTCGCGCGTGCCGACCTCGTGTTCCTCCTGCACTGCGCGACCGGCTTTCGCCTCTTCGATAAACGTCGTCGGATGCTTGTAGCGCATCTGCCGCACGATCCGGTTCGGAAACGTCAGCTTCGTATGCGCGCCCGCGCCGATGCCGAGATAGTCTCCAAACCGCCAGTAGTTCAGATTGTGCTTGCATTGCCGATGCGGCTTCGCATACGCGGATACCTCGTAGCGCTCATAGCCCGCCGTGGTCGTGCGTTCGTGGATCCAGTCCTGCATGTCGGCGGACGCGTCGTCGTCGGGCAGCGGCGGCGGAAACTTCGCGAACAGCGTGTTCGGCTCGAGCGTCAGGTGGTACAGCGATAGATGCGGCGGCGCGTACGACAGCGCCGTTTCGACGTCCGCCTGACATTCGGCGAGCGTCTGTTGCGGCAGTGCGTACATCAGATCCAGGTTGAAGTTGTCGAAGGTGCGCGCGGCCACCTCGACCGCGTGTCGCGCTTGCGCCGCATCATGAATGCGGCCGAGCGCCTTCAGATGCGTCTCATTGAAACTCTGGATGCCCACCGACAGCCGGTTCACGCCGCTTGCGCGAAACTGCGCGAACCTCGCCGCTTCGAACGTACCAGGGTTCGCTTCGAGCGTGATCTCCGCATCGGCGTCGAGCGGCAGCAGCGCGCGCACGTCCGACAGCAGCCGGTCGAGCCCCGCCGCCGACAGCAGGCTCGGGGTGCCGCCGCCGATAAACACCGTATGCACCTGGCGGCCCCAGACCAACGGCAGCGCGTGTTCGAGATCGGCACGCAGCGCGTCGAGATAGTCGTCTTCGGGAAAGCGGTCGCCTTTCCACTCATGCGAGTTGAAATCGCAATACGGGCATTTGCGCACGCACCACGGAAAGTGCACGTAAAGCGCGAGTGGCGGCAGCGACGTCAGACGGATCGTGCCCGGCGCCGTGAATGCCTGGATCACGCCGGCGCCGGCGGCAGCGGCGCTCATGCGTCCTCCTTGAGCCGCGCGAGCAGTTGCTGCAACGCGATGGCGCGATGGCTCGTCGCGTTCTTTACCGACGGTTCGAGTTCCGCAGCCGTCGCATTGAGCGCCGGAATGAAGAAATGCGGATCGTAACCAAAGCCGTGCGCACCGCGCGGCGCGTCGACAATTTCGCCTTGCCAGCGGCCTTCGGCGATCAGCGGCTCCGGGTCGTCCGCCGCGCGGACCAGCACGAGTACGCAGAAGTAATACGCGCGCCGCTCGGCGATATTCGCGAGTTGCGCGACGAGGCGCGCATTGTTCGCCGCATCACTTTTTTCACCGCCGGCCAGTTGCGCATAGCGCGCCGAATAGACGCCGGGCGCGCCGCGCAGTGCGCGCACGCAGAGGCCGGAATCGTCGGCGAGCGCCGGCAGCCCGGTGAGCTGCGCCGCGTGGCGCGCCTTCGCGAGCGCGTTTTCGACAAACGTCTGATGCGGTTCTTCCGCTTCCGGCACGTTGAGCGTGCCTTGCGCGATCAGTTCGATGCCGGCCGCGGACAGCAGCGCCGCGAATTCGCGCAGCTTGCCCGCGTTGTTCGACGCGAGCACCACCTTGCCGGGCGCTGCCGTCACCGCAGCGCCTGCGTTCCGACGATCATTCACCCTGCAACTCCAAGGCTTCCTTCTGCTTTGCGATCAGCGTTTCGATGCCGTGTTGCGCGAGGTCGAGCAGCGCATTCATTTCGTCGCGCGAAAAAGGCTCGCCTTCCGCGGTGCCCTGGATTTCGACGAAGCCGCCGTCGCCGGTCATCACCACGTTCATGTCGGTGTCGCACTGCGAGTCTTCGTCGTAGTCGAGATCGAGCACCGGCAGGCCGTCGAACACGCCGACCGAAATCGCCGCGACGTAGTCGGTGATCGGCGACGACTCGATGCGGCCGGTTGCCAGCAGCTTCGCGATCGCGTCATGGGCGGCGACGAAGGCGCCGGTAATGCTCGCGGTGCGCGTGCCGCCGTCCGCCTGGATCACGTCGCAGTCGATATGCAGCGTGCGCGGGCCGAGGCGTTCGAGGTCGAATACCGAACGCAACGCGCGGCCGATCAGCCGCTGGATTTCCTGCGTGCGCCCGGTTTGCTTGCCGCGCGCCGCTTCGCGGTCGCTGCGCGTGTGGGTCGCGCGCGGCAGCATGCCGTATTCCGCGGTCAGCCAGCCCTGGCCGCGGTCGCGCAGAAAAGCCGGCACCTGCTCGGCGATGCTGGCCGTGCAGATCACCTTCGTGTCGCCGAATTCGATCAATACGGAGCCTTCGGCGTGCTTCGTGTAATGGCGCGTGATGCGCACGTCGCGCAGCTGGTCGGCGCGGCGGCCGCTCGGTCGGGTCGTGGTGTCGTTCATCGTGGTCGTGGTCGGGAAGGAGGGCGCGGGTGAAATGTCGATTTTACCGCCGATCCCCGCGCTGGCCGGAGATGCGCGTCTGACGGGCTCCTTCGTCAAAAATGGGATAATGCGCGTTCCCCGCCCCGCGTCTCGTACACGCCGGGCGATCTGTATCCCGGGCGGTGCGCGCAGCCGCATGCCCCCTTCGCGAGACGAACGATGATCTACAGCATGACTGGCTATGCGAGCGCGACGCGCGAGCTCGCCGCGGTTTCCGGCAATGGCGGCGTAAGCGTGTCCGTCGAACTGCGCACGGTGAATTCGCGTTTTCTCGACCTGAACTTCCGGATGCCGGAGGACGTGCGCGTCTGCGAACCGACGCTGCGCGAAATGCTGATGACGAAGCTCTCGCGCGGCAAGGTCGACATTCGCGTGAATTTGCAGCGCAGCGAGCAGACGTCTACCGCCGGCACGCTGAACCGCGATGCGCTCGATCAGTTGGCGGCGCTGGAACGCACGGTGGCCAACGCCTTTCCCGAGGCGGGCCGCCTGCGCACCGGCGAGATTCTGCGCTGGCCCGGCGTGCTCGCCGAAAGCGGCGTGTCGGGCGACGCGCTGCGCGATGCGGTGCTTGAAGCCGGCAAGCAGGCGATCGCCGAACTGATCGACGTGCGCGCACGCGAAGGCGCGCAGCTTGCGGCGATGCTGATTGCGAACGTCACCGAAATGGAGTCGATCGTCACGAAGATCACGCCGCTCGTGCCGGAGCTGATCACCAAGCATCAGCAGAAGATTGTCGAGCGTCTGCAGGAAGCGCTCGGCATGGCCGCGCCGGATGGCGCGGCGACCATCGTCTCGCGCGAGGAAATCGCCGAACGGATCCGCCAGGAAGTCACGATGTACGGCATTCGCATCGATGTCGCCGAAGAGCTGTCGCGCCTGACCGCGCATCTGAACGAGACGCGCCACGTCATCCAGAAGGGCGGCAAGGTCGGCAAGCGGCTCGATTTCATGATGCAGGAACTGAACCGCGAGGCGAACACGCTCGGCTCGAAGGCGGCCGCGAAGGAACTTGCGGATTCGTCGATGACGCTCAAGCTGCTGATCGAACAGATGCGCGAACAGGTCCAGAATCTCGAGTAAGCGAACTGGAATGGACGGGCGGGCTGTCGGGCCGCTCGTCGAATGACAAAGCGGTAAAGTGGCAAAGCAGCAATCAGAACACGCAGATCAAAAAGCAGTTACAGGCAGGAGCTACGGGCATGACTGACCACACACGCGAAAGCAACGCGCCGCGCAATCCGTACGCGGGCGCTTATCCGGGCAATCTGTTCATGGTTGTCGCACCGTCGGGCGCCGGCAAGTCGACGCTCGTCAACGCGCTGCTCGCGCGCGACCCGGCGATCCGTCTGTCGATTTCGTACACGACGCGCACGCCGCGTCCGAAAGAGCAGGACGGCGAGCACTATCATTTCACGAGCGTCGAAGACTTCGTGGCGCGCCATGCGGCGGGCGAGTTTCTCGAGAGCGCGGAAGTGCACGGCAATTACTACGCGACCTCGCGGGTGTGGATTGAAGAGCAGATGAAAAACGGTCACGACGTGCTGCTCGAAATCGACTGGCAGGGCGCGCAGCAGGTGAAGCGCCAGTTTCACAATGCCGTCGAGATTTTCATTCTGCCGCCGTCACTCGAAGCTCTCGAGGAGCGCCTGAGGAAGCGCGGTCAGGATGAGCCGAACGTGATCACGCGGCGCCTGCTGGCGGCGGGTGGCGAGATGGCGCACGCGGCCGAAGCGGAGTATGTCCTGATCAATGAGAATTTCGATCGCGCGCTCGCGGACCTGCAATGCCTCGTCGCGGCGACGCGTCTGCGCTTCGCGTCGCAGTACGCATGGCATACGAACCTCTTCGTGCAACTCGGCATCCACTTGCCGCACGCGGGCTGAGCGGGCGGCGGTCCGAACACATAAGGTAGAATAAGTAACAATCAGAGAAGGAATTTGAACATGGCCCGCATTACCGTCGAAGACTGTCTGAAACAGATCCCGAATCGCTTCGAGCTGGCGCTCGCCGCAACGTACCGCGCGCGTCAGCTCGCACAAGGCCACACGCCGAAGATCGAAAGCCGCGACAAGCCCACCGTCGTCGCGCTGCGTGAAATCGCGGCAGGTCAGGTCGGCGTCGAAATGTTGAAGAAGGTGCCCGTCTAGGCGTGCACTTTCATTTGCTGTCGAACGTCATGTAATTGAACCCACGCGTGCGGACTTGCGCGTCGCTTAGCGTCGATCAACCGATCAGGAGGCGGACATGAGCTCGAATCCCTCGTCCTCCCTGCCGGACGTCGCGCCGAATGCGGACGACGCGCACGATACGGACGCACCGTCGTCCGCACGCAAGTACATCGATGCGGTCCTCGAACAATCGTTTCGCCATCTGTTCGGGCCGACCGCTACGCCGGAGCAGCCGCGCCGGCACGACGTCGTCTCGATCGCCAAGCTGACCACGGCGTTGGCCGGCTACCTGGCGCCGGAAGAGATCAAGGACGTCAAGGCCGCATTCCACTTCAGCGACGAAGCCCACCTCGGGCAATACCGTCAAAGCGGCGAACCCTACATCACGCATCCGGTCGCGGTCGCGGAAATCTGCGCGAGCTGGAAGCTCGACGCGCAGTCGGTCATGGCCGCGCTGCTGCACGACGTGATGGAAGACCAGGGTGTGACCAAGGCCGAACTCGCCGAGCGTTTCGGCGCGAAGGTCGCGGAGCTGGTCGACGGGTTGTCGAAACTGGACAAGATGGAGTTTCGCAATCGCGAGGAAGCGCAGGCGGAAAACTTCCGCAAGATGCTGCTCGCGATGGCGCGCGACGTGCGCGTGATCCTCGTCAAGCTCGCGGACCGGCTGCACAACATGCGCACGCTCGGCGCGGTGCCGCCGGAGAAGCGCCGGCGCGTCGCACGCGAAACGCTCGATATCTACGCGCCGATCGCGCATCGGCTCGGTTTGAACAACACGTATCGCGAGCTGCAGGACCTGAGCTTTGCGAACTTCAATCCGCATCGTTACGCGACGCTCGAAAAGGCCGTGAAGGCCGCGCGCGGCAACCGCCGCGAAGTGGTTGGCAAGATTCTCGAATCGGTGCAGCGCGCCATCGTCGATGCGAAGCTCGATGCCGAAGTGACCGGCCGCGAGAAAACCATCTTCAGCATCTACAAGAAGATGCGCGACAAGCAGCTGTCGTTCTCGCAGGTGCTCGACGTGTACGGTTTTCGCGTGGTGGTCGAGAGTCCGCTCGAGTGCTATACGTGCCTCGGCGCGCTGCATGCGCTCTATAAGCCGGTGCCGGGCAAGTTCAAGGACTACATCGCGATTCCGAAGGTCAATGGCTATCAGTCGTTGCACACCACGCTCGTCGGGCCGTTCGGCGCGCCGATCGAATTCCAGGTGCGCACGCGCAAGATGCACGAGATCGCGGAAGCGGGCGTCGCCGCGCACTGGCTGTACAAGAACGGCGGTGCGGATCTGAACGACGTGCAAAAGCGCGCGCATCAGTGGTTGAAGTCGCTGCTCGATATTCAAAGCGAAGTCGGCGATTCGAGCGAATTCCTCGAGCATGTGAAGATCGATCTGTTCCCGGATGCGGTCTACGTGTTCACGCCGAAGTCGAAGATTATGGCGCTGCCGCGCGGCGCGACCGCGCTCGACTTCGCGTATTCGATTCACAGCGACCTCGGCAACCAGTGCGTCGCGGTGAAGATCAACAACGAACTGCTGCCGCTGCGCACCGAGCTGAAGAGCGGCGACATCGTCGAGGTGATCACCGCGCCGTATTCGAAGCCGAATCCCGCATGGCTCGGCTTCGTGCGCACCGGCAAGGCGCGCACGGCGATTCGCCACTATCTGAAGACGATGCGGCTCAACGAGTCGGTGCAACTGGGCGAGCGGCTCGTCGATCAGTCGTTGAAGGGCTATGGTCTGTCGCTTGCCGACGTCACGCCCGAAGCGTGGGAAAAGCTCGTGCAGTGGACCGGCAACAAGAACCGGCATGAAATCTTCGCCGATATCGGTCTCGGCCGACGGGTTGCCGCGGTGATGGCCAAACGCATCGAAGTGCTGATGAACGGGCGCGAGGGCGATGACGACGGCCATCATTCGCGCGAGCACGGCGGCACGTCGAACGCGCCGCCGGTCGTCATTACCGGCACCGAAGGCATGTCGGTGCAGCTCTCCGCGTGCTGCCGGCCGATTCCTGGCGACGACATCATGGGCTATATCGGCATCGGTCTCGGCATGGCGATTCACACCACCGATTGCCGTGTCGCGCAGCGCATTCATCGGCGCGATCCGGGCCGCTGGATCGATGTCGCGTGGGCGCCGCAACCGGGGCGTCTGTTCGACGTCGCCGTGAAGGTGCTCGTGAAAAACACCAAGGGTGTGTTCGCGCGCGTGGCGGCGGACATTACCTCCGCCGACGCGAATATCGTCCATATCGCGATGGATGAAGATCAGTCGCAGGAGTCGACGGTGCTGCGCTTCGTGATTCAGGTGAGCGACCGGGTTCATCTGGCCAACGTGATGCGGCGCGCACGGACCAATCTCGATGTGATGCGCATCGCGCGCGAACGGCCAAGCGAAGAAGGTCATCATCGCCACGACGGCGGCATGCGCATCGATCGCGAGCGGGCCGATTACTGAGGCTTGCGGCGACGACGACGCATGAGGCGGTCGCGTTGCGCGGCGCGGCGGCCGGCGCTGCGGCCACCGGCGGTGTGTGCGTGCGCATCGGCTGGCGCACGCCTTGCTGCGTCGCGATAGGGCCTGCGTCTGGTGTGGGGAGCAAATTCAATGAACGTGTCGGACTTGACCGGCTTGGCGCTCGACTACTGGGTCGCGCGCAGTCTGCACGACTTCGTGCGCGAAATCCATTTCACCGATAGCGGCCGCACGGTTTCGATTCGCGGCAACGACCGCGGACGGCAATGGGACGGGCGCTTTACGCCGTCGACATCGTGGGAGACCGCGTCCGCCGTGCTCGACCGCGCGCGGCGAGTGGACGTGCGCGAGCGTTTGCGCAATGGCGCCGTGCGCTGCAGCGTGGAATTCGACGGAGGACGCGGGCAAGCTGTGCAAGCGCACGGCGAGTCGCTGCGGATCGCGCTGTTGCGGGCGTTTGTTGCCAGCCGTTTCGGCGACGCCGTCGATGACGTGCTGCGGCAATCGCAGGCGTTGTTCGGTGCACGCGCAGAACCGGTCGGCGAGCAGAGCGCGATGAATGCGATCGAAGACCTGCCGATGCCGGATGCGCAAATCGGCGATATCAAGTCGGCTCCGCGCTAGGCGCGCGGTGGCGCGTCAAACATGGCGTGCATGGCGAACGAGGGCGCGTGAGCGCGTGCGAGCGAGCGACAAAAGCCCGCAGCATGGCGAGACGACGAAGCGAAGCGACAGAGCGCCAACAACGGAGCGGAAAAAACAAAAGGCCTCCCATATGGAAGGCCTTTTGAGAATGGCGCGGCTGGCAGGATTCGAACCCACGACCCCTTGGTTCGTAGCCAAGTACTCTATCCAACTGAGCTACAGCCGCACGCGAGGCGGTACTACTGACAACCGTTGAATTGACCCACGCGAAGCGCCGGATCAAATGAAAGGGCCTTCTCGGAAGAAGGCCCTCGAATAGGTGGCGCGGCTGGCAGGATTCGAACCCACGACCCCTTGGTTCGTAGCCAAGTACTCTATCCAACTGAGCTACAGCCGCACGCAGAAACGGGATTATAGCAAAGCTGGCGGAAAAGGGAAGCAGCAATCGGCGGTTTGTCCTGCTGCGGCGATCGTGTAGGCTTGGTGACTGGGCGTTTCGATGTCCGCGTTGCAATTTGCGTGTTTCATCGCCGCGGACGAACCAGGCGTCTTTTAGGCCTAACGCCGGTTCGAACCGGCGTCGGCAGTATGGGATGGATCATCATGAACAAGGCTTTTGTCAAAGAATCAACCGACGACAACGACGACGATCTCGACGTCGCGCAAACCGACGTTCCCGCAGGCGCGAAGAACTACATCACGCCGGCCGGCTACCGCCGCATGCGCGACGAGTTGCTGCATCTGATCGATGAGGCGCGGCCGGACGTCGTGAAGCTGGTGTCGTGGGCGGCGTCGAACGGCGACCGCTCGGAGAACGGCGACTATATATATGGCAAGCGCCGGCTGCGCGAAATCGACCGGCGCATCCGCTTTCTCACGAAGCGGCTCGATCTCGCCGAAGTCGTCAATAGCAGCAAGCAGGAGAACACCGAGCAGGTGTTCTTTGGCGCGACCGTCGAATATGCGACCGGCGACGGCGAGTCCCATACCGTGAGGATCGTGGGCGTCGACGAGGTCGATCTGGATCACGGCCACGTCAGCTGGATCTCGCCTATCGCGCGTGCGTTGCTGAAGGCGAAGATCGGCGATCAGGTCACGTTGTATACGCCGGCTGGTCCGGAACCGATCGACGTGCTCGACGTTCACTATCCGTCCGCGGAAGAAGAGGCGGCCTGAGGGCGCCGAAGATTCGCCGGGGCGCAACGCATCGTGCTACTGAACTGAGCGCGGCAATAAAAAAAAGGCGCCGCAAGCGGCGCCTTCAATACTACCGATACTACTGTTTTGCTTAGAAGCGGTGACGGATACCACCGGTGACGGCGACCTGGTTGTTCGTCGCCGAGGCGGCGCTCAGACCGTTGACGATCGGGTGAACGACCGCGTTTTCGTTCGTCGTCACGTATTCAGCCTGCAGATACACGTCCGTACGCTTGGACAGTGCGTAGTCCGTTTGCAGGTTGACCTGGTTGAAGTGCGGGCGGGTCGCTGCGAGGCTTGCCTTCGTGTACGTGTACGAACCGGCGATGCTCAGAGCCGGCGTCAGAGCGTAACGCGCGTTTGCTTCGAAGTTCTGGAAGTGCGCGCTGGTCGGAGCGCCGAGGGACGGCTGGCCACCGGCACCCGAGCCGAAACCGGCCAGGTCTTGCAGATTGGTTTGCGTGTACACGAGGCCGAACGTAGCCGGTCCGAGCGTGTAGTTCCCGCCCGCGCCCCAGGTTTGCTGGCGGGTTGCGAAGAACGTGTTGTCGCCGTTGACCGCGCCGCTCGTATTGAACGCGGCAGCCGTCGTCGCGTTTGCACCGGCGTTGTTGTTGATCTGCAAGTAGCCTGCGCCGAAGTTGAAGCCAGCGAAGCTATACGACGCACCCGCGCTGTACACGCGGTTGTTTGCGAAGCCGTCAGCCTGGTTCGAGAAGCCGTACAACGCGCCGAACTTGAAGCCCGCGTAGTTCACGCTCGAGAACTTCACCGAGTTGTTTACGCGGAACGAGTTGTTCAGGTTGTCGTTATCGAACGGGTGGGCGAACTGCGTGCCGCCGTATTGCGTGCCCGTCAGCGCCAGCGGAGCGACGTAGTCGACCATGCTGTCGTATTGACGGCCGAGCGTAACGGCGCCGAACTGGTCGCTCGCGAGACCAACGAACGCTTGACGGCCGAACAGACGGCTATTTTGCTTGAGCGTGCCGTCATTGATGCCGAAACCGTTTTCCAACGTGAAGATTGCCTTCAGACCGCCACCGAGGTCTTCAGCACCGCGCAGGCCCCAACGGCTGCCGTTGATCGAGCCGCTCGTTTCCTGAACGTTGCTGGAGCCATGCTGGTTGTTGGTATAGGTGATGCCGGCGTCGATCAAGCCGTACAGCGTAACGCTGCTCTGCGCGTGAGCGGCAGTAGCAAACACGCCCGTCAGGGCGGCGACCATGAGTGTCTTTTTCATCTTTGTAAACTCCGAGAACAGGATGGGTTTTGGAAACCCAGGCTTTAAGAAAACCATCACGCGAGGCGCTGCGAGAGGCGAAGTTCGCGTGAAAACGCGCATGACCAGTGCACGTTCGCTTTCCGGGTAGGCAAAGTGTAGAGATGCTCATCGCCGCGTGACCATTCCAGTTTTCGCAATAAAGTATTACGAGACGAGAAATGATCTAGCGCTGCCTGTCGAGCCTTACAGGCAAAGGCCTTACAGTAGTAAGGGATGACCCTGGGGCGTGTGTCAGCCACGTTGCGTTGTGTAATTGCGACGTCGAAGTGACGCAGAAAAACAACAGGAAATCGACAAAGGTCAGATTATTGCTGAAGCGGAAATGAGTGTTTGTTAAGTGCACGCCTAATTGCGTTGAAAGAGGGCGCTATACTGAATACTCTGCTTTCCGAAGCAGACTTTTTCGTTGACGAAAAAGATCTCCAAACTTTGTCAGCGCGACTAACCGTCGCGCTTTTTTTTGCCTGTACGTTCAGGAGAACTTCGGACGTTCAACGGTGACGCCGGGCGACGACCGTGGCCGGCACGTAGTCGAAACCGGGCACGATGCTCCAGTCTTCCATCACGTAGTGACGGGCGTCCATCGGGGAAGACAGCAGGTTCTGCCAGTGGTCGCCGTGCCAGACAGGATCGAACTGAAGCGCCGGCTGGGCGGCGCCAGATCGCAATGGGACGGGTCGTTTTTCAGACGAATGGGAAAGTTGCGTCGTGAAACGAGCCGCCAGGCGGCGAATAACGTTTAATAGCATGACAGTCTCCCTGAACCCCACTGCTGAAGACCATCATGGTGTGCGCTCCATGCCTGAACAACCCGTAAAAACACTTACGAAATTCACGTTTAGTTACACATCGGCATAAATTCCCGATATCGAATGGAGTTCGGTAAAAAATCACTATTCTGTTATTGCAGCATTTAAGAGAAACGCACGCATGCACCGCGCATTTGTCGAATGATAATGGCCCACTGGTAAACCAGCGCTTGACGGTTTGCCGTCACTCCCCGTATAAATGCGGAGCCGAATGCCGAATGAAGCTCGGTCCGGCGCATGTATTGCCCGTCTCAAACAAATTCGAGGAAATGGATATGGAAACCGGTGTCGTCAAATGGTTCAACGATGCTAAGGGCTTTGGATTTATTACTGCTGATGCGGGTGGCGACGATCTGTTCGCACACTTCTCGGAAATCCGCTCGGAAGGGTTCAAATCGCTGAAAGAGAATCAACGCGTCTCTTTCGAAGTTCGGACCGGCCCGAAGGGCAAGCAGGCTGCAAACATCCAGCCGCTGTAACAGCATCGTACGTATCCGACGCTAAGACAGGCCCTCGCATTGGCGAGGGCTTTTTGTTTTTATCATGAAAATGACAATGTGCTGATAAAGAATCCGAAATCGCTATGACATCACGCGTCCTGTAATCCCGGTCGATTATCAGACTTATCTTAAAAGAATAAATTTGACTCAGAAGATTTATTCAGCGTGATGTTGTTCAAAATGCACGCGGCCCAGCGCTGCGACTGCGGATACCCGGACGTGAAAGTTCCGCTCAGGCCGATCCGGCGATGATGGTGCATACTTGCCCAAAATCATCGCACTTAAATCTGGTCTCATTCATGTCTGAACCTTTCCTAGCCGCGCCCGCCGCACTCGATGTGCCGATCGCGTTTGTCGACCTCGAAACCACCGGCGGCTCGACCGGTGTGGATCGGATCACCGAAGTCGGCGTCGTCGAAGTCGGCCCGCAAGGCATTGTGCGCTGGAGCACGCTTGTCGATCCGCGGCAGCCCATTCCACCGTTTATCCAGCAGTTGACCGGCATCACCGATGCAATGGTTCGCGGCGCGCCGACTTTCGACGCAATCGCGCCCGAACTGTTTGCGCGTCTCGACGGCAAGCTGTTTGTCGCGCACAACGCCAGCTTCGATCGCGGTTTTCTGCGCAGCGAATTCGAGCGCGCCGGGATCGCCTTCAATCCGGACGTGCTGTGCACGGTGCGTCTGTCGCGCGCGCTATTTCCCGCTGAGAAGCGCCACGGGCTCGACGCGTTGGTCGCGCGGCACGCGCTCGTGCCGTCCGATCGCCACCGGGCGCTCGCCGACGCGGACTTGCTGTGGCAATTCTGGCAATGCCTGCATGAGCTCGTGGCGCTCGATGTGCTGCGCGCGCAGATCGATCGTACGGTGCGGCGCTACCGGCTGGCCGGCGATCTGACCGAGGATTCGCTCGACGCGGCGCCGGCGGGCTGTGGCATCTATATGTTCTACGGAGAAAACGATGTGCCGCTCTATGTCGGCCGCAGCGTGCGGGTGCGCCAGCGGATTCGTGCGCATCTGACCGGGGAGCGGCGCTCGTCGAAGGATCTGCGGCTGGCGCAACTGGTACGGCGCGTCGATTGGCGCGCGACGGGCGGCGAACTGGGGGCGCTGCTCGCGGAAGCACAATGGATTGCCGCGCTGCGCCCGGCTCACAACCGCTTGCCGCGCACGTCGCGCAGCGATCCGGTCGAGGCGGCATGGCCGTTCGACGGCGCGATCGTGTTCGGAGAAAGTGGCGCGGATCACGCAACCCGTGCCGTGGAACCTGCGCTGGAGCACGCACGGGTCTTTCACGTGGTCGATCGCTGGTGCTATCTGGGCCATGCGCCGTCGGCGGAACAGGCGGCTCATCTGCTCGCGCAGGACAGGCCGCGTGCGTTCGAACTGTCGACGTACCGGCTCATGCAGACGCATCTGGCGCGCGGGTTGCACGTGCAGCCGCTCGCGCCGTCGCAGCCGCCCACCTTGACTGAACCGTCGGCGCCGGTGTTCATGCCGCTTGAAGCGGGCGCCAACGAGGACACCGCCGCGGTAGTGGACGCCCGCTAGCCCGTTGCGCCGACGCCTCCCGATTCACAGACGTGCCCAAGCGCCCGCGTGAGCGCTTCTGTTTGCGTCGCGTCATAACGCGTCAACGATTTCCAGTTTGCGACTCCACGCGCGACCTGCGTCGGGCAGTCGGGTGTTGCACGCAGCGTCTGCACGCGTGCGAGCGCGGAAATCATCGATTGGGTCAGCCGATCCAGCTGCGCGCGCGTGCGCGTGTCGAGATCCGGCACCGGTCCGTCCGGCGGCCGCAATTTGCGCCACTGCTCGAACAGCGCGTTCTGGATGTCCTTGCTCGCATCGATCTGGTCCTGGAAAAACGCGCGCGCGAACTCCGGATCGACGCCCACGGCCGGCGCGCGTTTCGCGATGTCGGCGAGCAGCGCGGCTTCGCGGTGCGCGTCGCCGACCGGGCGGTGGTTCACCCACTTCCAGCGGGCGACGGGCTCGGCCAGCGCCAGCCGCTGGGAAACCAGCGAGATCAGGTTCGTGAGCGCGGTGTCATCGGTGTCCGCGTGGGACGGCGTGGGCGCGAACGTGAAAGCGAACGCCGTCGCGAGTGCGATCGCTAATGCCAGCGGGCGCAGCGCGGCCACGCGAAGTGAACTTGCCATAAAAGAGAAAAGATCGGGAAAGTGGGGTGGGCCGCGATGGGCTCGCCGGCGGGCAGTTGCGACATACCGCGACAGCGCAAAGCTGCCGCAATGTTTGAAAGATACGCGATCGGTCCGCTTGCGCCAATCGCCGCGCCCGAGGACGCGGGAGACGAACCCCGCCGCGCCGCCGACGCATCGCCGCACTAATCGACCGTCGCTGCCGACGCCGGATGCGCGGACGAACTCAGTGTGCACGCGATACCTTGACGCCAGCCGCGCGCGAACCCGCAGCGCCTGCCGCGCCAGCGATGACGATCACCCGGCCGCGCCCACACAGGCAATCACTCGAGCGCGCATACCGCACCGCCGCATCGTCGATGCGCAATCGCCCGCTGTGAAATCCCCGTTCGTCGCCGTTACTTCGGTTCGCACGACTTGCGTTGCTCGTCGAAAAACGCTCGCACGTGCTCCGGCAATTCGGCCCCGAGAAATTCGACGCCTGCAGGTTCCGGATCCGGGCTGTACACCTTGTCGGGGGTCGGAATCTTCGGCGGTTTCGTGTCCATGATCTTTCTCCTTTACAAATCGATTATCTGCCTCAGTCCCCGTTTGCCACTAGTGCGGTCGACCGCAAAACCCGCGAATGGACCCGTTGTTGTTGCTTTAACGGCACACGCGTTCCGCGATTGAAGATGCTTGAATAAAATTTATCGCTTGTCCTTAATACATTCGTCGCAGACCACTTCGGCACCACTTCCAGTCCACTTCAAACACATGCTGTTCGAGCCCTTGCTATACTGCGCGCTCACTTTCGCCAGATAGCGATGAAACGTTCTACACGCTGGATCGGCCTCGTATGGCTGGCGGTGGTACTCAACGTACTGTCGCCGGTCATCGGCTATGCGCGTGCCGCGAACGCGGGCGATCCGCTGTCCGTCGAACTCTGTCACGCCGCGGGCGCGCAGCAGGTCGTGATCGGCCCTGCCGGTTCCGGCGATGCAACGCAGACGCATTGGGTCGTGCCGCACTGCGTGTACTGCCCGGGCTTCGCCGCGAACTTCGCACTCGGCGCAAGCCTTCCTGCTGTTTCCGCTCCGCTTCGCGCGTTCACCCACGTGCGAAGTTTCGAACTGCAATCCTCATTTGTGCGCCGCAGCGTTCGCGTCGCACAGCCGCGCGCCCCGCCTGAAACCTTGATCTGAAGCAGCCATCGCTTGCCGGGCGCGCCACCTTGTTACGGCGCTAGCGGTTTGCGTTCGCCCGTCCGGCCATCCTTGCGTCACCGTCCGCGCGGCGTATCGCGCTCGTGTGGCGTACGTGCCGCGCCGCGACGGTTCTGATCATGAACTCAGGACTTTTATGCACTTCGTTTCTGCTGCGCTGCCTGCGCGCCGGTCGTTTCCGATCGCGCGTGCGGCGGCGCTCGCCTGGCCGTCCGCGTGGGCCGATCCCGATCCCGCGACACGACATCCGCGCAACGCGCGTGCGACTTCGCGCGCACCGTCGCCTACCACCATAACGACTGATTTCGACAGCGCGTTGACGTCCGCGCAACCGTCGCAAGCAGTTTGGGTGTCTGCCGCGCCGGTGCGCGTGCCGCACATGCCGGACACGCCGAGCCGCGTCGGCGCGACCGATCGCGACCTGGTCGACACGCGCAACTTCGTCGCGAGCGACGGTGCGCTCAGGTACGCGCCGCACCTTCTGATACGTAAACGCTTCACCGGCGATCGCAATTCCGTATTTACGGGCCGCGACTTCGACGAATTGCACAGCGAACGCGCGGGCCTTGTGCGCGCGGACGCCCGGCTGCTGTCGAATTCGCCCGGTGCGCGCAACGCGAATCCGCGGCGCGGGCGGCTGATCGCGCCCGACGATATCGAGCAGGTCGACGCGTTGGACGATCCGCTGCATGGCCCGCTGGACGGTCCGTTTTCAGTGCGGCGTCCGGACGATTGGCCCGGCTCGACCGTGCGGATCGCGACGCACAGGCCCGACGGGTACGAGGCGTGGATCGACACGCACTCCTTCTCGCGGCACGACGACGGTCCTTATGGTTTTGCGAAGCCTCTTCCCGGCGGCAATCGTCAGGCGGGCGACCCGCCCGGCAACGGCGCTATCCATCACGACGTCTGTGGTGCGATGAGCGCATTGCTGGGTGCCGATCGGAAGCTGCGTTGTTGTCAGCCCGATCGCCAGTGGCCGGTGTTGCCTGGCACCGACAGCCTGGCCGAGCGCCGTTACGCCGCTTGTCGCCCGGCTTGTCACCCCGCTCCTCGCCGGACGTTCCGTGGAGAACACAAATGATCGCGTTGAATAAATGGCTGGTCGTGCTGATCGCTTGCGCGTTGCCCTACACGGCGTTCGCTGATGGCGCTGCGCCGGCGAGCGATGCCGCCGGCTCGCACACGATGATGCAAATGGACATGTCCGCACCCGGCGAAGCCGGGAAGACCCCGCTCGCAACCGGCGCGGCGTTCGATTCCCGGCATCGGCTGTGGGTCGCCTGGGTCGAGGGGCAGCACGTCGTCGTCGCGCATTC
This sequence comes from Paraburkholderia solisilvae, assembly GCF_902859875.1. Lineage (GTDB taxonomy): Bacteria > Pseudomonadota > Gammaproteobacteria > Burkholderiales > Burkholderiaceae > Paraburkholderia > Paraburkholderia solisilvae. Next base: position 21,984 of record NZ_CADIKF010000046.1, on the reverse strand, counting down.
GGATGATCGCGGTCATACGCTGTCAGCGCCGGTGGTCGTCAACGCGATGCCGGAGCCGGTTTACACAAGCGCGGAGAACCTGCCGAAGATTGCGGCCAGCCCAGATGCGCGCACGCTCTACGTGACGTGGTCGATGCCGCTCGATCAGCCGTACACCGGCATGGTCCGCTTTTCGCGCTCGACCGACGGCGGCGCGACGTGGTCGGTGCCGGTCACCGTGCATCACGATCGTGAGCCGATTACGCATCGCTTCGATTCGCTGATCGTCGATGCGCAGGGGCGCATCTTTGTCGCATGGATCGACAGGCGCGACAAGGCGGCCGCGAAGCGTGACGGCAAGTCGTATGACGGCCTCGCCGTCTATTACGCGGTGTCGAGCGATGGCGGCCAGTCGTTTGCGCCGGAACGCAAGATTGCCGATCACACGTGCGAATGCTGCCGCATCGCGCTTGCGCTCGATAGCGAAGGCCGTGTGCAGGCGATGTGGCGCAACGTCTTTCCCGGGCAGATTCGCGATCATGCGCTCGCGGTGCTGCCTGCCGAGGCCGCCACGCGCATCGTTGCGCTGCGCGCGACCTTTTCGAACTGGCACGTCGAAGCGTGTCCCGAGCAGGGGCCGGCGCTCGCGATCACGCGCGACGGCGTGCGTCATATGGCGTGGTTCAGCGTCGTGGACGGACGCGCCGATATCTACTACTCACGGCTCGCCGCGGATGGACGACCGATTGGCGAGCCCTGGGCGTTCGGCGCGACCGGCAAGCCCGGCGAGCAGGCGTCGCACCCGGCGCTGCTCGATAACGGCGGCACGCTATGGCTCGCGTGGAAGGACTTCGACGGTGACACGATGCGCGTGCTGGTGCGCCGTTCCGACGATGAAGGCCGGCACTGGAGCGCGCCCCGCACGCTCGCGCAAACCGCGGGTGGCAGCGACAACCCGCAACTGCTGACGGACGCGGGGCGGGTATATCTGTCGTGGCGCACGCAGAACGACGGCTACATGCTGCTGCCGATGGACGGGGAGAAGTAAATGAAATACCTGATCGCGTTGCTGGCGGCGCTGCTGTTTTTCGTTGAAGGGGTACCGGTTCGCGCGGCGGCCGCGGCGGACCTGCAACCGCTTGTCGCGGCCGACGTCGGCCGTGTGTTTGCGTCGAGGCAGGGCGAAACGCAGATTGTCGAAATCTGGTCGCTCGATTGCAGTTACTGTCGCGAAAATGTCGCGCGCATTGCGCAATGGCAGAAGCGGCATCGCGACGTGCGTTTGACGATGATTGCGATGGACTCGCTCGACGACAATGCGGCGGCACTTACGCAAGCACTCGCGACGATGCAACTGCCGCCGCAGGTCGCGCAATATGCGAACGCCGAAGCGATACCGGAAAAATTACGCATGGCGCTCGATCCGGGCTGGCGTGGCGAGCTGCCGCGCACGGTGCTGATCGATTCGCACGGCGCGCGGCAATCGCACAGCGGGCTGCTTGCGCCGGAGGTGCTCGATGGGTGGCGGCATTAGGTCGAGGTAGAGGTGGCGGTGGGTGTGGCGGTAGGTGGTGGCGTTAGTATTGGCCGTCGCATTGCTGACGCTTCGCGAGCGTGGGGCGCGATCGCGCACGAACGATGGCGCGCGACGCAGCCCCTCGACGTTGCGAAACATCAACGTAACGTCTTTGCCTCGACGCACGCGCGTTAATTAAGAAAAGCAAAAAGCCCAGTCGCAGGGACTGGGCTTTTTTTTGAATCTATTGGTGCCGGAAAGAGGAATCGAACCCCCGACCTTCGCATTACGAATGCGCTGCTCTACCGTCTGAGCTATTCCGGCATCAGGAGAACCGCGATTATAGGGACTTCTTTATCCGTTTGGCAACCCCAACACTTATTTTTTTCTTTCGAGGAGGTAACGGGTTACGCGGTCAACTTCGTTCTTCGAGCCGAGGAACACGGCAACGCGCTCATGCAAATGTTGCGGCATGATGTCGAGAATGCGCTTTTCGCCGTTGGTGGCCGCGCCGCCTGCCTGTTCGACGATAAACGCCATCGGATTCGCTTCATACATGAGCCGCAGCTTGCCGGGCCGATCCGGCGTGCGCTTGTCTGCCGGATACATGAAGATGCCGCCGCGATTCAGGATGCGATGCACGTCTGCGACCATCGACGCGATCCAGCGCATATTGAAGTCCGCCTGCCGCGGGCCGTCCTGGCCGGCATTCAATTCGCCGATGTACTGCTGCACTGGCTCGTACCAGTGACGCGAGTTCGACGCGTTGATCGCATATTCGCGCGTATCGACCGGAATGCGCATATCGCTTTGCGTGAGCACCCACGAGCCGAGTTCGCGGTCGAGCGTAAAGCAGTTCACGCCATTGCCGGTGGTCAGCACCAGCACCGTCTGCGGCCCGTACACCGCGTAACCGGCGGCGACCTGTTGCGTGCCGGGTTGCAGGAACGATTTTTCGGTCGGCTGCTGGCCGTCCGGGCAGCGCAGCACCGAGAAGATCGTGCCGATCGACACATTCACGTCAATATTCGAAGAGCCGTCGAGCGGATCGAACACAAGCAGATATTCACCGCGCGGATAGTTGGCCGGAATAGGGAAGAACTGTTCCATCTCCTCCGATGCCATCCCGGCGAGGTTGCCGCCCCATTCGTTCGCTTCGAGCAGGATTTCGTTCGACAGGATGTCGAGCTTCTTCTGTACTTCACCCTGCACGTTCTCGCTGCCGGCGGTGCCGAGCGCATCACCCAGCGCGCCCTTGCTGACGTGATAGCTGATCGCCTTGCACGCGCGTGCAACGACTTCAATGAGCAGACGCAGGTCGGCTGGCAGATTGTTATATTCGCGCTGCTGCTCGATCAGGTACTTCGTGAGAGTGGTGCGGCGTTGCAGTGACATTGCAGTGCTCCGGAGAGGCAGGGGAATCCCCCGATTTTACCCGCTCGTCTGAACGATTTCGCATAAAGAAAATGCGCGGCTCAGGTTGTGACCGCGGCGTGTCAAGCTTTGCGCGGCGCCGCGACGGCCGTACGATTGCTCACCCGTCGTGCCGCACTCGCCGCGAGCGCGGCAGCGCGCGCCTGTGCGGCCTGCGTTTTGGGCGGCTTCGGACGCTCGCGCGGCGGCAGCGGTTCGATTTCGCGTTCGATTTGCGCGCCCGACTCCTCGGTGACGACGCGCAGGTCGTAGGCGACCTGCAGGTTCATCCAGAAGAGGGCGCTGGTGCCGAAGTAGCGCGCGAGACGCAGCGCGGTTTCCGGCGACACCGCGCGCTTGCCGCGCACCACATCGTTGATGCGCGGCGCCGGCACGCGCAGCGCGAGCGCGAGCGCATTCACCGACATGCCGCGCGGATCGAGAAACTCCGCGCGCAGCACTTCGCCGGGATGAACCGCGGCGATCCGCTCGCCAGTGGCGATATCTGAAAAATCCGTGCTTGCCAGCTCGGAACGTTTGATGACCATACAACCTCCCTTTGATTCAGTGATAGTCGACGATTTGCACGCCAAGCGCCTCGCCTTCGACGAAGTAAAAGCAGATGCGCCATTGATCGTTGATGCGGATGCTCCACTGGCCGCTGCGCTCTCCCTGCAAAGCCTCGAGACGATTGCCAGGCGGTACGAACAGGTCCGATAGCGACGCGGCCGCGTCGATGAGTTGCAGCTTGCGATGCGCGATGGACTGAATGTGTGCCGGCAGCGTGCGGGCGAAGCCGCCCGAGAAAACGAGGGCTGTAGCCTTGTCGCCAAATGTTGAAATCATGGGTATCGTATAACGCACCGCGTTAAATGTAAAGTGTTGTTCAGGGTGCGTTAACTGTGATCGTTTCGCGCGTGACTGAGTAGTCATCCGAACGGCCAGGGCGGCGCGCAAATAAAAAAGCCGGCACGACGTGCCGGCTTCATCCTGCAGCAGGAGAACGAACTGTACGGACCGTCAGGCCAGCGCCTTCTCGACGATCTCCCGCACGTCGCGCGACTTCACATGTGCAGCGACCTTTTCGAGCGCGCCGCGCATCTGCTCGCGCAGCGCGGGCGTAAAGCGGCGCCACAATTCGAGCGAACGCGCAAGGCGTGCCGCGACTTGCGGATTGAGCGCATCGAGCGCGATCACCTGCTCGGCCCAGAACGCGTAGCCGGAGCCGTCCTCCGCGTGGAATTGCGCCGGGTTCACCGCGCAGAAGCTGAAGATCAGCGAGCGCGCACGATTCGGGTTCTTCAGGTTGAACGCCGGATGCGTCATCAGCCGGCGCACGATGTCGATCACCGGGCGCTGCGGCGTGCCGCGCTGCGTCGCCTGCAGTGCGAACCATTTGTCGATTACGAGCGGTTCCTTTTCGAAGCGGCGATAGAAGTCGTCGAGCGCATGCTGCGCTTCGCCGTTGCCGGTGTTTGCCGCCGCGGCAAGCAGCGCGGACAGCGCGGCCGAGCGATCGGTCATGTTGTTCGCCGATGCGTATTGTTCGGAGGCGAGCCGCACCGCGTCGCGCGGGTCGTCGAGCTCCGCGAGATACGCGAGCGCGAGATTCTTCAGGCCGCGATGGCCGGCATCTTCCGGCGTCGCCTGATACGCGCCCGGTGTCTGATGGCGTTCGTAGATCGCGAGCCACTCGCGTTGCAGCGCGCTCGCGAGGCGCCGCCGGACGAACTGGCGCGCGCGGTGCACGGCGGCCGGATTCGATTCGTCCATCTGCTCGGCGAGATACGCTTCGGACGGCAGCATCAGCGCGAGTTCGCGGAACGCCGGCGACAGCGTCTCGTCGCTCAGCACGCGCGCGAACGCGGTGACGACCGCTTCGTCGAGTTGCAGCGGCGTGCCGCTCGCGGCCTGGTCGGCGAGCGTCAGCAGTTCGCGCGTCGCGAGCCGCTGGCCGGCCTCCCAGCGGTTGAACGGGTCGCTGTCGTGCGCGAGCAGGAACGCGAGTTCCGCGCCGCCATAGTCGTACTCGACGATCACCGGCGCCGAGAAATTGCGCAGCAGCGACGGCAGCGGTTTTTCGGCGACGTCCACGAAGGTGAAGGTCTGCTCGGTTTCGGTGAAGTCGAGCACGCGGGTCGTGGCGGTGGCCGGCTCTTTTTCCCCTTCCAGACGCAGCGGCAGGTCGCGGCCGTCCGTGCCGATCAGGCCAATGGCGAACGGAATCAGCAGCGGGCCTTGCTGCGTTTCGCGCGCAGCCGCCGAGCTGTCGCCGTAGCCTTGCCTGAGCGTCACGCGATAGCGGCGCTGCGCCGCATCGTATTCAGTCGATACTGTTACCCGCGGCGTGCCGGCCTGGCTGTACCAGCGTTCGAACTGCGCGAGGTCGCGGCCGTTCGCATCGGCCATCGCCTGGCGGAAATCGTCGCAGGTCACCGCGTGGCCGTCGTGGCGCTCGAAGTACAGATCCATGCCGCGCCTGAAGCCGTCGCGGCCGAACAGCGTCTGATACATCCGCACGACTTCCGAGCCCTTTTCGTAGACCGTCATCGTGTAGAAATTGTTGATTTCGACGTAGCTTTCCGGCCGTACCGGGTGCGCCATCGGGCCGGCGTCCTCGGCGAACTGCATCTGCCGCAGCACGCGCACGTCTTCGATGCGTTTGGTCGCGCGCGCGCCTTCCGCGGTCTTCGCGTGGTGATCGCCCAGATGAACGCCGCCCGCCATGTCGGCGGAAAATTCCTGATCGCGAAATACCGTCAGGCCTTCCTTCAGGCTCAACTGGAACCAGTCGCGGCACGTGACGCGATTGCCCGTCCAGTTATGGAAATACTCATGACCGACGACCGCTTCGATATTCGCGAAGTCGGTATCGGTGGCCGTCTCCGGGTTCGCGAGCACATACTTCGTGTTGAAGATGTTGAGGCCTTTGTTCTCCATCGCGCCCATGTTGAAATCGCTGACCGCGACGATCATGAAGCGGTCGAGATCCAGCTCGAGCCCGAAGCGGCGTTCGTCCCAGCGAATTGAATGGATCAGCGAATCCATCGCATGCCGCGTCTTGTCGAGGTCGTGCGGTTCGACCCAGACCTGCAGCAGCTTTTCCTTGCCCGACCCGCTTTTCACGCGCTCCTCGAGCGCGACCAGCTTGCCGGCGACGAGCGCGAACAGATAGCTGGGTTTCCTGAACGGATCTTCCCAGCGGGCGAAGTGGCGGCCATCCGGCAGATCGCCCTGTTCGAGCAGATTGCCGTTGGAGAGCAGCACCGGGTAGTCAGCTTTGTCCGCGCGCAGCGTGACCGTGTACGTGGCCATCACGTCGGGGCGGTCGAGGAACCAGGTGATACGGCGAAATCCTTCCGCTTCGCACTGCGTGAAGAAGTTGCCGCTCGACACGTACAGACCCGACAGCGTGGTGTTCTCCGCCGGGCTGCAGGCGCCGGTGAGCGTCAGCTCGAACGAATCGGGCACGTTTTCGACGGTGAGTCCATGCTCGTGCACGCGCACCGCGGCATAAGGCGCGCCATCGATCGCGGCGCTGACGAATTCGAGCTGTTCGCCCATCAGTTCCAGATGTGCGGCGCGGGCCGCGTCCGGATTGCGGCGCACGCGCATCGTGTTCCTGATGGTCGTGCGTTCAGGCACGAGATCGAACTCCAGTGCGACGGTATCGATAAGAAACGCGGGCGGTGTGTAATCGGCGCGGCGGATGACGAAGGGCGTAGCGGTATCGGCCATGGTGGGTAGAAAATAAGAGTCTCGAAGCCGGCTTGCGCGATGCGCGAGCCGGGCTGGTCGGATCATTTTAAGAGCAAAGGCGCGTCGCGTCTGGCGCAGTCCTGGCGGACCCTGCCGGACGGCTTGCGCCGGATGGCGCATACCGCACCGTCGGGCCGTGCGCGCCCCGAACTTTTCGCCTGATCACCCGGTCAGCGTATTATCGGGGCCGCTTGCGCGGCGTGCGCGGGCGACGACAGCGAAGGAAGGAAATACGATGAAGCTCGATCGATGGACCCGGCAGGCCGCGCTGACATTCGCCGCGCTGGCTTCGCTACTGGCAGGCTGCGCGTCTTATGTGACGACTCAGGTGACCGCGTTCTCCAACTGGGACGGCGGCAGCGACGCGACGCGCACGTACGCATTCCAGCGCACCGCTTCGCAGCAGAACAGCCTCGAAGACTCGACCTACGAGCAGGTGGTCGCAAACGAACTGGCGACGCATGCGTTCAGGCAGGTGGATCTGCAGCAAGCGCACTACGTGGTTTCGATTGCCTATGGAACGCGCTCGGCCATGGCGCTGACTTCGGTGCCGGCTTACTACTATGATCCGTGGCCGGGCCCGTATTACTGGGGCCGCCCATACGGGTGGGGCGGCTGGGGGCCGTGGGGCCCGTACGGCGGCGGCTACGTCGCGCAGAGCTATCCGGTGTACACGCATACGCTCGGCGTTCGCATCACCGATCGCGCGAGCGACAAGGAAGTCTATAACGTGACCGCGCGCAGTTCCGGCGACGAGCCGTCGCTCGTATATGCGATGCCGTATCTCGCGCGCAGCGCGATGGCGGATTTCCCGCTTGGCAACGGTGTCGTGCGGACGGTGAAACTGCCGGTCGATTCGCAGGGCGGCGCGCCCAACGAAGTCGCGGCGGGAAGCGCGGCGCCCGCCGCGCCGGCGTCGGGTGCGAAGACGGTGCAATAGCGGTTGGAGCGTGCTTCCGTCGCGGCGCGGCGGGCGCGCGTACGCGTTCCCGCATCACGGACGGCGTCGGCGGCGCCGTCTGTTCATTCTCGCGCCCTTTCGTGATTTTTCGCGCCGGCCGGACTCAGACACCCACGCCGCATAACGCGAGCACGCCGAGCACGACGAACATCACCGCGGCAATGCCGTGCACGAGTTTCGTCGGCAGTTTGTGCGCGAAGCGGTCGCCGAGCAGGATGGCCGGCACGTTCGCGATCATCATCCCGAGCGTGGTGCCGGCGACGACTCCGAAGAAATCGTGAAAGCGCGCCGCGAGCGCGACGGTCGCAAGCTGCGTTTTGTCGCCCATCTCGGCGAGGAAGAAGGTGACGACGGTCGCGCCGAATACACCCAGGTGCGACCGGTTGGTTTGGGCTTCCCCTTCGTCGAGCTTGTCGGGCACGAGAATCCACAGCCCCATGCCGATAAACGACGCGGTGAGCGCCCAGCGCATGATAGTCGGGGTGACGAGCGAGCCAAGCCATGCGCCCAGCGCGCCGGCGCCCGCGTGATTGGCCAATGTCGCGGCGAGCACGCCGAGGATGATCGGCACGGGCTTGCGGTAACGGGCCGCGAGAACGAGCGAGAGAAGTTGTGTCTTGTCGCCGATTTCGGCAAGGGCGACCGCACCGGTCGAGATCAGAAAGGCCTGTTCCACGTTTTTATGTTTTCCCCGGGCCGGATGTGAGCGAGCGACGACCCACAACGCGCCGGGCCCTTCGCGGCACGCCATGGATCATCGGTCTCGCCAGGCCAAAGGCTGCGTCTGCCATGGCCGTACAGGCCAAGTTTGTTGACAGACGCCCCCGCAAGCGATGTGCGCCGCGCAACCGGAACGACCCGACCGACCTCGATACGACAGACTTCACAGAAGCCTTCGCGAGCCGGCATTGCGCGTGACATGCAGCGGGGCGGCTACTCCCCAATGAGCGCGGAAGTATAGCATGGGGTTTTCGCGGAAGACGCTTTTTGTCGAGGTTCTTTTCGCCTACGAAGCTAACGAAGACATTTCGTTGCGAGTCCCGTGCGTTGCGCCATTTTTTAAGGACTTGCGCACGCTCACGCTCGCGCGTACGCCTGCACTTCATGCCGGGGATGCGCCTACGGCGGTCATGCCGCCGTCACGCGTCACCTATCGCCTGTCACGCGGCCATCACGCTGCGATGCGGGTTGTCCGCACCGCGTGCTCGCGCGGCGCATCGCGCCGGTGCACACGCCGGCCGGCCGCATACGTCTCATACACCGCGCGATCGTCGCCGAGCAGCGCGAACGCGAACAGCAACTCTTCGAGCGACTCGCAGCGCGACGTGCGGCGCGCGAGCAACGGCGTCGCTTGCGGATCGAGCACGACGAAGTCCGCTTCGGTGCGCGGCTTCAACGTGCCGATCCGGTCGGCCAGATCGAGCGCGTGTGCGGCGCCCGCGGTCGCGAGCCAGAACATCCGGGTGGCGCTCAACTGGTAGCCGGTCAGACGCGCGACCTTGTGCGCTTCGTTCATTGTCTGCAGCATCGAAAACGACGTGCCGCCACCGACGTCGGTGGCCAGCGCGAGCGGCATACCGGTGGCGTCGGCTTTCGCGAAATCGAACAGGCCGCTGCCGAGAAACAGGTTCGAGGTCGGACAGTGCGACGCGATAGCGCCCGTTTCGGCCATCCGCCTGCGATCCGCGTCGTCGAGATAGATGCAATGGCCATATATCGCGCGACGGCGCAACAGACCGTAATGATCGTAGACGTCGAGATAGCTGCGATGACCCGGGAACAGCTCGGCGACCCATTTCACCTCGTCGGTGTTCTCCGCGACGTGGCTTTGAATAAACACGTCGGGATGCGCGCGCGCGAGCTCGCCGCATGCGCGCATCTGCGCGTCGGTCGAAGTCGGCGCAAAGCGCGGCGTGAGCGCATACATTTGCCGCCCCTTGTTGTGCCAGCGGCCGATCAGCTCTGCGCTGTCGTCGTAGCCCGACTGCGCGGTGTCGCGCAAAAACTCCGGACAATGACGGTCCATCAGCACCTTGCCCGCGACCATCCGCAGATTGCGCGCATCGCTTTCGCTAAAGAGCGCATCCGCCGAATCCTTGTGCACGGTGCAGTAGACGAGCGCGGTCGTGGTGCCGCACGAGAGCAGTTCGTCGACGAAAAAGCGCGCGGTGTCGCGCGCCACCGCCGGGTCTTCGAAGCCGCGCTCGGTCGGAAACGTGTAGCGGTCGAGCCACGGCAGCAGCCCCGGCGCCGGCGACGCGATCATGTCGGTCTGCGGGTAGTGGATGTGCGTATCGATAAAGCCCGGCACGATCAGCTTGTCGCGCATCTCCTGCACCGCTGTGCCGGGCGCGAGCTGCGCCGCGGCCGATGCATACGCGCTCGCTGCGACCACATGGCCGTCTTCGACGATCACGAGGCCGTCTTCATCGAAGACCGCCGCATTGGACGATTGCGCGGGATCGCCGTTGAACGTCAGCAGTTGTGCGCGGAAGGCCGATTGAGTCATGGCAGAACGTGTCTCCGTAGTTTAGGTATGAGGGTTGCGCGGCGCGTGCGTGAATGTATGAGTTTGCGTTTGCGTTTGCGTGGCAAGCGGCACGGCGCCGTGCGGGTTCCGATCAGTGATGTCGATGCGAGGTTTCAGCGCGCGGGCGCCGCATGCCAGTGTGCATCGAGCTGCGCGATCAGCGCGGCGCGCTCGTCGGGCGTCACGAACGATGCGTCGAAGCCGTTGCGGATGATCGTGTACACCTCGGCATCGGTGAGTTTCAATGCGTCGATCGTCGCGAAGTAGTTTTCGTTGACGTAACCGCCGAAGTACGCGGGGTCGTCCGAATTCACGGTCACCGCGACGCCGTGATCGAGCAGGTCCTTCAACGTGTGCTTCGTCAGATCGTCGAACACGCACAGCTTGAGGTTCGACAGCGGGCAGACCGTCAGCGCGACGCGCGTGTCCGCAAGGCGCGTGACGAGCGCCGGGTCTTCGATGCTGCGCACGCCGTGATCGACGCGATCGACCTTCAGCAGATCGAGCGCTTCGTAGATGTACGACGGCGGTCCTTCCTCGCCGGCATGCGCGACGAGCTTCAACCCCTTCGCTCGCGCTTGCGCGAACACGCGCTCGAACTTCGACGGCGGATGGCCGTGCTCGGACGAATCGAGGCCGACGCCGATCAGCCGGTGCGAGTACTGATCGAACAGCGGCAACGCGGCATCGAAGGTCGCGAGCGCGTCGTCTTCTGAAAGATGCCGCAGGAAGCACAGAATCAGTTTGCTCGACAGGCCGCGCCGTTCGGCATCCGCGAGCGCGCGTTCGATGCCGGCGACCGCGGTCGCGATCGGCACGCCGCGTTCGGTGTGCGTTTGCGGGTCGAAGAAAATTTCCGCATGCACGACGTGGTCGGCCAGCGCACGCTCCACATAGGCCATCGTCATGTCGTAGAAGTCCTGCTCCTCGAGCAGTACGCTCGCGCCGGCGTAATAGATGTCGAGAAACGACTGCAGGTCCGTGAAGGCGTAAGCGGCGCGCAGCGCGTCGATCGATTCGTAGGCGAGCCGCACGCCGTTGCGTTCGGCGAGCCGGAAGATCAGCTCGGGCTCGAGCGAGCCTTCGATATGAATGTGCAATTCGGCTTTCGGTGCGCGCGCAACCTTTTCGGCGAGCGCGGAGCGTGGGGTGGTGGTGTTCATGGGACGGTCTTTGATGCGTCTTCTGGCTGGTTTGAATGGGTCAGACGGTTTGTGCGGGCGCGGCGTGCGCGTGGGCCTCGACCGCGCGCAGCACCTGCGCGGCAGCCGAGATCGCGATGATTTCCGGCGACTTGTCTTCGATGCCTTCGACGCCGAGCGGGCATTGCATGCGCGCAATACGCGCCGGGTCGATGCCGCGCGCGGCGAGCCGGTGCTCGAACTGCTTGCGCTTCGTATGCGAGCCGATCATGCCGAAGAACGCGAAGTCGCCGCGCCGCAGGATACGCTCGGCGAGTGCGAGATCGCGCTGATGGTCATGCGTCATCACGACGAAGTACGTGTTCGGCGCGGCGCGGTCGACGGCTTCGTCGGGCGCGTCGTTCGCGTCGATCGTCACGTTGTCCGCCTGCAGCATGTCCGCCGGCGGGAACTGCGCATCGCGCTCATCGACCCAGCGGACATGGCACGGCAGCGTGCCGAGCACGCGCACCAGCGCGGCGCCGACGTGCCCGGCGCCGAACAGCACGACCGCGAAGTCGCGCGGCGCGATCGTTTCGGTGAGCAGCGCGCCGCTGTCGTCGAAGCCGGCGCCATCCCACAGCAGACAGTCGGCGCTCTCGACGCCGGGTTCCGGCTCGGACAGCATCACCGCGTCCGGCGCGGGACCGAACGAGACGCTGCGGACCATCGACTTGCCCGCGGCAACGCGCTTCGCCAGCGTGGTGACCCAGCCGAGGTCGCCGACGTCGAGCCGCTCGAACGCGAGCACGACCGCGCCGCCGCAGCATTGGCCGAGGCTCGGGCCGAGCGCGAAGCGTTCGAGCCGGCGCATATGCGGTGCGCGCATGCCATCGCGCAGCACCTGGCGCGCGGTCTCGATCGCTTTCCATTCGAGATGGCCGCCGCCGATCGTGTGGCGGGCCGCCTCGCGCGTGACGATCATCTTCGTGCCGGCTTCGCGCGGCGCCGAGCCTTCGGCGCGCGCGACCGTCACCAGCACGACGGCGTCGCCGTGCGCGAGCAGCTGTTGCAGGTCGGTCAGCCACGCATGCATGCGGCTCTTCTCCATCCATCGCCGCGGCGGGGTGTCCGCGCGGCTGGTTGATCGGCGCGCCGCGCACGTGTGGTGCGCGGCGCATGGCGGTTGTTCGTGCTGCGGTCCGCGGGCAATGTGCGCTGCGGGTTGCCGCGGGTCGTTTCCGGTCGTTTCCGGTCGTTCGATCAGGCGGCGGTGTCGGCCTTCACGTGCACCGCCGTCGGTTGCGACCCGGGTTCCCGGCTTGGACCGTGCTCGTCCGCGATCGTTGCGTCCGCATGCAAAGCATCGAGCGCATCGAGGATCGCTTCGGGCGTCGCGGGCGCGCGCAGCGGCGGCGCGCGGCGTGCGTCGGGCACGGCCGCGGCGATCGCATCGCGGATCGCGAGCAGCACCGAAAACGACAGCAGCAGCGGCGGCTCGCCGACCGCTTTCGAACGGAAGACCGTCGGTTCCGCATTGTCGTTGCGAAAGAGCTGCACATTGAACGCGGCCGGCGTGTCGCTGACCGCCGGAATCTTGTACGTCGAGGGGGCATGCGTCATCAGGCGACCGTCGTGGTTCCACCAGAGTTCTTCGGTCGTGAGCCAGCCCATACCCTGAATGAAGCCGCCTTCGATCTGCCCGATGTCGATCGCCGGATTGATCGAACGGCCCGCGTCGTGCAGCAGGTCCGCGCGCAGCAGTTTCCATTCGCCGGTCAGCGTGTCGATCACGACTTCGGACACCGCCGCGCCGTACGCGAAGTAGTAGAACGGATGGCCGGTGAGTGTCGCCGGATCCCAATGAACCTTCGGCGTCGCGTAGAAACCGTCGGACCACAACTGCACGCGCGCAAGGTACGCGGCACTCACGAGTTGGGCGAACGGCATCGCGGCGCCGTTCGACTGCACGGCGCCGCCCGCGAACGTAACGTCGCGTGCGTCGCCGCCGAGCCGTTGCGCCGCGAGTTCCGCGAGGCGCGCGCGTATCTTGCACGCCGCGTCTTCGGCCGCCTTGCCGTTCAGGTCGCTGCCGGTCGACGCCGCGGTGGCCGACGTATTCGCGACCTTCGACGTATCGGTCGCGCTCACGCGCACGCGCGATAGCGGCAGGCCGAACGCGTTCGCGACCACCTGCGCGACCTTCGTGTTGAGTCCCTGGCCCATTTCGGTGCCGCCATGATTGACGAGCACCGAGCCGTCCTTGTACACGTGCACGAGCGCGCCGGCCTGATTCAGAAATGGCACGTTGAACGAAATGCCGAATTTGACCGGCGTGAGCGCAATGCCGCGTTTGAGCACCGGGCTGCGCGCGTTCAGTTCGGCGAGCGCCGCGCGTCGCGCGCGATAGTCGCTCGACGCAAGCAGTTCGTCGACAAGCGGCTCGAGGATATTGTCTTCGACGCGCTGCCCATACGGCGTTTCGTCGCGCTCGCCGATGCCGTAGAAGTTCGCACGCCGCACGTCGAGCGGATCGAGCCCGAGCTCGCGGGCGATGCTGTCCATCAGCACTTCCATCACGAGCGCGCCTTGCGGTCCGCCGAAGCCGCGAAACGCGGTGTTCGACTGCGTGTTGGTCTTGCACGCGAGCGCCACGATTTCGACATCGGACAGGTAATACGCGTTATCGAAATGGCACAGTGCGCGTGTCGCGACGGCGCCCGACAGGTCCGCCGAGAAGCCCGCGCGTAGCGCGATCTCGACGCGCGCGCCGACGAGGCGGCCGCGTTCGTCGAAGCCGGCTTCGTATTCGTAAGTCGCGTCGTGCCGCTTGCCGGTGATCATGAAGTCGTCGTCGCGATCGGCGCGCAGCTTGACCGGGCGGCGCAGCTTGTGCGCGGCGAGCGCCGCGACGCACGCGAAAAGCGCCGATTGCGATTCCTTGCCGCCGAAACCGCCGCCCATCCGCCGGCACTCGCAAACGACGCTGTGCACCGGCCAGCCGAGCATATGCGCGACCACCTGCTGCATTTCGGTCGGATGCTGCGTCGAGCTGTAGACGTGCATGCCGTCCATTTCCTGCGGCAGCGCGTACGCGATCTGGCCTTCGAGATAGAACTGTTCCTGTCCGCCGACTTCGAATGTGCCCGCGATCCGGTGCGGCGCGGCGGCGATCCGCTCGGCGGGCGCGCCGCGCGTCAGATGCAGCGGCGGCAGCACGAACTGCTTTTTCGCTTTCGCGTCGGCGACCGTGAGCACCGCTTCGAGCGGCTCGTAGCCCACCACGTCGTCGCTTTTCGCGAGGGCGGCGGCGCGGCGCGCGAGATCGTGGCTGGTTGCGATCACAACGAACACCGGTTGGCCGAGATAGAGCACTTCGCCGTCCGCGAGGATCGGGTCGTCGTGCACCACGGGACCGCAATTGTTCTCGCCGGGAATGTCGGCGGCGGTGAACACCGCAATCACGCCGGGCGCGCTGCGCACCGCGCCGAGATCGAGCGATACGATGCGCGCGTGCGCATGGCGCGAGAGCCCGAGCGCGGCATGCAGTGTGCCGTGCCGTTCGGGGATGTCGTCGGTGTAGGTCGCTTCGCCGCTCACGTGCAGCGCCGCCGATTCGTGCGGCAGCGCCACGCCGATTGCGGCCTGATCCGCGGCGGCGTCGTGCGGATGCGCATGAGCGGAGCGGGCCGTCTTTTGCCCAGGAGAGCCCGCAGGCGCGGCGGGCGCGATGAACGGACCGGACGGCTGGTTCATCACAAGGGCTCCTTCAGCGCCGCGCCCATATCCGGGCCGGCATGCGCGTCGGCGGGCGCTTCGTATGCGAAAGCGCTGACGCCGACGAGCGGCAACGGCGCGTGATCGCGCGTTTCCAGATGAAAGCGCCACAGCAGATTGCGCGCGACTTTCATCCGGTATGCGCTCGATGCGCGCATGTCGGTGAGCGGCTGGTAGTCGGCCGTGAGCGCGTTCATCGCGCGGTGCGCGGTGTCCGCGTCCCAGACGGCGCCGGTGAGCGCGGCTTCGGCACGGTGCGCGCGCTGCGGCGTCGCGGCCATGCCGCCGAACGCGACGCGCGCCCCGGCGATCGTGCCGTCGACGACGCGCAGCGCAAACGCAGCACATACCGCCGAAATATCCTGGTCGTAGCGCTTCGACACTTTGTACGTGCGGAAACGCAGATTCGTCGCCGGCCGCGGCACGCGGATCGCGGCAACGAATTCGCCGGCGGCCAGCGCGGTTTTCTGGTAACCGGTATAGAACGCGTCGAGCGGCAGCGTACGGACGATCGATTCGCGCCGCAGAACCACCTGCGCATCGAGCGCCAGCAGCGCGGGCATCGAGTCGCCGATCGGCGAGCCGTTCGCGACATTGCCGCCGAGCGTGCCCGCGTTGCGGATCGGCAATGACGCGAAGCGCGTCCACAGTTCGGCGAGTTCCGGATAATCGGCGGCGAGCGCCGCGTACGCCGCTTCGAGCGAGACCGCGGCGCCGATCGTCAGCGTTTGCGCATCGCGCCCGATGGTCTTCAGTTCGGCGACGTTGCCGATAAAGAGCAGATCGCCAGGTTCGCGAAACTGTTTGGTCACCCACAAGCCGACGTCGGTGCTGCCCGCGACGATGCGCGCCTGCGGATGCCGCGCGCGCAACTGCGCGAACGCGTCGACCGTGAGCGGCGCATGGAACGCACGCGTGCCGAAGGCGGCGCCGCGCGCGTCGGGGCCGGTGTATTCGAACGTGTCGTGGCGGCGGATCGATTCCAGTGCGCGCGTGAGCGCTGCGCGATCCACGGCGACGCGCGGATAGTCGAACATTTTTTGCGCGGCATCGACGATCGGCCGGTAGCCGGTGCAGCGGCACAGGTTGCCGGACAGCGCCGCGCCGATCTCGTCGCGCGTCGGCAAACCCGCGTCGGCCGGCTGGTTCTGGTATAGCGCCCACATCGACATCACGAAGCCCGGCGTGCAGAACCCGCATTGCGAGCCGTGACAGTCGACCAGCGCCTGTTGCACCGGGTGCAGCGCGCCGTGGTCCGCGCGCAGGTCTTCAACCGTGAAGAGGGCACGGCCGTCGAGCGTCGGCAGAAACTGGATGCACGCGTTGACCGCCTTCAACTGCAGCGCACCATGCGTATCGAGCTCGCCGATCACCACTGTACAGGCGCCGCAGTCGCCTTCCGCGCAGCCTTCCTTCGTGCCGGTGCAGCGCAAATCCTCGCGCAGGTACTGCAGCACCGTGCGCGATGCGGGCACGTCGCGCACTTCGTGCACGGCGCCCTGGCGGTAGAAGCGGATGGTGTGCGTTGTCATGGCAAATCCGGAAGACATTGCGGACCGGGCGCGCGTTACGCATTGGGCCCGAATCGGCCGGGCTCGCGCACGTAGATCGCCATCCTTGTAGCGAAGATAGCACCACCTCGTCTCAAAAATATTCCCCGCCGGTGATGAAGGCTATTCAGGGGCGGTCATGCGAGGGCGAGAAACGGCCCGGCGGGATCCGGCCGCGGCCCGCGGGAACGCGCGCAGAGCCCCGCCGCGCAAGGCGCTCAGGCCAGTATGCGTGGCGCCGGCGGCACGCGGCGTCGCGCAGGCGCACGGCCAGGTGTTTACGCGAACACGCAGTGGCTTTCGCGCAAATGAAAAGCGCAGGGCGCGGCGGTCAGCGGGACGGCGGGTCGCCGGCCGGTGCGGTGGAGATTTCCGGGAATCCCCGGGAATCTCGGGAATCGGCAGACTATGAGGGTTCGGTTCGCTGGCGTAGCGACTGCTGCGGCTGGCCGTGCTGCCGCCGTCACGCCCACGGCGCACGGCGGCCGAACCGCGCGGCGGACGCGGCAAGGTGAACGCAGTGATGACGTTAGCCCGCGCGGCGGTGGCGCCACAGGCTCGTCGCCAGCGCGATGAACGCGAGCACAAAGCCGATCAGCGACCAGGTGGGAAGAGAAAGACCGAGCAGCGGTGGGTACAGCGTCTCGCACAGTCCCGCGACCTTGAAGACGGACGGCAGCCAGTGCGCGGGCGGCAATCCGTCGACGATCGGCTGCAGCGCGTCGAAGCCGCAGCTGAAGTTCGGGTGCGACTGGACGTAGACATGCCGCGCGGCAGTGACGACGCCGCCGGCCGCGGACAGCAGCGCGAGCACCTCGAGCAGGCGTACGCCGCCCCAGCCGCGCAGGCGGGCGCCGAGGAACGCGAAGATCGCGATCAGCAGATAGAAGTAGCGCTGGATGATGCACAGCGGGCACGGGTCCTGATGCTCGACAAACTGCAGATAGAGTGCGCCGCCCACCAGCGCGACACAGACGAGGGCAAGCAGGACGAGCAGGTTGCGCTCGCTGCGCAACAGGGCGTTGTCGTTGTACATGGGTCGGTAGCGTTGCATGGGAGACCGGAGGGGTTGGGTGCCGCGATTCTAGCGCGAACGCCGCGCGCTTCGCCGAACCGTTGTCGCTGAAGCGGTGACGAACCCGCCGTGCCGCTCGTACTGCGCATACTGCACGTGCGGACGACACGAACCACGTGGCCCACACGAACCACGCGGACCACGCAACGTAGCGCTCATCAGCGAATCGTATTGAGCACCGCTTCGACCGCGCGCCCGAGCGCAAGCAACGCGTCGTCGCCGTATGGCGCGCCGGCGAGCATCAGGCCGACCGGTGCGGCGCCGCGCGGATGGCAGGGCAGCGACAGCGCGCACGCGTCAAGGAAGTTGAACGCGCTCGGGTTGCGCAGAATGCGGCCGTTGATCCGGAAGAACGAGTCGTCGTCGCGCAGCGCATCCGCGACGCGCGGCGGCACCATCGGCGTGGTGGGCGCGACGAGCGCGTCGAAGCGTTGCCACAGCGGGCGCGCGGCGGCGATCATCGCGTCGCGTTCGGCGAGCAGATCGAGGTAGTCGGCGGCGCTCGCGGGTTCCCCCTTCATGATCCGGAACAGCACGTGCGGATCGTATTCGTTGCGATGTTTTTCAAGCAGCGGCCGATGCCACGCGTACGCTTCGATCGACGAAAAGCCGACGCGGTTGATCTCGGGCAGCCGGTCGAGCGCCGCGAAGCGCACGTCCGACACGATCGCGCCGGCGGCTTCGAGGTGTTTGAGCGCGGTGTCGAGCGCCGCTTCGACTTCGGGGTCGAGGCCTTCGTTCACATAGTTCGTCAGCACGCCGAGACGCACGCCTTCGAGCGGCCGCACCGCGGGAATAACCGGTTCGAGCCCGGCGAGCATGCGGTCGACAAGCGCGCAGCACGCGACGCTTGTGCCGATCGGGCCGAACGAATCGAGCGTGGTCGAGAGCGGGATGCCGCCTTCGCGCGGAATGCGCGCGGCGGTCGGCTTGAAGCCGGTCAGTCCGCAGAACGACGCCGGTACGCGGATCGAGCCGCCGGTATCGGTGCCGAGCGCGACCGCCGCCATGCCGTCCGCGACGGACGCCGCCGCACCGGACGACGATCCGCCCGAGACCCGCTCGTCGCCTTTCACGTCGCGCCGGTACGGCGACAGCGGGTTGCCGAAGTGCGGGTTCAAGCCGACCGCGGAGAACGCGAACTCGCTCATGTTGGTGCGGCCGATCAGCACTGCGCCCGCGCGTTTCAGGCGCGCGACGGTGAGCGCGTCCGTGTGCGCGGGCGGCGCGTCGGCGAGCACGCGCGACGCGGCACGCGTGCGCTGGCCAGCAATGTCGAACAGATCCTTGATCGACACCGGGATGCCGGCGAGCGGCGACAGCACGGTGCCGGCCGCGCGCAGTTTGTCATGCGCGTCGGCGGCGGCGCGGGCGCCTGCCGCATCGACGTCGACGAATACGGTCGCGCCCTGGCCGGCCGGATCGGCGATCCGTTCGAGCGCGGTTTCGACAAGCGTGCGGCTCGTGGTGCGGCCGGCGGCCAGATCGGCGGCAAGCTGGGCGAGGGGCGGGAAGGGCGTGAAGTCGGTGCTCATGGCGTAAAGGGTGGTCGTTCGGGGCGGGTCGTTCGGACTCGGTTCGAGCGCTGATCCGGGGCGCGGTTCAGGGCGCGGTTCGGGGCGCGCTTCGGGGCGCAATGGGTGACGCAATTCGTGACGCAATCGAGGGCGCAATCCAGCGCGCAATCCGGATGCGGAATGCCCGCTATTGTGACCTGTCCATTAATCAGGCACAGCCAAACGGAGAATCTGCAATCGATCGATCAGCGGCCACAGGTTGTGCGCTACCATCGCAGCTTGAAGTTTACTTTTTGTAAGGATTCGCGCTATGCACCATGGTATCGGCTTCATTCAGGATCTGGCAGTCGTGATGGCGTTGGCGGGTGTCGTCACGGTACTGTTCCATCGCCTGAAGCAGCCGGTGGTGCTCGGCTATATCGCGGCCGGCGTGATCATCGGTCCTTATACGCCGCCGTTCCAGCTGATTCACGACCAGCAGACCATCCAGACGCTCGGTGAACTCGGCGTCGTGTTCCTGATGTTCTCGCTCGGGCTCGAGTTCAGCTTGCGCAAGCTCTTTCGCGTCGGCGCGACCGCGATTGTCGCCGCGCTCTCCGAAATCGTGCTGATGCTGTGGCTCGGTTATGAGATCGGCCGCGCGTTCGGCTGGGGTTCGATGGATGCGCTTTTTCTCGGCGCGATTCTCGCGATCTCGTCGACCACGATCATCGTCAAGGCGCTGTCCGAGCTTGGCCTGAAGCGCGAGCGCTTCGCGCAACTCGTGTTCGGCATATTGATTGTGGAAGATATTCTCGGCATCGCGATGCTCGTGCTGCTGTCCGGCATCGCGCAAACCGGCGAACTCTCCGCGGGCGTCGCGTTCGTCACGCTCGGCAAGCTGCTGCTCTTCATGACCGTGTCGCTCGTGATCGGCATTCTCGTCGTGCCGCGCGCGCTCAATTATGTCGCGCGCTCGAACAGCGACGAAATGCTGCTCGTGTCGGTGCTCGGCTTCTGCTTCGCGTTCTGCCTGCTCGTCGTGAAGCTCGACTACAGCATCGCGCTCGGCGCGTTTCTGATCGGCGCGATCATGGCGGAGTCGCGCCATCTGCATCGCATCGAACATCTGATCGCGCCGCTGCGCGATGCGTTTTCCGCGATCTTCTTCGTGACGATCGGGCTGATGCTCAATCCGGCGGTGCTCGTCGACTACGCATGGCCGATCGTGGTGATCACGGTCGCGGTGATCGTCGGCAAGATCGTGTCGTGCGGTCTCGGCACCTTTCTCGCCGGCAAGGACGGACGCACCGCGATGCGGGTCGGCATGACCGTGTCGCAGATCGGCGAGTTTTCGTTCATCATCGCGTCGCTCGGCCTGACGCTGAAAGTGACCAGCGCGTTCCTGTATCCGATCGCGGTCGCTGTCTCGGCGCTCACGACGCTTTTCACGCCGTATCTGATCCGCGCGGCCGATCCTTTGACACAGCGCGTCGCACACGCAATGCCGCGTGGTCTCGCCAACATGTTCGGCCTGTACGGGCAGTGGCTCGGCAACCTGAGTCCCGAGCGCGGCGAGCCGACGCTTTTTAGCATGACGCGCCGGATCATTCTGCAGATCGCGGTGAATCTCGCACTGGTGGTCGCGATCTTTCTCGGCGCATCGTATGGCGCGCCGCTCGCAAGCAGGCTGCTCGCCGGCTGGGTGCCGTCGGAACCGATCCAGCGTGTCGTGTTGTGGAGCGCCGCGCTGATCGTGTCGATGCCGTTTCTGGTCGCGGTCTACCGGAAGACGAAGTCGCTCGCGCTCCTGCTTGCCGAAGTCAGCGTGCAGCCGGCGAAGGCAGGACGCCTGACGAGCGCGCTGCGCTACGCGATTTCGGACCTCGTGCCGGTCGCGTCGATGGTCGGCGTATTTCTGCTGGTCGCGGCATTGTCGGGCACGATTCTGCCGCCGACCGGCCTGCTGATCGCCGTGCTGGTGTGCGCCGGCTTGCTGGTGACCGCGCTGTGGCGCTGGTTCGTGCGCATTCACGCATCGATGCAGATCGCGCTGCGCGAAACACTCGACGAGCAACCCGATCCTTGACGGTGTGCTTTCAGCGTGCGCCGCGTACGGGGTCGCAGCGTTGTGACGCGATGTAACGCGATGCGCGCATCGGTGTGACCGGATGTGACCAATTGTGTGCTGGTTTGCCGCTCATCGCGCGCTGGCGGATAATCGAACCCTGTCCATTCGTTCGCGCGCTGGGCGCGCCTGACACACCGTCATGAGCGAAAATAAACCAGATAACGCCGGAGTTTCCGGTACCCCCTCTGCCGCCATCCCGCCGGATGCATCACAGCCGGTGTCACAGCCTGGTTCACAGCCTGGTACACAGCCTGGTACACAGCCTGGTTCACACTCACAGGCCGGTTCACCATCCGGTTCGCAGTTTGCCTCACAGCCCGATTCGAAGCCCGAAGCAATGCCGGCGGCCGCCACGCCGCTGGCTGCCAAAGAAGCGGCCGCCACCGATTCCCCTGAAAGCGCATCGAACGTCACGCCGCAAGGCGCGGGCGCGGCCGATACGCTGCATCGTGACGCCGCGCAAACCGGCGAGATCTTTCAGGGCCGCGCTAACGCGAACCGCGCAGCCGTCGAGCCGCCGATGCCGATGCGCGGGCGGCAATCGGCCTACGCCGCCGAACCGACGCGGCCCGCGATGAGCGCTTCGGTCAACCCGGCGGTCGAACCGTCGCCGGGTCCGCGACTGGCGCCGCAAGCGGCGCGCGATGCGGTCGCCGCCGCGGCCGCGGCCGATGCC